>NZ_JAERSD010000002.1:0-18386 GCF_017912555.1 Bacillus sp. REN3 | reverse complement strand
CCGAAAGGTAACGTAAGAGCGTCTCTCGTGACCAAACGGGCTCCCGGAAGAGCGAAAAGGTAACGCAAGGGGTCTTCTCGTTCCCAAACGGGCTCCCGGAAGAGCGAAAAGGTAACGTAAGGGGTCTTCTCGTTCCCAAACGGGCTCCCGGAAGAGCGGAAAGGTAACGCAAGGGGTCTTCTCGTGACCAAACGGGTTCCCAGGAGAGTGAAAAGGTAACGCAAAGGGTCTTCTCGTGCCCAAACGGGCTCCCGATAGAGCGGAAAGGTAACGCAAGGGCGTCTTTCGTTCCCAAACGGGCTCCCGGAAGAGCCGAAAGGTAACGCAAGGGCGTCTTTCGCTACAAAACGGGTTCCCGGAAGAGCGAAAAGGTAACGTAAGGGGTCTTCTCGCGCCCAAACGGGTTCCCGATAGAGCGAAAAGGTAACGCAAGGGCGTCTCTCACGCCCAAACGGGTTCCCGGAAGAGCCGAAAGGTAACGCAAGGGCGTCTTTCGCTACAAAACGGGTTCCCGAGAGAGCCAAAAGGGAACGACCAGAGGCCAATCGCGAGCGGTGGAGGGTGAACGGGAACAAAGTCCGTCCGCTTGTATCCAAAGCGCGAAGAGGATAGCCCGGAAAAATGATTTCTGAACCAACTCATTAATTACAGCAAATAAAAAGGAACCACCCTATAAGTAGTTCCCGTCCTTGTGTTCTCCTGAAAAAATCATCCGAATTGATTCATAGGGACAATCGAGATATTCTCATTGTCGAACTTTCTTTCTCCGAACAGGGTGATCAGCGTACAGCTGGTGATGCGGAAGGGGTTTTCTGAGCCGATTTCGTATTCGGCCAGAAGGCCGGAACCCATTTCTTCGCCTGCTTCATTCAATGCCTGCACATTCTGGCCTTCAAGCGTCCTTAACTTGGCTTTCATTAAAAATGCTTTCCATTCTTCCCAGTTCTTGATCAAATAAGCTTGTTCACCATTTTTCAGGTATCCAAGCTGGCAGTTGCGTTCGTCGATGGCACCCTCATTGCCATAGCATGAATCAAGGATTAAATCCCTCAAAAACTGAAATTCATCTAAATCGAGGTAAGGATCAATCTGGAATTCGCTTGCTCCTCCTGTGCTGACAATCGTTGCCAGCTTTTTATTTCCCTGGGCCACAAAGTATTTGCCGCCGCTCTTCTTTATATATTCAGAATCTATCTCTTCCACGGGCACGCCCTTCATCTTTAATGTAAGCATAATATCTCCTCTTCCATCACAGGTCTGTTACCATAATTATAATAATATTGCCCTGTTAACGGTGTGACAAACTTCATTCCCTCCCATAAAACGCTCAAAGAATTCGTAAGATATGGATGAAAAAAAAGAATAGCCAATGAAGAATTGATCCAATTTGTCAACACATCAATCCGGCAGGGGAGGTGAAGCAGCTGGAAACAGCCGGCGGAATCCGTCTGGATAACGTGCTGCATAGCGGGGCTTTCTGGGAATGAATTGGCTTAATTATTAAAAAGGTTACATAGCCTGCAATTGTTGTATTTTATCTGAAACAATCCTGAAATCTGGAATGAATGATTGTTTGGTAGAATAATATGATAAGGTTTGACCGGATGAAGTTAGAGGAAAAAGAAAATGTTAGGATTTCATTTTTCTGATGGGGCATGATCGCCCTGGATAAAGGATAAGGTCGGTGGAATATATGACATTAGAGGAACAATTGATTAAAAAGGAATATTACAGGACTTATATGGAATCCGGGGAACGGAACCACCCTGTACGGGTGCTTGGGGAACTGTATCTTGCCGAACAGGAGAAGGATATGGCTGATTTGGCTTATATCCGGTTTGCGCAAGGGGAAGTCTATTTTCATAACAAGGATTATGAGGCAGCGATTTTCAAATGGGAGAACATCACGAATGAGCTAGGCCCATGGGCGAAGAAAAACATGGGCGATGCATTCCTCGAACTGGGCCTGCATACATCGGCAGAGGAATTGTACTTGTCGATCCAGACGGACAGCAACGTTCTGAAGATTGAAAGCGGTCTTCAGCTGTTATCCCTATACATAGAAAAGGGAGGGTTGGACAAAGCGGTTTCGGTTATAAAGGAAGCTGTAGCCCTGGACCCTGATTATCCAGGTGTGACGGAAATTGCCAGAGCTTTCTTTGAAGAACATGATGACTGGGAAAACGCTATAGAGCTTGCAGTCAATGAAGCAGTCCGTACCGGTTCGCCTCAATGGTTCGATATTTTGAATCAGTATGTTAAGCAAGGCAATACTCAAAGCTTTACGCCTGACTATTTCAACGAATCCCTTTCTGTTCTGTTCCAGGTTGACAGAAGGCGTTTTGAGCAACTTGCTGTTTCATTGTGGAACAGCTATAAAGGCACTTCAGTTTACATGGATTGGCTGCGGGACTTCAACCTCCTGTTCAGTGCCATGGATGGGAATCGGAAGGATTCCTGGAACGATTTATCTGAGGTGTACCAGGAGTCTTATTTCGAGCTCATCAATGGTGAACGCTTGATCCAGGAGATTTCGCCGTTGATTCCGGAGTTGCTGACGAATTGGCTGAAGATCACTTCGAATGATGATCGCCTTGTTTCCGCTTCTTCGATTATTGCCTGGAATGAGGTATTCCCATCCTCGATCAGCCCGGCAGCTATCCATGATGCTGAAACGTTGATCCTGCATTCAAATGAATACCACAATGGATACGATGATAGCATGGAGCTTTTCGCCTCCATCATCAAGTGGGCGGAGGAGCATGAAGTTGAAGTTGGGAACCGGATCAAATGGATGGTGCAGGAATTGGATGGACCCGATGTCCACAATCTCCTGGTCGCTGGCCTTTCCGGGAACGGCAAATCATCGTTCATTAACACTGTCATCGGTGAAGAACTGGCTGTATCCCCGACCGAAGCAGTTATCCGCTTCATGCACAGCGAAGACACTGAAATCCAAGAGATTACCGATATGGAAGTCTATAAGATTACCGATGTTGAAGACTTCCAGGAAGCGGCTGGTACCGCCCGCAAGACGCGCGATGATGAGGCAGTTATCGATGTAAAGGCTCCGTTCCCATTTCTGAAGCAGCATCAGCTCGCTATGATCGATACGCCGGGAATCAACCGCAATAATTACGACAAACATCCGCTGTTCCACTACTTGAGGTTTGCGGACAGTCTGCTGTTTGTCCTGAATGCGAACGATCCATTCTCTGAAAAAGAAAGAGAGATCCTGTCGAAAATATCCGAACTGTTTCCTGACCTGCAGATCCATTTCCTGTTGAACAAGATCGATGTCGTATATAGCAAGCAGGAAGCAATCGATTTATTCGACAATACGTGGGCTGAAATAAGCCAATATTATCCTGAAGCAAAAATGATCGCTTTTTCGGCAAACTACGATCATCAGTCCCAGCTAAAGGAATTCTCGGATTTTATCAAAGCAAATGGAAATCCATCCAGTGCAGAAGAAGAGCGGACTGCCAAGCTACAATTCTTTGTGCGGCAGGCAATCACCTATCTGCTTGGCAGGCGGATAGAGATTGAGAGTAACCATATGGAATCGATCAGCTGGAATGAAGAAATGGTTTCCAAGCTTAATGGGGCTATCAACCAGCTAGGCGACCTGGAAGAGGAAAAAACACGTTCGATCCTCAAATCCTTCCGTAAGGTCAAGGATGAGATCCGTTCAGAAATGATTGAAAAAATCCCCGAAATGCTTAGAAGCTGTTCCGGACTGGTTACAGAAGAAAGTGATTTTGGGAATCTGCATGTTGAAATGAATGAGGAAATGAATAAACGGATCAGGGAATATATCGGCGGGACAATCCTGCCGAAGTTCCATGATTCGCTCCAAAAATGGGTGGAACATTCAAAAGAAGAGTTCGGACAAAGCCAATCTTACCTAGACGAGATGGGAGAGGGCTTCAATTCCATGTACGGGGAAGAAAGACTTAATTTGGAATGCGACTTCAGGGTCCTTGATGACTGGCGCAGGGATGCGGACAGGATGACCAACGGATACCATCACGACGAAGTCAACATCCTGAACCGCTCAACTCCACAGCAGTTTTTCCTTAAGAGTGCCGGCAAGCTTCTGGGAGTTCTGCCGCAAAACCACGCGATGCTATACAATCGCTATAAAACGTATCTTGAGACAGAGGACTATTATGGAATCGCGGTATCGGTCGCAGAAAAGTTCCTTCAGCAATTCGAGATTTTTGAAAGATCAATTGAACGGGATGTCAACTTATTCTTCAAACAGCCTTATATTGACCTTGAGAAGGCAGTTGAGGATACGAAGTCCGAAATTGCTTACAGTAAGAATGAGCTTGATAAAATTCGAGTTCGCCCTGAATTGTATCGGGATCCGCTGAAGTTATACGAAGTGAAGCTTCGACAGTTAGAATGGATGACAGCAGCAGGAAGAGGCGAATGAAACAAAAAACCAGCCGGCGGTCAGGTGACCAGCCGGCTGGTTTCATTAAATATAAGAGGATGCTGGCAGTCCAGTATCCATTATTTCTTAAAATGTGTCTTTCACGAACTCCGGGTTACGCTGCATGGAACCATAAAGGATCAGCCCGCTCAGGAGCAATAATCCGCTCGTTACGATAAACACGGATGTGAAACCGTAAAAGCCTGAGAGGAAGCCGCCCAGGAATGGGCCGATGATATTCCCGAGAAAACGCAGACTTGTATTATAACCCAGGACCTCTCCCTGCATGGCAACAGGTGCTTCCTGGCGGATATAGGCAACCCTGACCGGGATGATGCCGCCAATGGTGATGCCGAGGAAGAAACGGATCAGCACGAGCTCCCAGATATTATCGACGAACCCGCCTGGTAGGTAAACGATTCCTGACAGGAACAGAAGGATGACCAGGATTTTCACATAACCGATTCTATCAGCGATTTGCCCCCATCTCCTTGCCATCAGCAAATTTCCCAGCCCAGCTGCCGAGAAGGCAATGCCAGAGAAGAATGCCAAGTTTTCGTTCCCGTGCAGATGGCCAACATAGAGCGACAGGATTGGCTGGATGCTGAAATGGGCAACCTGGACCAGCATGGACATCAACAAAACATTGACCATGATCGGGTTCTTGAAAATATGCTGAAGGACTTCTTTCCGACTGTAATTTGTCTTCGTATCCTTCTTGATGTCAACCCTTTGTTCCTTAACGAAGAATACAAGGACCGCGGAAACGATGATAAAGACGGAGGTGGATTGGAAGGTGTGTCCATAACCTAATGAATCTGCCAGGACACCGCCAATCATCGGTCCAAGCAAGGAACCTGTGATGCTGCCGGTCTGCAATGTGCCAAGCACCCGGCCGGCTCTCTCCTTAGGCGTCTGCGTGGAAATCATCGCCTGGGAAACAGGGATGAAGCCTGAAAACAAGCCCATGAACATTCTCAGTAAAAACAATTCCCATACCGTACTTGCGAAGCCAAGCAGGAAAATCGACAAACCCATACCTAGCCCCAAGAAAATAAGGATCCTCTTCCGCCCGAACCGATCCCCCATCCGTCCGATGACTGGAGAGAAGAGGAAGGCTGTCACGAATGTGATCCCGAATGTAAGGCCCGACCAATTCTGGACATATTGCTCAGAGAAGTGGCCAAACGTTTCTATATATAAAGAAATAAAAGGCATTACCATCGTCATACTGCCGGCAATGAAGAAGTTCGCAAACCACATGATCACTAAATTCCGTTTAGCAGCTTGCTGCTGTTGTGTCATTCCATTTACCACTTCTTTCTTGATGCGAATATTTCGCAAAGCTAAACTTCATTATACCAGAAATTAGTGGAATTGAAAACCAAAGGGGTCTGCTAGGGGACTATCGCTCTTTTATATCCATTCAAGGAATTCGATCCTGTTGCCAAAAGGGTCATATACATAGATTCTATTCGCCCCAGGCAGGTTGCTGTCTTTCATGTAGTCCACTCCTGACAGTGCCAAATGCTTCATTAACTTTTCCAGGTTTTCCACCTCAAAAGCAGGGTGCGCCTTCCGGGCTGGCGTGAATGGATCTTCAACTCCAATATGAATCTGGCAGGCTCCATATCTAAACCAAACTCCGCCCCGTTTTTTCAATTCTTCTGGCTTTTCGATTTCTTCATACCCTAATATTTCTCCAAAAAACGCCCGGGCTTTTTCTTCGCAGCCTTTAGGGGCAGCCAGCTGGATATGGTCGATGCCTTTGTATTTGAATTCCATACAATATCCCTCCTCTTCCCTCATTCTAGCCAGCTATTTAGGATAAGTAAATTTTATTTAATTGATTAATAACGATAAGTATGTCTTATGTCTGAAAATAGTACGCTGATTTTTCAACTTAGTGGCGCCGGATCCCCTTTGAATCCTCTAGCCTTTGGTTTTATTCAGTAATACAAGCATTCTCTTTTACATATAAATTATTAAATGTTAATGAACTTTTCACTATGAAATCGAAAAAGAAAGGGAGTATGAAATTGAAGCAGAAAAGGAGAATTTTCGCAATTTTGGTGATTTCGCTTGGCGTCCTGCTGATGGCGGCATGCGGGACAACCGAAACAAAAGAAGCAAATGGCGTCGATGGAGGTAAGGTGAAAAAGGAACTGAGGGTGGTGACAGATGCTGCCTATGCCCCTTTTGAATACCAGGAAGGGGACAAAATAGTCGGCTTCGATATTGATTTCCTTAAGGCTGCCGCAAAAGAGGCCGGCTATGAATTGAAATTCGAGCATGTTGGCTGGGATCCGATTTTCGTGGAAATCAAGAGCAAGCGGGCGGACTTGGCGGTTTCATCGATCTCGATCGATGATGAAAGGAAGCAAACCTATGACTTCTCGCTTCCGTACTTCCTGTCGACCAATAAGATATTAGTCCGCGAAGACAGCGATGTGGAAAGCGCAGCCGACCTGAAGGGGAAAAAGGTGGCCGTCCAGAATGGGACGACAGGGCAGGCAGCAGTCGATAAGCTGCTCGGAAAGAACAATAAGGATATCAAGAAGTTCGACAACAACAACCTTGCGATCATGGAGATGATGAGCGGCGGAGCGGATGCTGTTGTAGCTGATAATGGTGTCGTCGAGGTATACGCAAAGAACAATCCAAATGAGAAATTGAAGGTCATTGAGGACAGTACAAGCTTCGATTCTGAGTTTTACGGCATTCTTTTCCCAAAAGGGAGTGAACTGAAGAAAGAATTCGATCAGGCAATCAGGAAAATCATCGAGAATGGCACCTATGAAAGAATTCACGAGGACTGGTTCGGTACAAAGCCTGACATGGAAAAGTTGAAGGCAGAGCAGGAAGCGTCACAATAACGACTTTCTGTGAATTGCGTAACGTGCTGTTACGCTATTTTTTTGCAAAAGCAACGGAATAAAAGGAGGCAAGCCATGGATTTTCGCTTGGATATCATTCTTGAATACTCCCCTTACCTGGCTAAAGGAACCCTTGTCACCGTAGCGCTTTCACTAGCAGGAATCGCAATCGGGACAATCCTCGGACTGTTCATCGGTTTAGGCAAAATGCAGCGCCGCAAATGGCTGGCACTGCCGTTTTCCTGGTATATTACCTTTTTCCGGGGAACCCCTTTGTTTGTCCAGATCCTCCTGGTTCACTTTGGGGTTGTCCCTTTGTTACTTGGCGAAACGAATGGAATTGTCGCAACGATCATCGCACTTTCATTGAATGCTGCCGCGTATATTGCCGAAATTTTCCGCGCAGGCATCCAGTCGATTGACCGTGGTCAAATGGAAGCAGCAAGGTCACTTGGGATGAGCCACGTCAGGGCCATGGGATATGTGATCCTGCCCCAGGCTTTTAAACGGATGATCCCGCCGCTTGGGAATGAATTCATCGTGCTCATCAAAGAGTCATCATTGGCAGCTGTCATTGCCACCCCTGAGATCATGTACTGGGGCAGGTCGATGGCAGGGCAGTATTATCGGGTTTGGGAGCCGTATCTTACTGCAGCATTCATTTATCTTTTATTGACACTGTCGCTAAGCTTTTTGCTAAATCGTCTGGAAAGAAGGCTGGAAACAGAATGATCAAAGTTGCCAATCTGCAGAAGTCCTTTGGTGCCCACAAGGTACTGAATGGGATCAATGTCGTTGTTGCTCCCCGGGAGGTCGTAGTGGTCATCGGACCATCTGGATCCGGGAAATCAACTTTCCTCCGCTGTATCAATCTGCTTGAGACAATCACGGGCGGCCATGTGCTGATTGAAGGGAAGGATATCACTGACAAGGGGACGGATATCAATAAAGTGCGCGAGGAAGTAGGGATGGTCTTTCAGCATTTCAACCTTTTTCCCCATAAAACGGTACTCGAAAACATTATGCTAGCACCATTGAAGGTCAGGAAAATCGAACCGGAAAAAGCGAGGGCCAAAGGAATGGAACTTTTGAAGAAGGTAGGGCTCGTGGAGAAGGCGGAGGCTTACCCAGCATCGCTCTCTGGAGGGCAAAAACAGCGGGTGGCCATTGCCAGGGCACTTGCGATGGAACCGAAAATCATGCTGTTTGATGAACCGACATCAGCGCTTGATCCAGAAATGGTCGGGGAAGTGCTCGAGGTCATCAGGCAGCTTGCGGGCGAAGGGATGACGATGGTCATTGTAACCCATGAAATGGGCTTCGCAAGAGAAGTGGGCGACCGGGTCATTTTTATGGATGGGGGGCAGGTTATCGAAGAGAACGTGCCCAAAGAGTTGTTCGAGTTCCCGCAGCACGAGCGGACGAAATCCTTCTTGAGCAAGGTACTATGATCCGGGGGAAGGGAGCTGCCTGAAGCGGTTCCTTTTTTCTTTGTTGATGAATCGCTTCCTTTCCGTGAACTATTTCTGGCTAGGACACGACTGCTGTGCTCCTTTGTCGGTCGTATCCAGCCACCTCCGCTGTTGGGGAGGCGCGATCTGAAAAAGAGTTTGCCAAAACGAGTGTCATTCGTTACATTAAAACTAATGGTGTTAGTTTTATGGAGGGGGAATAATATGCGAATGAGGAAGGAAGGGAATCTCTATCAGTTGACGTTCATGCCTCGTTTTTTCCCGATTAACTGCTATTTTGTCGAAGAGGAAGAGGGCCTTACTTTGATAGATGCGGCTTTGCCAAACAGTGTTGCCGCTATCATGAAAGCTGCAGCGGAAATAGGCAAAGAAGTCAGGAAAATCATCCTGACGCATGCCCATAACGACCATGTGGGGGCACTTGACGGACTGAAGGATAAGTGGGATGTCCCTGTTTATGTCTCAAGCCGTGAGGCGCGGCTTTTGGCTGGCGATCGATCCCTTGCCCCTACAGAGCCCCAGACTCCCATCCGCGGGGGGATACCGAAAAAAATCAAGACGAAGCCTGATTTTCTTTTAAAAGAAGGGGATAGGATTGGTTCGTTGCTTGCCATAGCTGCGCCCGGCCACACACCAGGCTCGATTGCCCTCCTTGATGAGCGCTCCAATGCTGTGATTGCTGGAGATGCCTTCCAGACAAGAGGGGGGATTGCTGTCTCTGGAGTAACGATTCCCTCGTTCCCGTTCCCGGCGATGGCCACGTGGAACCTGGAGGCTGCGGTTCAAAGCGCGAGGAAAATCAATGGTTTGATGCCAAGCCTTCTGGCAGTAGGGCACGGCGATCTGCTTTCATCCCCTTCTGGAAAAATAAACGAAGCGATCAAGAAAGCGGAAGAAAGGCTGATGAAGTAACAGGAAACGGAGCGAATCAAAATTGTCACCAAGACCACACGTAGCTTTGACCAAAGAAGTGATCATGAAAGCGGCGGCAGAGCTGGCGAATGAATATGGAACCCTGAATCTTCCGTTATCCCTTCTCGCTAAAAAACTGAAGATCAAGCCCCCATCCTTGTACAATCATTTTGACGGATTGGCTGATTTAAAAAGAGAACTTACCTGCTTCTCGCTTAAACAACTCTACGGGGAATTGGCAGGAGGAACTGGCGGGGCAAAGGCTGGAACGGAAAAAGTACTCCAATTAAGCAAGGTCTACCTTTCTTTTGCGAGGGGAAATCCAGGCTTGTATGAAGCAGCTTTATCTGCCCCCGGTCCGGGAGATCAGGAGACTTTTACAGTAGGGGAACAAATCGTGGAATTAGTCAGGGAAGCAATCGGCCCAATGGTACTTAATGAAGCAGAGGCCATCCATGCTGTCAGGGGATTGCGGAGCATCATGCATGGTTTTGCGTCGCTTGAGCAAAAGGGAGGCTTTGGCTGCCCGCTTGATCTGGAAGAAAGCTACACAATGGCCATCCTCGCTTTTATGGATGGGATAAAGAATAAGGGAACCGAGTGACGGGATAGAGGGCCAGCGCTATCCTGATGGTCCCGCAGCCAGGAATCATGCCATTCCATACGCTTTTAAAAATCATACGGTTCATAAATGGCCGAATGGATAGCAGTCGAGTTTGAAGAAGGCAGGGCTTCTCTGTCCCTTTTCTATTTTCTTGCCAATTTGAAATTTATCTGCCAGTTTTTAAAGTCAGGCACATACACATATATAGACGCTGCTTTTTCAAAAGAGAGGGGGAGCTTGGTGGATATATATGTGAGGCAGGGAGATTCCTTCTGGTACTATAGCAATCTCTTTACAGTTTCTCTGAAGCTGATCCTCGACTCAAACCGGGATTTGAGCCCGGATCGCCTGCAGGTTGGCCAAAGAGTAAGGATTCCAGGCTTTGCGGCGGTCGATTACCGGATCCGGGCAGGCGATACATTATGGAACATTGCGCGCAGCCGGAACTTGCCTGTCGATGCCTTGCTGCTGGCGAACAGGAACATCAATCCGAATGCGCTGTATATCGGCCAAATGATCAAGGTGCCGTTAAGGGTTACCTGGAGGATTGTCGAGGGCAAAAAGAAGTACGACTACGCCTCCGTGATGAACGACTTGAGGAGGCTGCAGAGTGTCTACCCATTCATGAAAGTGCCGTCCATTGGGAAATCCGTACTGGGAAAGACGATTCCAGAAGCTTTGATAGGGGCTGGGCCGAAGCGAGTGCATTATAACGGTTCGTTCCATGCCCAGGAATGGATCACAACCCCAGTCATCATGACCTTTCTGAATGATTATTTGCTTGCCTTGACAAATAATACAGCCATTCGCGGTTTGCCGATGTCCAGCTATTATACGCAAACGACCTTGTCGATCGTGCCGATGGTCAATCCAGACGGGGTAGACTTGGTGTTGAATGGTCCTCCTGATGCTGAGCCATGGAAGTCAAAGGTGGTAGAACTGAATAAAGGCAGCCTGGATTTTTCAGGGTGGAAAGCGAATATCCGCGGGGTTGACCTGAATGACCAATTCCCTGCGGAATGGGAGCTTGAAAAAGCGCGCAATCCGGCCAAGCCAGGGCCTAGGGATTATCCTGGCGAAAAGCCGCTCTCCGAACCGGAAGCCATTGCGATGGCTGAACTGACGAAACGGCGTGATTTTTCTCGGGTGCTGGCCTTTCATACCCAGGGTGAAGTGATTTATTGGGGCTTTGAGAACCTTGAACCACCTGAATCAGAAAGGATGGTCAATGAATTCGCGAGAGTCAGCGGCTATCAGCCGGTAAAAACGATTGAGAGCTATGCGGGCTACAAGGATTGGTTCATCCAGGATTGGCGCCGTCCAGGATTCACCGTCGAATTAGGCTTTGGCGTCAATCCGCTTCCGCTGTCGCAATATGATGAGATCTACGAAGAAGCCCTGGGAATCTTTTTGGCTGGATTGTACCTATGAAGCTTCAGGAATACTATCTTTGTAGTTCCAATGCCTGGAGAAAAATCGAATTACAGGTTAAATGATATCTTAATTAGCATATAAATAACGAGATCATCACCTTAGAAAAAAAGCTTGGGGAAACTTTTAAGTCCCCAAGCTTTTTGTGTTTAATCGTGTGTTTGTCCTTCGTACAAGGATCGATCTGGTACAGCCCGTATTCTCTGTTCAGGCGTTTCTGTCCTTCTTTTATCGTCCTTCAGTATTGTGATTGCGCTGCTGTATTCCTCCGCTTACGATTCCAGATGCGCGCCTTGGCTATTTGTTCAAGTTCCGCAACAGGTTTCACTTTGATCGCGCCCTTGAAAATCGCTGGTGTCTGTTTCACGGAAAAAACCAATGTGTTGACTGCGGTTTTCTTCTCTTCGAAATCAGAAAGAAGCTGTTGCTGATTAGTTGTAAGCCTGTCTGTTTCCTGCTTGATGGCATTCGTTTTTGCCTGGACCCTTGTTGCCGATTCCTGCATCTTTTCAATCGCTGGTTTGGTTTCCTTAAAAGTCTTGAATAGGGTGAATCCTAAATATACTAGCGAGGCAGCAATAACGGCCAAACTGATGTAGACAATGATCATCGTTTTGTTTCCTCCTTTAGATGTCTTTTAATCTATTGAATACCCCATAATGATTACATCCTAACTGGGAATCCTGGATTTGTTAATTTGACGTATTTGTGAAACTCTGAACATGATTAACTGAAATGTGACGAACTTCACAAACAGGAGAATCCTCTAGGATTACAATTTAGACATAGAGAATATATTATCTACCTTTCAAACTCCGAAAATACCTATTGCTTCCAAATGGAAAGCAAGATTATATGGGAGGAACAAAAAATGGAAAAGAGAAAACTGGTCATGGCCGGCAACGGGATGGCAGGAGTCAGAACAATCGAAGAACTGCTGAAACTTGAGCCAAATGCTTACGAGATAACGATTTTTGGGAGTGAACCGCATCCTAATTACAATCGGATCATGTTATCTACAGTCCTCCAGGGTGACAAAACAATTGACGATATCATCATGAATGACTGGGATTGGTATAAAAACAATGGCATCAAGCTTTATGCCGGGGAAGCAATCGTGAAAATAGACAAAGAGAACAAGAAAGTAATTTCCAGTGAAGGGCGGATCACCGAATATGATGAGTTGATCATTGCAACTGGCTCAAGTTCGTTTATTTTGCCAGTGCCAGGAGCGAAAAAGCAAGGTGTGGTCGGCTTTCGTGACATCCATGATTGTGAAATGATGATCAAGGATTCGGAGGAATATAAAAGGGCAGTTGTCATCGGTGGCGGCCTTCTTGGTTTGGAGGCAGCGCGAGGCCTGCTGAATCTCGGGATGGAGGTGGACGTCGTCCATCTTATGCCTTACTTGATGGAAAGGCAATTGGATGCCACGGCTTCTGAGATGCTGAGAAAAGAACTTGAATCACAGGGGATGAACTTCCTGCTTGAAAAACAGACAGCGGAAATCCTCGGTGATGGACGGGTGTCCGGCATCCGGTTCGCCGACGGTTCTGAAATCGCTGCCGACCTAGTGGTCATGGCCGTTGGAATCCGGCCGAATGTCAAGCTTGCAAAAGACAGCGGCATTTATGTGAACAGGGGAATTGTCGTCAACGATTATATGGAAACGTCCATACCGCATATTTACGCTGTCGGGGAATGCGCAGAACATCGGGAAATCGTCTATGGGCTTGTAGCCCCATTGTATGAGCAGGGAAAGGTGCTGGCCGCGAACCTGGCAGGAGCGGAGACAAAACCTTATGAAGGCACCATTTGCGGCACTCAGCTGAAAGTATCTGGCTGCGACCTGTTCTCCGCAGGGGAGATCGGCGAGGACCCGGAAGCAAAGTCCATCAAGGTGCATAACGAATTTGACGGTGTCTACAAAAAAATTGTCATCCGGGACAACCGGATCACCGGCATCGTCCTTTACGGTGAGACGAAGGACAGCAATCGACTGTTCAGGATGCTGACAAAAAGAGAAGACGTCAGCGGAATGACAAGCGTGTCTATTCTTGAAGCGGGCGGCTGTTGCAGCGGGGACGCCAGTGATGTTGCGGCGATGGCAGACGATGAACTGGTGTGTGGCTGTAATGGTGTCTCAAAAGGGACAATCGTCGAAGCAATCCGCCAGAACGAACTGACAACAGTCGATGAAGTAGGAGGCTGCACAAACGCCGGCCGTTCATGCGGCCGCTGTAAAACACTGATATCCGATATTCTCGCCCATACGCTCGGCGACCAGTACGATACTTCTGCCAAAAAAGCAGCCATCTGCGGCTGTACAACTTTGAGCAGGGATGAAGTGGTTGACGAAATCAGGGCGAAGGGGCTTACGAACGTCAGGGAAGTAATGAACGTCCTTGGCTGGAAACAAGAGGAAGGCTGTTCAAAATGCCGCCCGGCCATAAACTACTATCTTGGAATGGTCAACTTCAATGAATATAAGGATGAGCGTGATTCAAGGCTTGTCAACGAAAAAATGCATGCCAACATCCAGAAGGATGGCACTTATTCCGTTGTTCCAAGAATGTATGGCGGTGTCACCACAGCTGCAGACCTGAAGAAGATTGCCGAGGTGGCTGAAAAATATGATGTGCCGCTCGTCAAACTTACTGGCGGACAGCGGATCGGCCTTTTCGGAGTAAAAAAAGATGATTTGCCGGCGATGTGGGAAGATCTTGGAATGCCGTCCGGATATGCATACGGAAAAACGTTGCGTACAGTCAAAACTTGTGTTGGCGCGAAATTCTGCCGTTTCGGCACCCAGGATTCGATGGGTCTTGGAATTGAACTTGAGAAGAAATTCGAACGACTCGATACGCCGCATAAAGTAAAGATGGGCGTGTCAGCCTGCCCAAGAAACTGTGCTGAATCCGGAATCAAGGATATCGGCTTTGTCGGTGTCGATGGCGGCTGGGAAATCTATGTCGGCGGAAATGGCGGCACGGATTTAAGAGCTGCAGACTTGCTGATCACTGTAAAAACGAAGGAAGAAGCAATCGAAATAACTGGAGCCTACCTCCAATATTATCGTGAAACGGCTTCCTACCTTGAACGGACAGCTCCTTGGCTGGAACGGATGGGACTTGAGAACGTTAGAGCAGTTTTGGATGATAGCGAAACAAGAAAAGAGCTGAACAAACGGCTTGAAAAGACACTTGAGAGATATCACGAGCCATGGCAGGAAGCAATTGAGAACGAAGCAATCAAAGAAAAATACTACCAAAGGCGAAAAGTGACAATCGAATAGGGAGGTGGATGGAAATGGGAAAAACAATGGTAAAGGTCAAGATTACAGATTACAGCTCCCTGCCTGAACGGGCAGGGCAGGCAATCGCCGTCAATGGAGATGAAATCGTTTTGTTCCGCCTAACAACCGGGGAGGTGAAAGCCGTAGAGAATCGCAGCCCGCACTGGAAAGGAGGGACACTAGCTGATGCGCTTGTCAGCGGCCCCTTCATTTACTGTCCGGTTTATGACTTGAAAATATCCCTGGAGGATGGAAAAGTTCAGGCGCCGGATACTGGTGAAGTAAAAACGTATCGAGTCGAAGTCGAGAATGATGTAGTGTATTTGATTTCATAATCCTTGGGAATTTTCTTAATGCGAAAGGATGTCAGCACAATGAAAAAAGGAAAAGCATGTTTGGTCGGGGCGGGGCCCGGGGATGTTCAATTGATCACGGTTAAAGGGATGGAGGCAATCAAGAAGGCGGAAGTCATTTTATATGATCGCCTTGCCAACCCAAAGCTGCTTGAGTTTGCTGCGGAAAATTGCGAACTCATCTACTGCGGTAAGCTTCCGGATCGCCATGTCCTCCGCCAGGAAATGATCAATGACCTTCTTGTGGAGAAAGTGCTTGAAGGCAAACTTGTTGTTCGGCTGAAAGGCGGCGACCCGGGGGTATTCGGGCGGGTCGGCGAAGAAGCAGCTGCATTGGCTGGAAATGGGCTTTCCTTCGAAATTGTTCCTGGCATCACTTCTGGGATCGCCGCTCCTCTCTATGCAGGCATCCCAGTTACCCACCGGGAGTTCGGTGAGTCGTTCGCGGTTGTTACTGCCCATGATAAATCGGCGGATGGCCAGCCAAAGCTGGACTGGAAGGGACTTGCAAGGGGGATTGATACCATTGCTTTTTATATGGGCATTTCCAATCTTCCGTATATTTGTAACAATTTGGTCAAACATGGCAAACCATCGGAAACGCCGGTGATCCTAATACAATGGGGCACATTCTCGCGCCAGAAAACGCTTGAAGGCACATTGGCTGACATAGCAGAAAAAGCCAGGAAAGAAAACTTCACAAACCCTGCGATCACACTTGTTGGCGATATCATTTCCCTGCGAAGAAAATTGGACTGGTTCGAGAAAAAGCCGCTTTTCGGCAAGCAGATCTTATTGGCGAGGACTGGAACAACCCCTAGCAAACTAGCGATGGAACTGACCGAGCAAGGGGCGGATGTGATCGAATATCCCAAGTGGAAAAAGGTCAGGGTACCTGCTAATTTAGAAGTATTGGATTCCATATCGGAATACGAAGCAATCCTTTTCACTTCTCCTGAATGTGTCGATGACTTTTTCAAAAGTGCCTTCCAGGTAGGGATCGATATCAGGAAAATCAGAGCCGACCTGTATGGATGCTCTGTAAAATCAGTTCGTGCCCTGAACGAGAAAGGCTTATCCGCTCAATTGGAACAGTGCATGCCTCTAGCAGGAAAACTGCTGATCGTCGGTGACAGCGACTCTGGGATTTTTTCTAAGGATGCCGATCGGTTCGTGACCTCGAGGACAGTCATTGACGAACAATTCATCCCGATTTTTGAACGGATGCTGGAAGAGGCTTCAATCAATACCGTGATTGTGCCAAGCAGCAGGGCGGCGAAGACTTTGATTGAGGAAGGTGTCCTCAAGGAGCGCGTTCCGCAACAGCTCCTTACTAAAGCGGAAGTCATCTGCATGGGCGAACAAACGGCATGGGCAGCTGAAGCCTTTGGATTGCAGACCGATTCTGTCATCAAGGCGCCAACGAATGCGGCGGTAATCGATCACCTAAAGGAAAAGAAGCTGGAATTGCCAGCAATCTGAACATGGGACAGGAGGGACAGTTAAGATGAAAGCTGCTGTATTCATCAGCCACGGAAGCAGGACGGATGAAGGGAACAAGCAATTTATCACTTTCATCAGACAGGTTCTTGACCGGACGCCTCTGCCAATTGTAGTGTACGGTTTCCTGGAAAACGCCAGGCCCACTGTAATGGAGGCAGTCGAGAACTGCATAAGGAGGGGCGCAACAGAAATCTTTGTCATTCCCGTTTTGTTGCTTCCTGGCATCCATGCGAACCTCGATATTCCGCAAATTCTTGAAAAAGCACAGCAAAAGCACCCGGGGATTGGAATTCTCTACGGAAAGCCACTCGGGATCAATGGCATCATGGTGGATATCATCGAGGAGCGCTTGCGGAGTAAAGGGTATACCGGCAGCCGTGACGAGGCAATCCTGCTTGTCGGCCATGGAAGCCGTGATCCGCAGGCAGCTGTGGAATTTGAGACATTGGCCGGCATAATGCGCCGGAAGACAGCAGCCCGAGTGGAGACGGCTTATATCACGACATCCCCTTTTTACGCCGGGAAATGCAGCCAGCTGTTAAGCAGCCAGGTAAGAAAGGTTTATCTGCTCCCATATCTGCTGTTCACTGGCGGTTTTGCTGTTAAAATGGAAGAAAATGCACAGGAAATCTCCAGGCTGAATCCCCGGAACGAAGTAATCGTCTGCGAACCGGTCGGCTTTGACGGCCGGCTGCAGGAATTGCTGGTCAATAGGGCAGTGGAAGCTGGGATTCTTTGAAAGGAGGAGGCGTCTTGTACACGATCAATCTAGATTTGAATGGCCGGAAAGCGGTTGTTGTCGGCGGCGGCAGGGTAGCGGAACGCAAAATCTCCGGCCTGCTGGAGGAAGGGGCTGATGTGACGGTGGTGAGCCCGCAACTGACGGCTTGCTTGCTGAAGCTGTCTGAGGCAGGGCGTTTATCCTGGCTTCAAAAACCATTTTCCCCTGATGACATTAAGGGGGCATTTCTTGTCATGGCCGCGACGGACAGCAGGGACGTCAATCTTGCCGTGAAAGAAAGCGCAGCTCTGGGCCAACTGTTCAATATCGCCGACGATCCGGAGCTATCCGATTTCCAGGTGCCCTCTGTACTCAAAAGAGGAAAGCTGTCGATTGCCATCTCCACATCAGGGGCGAGTCCGATGCTTGCAAAGAAAATCCGCGGCCAGTTGGAAGAACTCTTCGATGAACGGTATGAGAACTACCTTGAATTCCTTGCGGCTTGCCGCACAACGATTTTAGCTGAAGTGAAGGGGGAAAGAAAGAAAAAGCAGCTCCTTGCAGCCATTGCGGATAGCAGGTTCCTGGATTCCGAAAAACGGGAAGAGAGATTTACAGAGATGCTGAAGGAAGCTCTGGAAGAGGATATATAGAGGCTAATCCCCGATCTTTATAAAAGGCTGTGTTAAAGCTGAATGTTGTTTTTTAAAGAGGTGATTGGAACGGAAGGGACTGACTCCTCGAAAATGCTAATGCATTTCCTTCGTGCGTGGGCGAA
>NZ_JAERSD010000029.1 GCF_017912555.1 Bacillus sp. REN3 | reverse complement strand
ACGGTCTCCCGCATTATGACGAAGAACCAATGGAAGTCTTGTACGGTCAAGAAATACAAGGCAACGACGAACTCGAACCAGCATCCAGTAAGTGAAAACGTCTTGAATCGTCAATTTAAAGCAAGCAGGCCAAACCAGTTATGAGTAACGGATATCACCTATATTCCGACCAATGAGGGCTGGTTGTATTTGGCGACCGTAATGGGCTTATATTCTCGTAAAATAGTGGGCTGGGCGATGGATAAGACCATGACAAAGGAGCTGGTCCTCTCAGCGTTAAAGATGGCGTACAAGCGTCAAAAGCCAGGGAAAGGAGTCGTTCACCACTCTGACCGGGGAGTCCAATATGCCTCCTTAGAGTATCAAGCATTATTGAAAAAGTACGATATGGTAGGAAGCATGAGCCGAAAAGGGAACTGTTATGACAATGCTTGTATCGAGTCTTTTCACGGCATTCTTAAGCATGAGCTCGTTTATCAGACTAAGTATATTTCTAGGGAAGATGCCAAAAAATCATTGTTTGAGTACATTGAGTTTTTCTACAATTCTAAGAGGATCCATTCGACTTTGGGCTATCATACGCCGAATGAATTTGAACAAATGAACGGATGTCCTGCGGCCTGATTTTAACTTTATAAAAAAGTTTAAACCGCACTTAATTTAAACTTTTTTATGAAGGCCACCAAGCGAAAGCGCGGTAGAAAAATCTGTGTCTATTTTCTTGACGTAGTATCACATTCAGATAAGCATAGAAGCACCGCGTGGGATAGGTCGTCATATTACAAAAATTAACCTTTTCTTTGATTTCACCATCGATGCTATGGCCGACAGCTACGAATTGTTGCAAAAGATTTATCCAGACCTTGAGCAGCAGCTAGATACCTGGTCAACAAGCTCCATATTATACGGTAAATATAAAAGGGACATGCTTGAGTCCCTTAATAGTTTACCTTTATTTATGGTACGGTTCACCCCGATTTATCCTGAAAGCCCTATACACCTGCTCCACCAAAATCAGCCTCATCAGCTGATGGGGAAAGGTCATCTTTGAAAAGCTGAGCTGGTCGTCAGCGCGCTTGAGGACTTCGTTGCTGAGGCCGAGGGAGCCGCCGATGATGAAGGCGATTTTGCTTTTGCCGTAGGTGGCGAGTTTGTCGAGGGTGTCGGCGAGTTCTTCGGAGGATTTTTGTTTGCCGTTGATGGCGAGGGCGATGACGTGCGCATCTGGGCTGATCTTGGCAAGGATGCGCTCGCCCTCCTTTTGCTTGACCTGGACCATTTCCGTTTCGCTCAGTTCCTCTGGGGCTTTTTCGTCTGCTACCTCGATCACTTCCACTTTTGCATAGCTGCCGAGCCGTTTCAGGTATTCTTCTATTCCTTGCTTGAGGTATTTTTCTTTTAGTTTTCCAACCGTCACGATCGAGATATTCACAGTCATCCCCACTTTACAAACAATTTACGAACAGTTTACAAACAAGATACCCACAGAAGTTATCCACATATTCACATCGCAATCCACATTTAGTGGGAGATCATCCGTTCGCTACAATATATGCAGCGGGTTTTCCACAGTATCCACAAGCAAACCCTGACTTGTCCACATCGTCAAGCTTGATTAATTCCGGGGCGACTTCGAACTCATCGATCGCTTCATCCAGCGCCAGTTCTACATGTTCTTCGCAACAGTAAACCATTTTCCCTCATCCTTTCGCCTCTTTTTATTTATTGTACCATTTGCCAAAATGTAATCAAAAATTATCCACAGACCATTTTAACACAAAAAGCAGGGAGCGATTTCCCTGCTTTCTTGGCACCTACATGGTTTCGCCTGCTAACGTCATCTTTGTTTCTTTAAGCTTTCCATTTCGGTAATATTTGATTTTGAGTTCTTCGCCGACCTTCTTTTTGTTATACAGATGCTTCCGCAGATCAACCGCATCGCTGATCTTTTCTCCGTCCATCTCGACAATGACATCAAGCTCGCGCAAACCTGCTTTATCTGCTGGCGAACCAGGCTGGACGCTCCTGACCGCTACTCCATAGTTCACGTCCTCTGGAAGCTTCAGCACTTTCTGCTGGTTGTAGAGTGACAGTTCACTCACCGATGCCAATACTACACCCATGACCGGTCGCTGGACTTCCCCGGTCTTTTCGAGGTCGTCAATAATAGGGGACGCAGAATTGATTGGGATCGATAATCCGATTCCTTCCACTTCCTGCTGGGCGATCTTCATGGAGTTGATTCCGACTACCTGGCCGGCAATATTGATCAGCGCGCCGCCGCTGTTCCCTGGATTGATCGCGGCATCAGTCTGCAGGACCTCGGCTTGCCAGTCCGGTGTCCCGTCCTGGTTGATATCGACTGGGATCGCGCGCTCCGTTCCTGAGATGATTCCCTGCGTCACGGAACCTGAAAATGTGAGGCCAAGCGGATTACCGATGGCTATGACCGGTTCGCCGGGCTTCAGCTTATCGGAATCGCCGAATTCCGCGACAACTTTAATCTTTTCTGCCGGCACTTCAAGTACGGCAAGGTCTGTCCATATATCGCTGCCAAGCAGCTTTGCGGGGATTTTCGTGCCATCGCTCAAGTTGACTTCAAGCTCCTGTGCGTTTGCGACCACATGGTGGTTTGTCACAATATAAGCCTTATCGCCTTCTTTTTTGTAAACAACGCCAGAACCAGTCCCTCCTGCTTCTGACTGCGATTGTCCCCAGAAATCCGTCCTCTCTTGGATATTCGTGATGCCGACTACTGCATCCCCGGCTTTATCCACCGCCTTTGTAACGCCGGAATAAACATCGATGGAGACATTTCTTGTTGCCGTTTGTTTTTCCTCGTTTCCTTTCCCGTCTTCTACGGAGACCGGCTGGTTGTCCGGCTCGATATCGTACGGAAGCAGGTCATAATTCGATAAGGCTGGAATTGAAAAAATCACAAGCAATCCTCCAAGAAGCGCACCTGCCAGGCCTGCTGCGAAAAAGCCGCCCTTCCTTCCTTTTTGCGGTTGATACCTGCTTTGATCTTCATCGTAATATCCCAATGTCTACCAACCCTTTCCTTGAACTCCATCACATTCTTCTATCTTTCATTATACTACCAAAACAGCGGCTTCCTGAAACGAAAGCCCTTCTTTTATAGCTTGGACAATTTTTGCCGAAAAAAAGAAGTAAAAGCGAATCCGATCAGATGCCTTTACTCCTTTAATACCCATTTGAATTTTTGGTGTAAACTTGCTAAATCGCTGTCAGCGCTGTCGGAGTCTTCGGATCTGTATCAATCAGGTCGAATTGCTCGCCGACGATGATCCCCCTGCTTTCCAATGTCTGGGCAACGGACATCCGGGCAAGCTCCTTCATGTTATTATCCAGGCTTAAATGCGCCAAATAGATTTTTTTGGTCTTGTCGCCGGCTACTTCGCTCATCGCGATGGCGGCATCCTCATTCGATACATGGCCGTAATCGCTCAGGATGCGGCGTTTGACGTTCCATGGATAGCGTCCCATCCGCAGCATCTGGACATCATGATTGCTTTCGAATACATAAGCATCCGCGTTGGAGATGATGCCTTTCATCCTGTCGCTGACATAGCCTGTATCGGTAATCAGGGCTAGTTTCTTGCCATCCTTGTGGAATACGTAAAACATCGGTTCGGCAGCGTCATGCGAAACACCAAAAGACTCGATATCAAGGCCGCCGAACGATTTCACGGTTTCCATATCAAAGCTGAACTTCTGGTCAAGAGGGACTTCCCCAATCAAACCGTCCATCGCTTTCCACGTTTTTTCATTCGCGTAGATCGGCAGCTTGTACCTCCTCGCAACGATCCCGAGGCCTTTGATATGGTCGCTGTGTTCATGCGTCACGAATATCCCCGAAAGGTCTTTCATCTCGCGGCCGATGCCCTTGAACAAAGCTTCCATCTGTTTCCCGCTCAAGCCGGCATCGACCAAAAACGATTGGTCCTCCGTCTCCACAAAGATCGCATTTCCCGTACTCCCGCTGGCGAGAACACTAAAATGCAATGTCATATCTCTTCACTCCGTTAGGTTAGTCTCATTTTCTGTCAATGGGATGACCCGTCCGTCAAATGCATGGACAAAGAGATTTTCTTTGCCGTCGACGACAATCCTCCATGTCGGGGTCAGGACATGGGAAGCCGTCAGCTGCACAAGGGTCGAGTAGCCAAGCTCCACTTTCGTGATCTTGCTTTTCGGCTTGAGCAGACCCTTTTTATAGAGGTTTTCAAGTGCCCGCAATGGCGGCAGGACTTCCTCTTGCTCGCTGATTTCATCCATGACCTCCAAGTAGGTTTGCTGATAGGAAGTCACTTCATTTTTTTCATTGAAATAAAGCGTCAGCTTCGCGCTGTTATTGTAATAGAACGTTTTGCCTTTATGCTTCTGGTAATAGGTAAGTGTCCGTTCTTCATCATCCTTTTTCCAGAAATCGTATTGTTCGCCTGAAAAGATATTTCCCTTTACATACGGGCTGACTTCCGATGGTTTAAAACTGCTCGACAGCGTGAACGGCTCTTCCAGCTCGACCTGGAGCAAGGTCCCTTCCCCAAGGATGGCTGCTTGTCCCTTTGCCTTCCTAATATCCTCGTCGGTGAACACCTTCGCCTTTACGCTGATGTATTGTTCCTTTACCACTTCGGGAAGCGTCTCATACCGGATATCGTCATTTTTCAATTTTTCCTCCAGGGAAGCTTCTTTGGGAATTTCATACTGTGCCGCACTCCTTGTATTCATGAATTGGTACACAAGGTATATGTCCAGGACAAGGAAGGTCAAAATAAAGATTGTTTTAATTCTGCTCCAATCCAAGATTCCTTGCCTCCTCTTCCGATATCAGCCGCCGCCATTCCTGGTTATATAGATAAAACCATCCCGGTTCCAACGAGATCAGCCTTTCATCTGTTGGTATTTCCCTCATATAATATCCCAGCATCAAATTGCCGAGCAGCTCCGGCTTGAAGTTTTTCTTTGCCTCCAGCATTTTCAGGGCCTCATAACCGGAAGGAAGTTTTTCCGTTTCCATATCCTGTTTCAACTGCAGCTCCAGTTGGAAACCTGGACGTATATATCTGCTGATTTGCGATTGTGTCCATTGCTGGTGGATTTCCGACATCCCTATGGAGTTGAATACTGGATAGCCTTCCTTGCTGTAGAGCCGGAACCGCACCTTCTGGTTAAAATCATCTTTATAGACGTATCGGTATGCATCCGTCCATCCCCCATGGCTGTTGATGAATTCGATGCTCTTTTGCAGCACGTTGCTTGTGCCAATCACTGAATCATTGTAACGGATTGGATTAACATATGAAATCATCTTCGTCGTCCTATCGAAGGTCATCTTGCTGTAATCATCCATGTATTCCTCCCTGTCTGCCATGATGTTCCGCTGCACAAAGCTTGGATCATTGAACAGGGCTTCCTTGAATTGCTCCATTTCCAAGGGGATACGATAATACGTGTATTTCATCATTTCCGTTTCGCCGGCTGGCAAATAAATCCGCTTGGTGTCTGATAAGGAATAAAGGAAATATGGAGTTAGCTTTCCTGCCCGCTTGTAAAATTTTTCTGCAAATTGATTGATGAAAGTTGGATTGACATTGCTTTCAAAGATCTGCTGGTTTTGCTGCGAGTAGAAATAAATGATGCCATCCTGTTTTTCCTGGGTTTCAGCATGGATGATGATCCGGTCAAAATCAAACTTCGGCAAATCCTTTTCGTCGATATTCAAGACTCGCTTAAAAAGATCGATCGGGACTTCATCCGGGAAAATGATCTCCGTATTGGACCCTGAGACAAGTTTTTCATTGAAATCCGCTATGCGTCCCGGATATTTATTGACATCGAAAAACTTCCACTTCGAGATCGTGGCAATCATGTTATCAATATGTTCATTATCGATCGTTCCATATTGTTCCCCGCCAATATGGTAAATGACCTGATGTGGCTTCACGACTTTCCTGATTTCTTTTTTCATCCCAATGCTTACTTCCTCAACGGTCTTTTCGCTAGGGACGATCTCGTACTTTGGCTGGTATGTCCAGATATTCCATGTCAGGATCCCGCTTAGGAGGACAAGGATTGTCAGAATCGTGGTTTTAATGTTTTCATATGTCATGACCAATCATCCTCTGCATTCTGGTCATAAGGAAGGGTGAAGAAGATCGTTGTCCCTTTCCCTTCCACACTCGTTGCCCAAATTTCCCCGCCATGGGCGTTGACCATTTCCTTTGCAATCGCCAGGCCGAGTCCTGTTCCGCCAAGCTTCCTTGTCCTTGCCTTGTCAACCCGATAAAAACGGTCGAAAATTTTCTCCAGATTATCCTTTGGTATCCCTACGCCTTCATCGGAAATGCTGAGGGTGATTTTATCCTCGGAAAGTTCTGTCCGGAAGGTGATGGTTCCGCCTTCTGGCGAATACTTCATCGCATTTGAAATGATATTATCGAGTACCTGCGTAATTTTATCCTCGTCGATTTCCACAAAAATAGCATCCTCATCCACTTCGCGGACAAATGTGACATACTGGCTTTTTGTCATCTCGAACCGGTCAATGATCCGGTTGAAAAAAACCGGGAAATTCACCCATTCTTTAGAAAGCCGGTAGTCAACACTGTCCATCCTCGAAAGCTGGAGCAAGTCATTGACAAGGCGAATCATCCGCTCCGTCTCATTCCGGGTCGTTTCAAGGAAATTCGGTGCGATTTCTTCGTCCTTCCACGCTCCTTCGGCCAGTGCCTCCAGGTAGCTGCGCATCGTTGTCAAAGGCGTACGCAATTCATGTGATACATTGGCAACGAACTCGCGCCTCTCCATGTCGATTTTTTCTTGTTCCGTGACATCATAGAGTACGGCAATCAATCCGTTGACAAACCCGCTTTCCTTTTGAATGACAGAAAAGTTGGCACGCAAAATGAACGGTTTGCCTTTCGTGCTGTAATCCAGGATGATCGAATCTTTTTCCTGCAGCAAATCATCGAAAGTGTAGTCCTCATCGAGTCCGAGAACAGACACGATTGGCTGTGAAAGCACTGTTTCACGTGAAACACCCAGCATCTCCTCTGCTGGTGCGTTAATCAGGATGATCCTCCCTTTACGGTCAGTGGAAATGACGCCGTCCGTCATATGCGAAATGACAGAAGAAAGCTTCCGTTTTTCTCCCTCAGTCGTTGCCTGGGCTTCCTGGAGCTTTTTTGTCAGGTTATTGAAAGTCAGGGCCAGTTGGCCAATTTCGTCATATCCATATACTTTGACCTTCCGGGAGAAGTTCCCTCTCGTCATCGCCAATGCCTGTTTGCGCATATCCGAGATTGGCCTTGTGATGGTCTGGGCCAGCAATATACCGAGAATTGCGGTGAAAATCAAGGCGATTGCCGTCCCGGTAGCCAGGATTTTATTGATATCCTTCATCTGGGAAAAAATATTTTCCACTTTCGCCACCAGATAGACAGCGCCAATCGCTTCGTTGTTATGCATGATTGGCGTTGAAAGCACCCAAACCCTTTTGGTGCTCTTCTTGTCCATCTGGATGGCGTCTTCATCCTCTTCAAAAACGATGGAGCGTTTGATTTTCAGGTCTGGCGTCCTCTGGCCGACAATCCCCTGGTTGTTCGAATTCGAAGTGCCAAGGATCTTGAAGCTTCCGCCATCAATCACCCTTATCTCGGATATATCCGAGGACCTATAGCCTTTTAAAATCTCTCTGATGGCATCTTCCTTGGTCGGATCCTCTTTTCCGCGCTCCTTTACCATCTCTTCCTGGATATCATAGACAAGCAGATTCACCCGTTGTTTGACAGAATTCTGGTAATTCGTCATCAGTGTCGTTTCCAATTTGCGGACAAAGTACACGCCAATGATCTGCATCGCAACCAGGATCAGCAGAACGTAAATAATCACGAACTTCAGGTGGATCGATCGAAAAAAACCAACTTTTTTCATTCTGGCACCTTATTCCTGTTCAGAGTTTCGCAGATAGTAGCCTACCCCTCGCCTTGTCACAATCCAGGTTGGGTGGCTAGGATTGTCTTCGATTTTTTCCCGGAGGCGCCGTACAGTAACGTCAACCGTTCGGACATCGCCGTAATAATCATATCCCCACACAGTCTGGAGAAGGTGTTCCCTTGTCATGACTTGTCCGATATGTTTGGCAAGATAATGGAGCAGCTCGAATTCCCGGTGAGTCAGTTCGATTGTCTCTCCTCTTTTTGATACGACATAAGCGTCAGGATGGATGGTCAGCGAACCGATCGTGATTTCATTCGATTCATCCTCTTCATCCGTTTTAGCCGCATTGTGCTGATGGCGGCGCAGGTTCGCTTTGACACGGGCAATTAATTCCCTTGTGCTGAAAGGCTTTGTGACATAATCATCCGCACCAAGCTCAAGCCCAAGGACCTTATCAATTTCAGAGTCTTTTGCCGTCAGCATGATGATCGGCATTTCATATTTCTTGCGGACTTCACGGCACACTTCCATGCCATCGCGCATTGGGAGCATGATATCGAGGAGGATCAAATCTGGCTGGATTTCCTCGACCATTTCGATGGCCTGATTTCCGTCATAGGCACAATGTACTTCATAGCCCTCTTTTTTTAGATTGAACTGCAAAATATCAGCAATGGGTTTCTCGTCATCTACAACTAAGATCTTTTTCTCCATACCAATTCTCCTTTTTTAGCCAAATAGTAACCATCTATTCATCTTTTTCTGTCTATTTTCAATGCTATCTTATCTATTTTACTGTATATCGGCAAAAAACGAAATTCATCCGTTGCCATTCCTGCGATTCTTCTCTTCCAATTGTACCAATCCACCCCTTGAAAAGAAAATCCAACCTGCCATAAAAGAAAAAAGTCCCTAGATTGCTAGAGACTTAGTTCAGGATTAATTTATTATCGAAGTTTCGTCAATGGATCGATCAGTTTGCCGTTTTGGTAGACTTCAAAGTGAAGGTGGACTCCTGTTGAATCGCCTGTACGTCCCATGACGCCGATTTTGGAGCCTCCCTGCACAGTCTGGCCGGCACTTACTGATATGGACGCAAGGTGTGCATACACCGTGCGGTATCCATTCCTGTGGTCGATGACGACTTTGTTGCCATAGCCGCCATCATAGCCTGCAGATACGACGACTCCGTTATCCGCTGCCTTGATTGTATGGTTACTTGGCCTCGCAATGTCGATTCCTTTATGCATTTTTCCCCAGCGGTAGCCCATCTTGCTGGATATATAGCCTCCGGATGCAGGCCAAACAAAGCTTCCGTCTCCGCGGGAAGGAATGACCTTCGTGCCCTTCACAGTGATTTCATCAACCGGCTCCTGAAGCACTTCTGTTTTGATCGCTTCTTTTTTGGTTACCTGGCCGTTTTTCTCGGATGTCGTATAGACGACACCTTTCACGCCGTTCTTGCCTTCCTGCTTTTTCTTCGTCTCGCCTTTAGGCATGGAAGAATCCTTGACGACTTCTTTCTTGAAGGCCATATCTTCCTTCACGTATGCCTGGCGTTCCACGATGACTTCGACAAAAGGCTTAAGGACGGTTACATTCAGCTCTGTCCCCGGCTTCAAAACAGCATCCTCTTTTAAATTGCCATTCAAGGAAAGCAGTTCCTGAAGCTTCAGGTTATGGGAATTTGCAATGCTTCCAAGGACATCGCCATCTTTTACTTTGTATTTCTTCTCTTCCAACGTACCTTTCTTAAGCAGTTTGATTGCTTCTTCAACGGATAAAACTTGCTTTGGATCAACTTTTTCAGAGGAATATGAAACATTCTCCGATAGTCGTACGTCTAATATGCGAGTTTCATTTTCTTTCAGTTCGGGTATTGGAAGATTAGGAGATTTCTTTCTGTTCTCCACATCAGCTAATTCTTTTTCTGAAACATATTCAAGCATCAGCTTTTTGATGACTTCCCTGGATGCGGCTTCATCCTTCAGGTAAGCTACAGGCTGATTGCCAATCACGATAGCGGCTGCTTCCGCCTGGACATCCATCTCGCTATTGAGCTGTTCCAGCACTTTTCCTGAATCCGTTTTTGCTGCAGAGCGGAAAACTTGCTCAGGAACAAAAGACACATCAAGGCCAAGGTCCACGTTCAGGTCCTTATGCTCGTTCTTGACGGCTGCAAGCTTTTCGTCCAATAGCTTTTCAACTTCTGTCTTATCAGCCACGGTTCCTACAAAGTCATCTTCTAAATATACATAATATACGGTTGTCAAGTCAGACTCGCCTGCATGTGCAGCTCCCTCTGCTGAAAAGGACAAGGCTGCCACTGTCAATGCAGCAATGAATGACTTTTTGATTGCCGGTTTGTACTCTCTTGTTGTTTTGCCCGTTAGATTGGACAGCTTCTGTTTTAAACTCTTCATTCTGATCCTCCTAAACCAGGTCAAACACAATTGTAAAAATATAGTACTATTTAACCACGATAAGAAAAAACGTACTTCTATACTTTACCATAAAATGATTTAGTGAGAATACGAGTATTCATTATGTAACAAAAATGTATAATAGCTGACATTTTATTACGATTAATGTAAAACAATTGGTAATATACCATCACCAAAAGTCCCCTTTTTTTAATTGGAAATAAGCCAAAAACCCAGGTATATTCAGGTTATTCTCCTACTTTTGGAGCATAATACCTGAACTTTTTTTATTTTACACCATTGTCGAATGATGAATAGTGAAATTATCAGTGAGATTACAAAAAGATTACAAAAAAAGGAACATGTCCTTTCGACACGCTCCCTTTTTTAATGGCTCAGGACGGAATCGAACCGCCGACACAAGGATTTTCAGTCCTTTGCTCTACCGACTGAGCTACTGAGCCGTATTAATACGGAAATTCAAAATCTATATGTAAGTGACCCCTACGGGATTCGAACCCGTGTTACCGCCGTGAAAGGGCGGTGTCTTAACCGCTTGACCAAGGGGCCTGATTATGATGGAAATGGTGAGCCATGAAGGACTCGAACCTTCGACCCTCTGATTAAAAGTCAGATGCTCTACCGACTGAGCTAATGGCTCTCGATATTATTTAATATTAGCTTGGGCTCCACAGCTTTTTTTTTGCTTTTCGCTTCTACGATGCTCGAAAGACCTTACGGTCTTCCTCGCAGATTGCCAGGGAAGGATCCTCAGAGAAGTGAACAATCTGCTCTACCGACTGAGCTAATGGCTCTCGATATTATTTAATACTTAGCTTGGACTCCACAGCTTTTTTTTGCTTTTCGCTTCTACGATGCTCGAAAGACCTTACGGTCTTCCTCGCAGATTGCCAGGGAAGAATCCTCAGAGAAGTGAGCAATCTGCTCTACCGACTGAGCTAATGGCTCTCGATATTATTTAATATTAGCTTGGACTCCACAGCTTTTTTTGCTTTTCGCATCTGCTCTGCCTGTTTAATTTGCACTGACTATCGCTGTTTCTATGAATCTGGAATGTAATTCATTCTGCTCAGCTCGTAGTTGACACCCCTGCCTCAGGAAGCCTATCCAAGATGCATCTCGGCAGGTGTGCTGAAGCTTCTCAGGGAGCATATTCGATCGTGCTCTGCCGACTGAGCTAATGGCTCATTTTTATGATTCGTGGAACATTCCATATCATAATTTGTCGAATTGGTGACAACGTTGTTTATATTAACATAATAAATTGCTATTTGTACATCCTTTTTTCAATTTTTTTAGTTTTTTATTCTTTTCTTGCTGGAATTGTGGGTCGTCCGGTGGTTCCCTTACAATATGTGGGAGGATTGTGGGTTCCAATTTTTTTATCTATCGAGTAAATGGAAGCCAGCCGAAGGGATTCCGCAGGAATTTGTCGAAATATCGCAAACTGGAAATTTTCAACGGTTTTCCCCCATCCGGAGCCTGATCATTCCATCTAAAAACCCCCGCCAAACTCACTGTTGGCGGGGGTTTTTTATCTTGCTTACTATCAGGATCTCCATGGGCTGCGGACGACATTTGTTTGCGTGCGGTCAGGTCCGACAGAGAAAATGGATAACGGGATGCCTGTCAGCTGGGATACGCGCTCGAGATAGTGCCTTGCGTTCTCTGGAAGCTCATCCAGTGATTTGCAGCCTGTGATGTCTTCTGTCCAGCCTGGCAGTTCTTCATATACCGGTTCGCATTCTGCAAGAATCTTGAGGCTGGCCGGGAACTCTTCCATGACTTTTCCATTATGGCGATACGCGACACAAATTTTCAACGTTTCAATACCAGTCAAAACATCAATCGAGTTCAATGAAAGGTCGGTGATTCCGCTGACACGGCGCGCATGGCGGACGACAACGCTGTCAAACCAGCCGACACGGCGCGGACGCCCTGTTGTCGTGCCATATTCCCGGCCGACTTCGCGGATTTGATCGCCAGTTTCATTGTTAAGCTCTGTCGGGAATGGACCATCGCCGACACGTGTGGTATAAGCCTTGCAAACGCCGACGATATGGGTGATTTTCGTTGGCCCTACCCCTGAACCGATTGTCACACCGCCGGCAACTGGGTTGGAGGAAGTGACAAATGGATATGTACCCTGGTCGATATCGAGCATGACTCCCTGTGCTCCCTCAAACAGCACGCGGCGTCCTTCGTCAAGCGCATCATTCAGGACAACTGAAGTATCCTGGACATATTCCTTGATCTGCTGTCCGTACCCATAATATTCATCGAGAATATCTTCGATTTTGAAGCCTTCGGTTTCATAGATTCGCTCAAGCAGGCGGTTTTTTTCCTCAAGATTGCGGGCGAGCTTCTCCTCGAATACTTCACGGTCAAGCAGGTCGGCGATGCGGATGCCGATCCGCGCTGCCTTGTCCATGTAAGCAGGGCCGATCCCTTTTTTCGTCGTGCCGATCTTATTCGCTCCCTTGCTTGCTTCTTCGACTTCATCGAGCTTCAGGTGGTAAGGAAGGATGACATGGGCGCGATTGCTGATCCGCAGGTTATCCGTCGATATGCCTTTGTCATGAAGGTAAGCAAGTTCTTTGACGAGCGCTTTTGGATCCACAACCATGCCGTTGCCGATCACGCTGATTTTATCCTTATAAAAAATTCCGGATGGAATCAAATGCAGTTTATATGTTTCACCATTGAACTTGATAGTGTGGCCAGCGTTATTCCCACCCTGGTAACGGGCGATGACCTCCGCATTTTCTGATAGGAAATCGGTGATCTTTCCTTTTCCTTCATCTCCCCATTGTGTTCCAACTACGACTACTGATGACATATAAAAATGCACCTCCAAAGGTATCCGTTTGATTTTTCCGTTTTGAACATATAAAGCTTACCAGTATTTCAGGTGGAAAGTCAATAAAACACGAACATTTAATATCAATTTAATATATTCGTTCGTAAAAAATAAGAGCATCTTCCTGCATTTCCGGATAAAAATTCCTGGAATTTTTATCAAAAAAAAGGATTAATCCATCCTGGATTAATCCTCATTATGCCCCTGGCGGCACGGATGATGCATCGTAGCGCTGCTCAAGGTTCACGAACTTATTATATTCCTTCACAAACGCGAGCTGGACCGTTCCTACCGGGCCGTTACGCTGTTTTGCGATGATGATTTCGATGATGTTCTTGTTTTCGGATTCTTTGTCGTAATAGTCATCACGGTACAGGAATGCGACAATGTCAGCATCCTGCTCGATGCTACCGGATTCACGGATATCTGACATCATTGGCCGTTTGTCCTGCCGCTGCTCGACACCACGGGAGAGCTGCGACAGAGCGATGACCGGCACTTCAAGTTCACGCGCCAGCTGCTTCAGGGAACGGGAAATTTCGGAAACTTCCTGCTGGCGGTTTTCACCGGCTCGGCCGCTCCCGAGGATGAGCTGCAGATAGTCGATCAGGATCATTCCCAGGCCGCGCTCCTGTTTCAAACGCCGGCACTTTGAGCGGATGTCAGTGATCCGGACACCAGGTGTATCATCGATGTAAATTCCCGCGTTGGATAGGCTCCCCATGGCCATGGTAAGCTTTCCCCAGTCCTCATCTGTCAGGGACCCTGTACGGAGCCTCTGGGCATCGATGTTCCCTTCCGCACAAAGGATACGCATGACGAGCTGCTCAGCTCCCATCTCGAGACTGAAGATCGCGACATTTTCTCCTGTTTTCTTCGCGACATTTTGGGCTATGTTCAACGCGAAAGCTGTTTTACCAACGGAAGGACGGGCACCGACAATGATCAGGTCGTTTCGCTGGAAGCCGGCTGTCATTCTGTCCAGCTCTGTGAAACCTGTCTCGAGGCCAGTGATATCCCCTTTGCGGTTATGCATTTCTTCGATGTTATCGTAAGTCCTTACCAGTACATCTTTTATATCATGGAACGCTCCTGCATTCTTGCGCTGGGCAACCTCCATGATGCTCTTTTCTGCTTCGCTGAGAAGGGTTTCCACTTCATCCTCGCGCATGTAGCCATCTTCGACAATGCCCGAAGCTGTACGGATCAGCCTTCTGAGCAAAGACTTCTCTTCTACGATTCTAGCATAATATTCTATGTTCGCTGCAGTAGGGACGGATGCAGCCAATTCACTCAAATAGCTTACGCCGCCAACATCCTCGATCAGCTTGGATGATGCCAGCTCCTCCGCCACCGTTACCAGGTCGATTGCTTTTCCGCTGTCATTCAATTCGAGCATGACATTGAAGATTTTTTGGTGCGCCGCACGGTAAAAATCTTCAGGGATCAAAATTTCCGAAGCAAGAGTCAAAGCCGATGGTTCAAAAAAAATCGCACCTAGCACGGCCTGTTCCGCTTCGGTATTCTGAGGCGGAAGTCTGTCCGCATATAACTCACTCATCTGCCTGCCCCCTTACAATGGTATCTCTCTTTTTCACTAGCGCCCGGTTCATTGTTTCCGCAGACGGCTGCCTATGCCTCACCGTTTCCGCGGGAGCGTTCCCTTATTTGGCGCTGATTCGCCTTCGCCTTAACTGAAAAAAAGTGACCAGCTATGACCGATCACCATTTTCCTTAACTATATTAGTTTATCATGTTTATGACTAGATGGAACTTTAATTTATTTTCCTTCTTTTACATGCACATTCAAAGTGGCCTGGACGTCCTTATGGAGCTTGACAGGCACCTTTGTATAACCAAGGGAACGGATGGCGTCTTCAAGCTCGATTTTTCTCTTGTCAAGCTTGATTCCATGCCCTTTCTGGAGTTCTTCGGCAATTTGCTTGCTTGTGATCGAGCCGAACAGCCTGCCGTCTTCCCCTGACTTGGCAGTGAGCTCGACAGTGGTCTTCTCAAGTGTTTCTTTAAGCTTTTTCGCCTGCTCCAATTCTTCTGCTGCCAGCTTCTCTTCTTTTTTCTGCTGGGCTTTCAAGGAGCTTAATGCGCTCTGGCTCGCTTCGACAGCCAGGCCTTGCTTGATCAGGAAGTTATGTGCATAGCCATCCGCCACATTTTTGACCTCGCCTTTTTTGCCTTTGCCTTTGACATCTTTCAAGAAAATGACTTTCATTCCTTTTGTCCCCCTTCTAAGTATTCATCGATGGCGTTTCTCAGCATGTCCTCGGCCTCATCCAAAGACACGTCGTATAATTGGGTGGCGGCATTGGTCAGGTGCCCTCCACCTTCTAAATGCTCCATGATGACCTGGACATTCACTTCGCCAAGAGACCTTGCGCTGATCCCGATGGAGTCATCGGGCTTTTTCGAAATGACGAATGCTGCCGCGACTCCATCCATCGTCAGCAAGGTATCAGCTGCCTGAGCAATCAGCACCTGGTCGCATTCGATATCTTCTTTCCCTTTCGAAATGACGATGCCATTCCGGTATAAATAAACATTCTCAATGATTTTTGCTCTTTTCAGATACGTATCGATGTCTTCCTTCAGGAATTTCTGGACAAGGACGGTATCAGCGCCGTGGCTGCGCAAGTAGGATGCAGCATCGAATGTCCGCGACCCGGTCCGTAATGTGAAGCTTTTCGTATCGACGATGATGCCCGCGAGCAAGGCGGTCGCTTCGAGCATCTGGAGCTTGCTGTTGTTCTTCGGCTGGTATTCGAGCAGTTCCGTGACGAGCTCCGCTGTCGACGAGGCATACGGCTCCATATAGACAAGCAGAGGGTTCTTGATGAAATCCTCGCTTCTCCGATGGTGGTCGATGACGACGACATTGTCGATCCGGTTCAGCAGCCGCTCATCAATGACGAGCGATGGTTTATGTGTATCGACAACGACCAGCAATGTGTCGTCCGTAGCAATTTCATAGGCCTGTTCTGATGAGATGAACCTGGAATACAGTTCTTCATTTTGTTTGATTTCTTTCATCAAACGATAAACGCTGGTATCGATCTCATTCTTATTGAAAATAATGTATCCTTCACGCTTATTCATTTGTGCGACCTTCAAAATGCCGATTGCAGCCCCAATTGAATCCATGTCCGGATGTTTGTGGCCCATGATCAGCACCTTGTCGCTCCGAAGGACGAGTTCCTTCAGGGCATGTGAAATGACTCGCGCTCTCACCCTTGTCCGTTTTTCGACCGGGTTCGTCTTTCCACCATAGAACTTTACTTTTCCATTCGGCTGCCTGATCGCCACCTGGTCGCCTCCCCGCCCTAATGCAAGGTCAAGGCTGGATTGTGCCAGCGTGCCAAGCTCAGGAAGCGATGCCGACCCTGTACCGACACCGATGCTAAGGGTGAGCGGCACATTCTGCTTCGAGGTTGTCTCCCTTACTTCATCCAGGATCGAAAACTTCCCTTTTTCCAGCTGATGGAGGATCCGCTCACTGAACACGGCAATGAATCTTTCTGAGGACACACGCTTGAAAAATACACCATTATTCGTTGCCCATTTATTCAGGATCGAGGTCACCAGGCTATTCAAGCTGCTTTTCGTCTGGTCATCCATCCCCTGGGTCAAATCTTCATAGTTATCAAGGTAAATGATTGAAATGACGGTTCTTTCGTCATGGTACATCTTTTCGATTTCCGCTTGTTCGGTCACGTCGAAAAAGTAGAGAAGCCGCTCTTCCGGTTTATGGATGACCCTGAATTTGCGGTCATGCAGGGAGACGATTTCCGTTTCAACCTCTTGCTTGATCAATGGCACCACAGAATCCGCCACATCATACAGAGACCTTCCTACAAGGGTGTCTTCCTGGAAGCAGGATGCGATGAATGGATTTGTCCACTCGATATAATATTCATCATTGATCAGCATGATCCCGATTGGCATTTCCATCAGCGCTTCTTCGCCGACTTTTTTTACCCGGTAGGACAAGGTGGAGATATACGCTTCCATCTCTTGCTTTATCTTGTGGTTCACTTGAAAAATAAGATATATCAACAGGCCAGTGAGAATGAATCCTGCTGCCCCCGCGATCCAGTTATAGTAGGACAGGAATCCAATAAGCACCAGTGTAACGGCCATTAATCCATATAGTGGATAACGTATTTGCCGCCTCTCTAAATAAGAAGGCATGTGCTCAGCTCCTAAAGCAGTTATTTCTGGTTACTTCTCTTCAAGACGTTTTCTCAAATCGAATCCTAAATCAATTATACCTAATATCCTTACGATGGAAAGCATATATGGAAGCAGGAACAGAAGGACAACTACTATGATTGGCAGAGCTTTAGGGTATTTTTTTGCATGGGTAATATAAAAGATGAACGATATCCCCTGGACCACCATCAGCGCCTGAAGGATGAAGGACAGATTCACCAGTGCCCAGAACCAATACGTTCCCTCTTCAGGCCTCATGATCATCAAGGCCAGCATCGTAAATAAATAATACCATAAAACACTTTTTGGCAGGACCAGTTCCCTGAATGGCTTCCATTTAGGAGTCTCGATGCCGAAACGTTTCAAAAACGGAAAAGAGACTAATTGGATCAAAAATACCGCAAAGAACGATATCATGACAAAAAAGCTTGGCACCAGGGTCTCCAGCATTCCGAACGCTTCACGGAACTGCTTGATATAGTTTTCATCCGGAGCCTGTCCCAACCCTTTCAAGATTTCGAGGGATTTTTCAAACGAGGCACGCATCATCTCAAATGTTTCCTGGATGAAATTCATGTTAAAAAGCGCAACGGACACTGCATAGACCACTACCAGATTAATGAGAAAAGCTGCGCCCCCTGCCGCAGTTATGCTAATCCTGCTTTTTTCTTCCCGGATCATCACTCCCATCACTGCACCTGAAATGCCATATGTGAGCGCAAGCGGGATAGCGAATATCGACCCAAGAATCATTGAGAGGAGGATGGCTGCGACGGTAAAAACTGCTGTGCTTTTCCAGTCATATTTCGCGCCGAACAACAAAAATGGCAGCGCCAGGAACAGATTCAGCACGGAACCGAGAATTGGGACATAGAGCGTGATGAGCAGCAGGACAGCGAATATCGCCAGCAGGATGGCTCCTTGTGTTAGTTTGTATGTATTTTTCATATTACACCTCTTCATGCGTAAAGCACAGCGCCTTCAAAGTCATGGCGCCGGAGCTAGACGGTAATCCGGTTCCTGAAAGTAAAAATAACCGATAACCATTATTTTAGCCACAATGGACTCGACAATCAACCGAAGTGCAATCTTCTGCATAAAGGAAACCCGCCGATTGGCTTTACCGGAGTCAGGCCATGGGGCAGTCAGCATAAGGAGGGGTTCAGCTATTGGGAAAATCAATCGCTGCAGGGCTTCCTAATGAAAATTAAAAGGCAGCGGGTAACACCCGCTGCCTTCTATGTCCGAACATTATTCGCCTGAAACGTATGGCAGTAATGCCATTTGACGAGAACGTTTGATTGCAACTGTCAATTTACGCTGATATTTAGCGCTGGTTCCAGTTACACGACGTGGTAAAATCTTACCGCGCTCAGAGATGAATTTTTTGAGCAAATCCACATCTTTGTAGTCGATGTGAGTGATTCCGTTCGCTGTGAAATAGCAAACTTTGCGGCGCTTCGCGCGTCCGCCTCTGCGTCCACCCATTGCCATGGTCATTTCCCTCCTTGCTGTGCTTTATCTAATCGTCCGAGTCGATATTAGAATGGAAGATCATCATCTGAAATGTCGATCTGGCCGCCACCTGCAAATGGATCTTCATCTACTTTTGTATAGCCTGTATTTTGGCGTTGATTCTGATTCTGATTCCCAAACGGGGAGCTTTGATCAGTCTGGCGGGAATAGCTGCTATCCCTGTCTGAAGTTTGACCCTTTGGTTCAAGGAACTGAACATTCTCAGCCAGAACTTCTGTAACGTATACACGCTTACCATCTTGTCCCTCATAATTTCGGGTCTGGATGCGTCCGTCAACACCTGCTAGGCTGCCTTTCTTCAGGAAGTTGGCAACATTTTCAGCTTGGCGTCGCCATACCACACAGTTAATGAAATCAGCTTCCCTCTCACCTTGCTGGTTGGTAAACGTACGGTTTACGGCAAGAGTGAAAGTCGCAACAGCGACTCCATTCGGTGTGAAGCGCAATTCAGGATCCTTAGTCAAACGGCCGACTAGAATGACACGATTCATCATCAGAATCAACTCCTTCCCTCCAGCCCTGTTCCACGTGGAACGTAAGCTGAAAGTTTATGTCTAATTTTTATTCTTCTTCTTTAATAACGATGTGGCGAATGATATCTTCGCTGATCTTGGCAAGGCGGGAAAACTCCTCAACTGCCGCTGGTTCAGCATTCACCTTAAGAAGCTGGTAGTAGCCATCGCGGAAATCATTGATTTCGTAAGCAAGACGGCGCTTGCCCCAGTCTTTAGTCTCTGCAATTTCCGCACCGTTTTCTGTCAAAATTCCACTGAAACGCTCAATAAGAGCCTTTTTAGCTTCATCTTCAATATTTGGGCGGATGATGTACATAACTTCGTACTTTCTCATCACTGTCACCTCCTTCTGGTCTAAACGGCCCTAATGAAAGGGCAAGGAATAATTATTCATTACTCACAAGGTAAAATTATATCATACACTTTTTTCAAAAGCAATGGCTTTTCAAACGGTTGACATATAGTGTCCCATATACAAACCCGATATCTAAATACTAACATATGTTCGCCTTTTTTGGAACAAAAAAATCATCGCCTTAAGATCGCGATGAAGCTTGTCTCTTTTCTTCCAATCACTTATACAAGGCCTCTGTTTCCGTGCAGCCGGCGGCTATCCGGACGGGAGTCTTCTTTCCGTTCTTTCAACCATTTTCAGACGCTCCATCCGGATCTATCGTAAGACAAACAATTTGTGATTTACCCTATCCCGGTACTGGAAATCGTGCCGGCAGCGGGGAATCCAAATGGGGTAAATGCGGATAGAATAGCTGCTTAAAATAATGAACTTACCATAACAGCCGCCAGCATACCTAGAATGGCGCCTGCTGCTACATCGCTCGGGTAATGGACACCGAGGACCACTCGTGAAAAAGCGACGAGGAAGGCCACAGGCAGCAAGGCTGGCGCGAGGAAGGGAAAGAAATAAATATAGGTGGACACTAACGAAAAAATTGCGGTTGCATGTCCAGACGGGAAGGAGTGGTCCTTAAACCGGTACCCGTGGACTTTTGCTTCGGGCAAGGCAAGATATGGACGGATACGCCTGACCATTTTTTTGATTGCGGCCATGATCAAATGGCTGATGACGAGGGAAAGTGTAGCCGCGACTGCCACTTCCCGCCACGAAAGTGGGGCAAAGAACAAGAAGGCTGCCTGAATGCCGACGGTCACCCTTGAACCGCCAAGATGGGTGATCCACTTGAAAAAGTGGACAAGGCTGGCTGGCCAGCGATTGCAAAAATAATACCAGGATTCATCGTATTTGGTAATCCAGAGCTTCGTCCGTTCCATGAACATCCTCCTTTTATCAGCTTCTTCTTTCCTATCGTAAATCAACTTTATTTGCCGCAGATGAAGCATGCGTTAAGGAAGTGTTAATTTTCCCACTGAAAAAAACCCTGCAGGGAAAACTGCAGGGCTGTTGAATCATACATTAAAACGGAAGTGGATGATATCTCCGTCTTTTACTTCATAGTCTTTTCCTTCAAGGCGTACTTTGCCTGCTTCCTTCGCGGCTGTCATGGAGCCAGCAGCAAGCAGATCATCGTAATGGACAGTTTCAGCGCGGATGAAGCCGCGTTCGAAGTCGGAATGGATGATCCCAGCACATTGAGGGGCCTTCATGCCCTGGCGGAAAGTCCATGCCCGGACTTCCTGGACACCAGCGGTGAAATAAGTCGCCAGTCCAAGAAGACTGTATGCCGCGCGGATCAATTGATCCAACCCGGATTCTTCGATTCCTAGCTCTTCGAGGAACATTTCTTTCTCTTCGCCTTCAAGCTCCGCGATTTCTTCCTCTATTTTCGCGCAAACGACGATGACTTCCGCATTATCCGTTTCCGCGAATTCGCGGACCTTCTGGACATATTCATTGCTGCTTGGATCGGCAACATCCTCTTCGCCGACATTCGCAACGTAAAGCATCGGCTTGATTGTCAGCAAATGCATTTGCTTGACGACCTTCATCTCTTCATCCGTGAATTCAACCGCCCGAGCTGGCTTTTCCGCTTCAAACGCCTCGCGGAGCCGGATCAGGATCGGCAATTCGAAGGAAGCCTCCTTGTCCTTTTGCTTGGCAAGCTTTTCGACACGGCCGATTCTTTTTTCGACCGATTCAAGGTCGGCAAGGATCAATTCCAGGTTGATGACTTCAATATCGGCTACAGGGTCTACTTTTCCTGCAACGTGAGTGATGTTCTCATCAGCGAAGCAGCGCACCACCTGGCAGATCGCGTCTACCTGGCGGATATGGGAAAGGAACTTGTTCCCGAGCCCCTCCCCTTTGCTTGCTCCTTTTACAATCCCGGCGATATCAGTAAATTCGAAAGCTGTCGGCACCGTTTTCTTCGGCTGGACAAGCTCAGTCAATTTTGTTAAACGGTGGTCGGGAACCTCAACGATTCCGACGTTTGGGTCGATTGTGCAGAACGGATAGTTCGCAGACTCCGCCCCTGCCTGTGTGATCGCATTGAACAAAGTCGATTTCCCAACGTTCGGAAGACCGACAATACCTGCTGTTAAAGCCATCCATGTCACTCCTCAATTTATTAAAAATGTATCTATGCAAGCTGGAATCATTCTATATTTTAAAACGATTTTGCCTCCCACAATTATAGAGATTCGCCGCTGAAAAGACAAGCCCGGTTCTTGACCTCAAACAAGCAAAGCCGCGCCCTTTAGAGAAGCGCGGCTGCCTGCTATTCCGTTTCCACTTTTTCAATATCCACAAGGCAGTCATAGAGAGTGCTGCCGAGTCCGTTATCCGATACCCTGCTTGAGGTCAGCTGGTTGACGGACCCGCCGAACCTTGCGCTCAGGCCCTCATCGATATTGATGGTCCCTGGATGGGCATTTTTCAGGACAGAGATATACCCTTTGATTTCACCCCTGTCATTCCACACCCGTACCTGCTCTCCGTTTCTCAAGTCTTTTTCCCGAGCCACGCTTTCAGCGATTTCGACTTTCACATAAGGAGTCTGGCTGAACAGCTGATAATGCTGCGAGTGATTGGAACGCAACGGATGGATCGAGAGCAATGAATAAGGATATTTCCTTGCCAGCTCCGGATTGGTCCATTTCGTTTCATCGGGCAACGACAGCTTGATCGCTCCATCCGCTGTCTTCGAAGAAGTGAATTCGAATTTGCTGCTTGGCGTTTTGAAGCTTCTGTCGCTCCACGGGATTTTGTCGACAGGCAGCTCCATGAATTTTTCCGTCCGCAGTTTTTCAAGCGTAATGCCCTTTTCTTCCAGGGATGACAACCCCATTTCCAGGAATTCCTCGCGGCTGTGTGAAAATTCTTCGCCAAAACCCAGCCGTTTAGCCAGCTGGGCCCAGATCCAGGAATCCGGCTTCGCTTCTCCCGGCGGTTCAACAAGCTTAGGCCCGTGATTCACATAATGATGGTACATCGATGAATAATATACATCTTCGACTTCAAAAACAGCTGCAGACGGTAGCACATAATCCGCGAGCAATGCCGTGTCCGTTATATATTGATCGATGACGACAACCGTCTCAAGCGCCGAAAAAGCGGCCTTGGCCTTGTTCGTATCCGGTATCTGGGTCAGCGGGTTGCCACAGGTGACAATTGCCATTTTGATTTCCGGATCGATTGCAGATAAAATTCCTTCCGCCTGCTGCATCATCGTGAAGGAACGATAGGACTTCTTTTGTGAAGGCATGCCAAGAACGCCATAATTGAAGCTTTGCCCAACCTGCCTGTTCGCATAGTTGGCGCCGCCGCCGGGAATGCCGATATTGCCGCTGACCGCCACCAGGGCATCGATCAGCCTGATTGTATTGCCGCCGTTCCGGTAGCGCTGCATCCCAAGCCCGATGATGCTTGATACAGGTCGGTCAGCGTACACATGGGCCAGATGAGTGATTGTTTCGGCCGGAACCTCAGTTACTTCACTGATATATTGCAGTGAAACGCCATCTAGCAGTGCTTTCAAATCATCGAAGCCGACTGTATGGTCCGTTAAAAATCCCTGATCCTGCAGCCCAAGGCGCAGCATTTCTTTCATGACGCCAGCAGCCAGGAGGCCATCGAATCCCGGCTTGATAGAGATATACTCATCCGCCAGCTTCGCGGTCGCGTTGAAAATTGGATCGATGACATAGATTTTTGTGCCGTTCTTCTTAACAGATTGCAGCTTTTGGTAGAGATGCATGTTCGTCCGGGCGGCATTCCTGCCCCAGATTACGACATGCCTGCTGTTGGCAAGGTCCTCAGGGGCATGGCTATATGCATCCCCGAAATCCCAGCTTTGCGCCTCGATTCCCGAACCCCAGCAAATCGAACCCGTCAATTCGGTCACGCCGCCATACAGATTGAAGAAACGGCTGTCCAAATTCGACAGCAGGCCGCTGTTGGCATAGTCATGGCTATGCAGTATAGAAGTCGTTCCGTAAGTTTTTTTATAATAGGATAGCCTTTCAGCTATTTCATCGAGTGCCTGGCCCCACGGGATCGGATGGAACCCATCCGCCTCTTTTTTCAAGGGATGCAGGAGCCGTTCCGGGGAATTCGCACGCTTTTCAAGCATCCGCCCGCGGCCGCAAATCTTCCCCTGTGTAACCGGGTGGTCGGGATTCCCCTCGACTTTCGCTACCTTTCCAGCCTCAACGGTGACAACGAAACCGCAGCTATCCCAGCAATTTAATGGACATGCTGAATGGTGCACTGGTGCCACTTCCACATCCCCCCTAAAAATCTCTATCTTGAAACTAGGATAATACAATCAGGCAAAAAAAAGAAGCAGGATTTATTCTTCCTGCCTTGATAAAACCTTCTTCACTTTCCTCGTGAATTCTTTCCGCGGGATCAAAACACTATGCTGGCAGCCCTCACATTTGATTCGGATATCCATGCCTAGGCGGATGATTCTCCACTTATTCGTGCCGCAAGGATGTGGTTTTTTCATTTCGACAACATCATTCAGTTGGAATTCGTGTTCCAATTGCAACCCCCCTTTATTTTCCTAATTCTTTTTGCTGCCCGCCTTCTTGCCTGGAGTACATGACCATCCTTGGGAATGGGATTTCAATGCCATGTTCATCAAGGATAAGCTTGATGTCCTTGCGCAGCTGCCGTCCGATATACCAATGCTTCATCGGCAACGTTTCGGCGACGATCCTGAGGATGACCTCCGAGGCGGCGAATTGCTGGACACCCAGCAGCTCAGGTGCCTTCACAAGCTCTTCATACTTGGCAGGCGTCGTTTCCAAATACTCCTGAAGCACCTTTTCCGCGTATTGGATATCCCCTTCATAGGCGATTCCGATATCAAGCACTGCCACACTGTTATACAATGAGTAGTTCGTGACTTCAACGATGCTTCCGTTCGGCAGGATGTTGATTTCCCCCGTGAAACTCTTGATCTTTGTCGTACGCAGCCCGATTTCCTCGACCGTCCCTTCGAATTGGCCGATCCTGACATAGTCGCCAACCGAGAATTGATCTTCAAAGATGATGAAGAAACCGGTGATCACATCCTTGACAAGGCTTTGGGCCCCGAATCCGACAGCCAGACCGACAATTCCCGCGCCAGCCAGCATCGCCTGGACATTGATCGTTAGCACCGAAAGGATCATCACAATAGCAATGAAATAAATAACGTAGGAAAGGACATTTTGAAGCAGCTTAATAAGCGTAGCTTCCCTCCGGTCTGAGATCCTCAGCGGATATTTTGTCCTCATTTTGAAAAAGTTGCTGATTGCCAGCTTCCCGATCCGGATCAGGATCCCTGAGACAATCAGGATGAGCACGATCTTGAGGATGCTTTCCGCGACGTTAAACCATAATTGTTCACTCATCAATTTTTCGGTCAATGTATTCAGAAAGGTTGTTGTTTCCTTGATGCTTTCACTTTTCTCCAGTACGCTCATAATTACACCTGCCCGAGATAAATTAAAACACAATCATTTTAACAAGTTTTATAATGATATTAAAGAAATAGTGCCCACAACTGTCAACCATTCTGGTTTCGCTTTTATATTTCCCTGTTAGACTCGCGCCAATTAATCCCGTTCCGCCTTCATGCGCTTGTTTAAATCTTTCTGTTAACAGGTATGTATAGATTACAATGATTCTCCGTATACTGATAGTACGAATTTTAAGGAGTGGATCCAATGAATCTCAAAAACCATTTTTTTGACCGAAGGGGCAATGTGGCAAGAATCAATCATGAGGATGCACAGGCATCCGAGAAGCTGGCAAACGAAATCATCGAGCTTCTGCCTGGATTCACCACGCGCCCGATTGTTTTTGTTTGCATTGGAACCGACCGCTCCACAGGTGATTCATTGGGTCCTCTGATTGGCACCTTGCTTGAGGAAAAGGACATCGCCCCTTTTTATGTGTATGGAACGCTTGATGATCCGATCCACGCTGTCAATATGGAAGAAAGACTCTCCGAAATAAAACAGAAGCATATCAATCCATTCATCATCGGCATCGATGCCTGCCTTGGGCGGCTGAAAAGCGTCGGATCCATCCAGGTAGGCAATGGCCCCGTGAAGCCAGGCGCAGGAGTGAATAAACAGCTCCCGGAAATCGGCCATATGCATATCACCGGGATCGTCAATGTGAGCGGCTTCATGGAGTTTTTTGTATTGCAGAACACCAGGCTTAATCTCGTCCTGAAAATGGCCAGGACGATTGCGAATGGGATATCCGAGAGCAGCCTGAAATTCCCGAAGCAGCATGAATGGCCAAAATTGAGCTGGGATCTCGATACTGAGCGGCCAACCGTTGCCGAATAACAAAAAGGAAGGATGTCTTCATTGACCCTTCCTTTTCTTCTTGTTGCGTCTCTCTCTAACTTGTCTGGCCATGGCGCTTCTAAATCAACTTCCAATAAAAAAATGGGAAATGGTCACAAGGATGCCCGTGACGAGGATACCCGGAAGCAGATTAGCCACCCTGATCTTTGTCAGGCCAATCATATTCAGGCCAATCGCAAAAATCATCACACCGCCGGTTGCGGTCAGCTCCAGGATGAAGCTATCCATCAATGCCTGGGGCACAAGCCTGTCAATTTGTGTTGCGAACAAGGCGATCGTTCCCTGGTAGAGCATGACAGGAACGGCTGAAAACAGGACACCAATCCCTAGCGTAGTAGTAAGGATTAACGCCGTGAATCCATCGATAATGGCTTTCGTATACAGGACATCATGATCGCCGCGAATCCCGCTATCCAGCGCACCGATGACTGCCATCGCACCGATGACGAAAATCAGCGTCGCTGTCACGAACCCCTGGGAAATGCTTCCTTTCCCCTTCGAACCAATCCTGCGTTCCAGCCATTCACCCGCGGCATTCAGACGATCTTCCAGCTTCATCGCTTCCCCGATGACCGCCCCGATCACAAGGCTGAGGATGACAATGAGGAAATTGGCGCTTTTGAATCCCATCTGCAGGCCGAGCACCATGACAGACAATCCAATCCCATTCATGACAGTCACTTTCATATTTTCGGGAATCCTGTGCAAAAGCACGCCAAGGAATGTCCCGACTATGATCAATAAGCCATTTACAATTGTGCCAAGCAGAAACATTTTGTTCACCCTGTCGTTCCATTTATTTTGATGCACGAAAGATCCATTCTTTATAGGTTTCCGCTTTAGCGCCCGTTTTTGGTCGGACCGCCAGACCCTCCCTGTCCCGGAACGCCGGATTTTTCCACATGACCGGATATTCCAGGCATTACTGGCAGCCATCATGAAGCCATCTGGTTCCATTTTCGGAAGGGGGCTGCGTGGTATGAACGAAAAAAAAGTTTTAAAAAGAAGCTATCCAGCCTGATAGCTTAAGAGTGTTGCTGATCGAGAAGTTCAAGGATTCTCTCGAGATCATCCTTTGAGAAGAACTCGATTTCAATCTTTCCTTTATTTTTCGTTTGCTTGATATTGACCGTTGTTCCGAACCTTTCCCGCAGTGAGGATTCACGTTCCCTGATGAAAATATCCTTTGTCGGCTTGTCTTTCTTTGTTTCACGTGGAACAACCTCGTTCATCTGCTGGATCAGCTGTTCAAGCTGGCGGACGTTCATGCCTTCTTTCATGATTTTTTCAACGACAAGCGGAAGCTTGTCTTTTTTTCTCAAGCCGAGCAGCGCCCGACCATGTCCCATTGAAATCTTTCCGTCGGAAATCAGCTGCTGGATTTGCGGAGGCAAGGACAGCAGCCTGATATGATTGGCCAGGTGCGGCCTGCTCTTGCCCAGCCTTTTTGCCAGTTCTTCCTGGGTAAGCTTCAGCTTGTCCATCAGTGTCTGGTAGGCTACTCCTTCTTCGATTGGGTTGAGGTCTTCCCTCTGCAGATTTTCAAGTACGGCAAGCTCCATCATCTGCTGTTCGTCCAGTTCGCGGACAACAGCCGGGATTTTCTCAAGCTTTGCCTCTTTCGCTGCCCGGAAACGTCTTTCGCCAACGACGATTTCATAGCCTTTGATCGTCTTCCTGACGATGATTGGCTGAAGGATGCCGTGTTCGATGATCGACTGCTTCAATTCTTCTATCGCTTCGGGCTGAAAGACTTTTCGTGGCTGGTAAGGATTCGGCCTGATATGCTTGACATTGATTTCCTGGACCTTCTCTTCTTTTTCGATTTCTTTGAAAAAAGCATTCAATCCTTTTCCTAGGCCTTTAGCCATTTGCAACCACTTCCTTTGCAAGTTCTAAATAAACCTCGGCCCCTCGGGATTTCGGGTCATAAATGATAATCGGTTCCCCGTGGCTCGGAGCTTCGCTTAATCTGATGTTCCGCGGGATGACAGTCTTGTACACCTTATCCTGGAAGTATTTCTTCACTTCCTCAATGACCTGGATCCCTAAATTGGTCCGTGCATCCAGCATCGTCAGCAACACGCCTTCGATTTTCAAATCCTGGTTCAGATGCTTCTGCACCAAACGGACCGTGTTGAGGAGCTGGCTCAACCCTTCGAGCGCATAGTACTCGCACTGGACCGGAATGATAACAGCATCCGAAGCAGTCAGGGCATTCAGTGTCAATAAGCCAAGGGATGGCGGGCAATCGACCAAAATATAATCGAAATCCCCTTTCACTTCCTCCAATGCCCGTTTGAGCCGCACTTCGCGTGAGATTGTCGGCACAAGCTCAATCTCCGCTCCGGCAAGCTGGATTGTTGCGGGAATGACATACAGGTTTTCTACAGTTGTCGGATGGACCACTGTCCTGGCTTCCACATCATCAACAAGCACATCATAAATGCAATGCTCCACATCCGCTTTTTCGATCCCGACTCCACTTGTCGCATTTCCTTGTGGATCTATATCTACCATCAATACTTTTTTTCCTATGTAAGCAAGGCACGCGCCCAGATTCACCGAGGTAGTCGTCTTGCCGACCCCTCCTTTTTGGTTCGCAATCGCAATAATCCTTCCCACTTTTCCACCTACTTTCGAAACCATCGATCGCTTTCCAAACCATTAAGCTTCTGCGGCTTTCCATTCAGAAAACGGCAAAAAAGCAATCATGTATCCTATTTTATCATGAAATAATAACGTTGATAGAATTTTTCTGAAAAAGACATATTCCGTAACATTCGTTTGTTTTTTGCAAAAAAACCTGTATCCATAGGCTGTCAACCCGCTCCCAAGAATGGCGGCAGATCTCTTGATTAAATGAAAAAAGCGGGGAACGGCATGTCCCCCACTCTGCTTCCATCATGATTTCTTTTTTGGAATGCGAATCGTGAATTGATAAAATTCCTCAAATTCCTCTTCTTCCGAATCAAGCTTGATGCCGCTGTCCGACACCATCGAAAGGGACTGGCGGATGGTATTGACTGCAATCCTCATGTCCTTGCTGAATGCCTTGCGCTTAGGCTTTGGTTTTTCTTCTCCCTGGTTTAAAAGCTTGACGACCCGTTCCTCCGTCTGCTTGACATTGAGTGATTTTTCAATAATCTCTCCCAGGACCAGGACCTGGAGTTGTGGATCCTTGAGCGGGATCAACGCACGCGCATGGCGTTCGGAAATCTCCTTATTCAACAGCGCTTCCTGGACTTCCTGCGGGAGTTTAAGAAGTCTTAGCTTGTTGGCAACAGTTGATTGCCCTTTTCCCAGTCTTTGTGCCAAAGCTTCCTGGGTAAGATCATGAATTTCCAGCAATTTCCCATAAGCCATTGCCTCTTCGATTGGCGATAATTCTTCCCGCTGAAGATTCTCAATCAAGGCAACGGATGCTGTTTCTGAATCCGACAGATTCTTGATGATCGCGGGAACCTCTTCCCACTCAAGCTTCTTCATTGCCCGCCAGCGCCGCTCCCCGGCAATGATTTCATACTTGTCCTGCTCGAATTCACGGACAACGATTGGCTGGATCACGCCATGTATGTGAATGGTACGGGCCAATTCTTCAATTTTTTCATCATCAAAAATAGTTCTCGGCTGGTATCTATTTGGAATAATTTGGTCAATTGGAATCTTTTTGATTTCTTCGTTCTCCACGTCGTCGATATTCTCAACCGTTTTTTCCGCATCGGTCCGTTCTTCCTTTTCCCCTAGGCCAAAAAAGCGCGAAAGAGAAGGCTTCATCACCCTACACCACCTTTATGAACTCCCTATTACATATTCTCTATAAAAATGACAAGTTCCTGCCTATTGACTCTATTATAAACTAAATTCAAGATTCAAAATAGGACAAAACAAGCGCAAGCACCCCGGCAGGCTAGGATCTTTCCCTTTGGGAATGCCCGGGCACTGGAGCGCTTTTTCCGAATCCATTACCGTGTCGGATGGGAATCCGCTCCCTTCCCGCAATCCAGCAGCCCATGGAAGAAAGCAATTCCTATTACCTTTCGTCATGCCCAACTAGTTTCTAAAATAACAGTTTATTCGATCGGTGTTTTGTTCGGAGTACCTGGCTTCCTTGGATATTGTTTAGGGGTTGGCTTTTGCTTCTTGATGAGCAGGATGTTTCGTTCGCTTTCTTCCACCGGAAGGGTGAAAGAATGGACGGACTCAAGCTTTCCGCCGAGAACCTTGATCGCCTTTTCCCCAGATTGCAGTTCTTCGCCTGCCTGATTGCCCTTCATGGCGATGAATGTACCGCCAACCTTCACAAGCGGCAGGCAAAGCTCGCTAAGCACCGACATTCTTGCAACCGCGCGTGCCATGACGACATCATACTTTTCCCGGTGTGCGGGATTCTTTCCGAACGTCTCAGCACGGTCATGGATGAAGGCGGTCTGTTCAAGGCCAAGTTCCTTTGACAGCTGCTCCAGGAAAGTGATTCGCTTGTTCAGTGAATCAACGATCGATACTTTGATTTCCGGAAAGGCAATTTTCAGCGGAATGCTTGGAAATCCCGCCCCCGCCCCAACATCGCACAAATTGAGCGGCTTATTGAAATCGAAATAAAAGGCCGCCGAAACTGAATCATAAAAATGCTTCAAATACACTTCTGGTTTTTCAGTAATGGCCGTCAGATTCATTTTTTCATTCCACTCGACGAGCAGTTGATAGTATGTTTCATATTGCTCCATTTGCTGCCGAGAAAGGGAAATCCCCTTTTCGGCGAGCAATGCTTTAAATTGGTCTGTGTTCATAAGCCAACCCTTTCTGTCTTTGCTTGGGAATCAGTTGCTGGAAATGCGCGCGATCCTTCCATGCTCCAAGTAAACAAGCATAATCGAGATATCCGCAGGGTTTACGCCTGCTATCCTTGAGGCCTGGGCAAGCGTAAGCGGACGTACTTCCTTCAGCTTCTGGCGCGCTTCGGTTGCAAGCCCGGATATCGCATCGTAATCGATATTTTCGGGGATTTTTTTATCTTCCATTTTCTTCAGTTTTTCTACCTGCTGAAGCGATTTCTCGATATATCCTTCATATTTGATCTGGATTTCTGTCTGTTCTTCGATCTCAACTTCCAGCTCTTTTTCCGGTGGGACAAGACTCTTGATGTGTCCATATGTGATTTCGGGACGCTTAAGGAAATCAGACGCACGAGTCCCATCCTTCAATGCGCTGCCTCCGAGTGACCGGATTAATTCCTGGACTTCCTCTGTAGGCTTGATGATGATGGACCGAAGGCGTTTTTTCTCCGCTTCGACCGCTTCCTTTTTCGCCTGGAACTTGCTGTAGCGTTCTTCTGAGATCAAACCAAGCTCATATCCTTTTTCTGTCAGACGGAGGTCGGCATTGTCATGGCGAAGAAGCAGGCGATATTCCGCACGTGATGTCAGCAGACGATACGGTTCATTTGTCCCTTTCGTCACAAGGTCATCAATCAGGACACCGATATAGGCTTCCGACCTGCTCAAAATGATTTCTTCCTTGCCCAGCGCCCGGCGTCCGGCATTGATGCCGGCCATCAGCCCCTGCCCTGCTGCTTCTTCATAACCTGATGTCCCATTGATCTGGCCTGCAGTGTACAGATTCTTGACCTTCTTCGTTTCGAGGGTCGGCCAAAGCTGTGTCGGCACGATCGCATCATACTCGATCGCATAGCCGGCACGCATCATCTGAGCATTTTCAAGGCCTGGGACCGTGTGAAGGACCCTTTGCTGGACATCCTCTGGCAGGCTTGATGAAAGCCCCTGCACGTAGACTTCATCCGTGTTCCTTCCTTCCGGTTCCAGGAAAATCTGGTGGCGCGGCTTATCATTGAAACGGACTACCTTGTCTTCGATTGACGGGCAGTAACGAGGGCCGGTGCCTTTGATCATCCCTGAATACATCGGGGAACGATGAAGGTTCTGTTCGATCAGCTCATGGGTGCGCGCGTTCGTGTAGGTCAGCCAGCATGGCAGCTGGTCGGTGATATATTTCGTTGTTTCATAGGAAAAAGCGCGGTGGACCTTGTCACCAGGCTGGATTTCCGTTTTGTCATAATCGATTGTGCTGCCGAGGATACGCGGCGGTGTCCCTGTCTTGAAACGGACAAGATCGAAGCCAAGCTCTTCGAGGTGCTCTGAAAGCTTGATCGAAGGCTGCTGGTTGTTCGGCCCGCTTGAATATTTCAACTCGCCAAGGATGATCTCGCCACGCAAATACGTACCAGTCGTGATCACGACTGTTTTTGCCCGATAGACGGCTCCCGTCTTCGTGACGACCCCTTTGCAGACTCCGTCCTCGACGACAAGGCTTTCGACCATTCCCTGGAAAATTGTCAGGTTCGGTTCATTTTCAATCGTCTTCTTCATTTCTTTCTGGTATTCAAGTTTATCCGCCTGGGCACGCAGCGCTCTTACCGCTGGCCCCTTCCCTGTATTCAGCATCCTCATCTGGATGTAGGTTTTATCAATATTGCGGCCCATTTCACCGCCAAGTGCGTCAATTTCCCGGACGACAATTCCCTTCGCCGGTCCTCCAATCGACGGGTTGCACGGCATGAAAGCAACCATGTCAAGATTGATGGTCACAACCAGCGTGCTCGCACCCATCCGTGCCGCCGCGAGGGCTGCCTCAACACCTGCATGGCCGGCACCGACAACAACCACATCATAATTTCCGGCTTCATATTGCTGCATCCTGCTGCCTCCTTTTGTTGTTCATCAGCCGCAGCTGATTATTTTCCTGTAAAAATCATTTCCCTAGGCAAAATTGAGAGAACAGCTGGTCAATCAGGCTTTCGTGGACACTTTCGCCGATGATTTCCCCAAGCAGCTCCCAAGATCGAGTCAAATCAATCTGGACAATATCGATCGGCGTTCCCATTTCCACCCCGCTGATTGCTTCTTCAATCGCATGGACAGCCTGGTTCAGCAAAGCAATATGGCGGCTGTTCGAAACGTACGTAAGATCGCCAGCTTCAATCGAGCCTGAGAAGAATAAGGAAGAAATCGCTTCTTCCAACTCGTCTACTCCCCTGTCTTCGAGCAGCGAAGTCGTCACTAGCGGGTAATCCTCCGCAAGCATCCTGGCTTCCTCCATATCGATCTTCTGCGGCAGATCCGTCTTGTTGACGATGACAATGACATCCATGCCTTCGACTGCTTTGAAAATGTTCCGATCCTCTTCCGAAAGCTCATCCGAATAGTTCAGAACGAGCAGGATCAAATCCGCTTCCTTCAGGACCTGGCGGGAACGTTCCACACCAATCCGTTCAACAATATCCTCTGTTTCCCTTATCCCTGCCGTATCAAGGAGCCTTAGCGGCACACCCCGCACGTTGACATATTCCTCGATGACATCCCTCGTTGTCCCCGGGATGTCTGTTACGATCGCTTTGTTTTCGTGGACAAGGCTGTTCAGCAGCGACGACTTCCCGACATTCGGGCGGCCGACGATCACGGTCGACAGGCCCTCGCGCAGGATTTTCCCCTGTTGGGATGTCTGAAGCAATTTTTCCAGTTCAGCCTTCACGTAATTCGCTTTTTCCAATAGCATTTTGTGGGTCATTTCTTCGACATCGTCATACTCTGGATAATCGATGTTCACCTCGACATGGGCGAGCACCTCGAGAATTTCCTGGCGAAGCTTCTGGATCAGCCTTGAAAGGCGCCCTTCCATCTGGCCAAGGGCCATATTCATTGCCCGGTCCGTTTTTGCCCTGATCAGGTCGATGACAGCTTCCGCCTGGGATAAATCGATCCTTCCATTTAAAAAAGCCCGTTTTGTAAATTCACCCGGCTCAGCCAATCTCGCACCCTGATTAAGCACCAGCTGGAGAACGCGGTTTACAGAAACAAGACCCCCATGGCAATTGATTTCAACTACATCCTCTTTCGTGAACGTTTTCGGCCCCCTCATCACCGAAACCATCACTTCTTCGGCAACTTGTCCGCTTTTTGGATCGATCAAGTGGCCGTAATGGATCGTATGCGATTCTGCATCTTCCAGCTTCTTGCCTCCAGGGCTTCTGAACAGACGATCCGCAATATCGAAAGCCTGGTCACCGCTCAACCGGACAATCGCAATCGCTCCTTCTCCCATCGGCGTAGAAATCGCCGCAATTGTATCAAATTCCATGTCTTTCACCCCGCTTCTTCGGAAAAATTCATCTATTACTCAACAATGATAAAGTTTGTTTTCTACAAATTAATAGAATACCACATCATCATATTTTAAAAAAGAAACACTTACTGAAATTATCCACAATCACAAAATTAAATATCTATAATTTTAACTTATCCACATGTGAATAACAATAAAACCCGAGGAGGAAAGTATTTTGGCAGGCCTGTGGAGAACTTTTCAGACGGGGAGTTAAGGAAAGATGCTGGTAATCGAGGGGAGTCTCAGCGAATATTTGTCGAAACCCCGCAAAAAAAAACTTGTTTCCGCGAATAAATATTTTCATAATCCCCCAAACATTTGCCGAAATCCTGGGATACTGGAAAAAACAGATCGTTTTTTTCCGGTTCAAAAGCTTGAATTTCAGCAAAGATAAAGGTATCAATCCGCAAAAGATATCAGCGTGGAGAAAAGCTCAGCACTTGAAAAAAAGCATCATTGCTGAGATAAGCATCAACGTATAAAAAAGAGCAAAGCTGAAAGGGCGTCACCACCCGAAAAAAGCATCGAAAAAAGACCCGGTTCATGGACCGGGTCTTCCCTTCTGATTATTTCGATGGCGTGATCACAATGTGACGGTGCGGTTCTGTGCCATCCGAATAGGTCTTGATTTTGTTGTTGGACATCAATGCAGTATGAATCACTTTGCGTTCATACGAAGGCATCGGTTCGAGCGAAACACTCTTGCCCGTCCTGATTGCTTTTTGCGCCAGGCGTTCAGCAAGCTGGATGAGTGTTTCGTTCCGGCGCTTGCGATAGTCTTCGGCATCGAGCAGGACAATGGAGAACTGTTCGGAATACCGGTTCATGACAAGCTGTGTCAAATATTGGAGGGAATTCAGCGTTTGGCCTCGCTTGCCAATCAGCAGCGCGATTTTCTCGCCTGATAATGTAAAGTGAACGTGCTTCCCGTCCTTTTTGACATCAACATCGATTGGTGCGCCCAGCTGCTCCCCAACTGACTTCAAGTATTTCACCGCTTCCTCGATGGCATCGATTTTGACGGTTACCTTGACGACAGCAGGACGCGTGCCGAACAGGCCGAACAATCCTTTTTTGCCTTCATCAATTACGTTGATCTCTGTGCGGTCTTTTGTTGTGTTTAATTGAGCTAAAGCTGATTCTACTGCTTCGTCGACAGTTTGTCCTGTAGCAGTTACTTGTTTCACTTCTTTGCTCCTCCCGCATTGCCGGCAGCTGTTGTCTTCTTCAGATCCGGCCCTTTAATAAAATAGGTTTGGACAATCATGAACAGGTTTCCGACTACCCAGTACAAGGAAAGGGCCGCCGGGAAGTTGATCGCGAACACAACGATCATAATCGGCATAAGCCAGAGCATCATCGCCATCTGCGGATTATTTTCCTGGCCAGCCATCATCATTTTCTGCTGGATGAAAGTCGTAATACCCGCGACAATCGGCAGGATGTAAAACGGATCCGGTGAGCCAAGGTCGAACCACAGGAAGTTATGCTCGGCAATCTGCCTCGTTCTTGAAATTGCATGGTAAAAACCGATCAGGATCGGCATTTGTATTAAAAGCGGGAAGCATCCAGCGAGTGGATTGACCCCGTGCTTTTGGAAAAGAGCCATTGTTTCCTGCTGAAGCTTTTGCTGTGTTTTCTGATCCTTTGAACTGTATTTCTCTTTCAGCTTCTGCATCTCCGGCTGCAATGCCTGCATTGCCTTCGAACTCTTGGTTTGCTTGATCATCAGCGGCAGGATCGCCAGGCGGATGATCAGCGTGACAACAATGATCGAAAAGCCGAAGCTGCCGCCGAGCATCTCAGCCACTTTCACGATCAGCATGGATAGTGGATAAACGATGTATTCATTCCAGAAACCCTTGCTCTCAGGCGTGATCGGCTGGTCAAACTCCGTACAGCCTGTCAGTAGGGTCACCACCAAAAGCAAGCCCATTACCAATAATATTCTTTTTTTCAAACTCTATTTCCTCCTAACTGCAGCAACGTTTTCTATATTTTTATTGTTTGTCCAAATTAAGCATCGTCTGCCTAAGAATACCGGCAAAATGCAATCAACAGTATTTTAACATCTTTTAAGCGGAAGCGCTTTTAAAAAATGCAAATCATGATGATTTTCATTTCAATCATTATCGACAGCTCTCGGCTTCTTCAAAACCCTGGCCACCTTCAGCACGTGTTCAAGGCTCGCTTTGACATCATGCATGCCCATTTCAGCTGCCGGCTTACGCGCGATGATGATGTAATCGTTCCCTGTATGTACACGATCCTGCAGTTCATGGAAGGACTGGCGGATATAGCGCTTGATCTGGTTGCGGACAACCGCGTTCCCGATTTTTTTGCTGACCGAAAGACCGATCCTGAAATTTTCCTGCCCAGGTCTCTTCATCACATAAACGACGAATTGGCGGTTGGCAAAAGATTTCCCTTTCTTAAAAGCCTCCTGGAATTCTTTGTTCTTTTTCACTCTGAACCCTTTTTTCATCTATATAACACCTTCAATTCCCAGTGGATCTCATCTTTCCCTCAAAATTAGTAGTGCCCAAAGAGAAAAAAGACCACTGACATTTCAGTGGCCTACGCTGATAATACTTTTCTTCCTTTGCGACGACGACGAGCAAGAACCTTACGGCCGTTCGCACTGCTCATGCGGGCACGGAATCCGTGAACTTTGCTGTGTTTGCGTTTATTTGGTTGATAAGTGCGTTTCATATATGTGACACCTCCCTGAGGAATAGCTGTAACAGACAGTCTTTGTAATTATAAAGATGCGAGTATTCGATTGTCAAGTGCCTATGAAAAAAACTGCCTGTCCCTGTGAAAGGAAAATACTTGATTATCCCGGAAGGTGATCCACCTAAAAAATCATTTTTTTCCGCTCAATCATTTGCCTGTGGACAAAAATCGACAGGCTCTATCTTTATCCACAGCCCGTTTTGACAACTTCTACACAATCTAACTGCCTGTGGACAATTATACTCCACATCGGGAAGGGATTGTGGATAATGTATGAAAAGGCGTTGCGCCAAGCCAGATTATTTGGTATTATATTTGTGTTTTCACTCTTAATAAATTAACCATGCATATGTTATTATCCACAAAGTGTGGATAACCTGTGGATAGGTTATTCAGGCCTGTTGTAAAACTTTGTCCACAATCCGTGGATAATGTCGAAAACCTCCTTTGTTTCCTTATTATATATTTTTCCACATTAATAGTTTCGTATATTTATAAATCAAAGGGGTTGTACAGCTTGTATAACCTGGTTTTTTATGAAACCGACAGAAAAGGAGGGACAATTGTTGGAGAATATCACAGACCTCTGGAATAATGCTCTCGCGAAAATCGAGAAAAAAATCAGCAAGCCGAGTTTCGAAACATGGCTGAAATCGACAAAAGCACATACTCTCCAGGGTGATGTACTGACAATCACAGCACCGAACGAATTTGCGCGTGATTGGCTTGAAGAACGCTATTCCCAGTTAATCAGCGGGATCCTGTATGAAATCACCGGCGAAGAACTTTCTGTGAAATTCATTATTCCCCAGAATCAAAAGGAGGAAGATCTGGATCTTCCGCTGCCGCCAAAGAGGATCAAGAAGGATGAAGAAACACCTGAATTCCCTGTCAGTATGCTGAATCCAAAGTATACATTCGATACTTTCGTCATAGGATCGGGGAACAGGTTTGCCCATGCCGCTTCACTAGCAGTGGCGGAAGCGCCGGCAAAGGCCTACAACCCTTTATTTATCTACGGGGGAGTCGGGCTCGGGAAAACCCACTTGATGCATGCGATCGGGCATTACGTGCAGGACCATAATCCGAATGCCAAGGTCGTTTATTTATCATCCGAAAAATTCACGAATGAATTCATCAACTCAATCCGTGACAATAAAGCAGGCGATTTCCGAAACAAATACAGGAACGTCGATGTCCTGCTCATAGATGATATTCAATTCCTGGCTGGAAAAGAACAAACGCAGGAAGAATTTTTCCATACATTCAATACATTGCATGAGGAAAGCAAGCAAATTGTCATCTCGAGCGACCGGCCGCCAAAAGAGATCCCGACTTTGGAAGACAGGCTGAGATCCCGATTTGAATGGGGTTTGATCACCGATATCACGCCTCCTGACCTGGAGACAAGGATTGCGATCCTGCGGAAGAAAGCGAAAGCAGAAGGGCTCGATATCCCGAATGAAGTGATGCTGTATATCGCAAACCAGATTGATTCCAACATCCGCGAACTGGAGGGAGCGTTGATCCGGGTTGTCGCTTATTCTTCATTGATCAATAAGGACATCAACGCCGATCTTGCCGCGGAAGCCCTGAAGGATATCATCCCAAGCTCCAAGCCGAAGGTGATCACGATCCTTGATATCCAACGGGTAGTCGGTCAGCATTTCAATGTGAAGCTGGAGGATTTCAAGGCAAAGAAGCGGACCAAATCCGTGGCTTTCCCAAGGCAGATCGCCATGTACTTATCAAGGGAACTGACTGATTTCTCACTCCCTAAGATCGGGGAGGAATTCGGCGGCCGCGACCATACGACCGTCATCCATGCCCATGAGAAAATTTCGAAGCTGATCACGAGCGATGCTCAGCTGCAAAGACAGCTTAAAGACATAAATGAACAGTTAAGAGTATAAGGAAAAGTGTGAATAACTATCCGCTGTTTGCACACAGTCTGTCCACATGTGGATAGACTGTGTTTCCTTTGATCAATCGACTTATCCACAAATCCACAGGCACTACTAGTACTTCTACTATTTTAAAAACATAATAATTATATGATTTTCGCAGAGAAAATATACTTAACGGAGGATTAAAAAAATGAGATTTATAATCCAACGCGATTCATTGCTGCAAAGCGTCCAGGATGTTATGAAGGCAGTAACAAGCAGAACGACGATCCCGATTTTGACAGGAATCAAGATTGTCGCTTCAGAGGATGGAGTGACCTTGACAGGCAGCGATTCCGATATTTCAATCGAATCTTTCATTCCAAAGGAAGAGGCGGGCGATGAAATCGTCGAAATAAAACGGACCGGATCGATCGTACTGCAGGCCCGTTTTTTCAGCGAAATCGTCAAGAAGCTGCCTACAGACACTGTGGAAATCGAAGTCCACAACCATTTGCAGACTGTCATCCGTTCTGGGAAGTCCGAATTCAACCTGAACGGACTGGATGCCGAGGAATATCCGCACCTTCCGCAAATTTCGGAGGAACATGTTTTCAGGATTCCTACTGATTTGCTGAAAAGCCTGATCCGCCAGACTGTGTTCGCAGTGTCCACCTCAGAAACACGCCCGATCTTGACAGGTGTAAACTGGAAGGTCGAAAATAATGAATTGATCTGTATTGCAACAGATAGCCACAGGCTTGCGTTAAGAAAAGCGAAGCTGGAAGCAGAGAATTCCGAAAACTATAATGTTGTCATTCCGGGAAAAAGCCTAACAGAATTGAGCAAGATTCTTGATGACAGCTCGGATCTTGTCGAGATCGTCATTACTGAAAACCAGGTATTGTTCAAGGCGAAACATCTATTGTTTTTCTCTAGGCTGCTTGAAGGGAATTACCCTGACACAGCCAGGTTAATCCCAACTGAAAGCAAGACGGATGTCGTTGTGAATACAAAGGAATTCCTGCATGCAATCGACCGCGCTTCCTTGCTTGCGAGGGAAGGAAGGAACAATGTCGTCAAGTTCTCGATAATCGAGGGAGGGGCGATCGAGGTATCTTCCAATACACCGGAAATCGGAACAGTTGTGGAAGAAATCCAGAGCCAGTCGATTGAAGGAGAAGACCTGAAAATTTCCTTCAGCGCGAAATACATGATGGATGCCTTGAAGGCGCTTGAAGGTACAGAGATCCAAATCAGCTTTACCGGCGCGATGAGGCCATTCATCATCAGGCCAATGCATGATGATTCCATCCTGCAGCTGATCCTGCCAGTAAGGACCTACTAAGCATTTGAAAATGCAGCCACGGATTAGAATAGAGCCACCAGTTCGACGCTGGTGGCCTTTTTATGATTGGAGCGGCTATTTAGAATATTTGTTTCCCTGGTAAAAATTTAGTAGAATAAAGTATTAAGTCTTTTTGGAAGAAAAGGGTGAGGACGTGAACGAAGAAATCAAAATCGATACGGAATATATAACCCTCGGCCAATTTTTGAAACTAGCCGATGTCATCCAATCAGGCGGAATGGCGAAATGGTTTTTAAGCGAGCATGATGTTTTTATCAATGGTGAACAGGACCAGCGAAGAGGAAGGAAGCTTCGTGCGGGGGACCAAGTGAGGATCCCCGGTTTTGGGGAGTTCCTCATAACGCAATAATTCAGAGGATGGACTGTCCATGTATATAGAAGATCTGAAATTGAAAAATTATCGGAATTACCCTGAGCTCGAGATTCCCTTCGAAAACAAGGTGAATGTGATCCTTGGGGAGAATGCGCAGGGAAAGACGAATGTGATGGAATCGATCTATGTCCTGGCAATGGCCAAGTCCCATCGGACCTCCAATGATAAAGATCTTATTCGCTGGGACGAGGAATATGCTAAAATAGAAGGACGGATCATAAAAAGCAGCGGCTCGCTGCCCATGCAGCTGGTCATTTCCAAAAAAGGAAAAAGAGCAAGGGTGAACCATCTCGAACAGCGGAAGCTCAGCCAATATGTAGGCAATATGAATGTTGTCATGTTCGCGCCTGAAGACCTTCACCTAGTAAAGGGGAGTCCTCAAGTTAGGCGCCGTTTTATTGATATGGAGATTGGCCAGGTATCTCCAGTCTATTTGCATGAAATGAGCCAGTACAACAAAATCCTGCAGCAGCGGAACCATTACCTCAAACAGCTGCAAATCAAGAAAAGCACTGATATGACGATGCTAGAAATCCTGACGGAACAATTCATCCAGTCAGCTGCAAAGATTGTCGAAAAGAGATTCGAGTTCCTGAAACTGCTTGAAAAGTGGGCATTGCCGATCCACCAGGGCATCTCAAGAGGGCTCGAAAGCCTTGAAATTGTCTATAAACCTTCTGCAGACGTATCAGAAGGGGATGATTTGTCGAAAATGATAGCAGTCTATGAGGAAAAATTCGCGAAAGTGAAAAACAGGGAGATCGACCGTGGAACGAGTATGTTCGGTCCGCATCGGGACGATCTGCAATTTTTTGTGAATGGGCGCGATGTCCAGACCTTCGGATCGCAGGGCCAGCAGCGGACGACCGCGTTGTCGGTGAAACTGGCAGAAATCGAACTGATCCAGGCCGAGATTGGCGAGTATCCGATCCTGCTGCTTGATGATGTGCTGTCTGAACTAGACGATTACCGCCAATCCCACTTATTGAACACCATCCAGGGAAAAGTCCAAACCTTCGTGACGACAACGAGCGTGGATGGAATCGACCATCAGACGCTGAAGGAAGCGGCTGCCTTCAGGGTGGAAGCGGGAAATATGGCGAGAATCCAGTGAGGTGGATGTAATGTACTTGCATGTTGGCGAAGAAGTCCTGGTAAGGACACGGGACATTATCGCAATCCTGGATATCGACAGCGCAAAATCTTCTCCGTTCATGGAAGAATTCATTGGACGGCAGCAGAAGAAAGCCGTCCATCTGGCAAAGGGCGCAGCCAAATCCATCGTCGTCACTGGCGATCTTGTTTATTTTTCGCCATTGGCATCAGGGACTTTAAAGAAACGCTCCATGAAATCATCAGTCCAGGAGTTTTAATATAGATTAGTATATGCAAAAGAAGGATAACGGAAAGTGTAGGTGATCGATATGGCAATGGAGCAATCCATGCAGGGACAAGCGTACGACGAAAACCAGATACAAGTGCTTGAAGGCCTCGAGGCAGTGCGCAAACGCCCGGGAATGTATATCGGTTCAACGAGTGCAAGAGGATTGCACCATCTAGTATGGGAAATCGTTGATAATAGTATTGATGAGGCGCTTGCTGGCTACTGTGATGAGATCAATGTCATAATCGAGGAAGATAACAGTATCACGGTCAGGGATAACGGCCGGGGAATTCCTGTCGGGATCCATGAAAAAATGGGCAAGCCTGCAGTTGAGGTCATCATGACGGTCCTCCATGCCGGCGGGAAATTCGGCGGCGGAGGCTATAAGGTATCAGGCGGATTGCACGGTGTCGGTGCATCAGTCGTTAACGCCCTGTCCACCTATCTTGAAGTGTTTGTCCATCGTGATGACAATGTCTATTACCAGAAATTCGAACGTGGCGCGGTAGGAGATCCATTGAAGATAATCGGTGAAACGGACCATACTGGCACAACCGTCCATTTCAAGCCGGATCCGGAAATTTTCACAGAAACGATTGAATACGATTACGAAACACTTGCTACCCGTATCCGTGAACTGGCATTCCTGAACAGGGGAATCCGTATCACGATTGAAGACAAGCGGGTTGAGGATAAAAAGAATGAGTACCATTACGAAGGCGGAATCAGATCGTATGTCGAGCACTTGAACCGCACACGGGAAGTCCTCCATGAAGACCCGATCTACATTGAGGGCGAAAAGGAAGGCATCACGGTTGAAGTTGCCATCCAGTACAACGATAGTTACACGGGGAATATCTATTCGTTCGCGAACAATATCCATACGTACGAAGGTGGTACGCATGAAGCCGGCTTCAAGACTGCGCTGACCCGTGTCATAAATGATTATGCCCGCAAGCATGGCATCTTCAAGGAAAATGACGCCAACCTTTCAGGGGAAGACGTGCGTGAAGGCCTGACAGCAATCGTGTCCATCAAGCACCCGAATCCTCAATTCGAGGGCCAGACGAAAACCAAATTAGGGAATTCAGAAGTCCGTACCGTAACGGATACTCTGTTTTCCGACCATTTCGAAAAATTCCTGCTCGAGAACCCGACAGTCGCAAGGAAAATCGTCGATAAGGGCTTGATGGCAGCACGGGCAAGGCTTGCCGCCAAGAAAGCGCGCGAACTGACAAGGCGGAAAAGTGCGCTGGAAATTTCAAGCTTGCCGGGGAAATTGGCCGATTGCTCATCAAAGGATCCTTCAATCAGTGAACTGTATATCGTTGAGGGTGACTCAGCGGGCGGATCAGCGAAACAAGGCCGCGATCGTCATTTTCAGGCAATCTTGCCGCTCAGGGGTAAAATCCTGAATGTTGAAAAGTCCCGCCTTGATAAAATTTTATCCAATAACGAAGTCCGGATGATCATCACTGCCGTCGGTACGGGAATCGGCGAGGACTTCGATATTTCGAAAGCGCGTTACCAGAAGATCGTCATCATGACTGATGCCGATGTGGATGGTGCCCATATCCGTACGTTATTATTGACATTCTTCTACAGATATATGAGGCAAATTCTCGAAGCTGGCTATGTTTATATCGCCCAGCCGCCATTATATAAAATCCAGCAGGGCAAACGAATCGAATATGCCTATAATGATAAGCAGCTTGACGAGATCCTTGCTGAATTGCCGCAGCAGCCGAAGCCGGGAATCCAGCGCTACAAAGGTCTTGGCGAGATGAATCCGGAACAGCTTTGGGAAACAACGATGAATCCGGAAACGCGGACATTGCTCCAGGTCAGCCTTGAAGGCGCCATCGAAGCAGATGAGACGTTCGAAATCCTGATGGGAGACAAGGTAGAGCCTCGCCGCAATTTCATCGAAGAAAACGCGATTTACGTCAAGAACCTAGATATTTAATATACGGCCAGGATAGGTGGTTTCTCCCTCTATCCTGCTTTTTCTTAAGTCGCTATGGGACTGGTTTTCTGCGGGCCATGGCGATTGCTTGAACAGAGTTCCTAAAGGAGGTTCCTCTTAAAAATGGCTGAAACACCCAATTATCGTGTGAAAGAGGTTAATATTAGCCAGGAAATGCGTTCATCCTTCCTGGATTATGCCATGAGCGTTATCGTCGCTCGTGCGCTTCCGGATGTGCGTGACGGCCTGAAGCCAGTGCATAGAAGGATTCTTTACGCCATGCATGACCTTGGTATGCATGCGGACAAAGCCTATAAAAAATCAGCGAGGATCGTCGGCGAAGTAATCGGTAAGTATCACCCGCACGGTGACTCGGCGGTTTACGATACAATGGTCCGCATGGCACAGGATTTCAACTACCGTTACATGCTCGTAGATGGGCATGGAAACTTCGGTTCGGTCGATGGCGATGCAGCCGCGGCGATGCGATATACAGAAGCTCGCATGTCAAAGATTTCGATGGAACTTCTTCGTGACATCAACAAGGATACGATTGATTACCAAGATAACTATGACGGTGCTGAAAGAGAACCGGTCGTCATGCCGTCGAGGTTCCCTAACCTCCTTGTCAATGGTACGTCGGGAATTGCCGTCGGGATGGCGACGAACATTCCGCCACATCAGCTTGGAGAAGTGATCGATGGCGTCCTCGCAATCAGCAAGGACCCTGACCTTACCATCCAGGAGCTGATGGAAATCATCAAAGGCCCTGATTTCCCTACCGCCGGGCTGATCCTCGGACGAAGCGGGATCCGCAAGGCCTATGAGACAGGCCGCGGTTCCATCACGCTTAGGGCAAAAGTTGAAATCGAACAGAAAACAAACGGAAAAGAAGTCATCGTTGTCAGTGAGCTTCCATATCAGGTCAATAAAGCGAAGCTGATCGAAAAAATCGCAGAGCTCGTGCGCGATAAAAGAATCGATGGCATCACCGACTTGAGGGATGAATCCGACCGCAATGGGATGAGGATCTTCATTGAAGTCCGCAAAGATGCGAATGCAAATGTGCTATTGAATAACCTTTATAAGCAAACGGCATTGCAGACAACCTTCGGGATCAACTTGCTGGCCCTTGTCGAAGGGCAGCCGAAGGTGCTGAACCTTAAGCAATGTTTGAAATACTACCTTGACCACCAGGTTGTCGTGATCCGCCGCAGGACAGAATTCGACTTGAAGAAAGCTGAAGCAAGGGCTCATATTCTCGAAGGATTGCGGATTGCCCTTGATAATCTTGATGCAGTCATCAGCTTGATCAGAAGCTCGAGGACGACTGAAATCGCCAAGGAAGGCTTGATGGAACAGTTCAGCCTCTCTGAGAAGCAGGCCCAGGCGATCCTGGATATGCGTCTCCAAAGGCTGACAGGCCTGGAACGCGAAAAAATCGAAGAAGAATTCCAGAACCTGATGAAGTTGATTGCCGAATTAAAAGCCATTCTTGCAGATAATGAAAAAGTGCTTGAAATCATCCGCGAAGAGCTGACGGAAATCAAAGAGCGCTTCAATGATGAGCGCCGTACTGAAATTGTTTCCGGAGGGCTGGAGATGATCGAGGATGAAGACTTGATCCCTCGCGAAAACATTGTCATCACGCTGACACACAATGGCTATATTAAGCGTTTGCCTGTGTCAACTTACAGGGCGCAGCGCCGTGGCGGCCGGGGCATCCAGGGGATGGGAACGAATGAAGATGACTTCGTTGAACATCTGATCACAACCTCGACGCACGACACGATCTTGTTCTTTACGAACAAGGGCAAGGTCTATCGTTCGAAGGGTTACGAAATCCCGGAATTCAACCGGACTGCTAAGGGAATCCCGATCATCAACCTGCTTGAAATCGAAAAGGGAGAATGGGTCAATGCGATCATTCCAATCGAGGAATTCGTCGACGACTGGTTCCTTTTCTTCACAACGAAAGAGGGGATTTCCAAACGTTCGCCGCTTACCTCCTTTGCGAATATCAGGAACAACGGCTTGATTGCCCTGAACCTGAGGGAAGGCGATGAATTGATTTCCGTGCGCCTTACAGATGGCGACAAAGAAATGATCATCGGCACGAAGAACGGTCTCCTGATCCGTTTCCCTGAAACCGATGTCCGTTCAATGGGCCGTACCGCAACGGGCGTAAAAGGCATCGCGCTTTCTGAAGGGGACGAAGTCGTTGGCATGGAAGTCCTGGAAGAAGGCTCTGAGATCCTTGTCGTCACCAAAAATGGTTTCGGCAAGCGGACCCCTGCAGAAGAATACAGGAGGCAGGGCCGTGGCGGAAAAGGAATCAAGACTTGCAACATTACTGATAGGAACGGTGACCTCGTGACAGTGAAAGTCGTAACCGGCGAGGAAGATTTGATGCTGATCACCACAGGTGGGGTCTTGATCCGGATTCCTGTTGGTTCGATTTCCGTGACCGGCCGGAATACTCAGGGGGTTAAGCTGATTGCCCTGGATAAGACGGAAAATGAGTTTGTTGCGACCGTTGCGCAAGTCGAAAAAGAAGAAGAGAAGTTCGATGAAATCGATCCTGATGAAGAGGGCGGTGACGGGCCTGCACATGAAGATGGCGCAGAACCTGCAACCAGTGAAAATTCATCGGAAGCTCTGCCAGAAACCGACAATGAATAAAAAACATTTGGAGGAACACAAATTTGTGTTCCTCTTTTTTGGTAAAATAAAGTAAAATTGAAAGTGAAAGTGAGAAACTAGAGTTAAGAGGTGGAAAAGCCTTGCGCGTAAATGTCAACAATCTGAAAGAGGGCTGTATCCTCATGGCTGATGTGGTAAGCAGGACCAACAGGCCAATCATCAATAAGAAAACTGTGCTAACCAATCAACTGATAGAAGTGCTTAAGGCTTTTCTGATAAAGGAAGTTGAAGTTGAAAAAACGATGGTAAACGGTGAACCGTTTTATGCTCCGCGTACTGGAAAGGAAACAGCGGATACGAGCGCACCTGTTCCGGGTGAATTGAGCTTTATCGATTTATTTTTACGCAAAAAGCAGGAATTCAAAAAAGAATTCATTAAATGGCAATCTGGCATACAAATGGATGTCTCGAAAGTCAGAAGCATTATCCTTCCACTGATCGAGCATCCTGAATTCAGCTCTTCGACGATTCTTTATCTGCATCATTACTCAACGAAAGCGGATTATCTATATGACCACCCCCTCGCTGTGGGGATCATAAGTGCGTTCATTGCCAAAAAACTCAATCACAGTAAGGGAGACATCACCCAGGTTGCCCTTGCAGGCTGCCTGTCAGACTGTGGGATGGCAAAGATAAGCCAGGCTGTCCTGAACAAAGAATCGACCCTGACTGAAGAGGAATACGAGGAAATCAAGAAACATCCCACCTTCAGTTATCAAATGGTCAAGAATAGCCCGCTGTTGAAGGAAAGTGCGAAGGTGGCCATCCTGCAGCATCATGAAAGGCTCGACGGAAGCGGGTATCCGTTTGGGGAAAAAGCAAATCGCATCGATCCATCCGCAAAGATCATTACTGTGGCCGATACTTTCCATGCCATGACATCAGAAAGGATCTATAAACCGAAGAATTCCCCATTCAAGGTCCTCGAAATGATCCAGGAAGACTTGTTCGGTGAATTCGATATCGGTGTATTGAGTGCACTAAGTACAGCGGTCATGAATTTTTCGATCGGAAGCAAGGTTCGGCTATCCGATGGTCATGATGCCGAAGTCCTCTTCGCCTCCGAAACAACTCCGACAAGGCCGCTGATCAGGCTGCTGGATACGGAACAAATTATCGCACTGGAACAAAACAGGCACTTGTATATTGAAGAAGTCCTCCAATAAGCCGGCCCTTAGGGTTGGCTTTTGAATTGCGATTTTATAAGCGATTCTTTTTGAAAAAGTATTGCATAATAGGCGTTTGCTTGATATAATCTTCAAAGTCAGTAATGAAAAAAATGCTTTTGTCGTGTTTTTTTAAAAAAAGTTATTGACTTTGATAGTTTGAAAATGATATATTAATAAAGTCGCTTCCGGGCGACGGAGTAACAATTGCTCTTTGAAAACTAAACAAACAAGCGTCAACAAACAATAATCATCATGGCTTCTTATGAAGATCATGAGCCAAC
>NZ_JAERSD010000028.1 GCF_017912555.1 Bacillus sp. REN3 | reverse complement strand
AGGCACGCCGCCAGCGTTCGTCCTGAGCCAGGATCAAACTCTCCAAGAAAGAGTATGAGTTAGCTCATAATAAAAAACGTTGGCTCATGATCTTCATTAAGAAGCCATGATGATTATTGTTTGTTGACGCTTGTTTGTTTAGTTTTCAAAGAACAATTGTTACTCCGTCGCCCGGAAGCGACTTAATTAATATAGCATGTCGCTTTATTGCTGTCAACATCATTTTGGAATTTATCACTTGCATAATGTTGTCAGGAATTCTGTCCCTAGTTAAGGACGAAATCAAATATATCATGACGGAAATGTGTTTGCAATATAATTTTAATATCTTTTCATCGATTCTCGTTACTAATTTGTCAGTGTCTTCATAAGATGGTTTGACAAATCAAGAAATTCGGGATGGAAAATATTACTTCAAACATCCGAATTGTATCTATCTTTTAGCATAGCTGTTTTCCTGTTCGCGTTTTCATTTATTGAAGGTGTAAAAATCACCAATGCTAACGGAAAGGTACATGTCCTTTTCTCATTTTTACTGCAACCTTCGCCTTATCTTTTTCGTGACTAACCTATCTATTCATATAAAAATCCCCTACTCGAGGGGATTTTTATTTTTCAATTGTGAGTTAATATTTTGCAGGAGTGATTTCAAATCATTCCATACATATGCGAGTTCAAGGTGCTCGTGCCCTCCAATGGTATCAAGTTCTTCCCCCGCCTTTTCGGCACCAAGGCGTTCATAGAATTTACGGTTCCCATTTTCTTCGAGAACCCAAACAAGCATGGATAAAAACCCGATTTCCATCATTTCCTTTATGCCTTCATGAAGGAAGCGAAGGCCAAGCTTATTCCTTTGATACTCCTTGAGAATATAGATGGCATATAATTCTCCTTCCGCCTGGAATTTCCCGGTTCTTTCCTGTCCAAATGAAGCGAAACCAATGATTTTCCCTTTATCGTTGACTGCCACAAAAACAGGCTTCTCTTTATTGGCTGAAGACAGAATCTTTTCCCAAAGCATAAGACGTTTTTCAACCTTTAAGGATTCCAGAAACTTTGGGCTTACAATGCCAGTGTAAGTTTCGATCCAGCTCTTGACATGGACTTCGGCAATTCCCAATGCATCCTCTTTTTTCGCTTTTCTTATTTGCATAAGCATCCCCTATCCAGATACGGATTTAATCTCTGCTCTATTTTTAATTTGCCGTTCATCGACAAGGAACAGGGTAATTCCAGCTATCACGACCAAACCTCCTGCAACCTGTGTCCATATGACAGTTTCTCCAAGGAGGTAAAAAGCAAGAAGAGTCGCCCCAACCGGTTCAAATAAAATGGCCATTGAGATGACGGACGTACTCAGCCATTTTACAGACCAATTAAATAGCGTATGACCCAACAATGTTGGAATTAACGCGAGGAGGACAAAGTAAACCCAGTCGCTTGCAGGAAAAGAAAAAAACGGTCCTCCCGTTGCGAGTACATAGAAAAACAGCGTAATCGAACTAATTCCATATACAATAAATGTATATGTTATTAAAGACATTCTTTTTCTGACCGCTTGCCCAAATAGCAGGTAAACAGTTACCAGTCCACATGCGATTAATGCCAAGATGTCTCCGAATAGTGCACTGCCGCTTATTTTAAAATCCCCCCAACTAATGATGACACTGCCGGCGATGGCAATAATTCCACTGAGCACCGCTTTAAAGGACAATTTTTCTTTAAAGAACAAATAAGTCCCGATAAAAGCAAATAAGGGCTGAAGCGTGACAAGAACAGTCGAACTTGCTACGGAGGTGTAGTTTAAGGATTCGAACCAAAGAATAAAGTGAAAGGCCAGAAAAACACCGGACACCCCGGATAATAGCCAGTCTTGTTTCGTAATAAGGCGTAACTCTGAAACATGTTTTAAAAGAAATATCGGCAGCATAAGTAATACGGAAAAGAACAATCTGTAAAAGGCAATTACTCCCGAAGGGGCGGACGAGACTTTTACCAGGATGGCAGAGGTAGAAACAGCTACCACGCCAATGGCAACCGCCAGATAAGGATTGACTTTCGGTGATTCCATTTCTATTCTCCTTTTAATGAAAGCTGTTTGTTCGTATTTGTATTTTACAACGAAATCCTTATTTTTTCTTCTTTTTTTAAATTTTTCAACATAATGGGTTATTGTAATGTTAATGAGGAAATAAAAAAAATATAACTTAATGGGCAGGGGATTATCATGATTTATTCTTTGGATCTAGAGGTTTTGTTCAAATTGGGCATATCCGCATTCCTGGGCCTGGTCATCGGACTTGAGCGTGAGATTAAAAGGAAGCCTGTCGGGTTGAAAACAAGTCTGGTCATTTCGATTGTCAGCTGTCTTCTGACGGTTGTTTCAAGTGAATCGGCCTACATGTTTCCTGGCGATGAAGACGTGAATATCACTATGGATCCCCTGCGGCTTGCAGCGCAAATCGTTTCTGGAATCGGTTTCCTTGGTGCAGGCGTCATTTTAAGAAGAGGCAATGATACAATTTCAGGGCTTACAACAGCAGCCATGATTTGGGGAGCTGCCGGGATTGGGATTACAGTTGGTGCGGGTTTTTACATGGAAGCAATTGCCGGCGTCACGCTGCTGATTTTCAGCGTTGAATTCATGCCGTTCCTGATGACTTATATTGGGCCCAAACAGCTCAGAGAAAAGGAAATCCGGCTGCAATTCAACGTGAACACAAGGGAAAGCATCGCTGATATTATCGCGAAAATCAAGGCGGAAAGAATCGCTCTGAAAAACGTCCGGATTAAAGACCTTGCCGAGGGTACCCAATTAGTTCAACTGATTGTAACCGTAGACTTCCGCAGGAAAACAACAGATGTATACGAGACTGTTTCAAGGATTGAAGGAATCAACAGAGTGGAAATCGAGGGGTTATAGGACTGGGCCGCACGCATCGCGGCTTTTTGATTGAAGTTAAAAATTTCCCTTGCATCTTATAAAAGTTGGAGATATAATCTTTCTTGTACCTTATCTGATAAAATACGGGGAATTAGCTCAGCTGGGAGAGCGCTACGCTGGCAGCGTTGAGGTCAGGGGTTCGAGCCCCCTATTCTCCATCCTCAGAAACCCTTGCGCTGCAAGGGTTTTTTCTATTTGTATGTCTTTACATTTTTGAGGGATTTTCTTAGGTGTGCACAATGTGTACACCTTTAGTATACTAAAGCGGTTAAACAAAACGATAAACCGTTACCCAGATATCTGATCTCCATTATCAAAAAAATCATTCTCTAATCGTATCGCTGCTTCTACTTGAAGATCCTCATTAACGTGAGAATAAAGATCTAATGTTATCGCTACCCTAGAATGTCCCAACCGCTCCTGAACTACCTTCGGATTAACCCCACTAATCATAAGCTGTGTAGCATGAAGATGTCTCAAATCATGAATTGAGATTTTAGGAAGGTTTGCCTTCTTAATCAAATGGTCAAACTCCCGGAGAAGATTCCTGGGATCTTTAAGCTTTCCATCAGATGTACAGAATACTAACCCACTATCTTGATAAGCAGCTCCGAGAACCTTTTTTTCTTTAGCCTGGTTTCTCTTATGTTCCTGAAGCCTTTTAATTAAATAAGGGGAAATCGAAACTTGCCTTTTGAAACTTTTCGTTTTGACATCCTTTAAGAAGAGACCCTTCTCCTTTATTTTTGCTAAGGATCTTCTAACATGAATTTTGCCTTTTAAAAAATCAACATCATCCCATTTCAGACCTAACGCTTCTCCTCTTCTTAGTCCTGAAAAAATAATCAATTCAAAAATTGGGTTCCCCTTTTCTGTTTCTAACACCTTTAAAAAATCTTTTGCTTGTTCTTTTGTCCAAATTTGTATTTCTTTTAACAATAATTTTGGTGGGGTTGCCTCTAAAGCAGGATTGATTTTTAGCAGCGACCATTTCACAGCTTGTTTAAAAGCACTTCTTAAAAGATTATGGAATTCGCGAACAGTTTTTGGAGATAATCCTTCCTTTAATTTTACATAATAAAAATTATCAAGTTTTTTTGTTGTAATTAGGTTCAGCGGTGTTTGCCCAAAAAAAGGCATAATGTGTTTCTCTATATAACTCCACCTAGTTTCTGCGGTGGTCTCTTCTACGCTTGGCCTATAAGACATATTAAACCAACTCTCAATATAAGAAGAAAATGGTTCTTTATTGGGTTCTATGTATGTTCCTTCATCAAGTTCCGCTAAAACTTTGTTAAGGTACTCTTGCACTTAACGAGTTAGCAAATACGTTTCAGTATAATATCACGAATTATACTTAATTCCTATGCTGAATATGTAGGTGACTAACTTTTGTCTTCTCTTCCAAAAATATCGGTTAAGAATCACAACCGTGATAAATAAAATGCAAATTCATAATTAAAAAGGCAGTTAAGTGTTAACTTAACTGACCATTTTTTGACCACACGCTTTTTTAATAGGCACAAAAAAGTGCACAGACTTATTTTATTTAATTGAACTAGATTAACTTAGATTGATTACCACAGTCCACAAACCCTTATAAATTAAGACTCAATTGAATTTAATTTATATTATTTAACTCAGTTTAACTTATGGATCTCATCTCGCAGTGTTGAGGTCAGGGGTTCGAACCCCCTATTCTCGACTATCAAAAAAGCAGTCAAATATTTGGTTTGACTGCTTTTTTCTTTATCATTACTTTTCTGTAGAATTGACTGATTGTTAGTGATGCCAACCAGTATAACATTTCATTTCAAAATCATTTGTGTTCTGTCGGCCTTAAACTTATCACCGTGCCTATTTCACCTAAATTCTCTACCATTTTTTTTGCTTTTCCGTACGGAAATTTCTCTAACAGAATAAAAGGCGGATTTTTTGAACCCTTTAGCAATTCTGCGGTTGAGATATTAATCCCTAATTCACTCTTTATTCTCACTAAATCTTTTATACCACCAGGAGGATTATTGTCTAATACAACATTACAATAATCAAGTTGATACCGTGCTATGTCTTGCTCTGTTAAACAACCGTTACTAATCCAGCAGCTGAAGTCCGAAGTAATTAAGGATGCATTATGTGGGTTCATATCTCCCGAATCGACAACAAGGACTGCTATTGTATCTACATCTTGCAGCATCAAGAAAACATTCCCACCTCCGTCATCTCCGATGGAAATATACCCAGGTGCATATTCAGCTACTTCCCAGGTTTCATTTCTTTCTACAAGATCCTCGGTACCATAAATTATTAAGCCTCCATCAATTGAAAAACCATCTGATTGTTTTAATAGAACCTTAAAAACATTTGGTAGTTTAACATCCAGTAGATTTTCTACTTCTAAAATTTTACTATCACTTGCTGGTTGATTTTTTATTAAACTAGGAATTTTAGAAAAGTCAAACATTAGTTGAAACCTCCTAAGCTATCAAAATATTTATATGCATCCTTCATTGCCTTTCTAGCAGTCTTTGGGTTTACACCTGCCTCTATCATTTCCCTATAACTCACGTTAAATTCAAAACGGATATCAGTATTAAATCCCTCTGCTTTTCTCCGTTGTCTTTGAAGAGAAGAAATTATTGCATGTGATTGTCCTGAGCTTGACGGTAAAAGGACTGCAGGGGCTTTCTTTTCGTTATAGTTAAACCCTCCCTCTTTAGCCCATCTTTTTGCCCATTCATTTTGAATAGGGTGGTGCGATTGTACCCGATTGTCAGAAGCAATGTTTTTATTACCTGGAGCACGATTAGCCCCTGGACTTAACAATCCATGCTCATCAACGTCTTCTTTTTGATATCCACCTGGTCTTTTTGCAGTTCCAGTTGCTTTAGCTGAATCATCAATGAGTTTCTTTTCTATCCGTGTATCTTTACCCCTGGATGGTTTTGGAGTTACTGTTGCTTTAGGTTTCGGCTTTGGTGTACTTACTGTTACTCTGGCCAATGTTTTACTTTGAACTTTAGGAGAACTTCTAAAGCTTACAGCCGGTACTGTCTTTGGCTTTTTATTTACTTTCGCAACTACTTTTTTGGAACTGCTCCTTACTACTTTTGCAGCTTTTGTAACCGCTCTACTAGCCTTGACAGCTTTTACAGCTTTTGATGTCCCTTTTATTGCCGCTTTTGCTGCTTTGGTTATGACCCCGCCGCCTGGAATGAAGTTGGAAGCGATCATGAAAGCTGCGCCGGCTTTTTGGTACCACTTTGTCTTCTTGCTTGTCAGTGTCCGGATATCATCTCCAATGGCAAAATTATAGGCTGCTTTTGCACCTTTCTTAACTCCTTTGAAGACCTTCTTCAACCATTTTGGAGCATATCCGTCAGGATCGATGTTGTTAACCGGGTCTGCTTCAGCGTACAGGTAGCGATTGAAAGAGATTGGGTTGTTGTCTTCACTCTCATATTCATCGGCAACGATGAACCTACCAATCTTTGAGTCGTAATCACGCCAGCCCATGTAATAGATTTTAGTATCATTATCATACTGAACTCCGAACTTTCCGACATAGCGGAATGGGTTTGCGTTAGCCACTTCTGCACCGAGTGGTGTAGGAGCATCGATGTTTTGGAGATTGCCCCATTCGTCATATGTGTACTTTGCGATGACTGCCTGGAGCTCATCAGTGATTGCGACAATGTCTCCTCTTTGATTATACACATAATCGAATATTGGTCCTTTGTACTCGAAGCTCAACAACTGGCCATTGGCATCACGGTAAATATTCAGCAGGTTTTCGATCGGGTCGATTCCCACCTGTTGTGACACACTGACTAGATCGCCATTTCCATCATAATAGTAATACTCAATTCGTTCACCGTCAGAGTTCGTTACCTATTTAGTCGAACGGTTATCTTCACTGTCGTAGGTAAATTCTATCTTCTCTTTAACAGTGCCGCCTTTTTTAGTGGTAATGCTTAAGAGCATGTTTATTGATGCATACTCATATACCTTTTCAATATCGACTGTTGCAGTCTTTGCGGCTTCATAGATATCAACAGGGATACTTATGGTTTCTCTTTGTAAAGAACCATCTGGCTTGAAAGTATAATTAATCTTCTTATACTTTTGAATTGCAGCATCATATTGAATGGAAGAGGTAATCCTATTTCCTTGTCCATATTGGTTATCGACCAATACTTTTCCTGTTTGATTGACAGCCTTTAGGAGGTTTCCATTTACGTCATAAGAGCGTTTCGGTTCCTTTTTTGACGGTCTTCAGGAATCCTTCAGGAGTGTAAGTATATTCCTTTTTTCCATCCCACTGATTGGTAGCTGACAAGATCTGTTCTTCGGAACTGTAGGTATAGCTTTCTGAATAAATTACGGTTGTCGTGTCCTTCTTTTTCGTCTCGATCACTGTCATTTTCTCATTAGTGCCATAATCCATGTTTACAGTCAGGCGTGGGCCCTTTACCATATCCAGTGATTCAGAAGGAGTATACGTAAAGAAATACTGCTGGCTATTTGGAGTGATAATCTTGGATGCTAAATCATTTTCATTGAAATGAACGGTAGTGACTCCCAATGCCGATTGAATGACTTCAGCGTTCTCATAATCCTTGTACTCTTTTCTGGTGACAATACCATTTTCAACTCTTTCTTCGTAAGTGAAACGGTTATTGTCATCATACTTATAAACCGCTTCAGAACGAACGAATGGATAGCTAACCCCATTTACCAGTGTCGTAGATGATTCATCATAATCCACTTTTGAGTCAGGTTTCCGTTTAGACCGAATAGGAATCGGATGTCTGAGTTCTTAGTAGTGGTTTTTCCATCTTCATAATTTTGGGTATTTTCACGTACTAGTCTTTCGAACTCATCATCGGTTAGAGCTGTTTCTTTAAAAGTTTGTGCTTCTGTCTGTCCTGAAGACTTTGGTCGTTGAAATAAAAAAGACTGTGCTCATTCCATATTTCAGGAAAGGCACAGCTTTCTTTATTCAGCCTGCCAGGAAAACAAGAAGATCGGCTGATTTTTAGTGGCCACGTTAAATACAAGGAGAATTCTTCCCCACTTTTAGACTGCTTTTTCATGACTAGACTACATTTTAAACTGCCCAACAATTTGTAATTTGTTGTTCACCTTCCGTTCATATTTGAATTATAGACTAAGGATGTACAAGAGATTGGGAGGAGTTTATATGAACATCGCGTGGAAAGAAATCAAGAAAAATAAAGTAAGGTTTTTGATATTAGGTTCAATCGTTTTCCTAGTTAGTTTATTAACTTTTATTATATCTGGTTTGGCAAATGGATTATCACAAGATAATGCCGCATTAATTAAAGACTTGCCAAATGGACATTTTTATATGAATAAAGATGCAGAGGAAACCTATAATTTATCAAGAATAGACAGTAGTATTCAGGGTGAAATGTTAAGCAAACAAAAGGATGCTGTAGCACTATCAATACAAATGGGCTTTTTGAATGATGAAACTGGCAAGCAGCGAAGCGTTGCCTTTGTTACATCCACCGAATCAAAGTTATTTGAAAATGTTAAAAGCGGAGAAATCGTACTTGATCGCTCATTGGAGGAAGAAGGCATCAAGATTGGAGACACATTAACTAATAATCAACATAGAGGCGAGTTTGTTGTAAAAGGTTTTGTGGACCAAAAGAAATACAGCCATGCCCCTGTTGCTTACATCAATATGGAAAACTACAGAGAAATGTTCCGAGTCGAAGAAATGCAATTGGTTTTCATACCAGGGGAGGATTCACCTCAAGAATTCACTGGATTACAGTCATTCTCAAAGAAAGATTTTCTCAATACAATTCCGAGTTATAGCGCAGAACAGATGTCTTTAAATATGATTGTTTGGTTTTTAGTTGTAATTAGCGGAATGTTGTTTGCTATTTTTTTCTACATGATGAACGTTCAAAAAATTGGTTTATACGGAATTTTAAAGGCGATCGGTGTAAAAACAAGTACGTTGTTCATAATGATGTGGACACAAATGATCTTTATTACAGTAATTGCACTTTCCCTATCTGTTACGCTCGGTCAACTTTCCAATATTATTGCACCTGAGGGATTGCCTTTTAGTTTAACCCCCGGAACAACAGCTCAATTGTCGGCAGTCTTTTTCATTATCGGATTTATTGGAGCTACACTATCTGGTATCCAAATAAAAAAAGTAGAACCATTACAAGCGATCCAACAAGGAGAGGTTTAATATGGAATTATTTATGATTGAAGAAGTTAGAAAAACATTTACGAATGGAGAAGTAAAGGAAGAAATACTAAAAGGAACTAATCTGTCACTAAGAGAAGGGGAAATCACAGCTTTGGTGGGTGCATCGGGATCTGGTAAAAGCACACTCCTTACAATAGCAGCAGGCCTGCAGCCTGCTTCAGATGGACGAGTAATATTCGAAGGTGAAAATATGGCCACCATGGGTCCAGAGCAAGTGCGAAAAATACGAGCAAGTAAATTCGGTTTCGTCTTTCAATTTGCACATCTGGTTCCTTTCCTCTCAGTAGAAGAACAACTGAAGCTAATGCTGAATGTATCTGAATCGAAATTAAAAAAGTATGATCAAAAAAAAGAAATTGACAAAATTCTAAAACTAGTTGGAATGGAACATCGTAAAAATGCTTATCCGTCTTCATTGTCGGGGGGAGAAAAACAACGTGTAGCAATAGCTCGCGCAATAATCCATAAGCCTAAAGTTCTCTTCGCAGATGAACCCACTGCAAGTTTAGATTCGAAAAGGTCTAAAGATGTTATGTCGTTAATTCGAGATTTAACCAAAACGCTGAACATTACTACCCTAATGGTTACCCATGACGAAGAAATGCTTTCATATGCTGATCATATAATAAAGATGAGCGATGGCCTGGTCTTGCAGCGTGATTGAATACTATGGATTCGGACAAAGCAGTAAACGTTAATGCATCAAAAGCAAAGTGAGATCCAGTGTAAAACAATAAACTTAGACATATAGAACCACTGGATCTCCGAGTTGGCATCAGAAATCGAATAATTCATCAGTTGATTCCTACGAAGAACTGGATAATAAATACCTCAAAAAGAGGCCTTATTAAATTTGTATATTTACTGTAACCAATCCAACAATGCTTAAGCCATACGGTGACCACGCAATTTTGTTGATTGGGTGCTTCCTTGTTCTAAAATACCTTGATGAATTTGTAGTCTCAAAAACAAATGCAAAATAAAGAGAGTAATAAAAAAACACCCATCTTTTCAGAAGCACCCTAATCATAATATCAGGGTTATTGATACAGTGATTGTCCCTTTGTTTTTTAAAAATTCAAATTCTGATAGTATGCATTAACCCAATAACGTCAAACCCTAATGTTCCAACAGCAACTTCCCGGTCTTCAACAGCTCCGCTATATGCAGTTAAATCCCGGCTACCTCCATTTCTTCGCATACTCTTTTAGTTTTTCATCCAGGAAGAGTATATAGAGTATAAGGCTTTCAACTGGCTGCCTGTTTGCTGCGTTGTCATACTGCTTAAGCCAGCTATCAATCGACGGAATTTTCGCTTCTTTTATGATGGAATGGATGGCCTCCTGCATTTCTTCCAAATGAGAAATTGCTGCAAATTTGAACTCGCTGCCAGCGGCTTGTTCCGGATCCATTAGCCGGGCAGGGAATAATGGGATGTTCCATTTCGAAGCTTGGGATAAAGTATTCTCCAGGATTTCCATCCATTGTCTTGAATGATCCCCATATATTTCATAAAACTCGTTTTTAACCATTTCAAAGCTGTCTCCCCAGGATAATCTGCTGAAGAAGAAGCTGTTCATCAGCTGGATCTCCCTCCATGGGTAAAAGTTGTCATATTTGCCTGCGAGGCCTCCTTTTTTCGGCTTGTAAGGAACCACCAGGTTTGTCACTCCGTTAACACCAAGCGCTGCATAGCCCTCAAGGTCCTCCCTGATTCTGTTAAATAATGGCGGGAATAAGTCACTTAGCATGAAGTGGTCACTGTAATACTCAAACACCGTGAGATCCCTGTCTACTTTGCTTGTCTCACTTCTCCAGGACTTCAAGGAAGAGTAGGCTCTTGCATGATCATCAATTGGCTGATTATAATTTCGTCCCCAAAAGGCATACAGTGTGTCGATATGGGGAGAAGTTGATTTCATTTGTCCTAATTCGAGCATCTCCCATGATAAGCCAGCATTATAGGCAATATGCTCAACATCGAGGTTCGGCAGGGCATTCTTGATCCGTTCAGTAAACTTTAGGTAATCTATTAATAGATTATTGTTCTCTGTACCCGTATCCTCAGGCCAGAGGGAAATACGTGTCACTGGTGAACCCTCTGGGCAGAACTCTTTTATTCTTTCTATTACTTGGCTTTGCCAGGTCTCATCTCCAAAGTCCAATTGTTTATGTCCCGGTATACTCTTCTCGCCTATGAGAAAAGCGAGACTGTGGCCACCCAGCGTGACCTTCATTCCCCGTTTCTTCAGTTCCTCTTCAAGTACTTCCTGCAGTTCATCCCACAAATAAAAAGTGAAAAAGACTTCATTTATGTATTGCTTAGCGAACCAATCAACCATTTTTATCATGAATTGAGGTTCATTAATGGTTTCAATCACAAAACCGCGCCGCTTATACTTTGGGGAATGGAAAGTAGCCTGGAGCGTATTACATTTTACCCCGGCATTTCTATCCGCAAGTGTAACCCATCGATAGCCAAGCACATCCTTGCAAAATTGATACACACCGAACAGCACAGACCGTTCATTAACCCCGATAATATAAAGAACATCCGCTTTTGGCAGGATAGCGAAGCCGTCATCTGTCCAGGCCCCGAATTCAGACCGATCGTTCTTACTAAAAATTTCATTACTATCAATATCTCCAACCGTAGCCAGTACAATCTCCGAAGTGTTTTCAAAAGAAGCGTTCTCCAGGACTGCTCCATTACTGCCCATGTATTTTCGAAGCTCTTCCTCTGCGAACTCCATTATTAATCCTTTACTTAGTTTCCTGATTTGCCGTACGGCCATTTGCACTCCCCTCTCCATTACGGGGACACGGGAACGGTCCCAATGTCCAAAAATATTCAGATATTGTTTTGATTGTTACTCTAGGAATGACTCTTGCATCACTCTCAGCAAAGGCATTAAATATGCTTTCGCCAGTGTTGGGAGCATCGGATTCCCTTCCTTTTACTCAAGAGTGGAACGAGAGAGCCGTCCCTGTGTCCCGCAACACCACAATTCAATTCTGTCCCACAATCCTTTTCCACGGTCTCTCGCTTTGATGCCTAACGGCCAATGGCGGCAGATTTCCCTGGAACAACTCAGCCCCTGCATTTTTTAGTTCAATTTCCTTTGAATCTTCATCATTGATACGGTTCAAACCAAGTGTTTTGCCTTCCGTCCATTACTGCATACTCTCTCCCAGTACCTTCCCGCATGTAGTATTCATTAGCCTCGTACTTCCAGCCTCCTTTAAAACTGGTTTAGCTGCTTCTTCGTGTCCCGTTTCGTACAAGGATCAACAAAAGGACATGCCATTCAGTATTAAGCCATGGGTTCATCTCGAAAAAACATTCCAGTTTATATGGACAATACAAGCTAAAAACGGAAGACTATCACTCAACACTGGTCTATAACATAGCCTTAATAGAAAAATACTCAAATATCCTAAGCAAAGAATCTGATATAAATTCCAACGGCAATAAAAGAGAGTAGAATGACCACAATATAAATCGCAGAGAGATTGATTGTGTTCCTTTTTGTCGCTGTACTGTACTGGTCATCACCTTTACCTGCCAATAACAAAGTAAATATGGCCGCAGCAATGACAGTCACAATGACTAAAAAAATCCCTAATTTCATTTCGCACCTCTCGCCTTCAGTAATCATTTATTCCATTATAGCCTATACCAACCAGCAACTTAATTGAAATACCCACGATTACCCATCTCGCTCTTTCTGTTTTAGGCGGCTTCCTTCAAGATAAAATGCATTCTCCCTGTATATTTTGCATACGGCCGTTCTTCATTTTCGGCGGAAGCCTTAACATGGATAAAATCAAGCACCTGACCCAAAACCAGCAGCAATACTAAAATTTTGATGAGAGAATCACGCAAAAGCACTATATATCCCCTTCTTCCTTTTGAAAATGGCCAATGAATTGTGTGAAAGCGAAAAGAGAAAGAACATTAGTAGTGTGATCATTTGAAAATTCAGCTTACCTGGCATATTGGCAGATAAATTCGATCCTTTTTTCTTCATGGTAAGGATTAGGCTCATGGGTGAACTGGGGATAGACCTCCAACACCTTTTCCTTGCTGGCAATATGGTTGAAAGCTGCAAAAGCTGTCGAAGGCGGGGTCACCGAGTCTTCAAGTCCGATTCCCATTAAAACAGGTTTGGTTATATCAGGACAGAAATGCAAAGCATCGATATAGGAGAGTGTTCCGATTACTTGGTCATAAGTTTCATAGTGAGGGTCAATATTCTTGAAGTATTGGACGATTTCCATATAAGGGCCATTTGTCGCAACCTCTAAAGCACGTTCAAAATGGGTCGCAAACGGCCAATCAGCAATAATAAAATCAATGAATGGCTCAAGACCTGCTGCAGAAAGGGCCAGGCCACCTCCTTGCGAAGATCCCATGACCCCGAATTTCGAAATATCAAATGCCATTGAGTCTTTGGCCCAATTTAGCTGCGCAAGAATATCTTTAACTATATTTACATAATAATAGTTTTCTTTTTGGAGGATTCCATTCAGCATCCAGCCAGGCGTCCTTGAACCGTTTGGGTACTTGGCGAAGTCCGGGGAGGTACCTTGGCCCCGAATGTCAAATGAGATAACCGCAATACCCATTAGCGCCCATTTCAAAAAATCAGCTGGAAGTCCTCTGTCTCCTGTGTAGCCATGGAAAGAATGCATCACAGGGATATTGGATTGGAAGGCAGGCTTTACCAGGATTCCTTTCAAAGGTGTGCTGTCCCAGCTGGTGAAAAGAAGCTCGAACACTTCCACCTCTTTGACTGGATAGATTCGTTTCTTCCATTCACATGTTGTCTCTGCCCTTTTTACTGATTTTTTTTGTTCCTCCCAGAAATCCATGAAATCCTTCGGCCTGTTCAATTTTGGCTTATATGCTTTTAATTCCTGCAATGTGAAATCCGCAACATTCCTTCCCATTTCTCTCCTCCCTGTTATCAGGTTTCCTTTTTCCGTTCCTGGTAAAATTCTTGCGGCCATTCAAGCTCAAGACCTTCTTTTTGTAAAAGTGCCTGGAATTCATCAAGAAGGCGATCATCCTTCCTGACATCAGCAGGTTTGACACTTTTATCAAGGCAAAAAGCCACCAGTGCCCCGCATGCCTCCCCAATATTCCACTCAACGGGGTGGAGCCTGTAACATCCGTTCGTAATGTGGGTTGTACCGATATTTTTACATCCTGCCAATAGATTCTCCGTGTTTTCTGTAATAAGAGCTCCTAAAGGGATATGGAATGGCAATGCAGGGATATCAATATAATTTTCTCCTGATTGACTTGGATGCAAATCGATGCTATAGGATCCGATCCCTACTGAATCCCTGTATTTTCTGCCTGTCTTCGTTGTATTGAAGGCAGGTGAAACATCTTGTTCTGTAATCGTATAAAGAGCCTTGATTCTTCGCGACTCCCTGATATAAGGAGCCTTGGCGAGTCCATCCTTCGTTCCCATCACATCACCCCTGAGCTTTAACCCAGGATAGCCGATCCCGCCATCAGGCCTTGGCGCCTCAGTTTGAAGCCAATAAAAAAGGGAAAGGCTCAGCTGTTTAGCCTGGTAAAGATGCAGTTCTTTTTCATTCTCCGGAACATCATATACATTCCCTAGGAAATAATCATTTTGCGGCCAGTTTAACAGGGTTATATCACCTGTGCCCTTGAGCCTGAATTGATCTGAGGCATAAATCCTTCTATACTCCCAAAGGGGGAACTTATCATGATGGGGAAACAAAACATATTCGCGTTTTTCCAGGGTGATCGGATGGGGTGCGAAGAAACTCAGCATCCTATCCGGCCAGATTCCAGGCTGGAATTCCCTCCAGAATGAATACATTTCCGGCTCCTCAATCAGATGGTTTTCGCCTTCTCGATATTCCATGGCCAATACATGGGTAAACGCCTGGATATTATCAGGTTCAGGTTTTTCTTTTGCATGAGGTTCTTTTGTTTCCGTCTTTGATTCAGCTCCTGTGACATAGTCAACCCCTGAGATTGGCAGCAAATCCCCTGCTTCTGTTGCGTCAATGAGATAGTCGAATTTGACCGTATCCTCTTCTTCATCTTCAAGGGAATAAATACTTGCTTCATAAATCATTCTTCCTTTGCGCTTCACATCTTTGACTACAGTTTCTGTCAACAGGGTCAATGTGCCGCTTAAAAGATACGGACTCAACATTTCGGTCAAAACAGCAAGAGTGACCCTCGGATCATGGCAAATATTACTGACAAGGCCTTTTCCAGGATTGAATGGAGAATCTGGTTCCCCTTTAACGTGAAAGCTCCTGTAGTAATACTCTCTTACTCGGTTCCGGTAGTCACGATAACGGCTGGTGCATCCGAAGCTTTCAATCCACCTGTGTTCGTCCGGTGGTACTCCTTGTGAAGTAACCTGGCCGCCAATCCAATCCGTTTCTTCAGTCATCAATACTTTAAGTCCTTTTGAACATGCTGCTAAAGCCGCTGCACAGGCTCCAAGACCTCCTCCTGCTATCAAAAGATCGTATTTCAATATTCACGCACTCCTCTCAAAAGGTTACTCCAGGAGGGACGAATCAGTAAGGCGCAACAGGAGTCCAGCAGTAGTGACAGCATTGGTCCACCCGCTTTCCATACAATATGGCCCCCATCCTGTATCGCCGTTGTTTCCAAAATATTCATTGCTATCTAAATGGAAGGATCGCATCCATCCGCCGTCGACCAGTTTTTCAGAAGAATGGATTTGTATTTTGTTTAAAAATTCTGTAATTTTGGTATGGAAGTCAAAGACTTTTTTATCACCGGTTGCCTGCCATGCTTCCCATGCATTCATGGCCAAAAAGTTATTTGTATAGAGTTGGTCGGCAATCCCCTCTCCGTTATCTATAAATACCCCGGTATCCTCAGTGCCGTATCTTGCTGGCGAGGGGTTGTCGGCCTCTTCTACCCCTCCAGAACCATGCATACATTCTTCTAAATAATTCAATACTTCAAACAAACCCTTCTTGATCCTTTTATCTCCCGATAGTGCGTAAACTTGGGATAGACCTAACAAAAACCTGCTATAGCCGGCAGTTTTGCTATACATGAATTCCATTTTTCCAGGGTGGTCCAATAAGTAACGGGTCCCTTTAAGGGCTGTGTCCAAATACTTTCCCTCTTCAGTTACCAGATAGGCTTGGAGGAATGCGGCATGGACGATACTTTGAAAATGTGGATTCATATTTCCTTCCTCTGATCGGGCATAATAGGAGGCTCCCTTTTCCAATACCTCTTTTTCCAACAGCACCTCAACCCTCAAGCCATTGCGGTTTTGGGTATCCAACAGGGCATCAACTGTGGCCAATCCTCTCTTTTTATACTCTTCATTGCCTGTTTGTCTATATAAATATAGGAGGACAAGCGCAACCCAGGCATTATCATCAGAGAACATCTGATCCGGTTTTTTTCCGGGAAACTGGAACCATTTCCATAACCCGAATGTTTGCGAATCTTTTTCAAGGTCCTGGAATCCGGAATGAAATAGGAAGGTTAATATGTTTTCACAGATCTCTCCCCACTTCCTTTCCCCTGTATACCTCCCATATAAATGAAACATCAAGGCTGTCTGTACACTACAATCGGGCCGAATATCTTTGCTGACCTCCCGTCTGAAGGAGTGGATGTTTTCATATACTCCCTTCTTTCCAGCCGGATCGGCCATTATTCCTGACGATTGAAACCACCCAATGCTATTCGCTACGGACTCTTCGATTCTTTGATTCCTGAAATGGATTGGATTTGACATGGGCAGGACAGGTAAGAGACTATCTTCCTGTAAAGCATGTATGACCTTATTCCACAGCCAAGTTGGCCTGAGTGACCAAAACTCGGAATTTGAGAATAATGAAAATGCTGAGTAAACAACTGTTCCCTTTCCGTGTTTTTTCACCACTAGCCCCGGGTACCTGCCAGACTTTTCAGTAAAATGGGTTTCTTGAAAAATATCAATCTCCAGGATGACGGTATCTGCGATTGGAAACCCTGTCTGGAAGGGCCCGTTCCATTCCAGGAGATTGCTTTTTGATTCCATGCAGAGGAAATCCGTATTCCATTTCAGTTTTTCCAATCTCCGGAATGTAACCGGGAAATCTTGGCGGAATCCAAACAAACGAGAAGCAGGGAAATCATGGCAAGCGATTAGTTCGCCATATATTTTGCCTCCAGCTAAAGCAAAGTCCCAAAGTTTCTCAATTAAACCGTAGGGCAGTTCCACCAATTCACGGCCTGCCAAACCATTAATTGCTATTGTAGCGAACTCAGTAAAATCTGCTCCCATAAAAGAATCCATGTCAGTAAAAAGAACCGGATTCCTGAAAAAGTCGCTGAATTTACTCCTTGATCTGTCAAAGACTGCAGTTTTCAATTATTCCCCTCCGCCTTTTTTTCATAAACTGTGTTTCCATTGACAATTGTCTTTGTAACCTCGAAATTCCGGTTTAAAATCACTAAATCCGCTTCATATCCGCTTTCGATCTTCCCTTTCAGCCTGTTGAAGGAAAAAGACTTTGCAGGATTGCACGTCGCCATTTTAACCGCTTCATGAATAGGGATGCCGCATTCCTTTATAACATACCTTACAGCCTCATCAAGGGTAATCGCACTTCCGGCAAGCGTACCATTTGCCAGAGATATTTCCTTTCCCTTTTTATGAATTACCTTATTGCCTATAAAATGGGTTCCATCTTCCAGGCGATTAGCTCCAGTACAATCAGATACCAGGATGATTCTCTCAGCAGTTTTGACTTTATATAAAAATTTCACGACATCTTTCTGCACATGCAGTCCATCCGCGATCAGCTCGCAGGTAAGCCGGTCGTCATGCAGGGCGGAAAACGCTGCACCAGGAGTGCGATGATGGAATGGGCTCATCGCATTGAAACAATGGGTAATATTTTTTATGCCAGCACCTATGGCCCTGTTCATCTCTTCAAGGTTTGCGTTTGTGTGGCCTGCAGAAATTGCAGTTCCTTCAGCTATCAACAGACGGGATACCTCGATGCTCCCAGGCAATTCAGGCGCAAGTGTCACGATTTTTATTAAGCCGGGATACAAGTCGAGCCATTTCTTTGCCATTTCCTGGTCAGGATGGCTGACATATTCAGATTTTTGTGCACCGCTGAATAATGGATTGATCCAAGGACCTTCCAAATGGACTCCCAAAAGCTTGGAGGCGTCTGTGATGGATTTGCATTCATTTGAAAAGGAAAGGAATTGGGAGATTTTTTCATAGGATGCCGTTCTTGAAGTAGCCAAAAAGCTCGTAATTCCATATTGAGGAAGTGACTGCTGGATATTTTTGAAGCTTGATAGGGACCCATCCATAAAGTCATATCCATCAATGGCATGCAAGTGGATATCGATAAACCCCGCACATATGTAATGATTTCTTAAGTCAATATAATCCCGATGGAACTGATCAGCTGGACCGGCATAGGTGATTATGCCATTTGAAACCTTCACTATACCGGGGTCTTCCATATGATTTTCCAATATGACTTTCCCGTAAAGAACATAACTTTTTCTTTCCATGCAAACAGTTCAACTGACTGGAGCATAGCCGAGCGCAAGTGCGGCTGCCCCAATCATCCCCGCATCATTTTGGAAGTGGGCTCTGTTTAGTTTGAATGTGATTTCTGGGATGCTTCCGAGCCTTTCCATAAATGGATCCCACCAGTAGTCACTGGATTCCACAACTCCTCCTCCAAGCACAATCATTTCCGGATCGAGGACTGCGTGCACATTCAAGATTCCCTGTACTAAATCATCGCAAAATCTTCCGGTAATCTTTTTAGCGGCAGGATGTCCGTCCTGGGCCAGCCTAAAAAGCCTTCTTGGGCTAAAACTAGCGGAAGCAGCTGCGATTTCAGTAGTAATAGCCCGCTGGATGGCAGTGCCTGATACATACTGCTCCAAACATCCTTTCTTCCCGCAGTTGCAAAGGTGTCCACCAGGGTATAAGATCATATGGCCGATTTCTCCCCCTCCACCTGCATGCCCCCTTAACAATTGCCCGTTCACCACAGCGCCTGCCCCTACCCCTGTTCCCAGGGTGATACAAACAAAATCGCGTATCCCTCTGGCGGCACCGAAGGCACCTTCCGCTATCGCTGCAGCATTTGCATCATTATCTACAGCTACGGGGACTCCGAATTTTTTTTCCAGTGTATCCTTTACATTTGTGCCTGCCCAAAATGGAAGATTGGAAGTCGCCCCGTTGATTTTACCCGAATGGGCATCAACCCTTCCTGCTGTTCCGACCCCGATAGCGGAAATGGGTTCCTTTGATTTATTCGTCAAAGCTCCAATTACCTGGATTATTTGACCCATCACATCTACTTTTCCCGTAGGTTCTGTGACAGATTCCAAAACCACTCCTTCTGCTGTTATAAATCCTGCCTTTATTTTGGTGCCTCCTACATCGACTCCAATTATCGTCATTCTTCTTTTGCTCCCCTTCCTTTTGACATTTCAATAGAAAATCGTCTGGCGATAACCTGGGGCCGGGTAATGGCTGAGCCTACCACGACTGAGAATGCACCTAGTTCTAAGCAGAGAGCAGCTTGTTGGGGCGTTTCTATCCTTCCCTCTGCTACAATCGGACTATCAACCTTTTCTATAATTTCCGACAGGATTGAGGGTTGAAAGGAATGGATGTGGCTTGTATAGGATGTGTAGCCTACAAGAGTAGTAGAGATGAGATCCGCTCCCCCGATCGACACATTAACGGCCTCCTTTGCAGTAGATATATCGGCCATGATCGGGATTTTGGGGAACTTCCTCTTGATTTCAGCCAAAAGCTGATTGGCTGTTCTTCCATCGGGTCTCTCCCTTTCTGTCAAATCCACGGCGATAATATCCGCTCCGGCCTCTGCAATTGCTTCAACCTCCCTTATTGTTGGCGTGATATATATATCGCTATTTTCATAATCTCGCTTATATAAACCGATCACAGGAACCCGGACAGATTTTTTGATTGCCTGGATGTCCTGTGGTGTATTGGCCCTGATACCTGCTGCTCCGCCTTCAACAGCGGCGACTGCCATTTTCGCCATTATTTCAGCCCCATAAAGTGGTTCATTTTCGAGTGCTTGACAGGATACGATCAGTTTTCCTTGCAATTGGTCAAGAATTTGTGCCATTAATTTGCCTCCCCGGTTTAAGGACAGGAATCCGATCTTCCTGCTGGGAATTTTATGTACCTAAAAAAACGTCATCCTTTAGTAATTGTTCCTGAAGGTCCTTTATGCTGAGCTCTTTTGGCAGAACTCCCTTTAACAATGAAAGTGCAGCTGCCGTCCCGGCCGCCTGGCCAGTCGCCATTGCACTAGGCGTCAGCCTCGTGGTCGCGAATGCTTCATGGGTAGTCGAAATACACCGTCCAGCTGCCAGCAAGTTATCCACCTTCTTGGCAAGAAGACAACGATACGGAATATCAAATACACCGTCTCCCCCGATGAAAGCTACTGAAATACTTTTCGTTGCTGGGTCATGTATATCAATTGGATAGGCACTTTTTGCTATACAATCTAGAAATTTCGAACCGGCTACAACATCTTCTTTCGTAAGAATATATTCTCCTTCAATTCTTCTGGTTTCCCTTACGCCAATTTGTGTAGCGGTTGATGATAGCACTGCATTTTCAAAACCTGGGACGCTTTCTTTGAAAAATTTCACAAGCATGGCAATTTGCCTTCTGCCTTCCTTCTCGGCTTCTGTCAGCTCCCAAGAATCTGTTCCTTTATATCCTTGAACCCTTGAACAATTAATCAATACTTCGTCTGGCCCTGGTCCAGTAAAAAACAAAACATGGTCCCGGTTAATCGGCAACCCAGCTTTCTCCCAAATATCATAAAAACCCTGGACAGCCGTTAAAGGGAGCCCTTCTTCAAGCTCGTTGAACAAAGTTTTATGGTAAAACTGGTCTTTATGTTCCAGGAGATAGTCCCTGACTGTCTCTAAATCTACTCCACTCAGCCTGAACTTCATGGTCATTGGCTGGGTGAGACGGTCGCCTTCCCGTCCATATTGCATCGGGACGCCTGCAGCATAGGCTAAATCGCCGTCCCCGGTGCAGTCTATAAAAACAGAAGCGCTTAACTGCTCACGGCCAGACTTGCCTACTATGGTGAGGGATGTAATTTTGTTATCCTCCACTGTCACTTCCTCTGTCAAAGAGTGAAGAAGCAAATCACAACCTGCCTCTTCAAGCATCTCGAGCACGACCATCTTAAATTCTTCTGTTTTATAAGGAGTCACCGAATATACAAATCCGATTGTATCCCTTACATGTCCTGGAGAAGCACCAATGTTCACCAAACGGGTTACGATTTCTTCTGCGATCCCTCTGATAACCTGTTTTCCTTGGTGATTATGAAATGTCATCCAGGGGTAAACCAAAGCTGCTGTTGACATGCCCCCAAGAAATCCATATCTTTCAATCAGGAGCGTACGATAACCCATCCTGCTTGCTGCTATCGCTGCATTGATACCGGACGGACCCCCGCCAGCGACAATCACATCGTACTCTTTCTTCATTGGTCCACCCTTTCCTTCGTTTCGAAATAGATTATCCTTCATTGATGATTCAAAATCACAGATTTGCCGGTTTCCGCGGATTTATATGCTGCCAGAGCTGCTTCCATCGCCTTAAGGCCATCAAGGCCGCTGATCGAAGGTCTGCCGCCTGTCTTAACAGTAAAAACAAAGTCTTCAATCAATCCGAAATCAATATCATTTCCCGCATATACAAAGGACATTGTCTGGTCGCTTTGCTGTTTGTAGAGCCTTAACTGGTCGCCAAACGCGTCAACACTGACCGTTTTTTTCGTGCCTATCACTTCAATTGTCGCATCGCCCCATGCAGGATACTTAGAAAACCGGGACCAGCTTGTGTCATGGGAAGCAATCGTTCCATCTTCAAATTCCAGCGTCAGCAATCCAGCATCATCTATATCCATATCTGAAAAGTAATGCCCGATCGTCGCATAGACTTCCTTGATTTCCTTACCTAAATACCACCTCATAATATCCACCATATGGACAGTATGGTCCAGGACTGCTCCTCCACCGGAATAGCCCTTATCAACAAACCAGCCTCCCGGGTTTTGGCCGCGATTGGTTGTTCTCATAGCCAGGATCTTTCCCAGTTCTCCGTGATCGATCATCTTCTTTAACTTTCGGATTCCTTTGCTGAACCTGACTGGAAAAGCAGTCTGAAGGATCACGTTATTCTCTTTACAAGCTGCAATCATGGCTTCTGCATCCTCAACTGTTGTCGCAAGAGGCTTTTCACATAAAATATGTTTTTTTGCCGCTGCAGCTTTCAAAACCATTTTTTTATGAAAAATATTTTCACTGCAAATGATCACAGCATCGAGATCATCATTTAAAAAAGCATCCATGTCACTTAAGTGTGGAACACCGAATTGTTCTCCAGCTCGTTTGCCCCTTGCCTCATCATCGTCAAAAACAGCCGATAACTCTGCGCCATCCAGATTCTTAAGGCAATTCGCATAACTATATGCATGCATATGGGCAAAACTCATGATTCCGACTTTTATCATCGTCCATCCTCCTTTGCAATCTGAGGAAGTTGTTCCAGAAGGATTTTCAACTCTTCTTCCAAGGATCGTGAAACTTTTTTAGAATTTGATAAGATGGACTCCGCATCCAGCAATAGCCTTTGCGAATCCCCTGTCAAAACGCTTAGCGCCTGCTGGTCCGATGAATAGGCAAGAACGGTATTCAAACTGGACCATTCCATTTCCAGCTTTTCCTTATTTGAATGGAAGATAGAGTATTCAAGATGAGCCATAACATCTTGTCCAAATCGTATACTTATAATGAAATGGCCAGTTCCTGAATGTTCATCAAAAACCGTTTTCGCAAAAAAACTCTCTCCTTTACCAAACTGTTGGCTTAGTACATAGAGATCAGCCAGGGATTTTTTGATGATCCCCTTGTCTCCTGACATCCTCCTTATACGAAGAACGCCATTTTGATTGGCATTCATCTCATCAAGTTCTTTTAACATTTGTTTGGAAGAAGGATAATGCTCCAAGTCAAAATATAGGTAGATGGATTTTGAGCTAAGGCTGTTCAATTTCTCCAGATGGCCAAGAAAAAAATCCGGGGGCATAAATAGCTCATCACCCTTTTCCAAAAATGATTCAACATTAGGGAACAAGCTGTCCAGGATATATAATTCCTGGTCCTTATCTTCCTGCGTAAGTTTGGTTAAAGTTTCGCCAGTATCAACGAAAGAAAAATTCAGCTTCACACCATCCAAATCCACATTGTTTTGGTCACAAATAATTATTTTCATCTTTAAGCCACCCTCGTTATAAAATGAATACTTGGGTATACCGTCAGTCGTCAGTATTTTTCGCTGAACACAATCTCTGTTTTCTTTTCAGCAGATTCATAAACAGCTTCCAGGATTTTCATGATTTCCACGCCATCACCTACGGGGGCGATTTCCTCTTCCGTTCCGAGACAACAATTAATAAAATGATTTACTTCCCGATCGAATGCCTGCTCGAAATTGAAAGTCTTATTATCTACCTGGGGATCGATATTAAGGATGGTATTGTGTTTTTCGGTTACAAACAGGAGTTCAGGTTCGATTTCTGCTCCGCCTTTATCTCCGTAAACTTTCACTGACACCTCATTCTCTTTGGCATGCAAGGTAAAACTTACATCCACAAACAAGGACGCCCCATTCTCAAACCGGATCAGCGCATTGGTCAGGTCTTCGACATTATTTTTGCCAGGATCATAGTCTGCAGCTTTATAGAAATCCAAGTTTTCAATATTCTTCCTGTTCCCTAGCAGGTAATATGTATTTCCTGTAACAGAGACAGGCGCCGGCTTCCCCATCAGATACCAGCAAAGGTCAATTACATGGACACCTAAATCAATCAGTGGCCCACCTCCTGACCTCTCTTTGTCGGCAAACCACCCTCCCGGATTTCCAAGCCTCCTCAATATGGATGCTTTAGCATAATAGATATCCCCTAAGTCACCAGAATCAATGAATTTTTTTAGGATATTGGTGTTGTCTCCAAACCGTCTGACAAAACCGACCTGGGCAATCCTATTTGCTTCCTCTGCAGCCTTTTGAACCGAAACCGCCTGTTCGACTGTAAGGCTGAGGGGTTTTTCAATCAGTACGTGTTTGCCTGCCTCAAGTGCTGCTACTGCAATTTCTGCATGAGTATCATTCCACGTGCAAATGCTCACTGCATCGATTTCTTCATTTTCCAGTAGTTTCCTATAGTCTGAATAAAGTTGAGAAATCTGATATTGCTCACCCTTTTGCAAAAGTCGTTCCTTGTTGATGTCACATAATGCCACTAATTCAGCATCAGGATTTTTTCGATAGGGATTAATATGGTATTCCGAGATAGACCCAACTCCTATTACTCCTACTTTAAGCATTTTAAGGACTCCCCTCGTAAAAAATGTAGTTTCGGACCAACTATCATGAATAACGAATGACCTTTGTCAAAACTGAAGAACTTTTGTCCGCAAGACTCTGGAATGCCGTTTTGATCTCCTCCATTTTCACTTCCTCGCCAACATACGGGCGAACATTGATTTTCTTTTCACTTAGAAGGCGAATATATTCTCCCAGGTTTCTTCCTTCAGTCCAGCGGACGAATCCATAAGGATAATCCACCGCATCCCTTTCATAACTAAGGTCATATCTTCCTGGTCCCCCTGCGCGGGAAATAAGGATTTCTGCTTCCTTTGCGAACATATCGCTCCTTGGGAAATCGGGTTCAATATCCCCAACAATGACGACTTTTCCTTTATCGCGCACCCACTTCAGGCTTTGTTGTGTCAATATTGAATGTTTCCCGCCGGCACAAAGCAAAACAGCATCCGCACCCCCATAGTCGCCGGCTGCGGTCAAGCTTCTGCTTAAATCCTCCATGTTGGTATATAGTCGAATGGAAGGAATGCTGTTCAAAAGAGAAGTTCTTTCGGGCGATAAATCATAAGCGTAGACATCGTATGCTGCCGCATGAGCAATTTGGGCAACCAGCTGTCCAATGATTCCAAGACCCGCAACGACAATCCTTTCGCCGAATTGCAGCCTAGCGATCCGCAGAGCGTGGATGGCAATTGCCCCAATTCCTCCTAGGGCAGCTTCCTTTGGATCGACATTCCCTGGTACCTTACAACATAAGGTTTTGGGAACAAGCAGATATTCAGAATGTTTTACGTAAGGGGCACCGTAGCATGCTACCAGGTCCCCGACATTGTAGCCGTCCACTTCTTCTCCGCATTCTTCCACTACTCCCACGCCACTGTATCCCAGGTCTATTTGCCGATTTTCACTCACATTGATCAACGTCAGCTCGGTACCGGGACTGATTGCCGTATACAGCGTTTTTATCAGTAGATAAGATGGCTTCACATTCGGTTTTACTTCGGAGATCACTTCGATATCCTGATTTTTAGCAACGATTTTTTTCAAAGCAATCACCTCACCTTCTATATTTTTTCTAATATATTTGTTTGTGAAAGTTTTGATTTCAAGCGCTGATGGAAAATCTTATCGTCCATTAAGTCAGAAAGATAGATTCTCAATTCGTTCCGTACTTCGCCCAATTCCTTTGAGTTAAGGCCTAAATCAGTAAACATCCTGTAGGTCGGGATTATTTCCCTGAACAGATGGAATCTTGAAGGCTTATAGACATTTTCATTTCCTTGTCGCTCGGCTACTCTCTTCATGGCCGGGATGCTTAATGTATTGGTGCGGATCACCTCTTGGGCCGTTTCGCTACCAATGAAACCAACAAACTTCAAGGCAGCGTTTTTCTTTGAAGAGTATTTATTTATCGCGAGTCCAATGATCAGCAATAACGTGCCAGGATCTTTCATATATGGCAGAGGAGCGATGTCATATTGTATCGAATGCTTCCTAATTTCGTTCAATGAGAAATAGGATGCCATGATCATGGACGCTTTTTGTTCAAGGAAGATTTTCTCGGCATCCCTGTCACTATCCGATAAAAATGTATTCATTGTGCCTTGTTCATCAAATGTTCTCCTGATGAAATTCACACTCTGCATTAATTCGTCCACTGGGAAAGATATATCCCCCTGCTCATTTCTGTCGAATTCAACCCGGTTTTGCAGCATGAAAATCGGCCAGCGATTCATTGAAAGAGGATGGAAGTAAAGTCCGCATGCTTTATCATCTTCATGGTCGGCCATCAGCCTGCTGGCAATCTCAAGCGCTTCCGTCCATTTCCAGCCGCTATCCGGATACGGCAGGTTACTCGCATCAAAATGATCCTTATTGTAACAAAGGACGATGGGCGAGAAGACAAATGGCCTGACATATACTTGATTTGATTTTTCATGTTTTTTAAAGGGATGCTGAAGGAATGAATAAGAATCCTCATCCCAATCCATTTCTTCAAAAACTGAATCGTGAAGCTGATCAAAGTCTTTGAAATCCTTGAAGTTGATGGTGACAACATCAATCATGTCATTATGGAAAAAATCAAAAACTGTTTGCTGATAGTGGTCGTATGGAAGTGCGATTGTCTGGACTTTGATGTTTGGGTTCTCGACTTCGAATTTCCTTATCAATTCCTGGAATTGTGCATCCTTGATCAATGTAGGATAATAGCCCACACGTAAAATGATCTGGTCGAAAGGTTGAGTGGAAACCACCATATTCCCAATCCTTGATTTCTTTACGATCAACCCTTCAGCCACCAATTCCTCCAACCCCTTGCGGACTGAGTTCTTGCTTAATCCGAACTGTTCAGCAAGAAGGAGCTCAGAAGGCAAATACTCCCCGATTTTGATATCTCCCTTTAGGATTTGCTGCCTGATTGTTGAAACCATTTTATTTAATTGAACCTTAAAAACCTCACGACTTTTTTTACCGCTCATTTGATGACGAATCCTTTCTGAAAAAAATTATTTCATTCCTGATAAAGCAATCCCTTTAACAAAGTACTTCTGGAAGAAAAGGAAGATTAAAAAAGTAGGGATAAATGAAAGTACAGACCCAGCCATTTCAACCCCGAAGTGCCCCTCTTTAGTCAGCAGGGATGCCAGCCCTACCGTGACCGGGAACATTTCCTCACTGGTAGTAAAAATAAGAGGCGTCAATAGATCGTTCCAATTGCTGATGAATGCAAATGTTCCCACAGTCGCAATGACTGGTTTTGCCAATGGAAGATAGATCCGGAAGAAAACTGTGAAATCATTGGCGCCATCTATATGTGCTGCCTCTTCCAAATCTTTTGGCAGCGTCATCATGAACTGCCTGACGAAGAAAACACCCATAATCCCCCAAATTTCCGGGACGATTAAAGGAAGATAAGTGTTAATCCACCCAAGTTCACTGAACATGATGTAGCGGGGGATAATTAAAAGCTGCCCTGGGATCATGACAACTCCCATCATCATCCAAAAGATGAACTCCCTGAATGGAAATTGTTTTCTTGCAAATATATAACCAAGGACTGCCGAGAAAAACATTGTACTGAAGACAGGTATGATGGTGATGATCAGTGAGTTCATGATCCATTGAGCATACTTTGCGTTTGTAAAGATATACGTGAAATTCCCAAGGGATAACTTTTCTTTCAGCACCCATGCAAACGGATTTCCCATGGGTGTCCTTAATTCCAAAAGTGATCCCACAGCCATTATAAAGAACGGTGTAAAGAATAGCAGGCCTATCCCGAATAACGGAATATAAATCCAGTTTCTCTGTAATGCTTTCAATTTGCTTCCCCTCCCGATTATTTGTAGCTGACTTCCTTACCCATATACTTCTTTTGAATGAGGGAAATGAAGAAAATGATAAAGAACAGTACATATGCCAGAACACTTGCATACCCCAAACGCAATGAGGTGAAGCCTTCCTGATAGAGGTAATAGACAATTGTCGTCGTTGAATGACTTGGCCCGCCGGAGGTTAAGAGGAATGCCGAGTCAAAGATCTGGAATGAACCGATTGTTGTTATGATCGCTACGTAGAAGTGAATCGGCAAAAGCAGGGGAAAAGTGATTTTCCAAAATGTTTTCCATGATGATGCCCCATCTATTCTTGCAGCTTCATATAATTCTTCAGGAACCGATTGCAATCCCGCATAATAGTATATCATCGTGCTACCGCACACTTTGAAAATGGACAGACCCGCCAACACAATTAACGCCTGGCTGGAATCGGATAAAAACAGTTGGGGTCCAATCCCTAGATAATTCAAAAGAGTGTTGATGAATCCATCACTGGTCCCTTTGAACAGCCAGGACCAAATACCCGAGATTACTACGAATGAGGTTACGACAGGCAGGAAAAACAAGCCTTTGAAAAAGCCTGTACCAAGTTTTCCGCTATTGATCAAAAGAGCCAGGATCAAGCCCAAGGCCATCGTAGGGATTATGTAATAGAAGGAAAACATGATTGTATTCCATAGCGCTTTCCAGGCAAGCGGGTCATTGAAAAGACCAAGCCAGTTTTTTAACCCGACAAATTTCGGCTCCCCAATTACCGGCCAGTTAGTAAAAGTGAGCACAAAGCTGAATAGTATAGGGAACAACTGAAAAATCGCAAAATGGATAAGAATCGGAATAAGGAAAATATAGACCAAACCATATTTATCCCAGTTTTTCTTAAGTCTTTCTCTTCGTGAAAGAGTATGTATCCTCTGATGATCAGGAGGGTAACTCAAATCAACTTTGTTCTCCAAAAGGTCCTCCTCCTTCGGTACTGTTTTTTGGCAAAGAGAGAGGAGAAATTTACATTTCTCCTCTCGAAAAGGCTTACTGCTTGTCAATTTCTGCTTGAATCGCCTCAGCCGCCGCATCTGCTGCTTCTTTAGGGGATTTGGCTCCCTCTAGCATCGCCTGCAATTCAGCTTGAACCTTTGGCAATATATCGCGGGCAACCGGATGGATGACTCCCGGCTTTGTATATTTGACCCATTCGGTCATTTGCTTCATTTCTGGGTCATTATCATAAAGCGTAGCCGCAGATTTCCTTGGAGGGATATATTTTGTCAGTTCATTAAACGCCTTTGAGTTCTCACTGTTCGTCATATGCTTGATCAATTGAGCCGCCGCTTCCTTGTTATCGCTATTGGAAGGGACTACAAACATCCCCGTGGTTCCGAAGGTCAGCTGCTCTTCACCTTTTAAAGGAGGACCCAGTATATAATCTTTGAAGTCTCTTTCTTTCAAAGTACTTAATGTTAAACCAGTTGCTCCCGAGGAAAAAGATTTGCCTTCTAGGAATTGGTCAAAATGATCAAGTGTATTGATTGAATCCTTGGGAATCCACCCTTTTGTATACCAGTCATTGATTCTTTCGAATGCTTTTACACCTTCAGGACTGTTGATGACCACTTTGCCCTTTTCATCAATGATGTCTCCGCCAGCCTGCCATAAGATAGGATAAAGCGTTGCATTCAGCGTATTTCCGCCTTCAAAGCCTCGGGCATAATATCCTTTTTCGACTGCCTTTTTGGCCAGGGCATCAAATTCTTCCCAAGTTGTTGGTACCGCATCTTTGCTGCCGCCTATTTCCTCAAGGATTTTCGTATTATACACATTTGCCCTGACTTCATGGAGAATTGGCAGGCCGAATAAATCTTCTTTATATGTAACAGCCTCCAATGAGCTTTCCGGAAAATCTTCTTTGTCCAAATCATCACCAAGCAACTCAGTGATTGGAGTCAAGACTCCCTTTTCCGCAAATTGTCCCATCATATCGGGGATGAGGTAAAATACATCCGGCCCTTGTCCAGCAGCCAAAGCTGTCAGGATTTTTTGTTCTCTATTTGCCCATGGAATCTCTTCAAACTTCACTTTAACATCAGGATATTCCTTGTTGAAAGAATCTGCCATTTGTTTAAACACGGCAGTTTGCTTATCCTTCAGATCCTTGCCTACGTATGGATGCACCCAGACTGTAAGTTCACCTGACTTTTTCCCAGCTTTGCTGTCTTTGCTGCCAGTAGTGGCACTGTCTTTGGAACAGGCCGATACCACCAGCATGACAACCATCGCAATAATTAAAGCAAAAAACTTTTTCCCCCTCATACTCTTCCTCCTTATTGGTTCATATCTGGTTCTTATAATTTATAATACGAAAGCGGTTTCAAGTTGTCAATACACTTTATTAAATATTTAGAAAATTCATTCGTGTTTTTTTATTTCTTTATAATACTGGGCTTTGTATCTAAAAAAATGAGAGAATGAATATATTAACTAGTTATGACCCAGGGTTTCCATCTGGAAAACTTTACGTGTTTTTCCGCTTACCGAAAGACTTTTCCGTTGAGGACAGGGCGGTTTTTGTTCAAGCATTTTCTCATGTTCAAGTTCTATCAGCTGGCTTCTCCTTAAAAATGCTGTGAGCCCCCGCTCCCATGGGTTAACAACAGTTAAAAATTCCGATTGCCATTAAATTGACGATGCCTGGCCGGGGATGCCGGAACTTCCCCGGCCAGGCGATCATTAATAGCTGACTAGTTTCAAGCTGGCCAGCAAAACAGTTTTTGCGTCTTCGGATAACAGCTTTTCTGAACTGTCTTTCCTCACTTCCCCTATCGCCTTTTCAATGAATTGCGCTGCCTTTTCCTTCGATCCAGCGTTTACAAAATAGGCTGCTTGTGTAAAATCATTGGATAATTGTCTGTAGAGGGCTTCCTGAATATCACCTTCCTGGCGATAATGATCAATCAATTCCTGAAGTCTCTCAATATTTATCCTCGACCTGGAGATTGCCAATTTGAACAGGTGGGAGCCAGATGCGTAATATACATATCCGTCATCTCCTATGTCCATTAAATGTACATTATCCATTACTTTTACATGAGCCATCGAATCAGGATCCAAAACGGTTAATTTCCTGCCCAGTGTAGTATATAAAAGACCGTCAGTACCCCACCTTAAGAAAATGGGCCTCCATTTACTGGCTGCATAAGTGCTCGGATAGATCAGTTTGCTTTTAACTACTTGGTAGGTCGCCGGATCCATCGCAAAAATCGTTCCGTCCACAGCTCCCCACAGGAGACCATCAGGTCCGAATGATAACTCGCCGATCATTTTGGGCGGGGTATCTATACCGGGGGTGTCTGGTGTGAATTCGGCTACTTTTTCTCCTTTCACCGCATCCCAAACAAAGACTTTCGCCTCCTGGCTTTCAGGATCACTGCCTCCTCCTCCCCATACAGATGTGCCTCCAAACAGGAGCCCATCTTTAAAAGCAAGTCCAACTATGCTTTGATTTTTTACCAAGTTTCGAGTGACGCTCCATTCTCCTGATCCTTCATCGTAAACTGTCAATGCACCGCCTAACTCCCCATAACCAGGAATGGTGCCGATAAAGAGTTTGTTGTCACCCGATGCAAAAGTAAACGGACGGTCCTGGAATTCCTCAATATCGTAAGCCAATCCTGGATTATGGCTTGGACTTTCTCCAAAGTCCAGGGGCTTTTCAGGATCATATTGATAAATCTTTGCACCACCATAAGTTCCGAAATATACTTTTCCATTCAGGAATCCCATTCCTTCAGGCTGCGGCATCCAGCTCAGGTTGTGGGTGATTTCCTCCTTATCCATATCAAAAATGCTCATGCCACGATGATAGCCGCCCAGGTACAACCTTCCGTCAAACCCCTTTTCAAGTGACTGTACGGGGACCCCTTGCGGCTCAATTTCAGGGAAAATGGCAGTAACTTCATTTTTATCAGGATTGTATTGTAAGTACTCTGAAAAACCAGTTACAATCCCAAGGACATACCCGCTGCCTGCCTTTATCCAGTCCAACTTTCTAGTGGTATAGTCCAGATCGGGTAATCCTTCTATTTTCACACTTCTGTTTTCTGTTAGACTATAGCGATATAGATCTGAACCAAAAATGTAATACATATCATCGCCATTCTTCGGAGATGGCGGGGATATTTCTCCTTTGTATTTAATCGTATTGATGTGCTCAAGGGTCCCTTCATCCAGTACATAGAGGGTAGACCCTCCTGCACGGATAAACAATTTGCCGCCATATGCCTCTATATTGGCAATCGAATTATTTTGACCTGAAATCGGGATCTTCACCTCTTCCTTCTCTCCCGTTTTCAGGTTCATGCGGGTTACATATGCGGTAGTCCCTATCCCGACGTAAAGATAGTCTCCAGAAAGGCCAAGCCCCCGGGCATATTTCTGGCCTTCTTTAAAAGTCCCGAGATCCGCGAATGTCCCTGTATTGATATCAAATTCAAATACCTTTGCGTTAGGATATGTCGCTCCATATACCTTTCCATCTTCGCTCATTTCAAGATCCCAAACCCAATTGTCGGAAGGGTTTTTCCCAAGGTTCTCAATTCTTTTCTCATGAGGCAAATATCGATACAGAATCCCGTCTTCCGTGCCGGCGAAATAGACATTCCCATCGCTTCCGACAGTCGTTGCCCAAATAGTATCTGTACGAGGAATCGCCTGCGAGAAAATCTTTTCTCCAGTTTCTCCATCAATTGCATAGAAGGTGGCAGGAACACCATTAACTGCAAAATAAATTTCACTCCTGCCGTTCTCACTTGATGAAAATGCCGCAGAAGAATTCAGGGAAGCTTTGACTGCTTCTCCCAGATCTACAGATTCCCCAACTTTGAGATCCAGCTGCGGTTCCCAGGAGAAATGCACATTATCAACATTGGCTGTCGTTACAGATGAAACTCCTGAGTAAATCAGCAATTCAGCGCTTACTGCGCCGTGTGGCGCCTTCCCGCTGACACTTCCTTTCATCCACTCCCCTGTCGGCATATTACTAGCTTTCACAGTTTCTGTGAACCTACCGATTTCTTTTCCCTGATGATCAAGATACAGCAAGTAAAGACTGAGTGTCCCTTTTTCCAGACTTAAATCAGCGTCGAATCGGTAATATTGTCCAGGTGTAACAGAAGCTTGGCTGCTGCTTAATCCAGCTGATTGTCCATCCAGGCGGTCCTCCACCTTAAGACTCTGTTTCCCTTCCGAAGATTTGGCTGGATCAACGGCAAACGCCCCCTTACCAAATGTCTCTTTCCATCCAGCTAAAGACTCGCTATCTTCGAATCCAGCATTTTCAATATAGTAACTGGAATAACCTTCCTTTTTTTGGCTGTCTGCAAAGCCATGCTGGCTGGCAGCAGGGAGAGCCAATGAGAAAACAATGGCTGAAACACCTATTTTAAAAAGAACAGATCTGAACAATACTTTTCCCCCTTTCTATCATTAAAGAACTATTTCTTTGCCTGTGCGGCCAGATTCATAAATTGCTGAAAGGACCCTCATTATTTCCACTCCATCTTCGACCGGAGCTTCGGTTGTTTTATCATGCAAGCAATATTCGATAAAATGATTTACCTGATTCTCAAAAGCTTGTTTAATATTTAACCTTAGGTAATCTGTCTGGGGCTGTACATTTAAAATCGTGCCATGTTTTTCGCTGACCATCCAAAATTCCGGTTCGATTTCAGCTCCTCCGTGTTCACCATAAAGTTTCATTGATACAACATTTTCCCTGGCATGGAGGGTATAGCTTGTATCAATGAAAAGTGATGCCCCATTTTCAAAGCGGATCAGGGCATTTGCCATATCCTCCACATCATTTGTTGCTGGGTCATAATCAGCGGCTTTGTAAAAAGAGAGATTTTCTACATTAGCCCGGCTTCCAAGGGAATAATATGTATTGCCACTAACAGAAACAGCCTTTGGCCTCCCCATTAAGTACCAGCACGTATCAATGACATGGATCCCTGTATCAATCAATGGCCCTCCCCCTGAAATTTCTTTCTTCGCGAACCATCCTCCTGGATTGCCAAGTCTTCGTAATGCAGAGGCCTTTGCATAATAAATCTCCCCGAGGTCACCCGCCGCAATGAACTTCCTTAACACCTGGACGTTGGGATCGAACCTTCGCACAAATCCAACCTGAAGTTTTTTCCCGGTACTTTTGACTGCATTCTGAATACGGAGCGCATCTTCAAGATTTGTGCTGAGCGGCTTTTCGACAAACACATGCTTTCCTGCCTCGAGAGCCGAAATAGCAATGTCAGCATGGGTATGGTTCCAGGTGCAAATGACAACCGCATCTATTTCTGGCTGTGCAAGCAGGTGATGATGATCACTGCAAAAAAAGGGAGCCTGATACGATTCTGCTTTGGCCCTGGCCCGCTCCAGGTTTCTGTCACAGATTCCGATTATGGAAGAGTTTGAATGAGCAGAATATGCCTCCAAATGAAGATCCGAAATGGAGCCTCCTCCGACCATTCCTATTTTTAATTTGCTGGATGCCATCTTCCTATACCTCTTGCCATATCCGTCTTAAATTCTCAAATCCAACTCTCGTACCAAACCTGCATTCTTCCAGACCTTCAAACTCCAACGATAAATAGCCATCATACCCTGATTTTTTAATGATTTTTAAGATTTGGCGCAAATCCAGATCGCCTTGCCCGGTTATCGCACCTCTCAGGAAATTTCCAGCTGTGGTCCTGAACCAGCCTTCACCCGGATCCCGATCGTCAGGACGATGGTAAAAATCCTTAACATGAACCATAGAAGCAAGGGAGATATTATTTTTAACTGCTGATACCGGATCTTCATCTGCACATAAGAAATTCCCGACATCAAGGGTGGTACGGAAATTAGGACGCCCAACCTTATGTACCAAAAGTTGGACTCGATCACTTGACTGCACATAGAAACCATGGTTTTCAACACTTGTCACAATGCCGTATGATCGTGCATGGTCTGCGATCTCCCTGCACGCTTCCGCAAGGACTGGCAAATCGTCAATGAAGTTTACAATTGTGGCTTCTGCAGGCGGCCTGGATGCCACATCATGGCGCATGAATTTGACTCCCAGTTCATGTGCGATATCCACATGTTTTTTTACTCTTTCGATCTCCAGTTGGACTTCATCTGGATCATCCTTTAGGAAATCGGCACCAATGGCATAGTTGGATAACTCAATCCCTTCGTCTTCTGCTTTTTTCCGGATTTCTTTGACAAGTGAAGCGTTTTCAAGTAAGTCAAAGCCAAGAGGAACCACCTCAAAGTGTTCTCCTCCAATTCCTTTAACCCAATCAATCGCTTCGAGAAAGGACATTTGCCCCTGTTGCATTGCCTGGTATAAGCTGTATGAACTAACCCCGAATTTCATTTGGTCACCTCTTCTTTCCGTTTTATTCCAACACCTTTTTGAATGGGTTGTAACTCTTCCAAATCTCCGCACCGGTCTTTCTGTAGAAATCGATTTTTTCTGTCCAGTCGATCACCGCTTTACTCGCCCCCCTCTCCTTTAAAATCCGAAGTCCGCCTAACACAAGTTCCAATCCGTAACCATTTCCTCGTTCGCTCTCCGCGATGGCAAGGGGGCCAATACCGCCATTTTTTCCATCAAGCAATGCGCTCCAGGCCACATTCGGTCCAATGATGGAAGAATTGGTATCGTTAATTCGGATGAACCCAATAATATTTCCATGCAGTTTCATAATGGCATACTCCCGCCCAGTCCCTCCTTTATTAAAATATTCAATTGCCTCATATTCCCATCTTCCTGGAAAACGAAGGTGCAAAAAAGCCACGAATTCTTCTTTTTCGTTAGGCGAGAGAACCTTAATGGATGGCTCACCCTCAGGGTTCGTGGACTTTATTTTTGTCAGATCACATAAAAGATCACTTACGGAATCGATTTCCTCGTAGCCTTTGGCTCTGAACCACTCCTTGACACCAATATATGTCTTTGGAATGCCAGGAAAATAGTGCCAAGGATCTCCTCCAAGATGAACTGTTTCCGTCCCGGCATTCTTTAAAGCGCTTTCAGCAGCATCGAGCAAAGCAGTGCCAACCCCTTGATCCCTCCAGCGTGAATCGACCAATAATACCTGTATCCACCCTGAGCCCCCCGGGACTAAGGCGCTTCCTTCCTTGACTTTTTTAGAAACCACGAATCCAAGGATGTTTCCTTGTTGATCAGTCGCAATTTTAGAACCTTCAGCTAAAACATTTTCGTCATTAAAGCTATTTTGCTTCAGAAGCTCCTCCTTCATTGGAAAGTCCCTGCCAATTTCACGATTCCAAAGTTCAGTCAAACTCTTTAGATGAATTAAATCCAGGTCAATTAATTTCATGGGACACCTCACATACTCAAATGGATTTTTTCTTGCCAAAATAAATGTTTTATCAAGGTGAGAACGCCAAACACACACGAGGAAAAAGGAAGTTGAAAACTACGAACTCCTAGTTCATATCTGGTTCATATAAATCTTATCCTTTTTCGGATTCCATTTCAATATTATTCTGAAAAATCAAAAAGCAGCACCCTTGTCAAACAGGATGCTGCTGAATGATGATTTATTTAGGTGATCCTTGTACTGAAAAAGATGGCAGGTTAATTTGACTGCTGCTTGTAAACCGAGCTGTTCTAAAAACAACGCTTTCCGCAGGATGCTCCGGGAAGCGGACCCGGATAGATGCGAGACTGCGCCCGATGCGGTGCAGGACACTTGAGAGTAGCACTCATCCGTTCATCCCAAGAGAAGCCATATAACTGTAGTATCAGGAACAAACGCACTGCTTTACTCTTTGGAACCTAGGTTATCCAAAATCTCTTCACTTGTTCTTTCCAGCTTCAGGGGAAGCAGACTTGTTTTATCAGGTGCAAGGCTGATCAGTTCTTTATAAGCTGCCTCAGAGGCATAAATATAGTCAACTGAATGGATGATTTCTTTCATATTCTCCGATTCTTTCATTCCAGCAGCAATGCTGTCGATATGATCGATACCCGCTTCTTTGACTCTTTTTTGCATCCATTGCCCGCCCCGGTCACCAAGGCAAATAAAGGCAACCTTTGTCCCTTCCTTTAATTTCGCGATATTGATCAAATCTATTGGAGAAAGAGTGGCACCAATCGTATAGATCGGTTTTTTACTTTTCACGAAGAAATCCTTCACTTCATCTGCATGATTTAGGGTTGTTATGATCCCATTTACCTCTTCCAAATCAGGAAGTTCATCAGGTCCATCATTTTTAAGATCCTCGATGAAGAATTCCAATACTTTAGCTCCTGTATGCTTTTTTATCTCTTCTAAGTAAAAATTGTGGTCATGCTCCCTGCATTCGATGAACAGGAATTTGCTTACTGGTTTATCTTCAATAAAGAAATGATGATGCATGAAAATAGCGGCTACGAATTCATCAAACGTGTACCCTTCGGCTATCGCCTTTTCAATTGCCTTTCTTATGATGTTATCCAGCTCTTTTTTCTTCACCAACGATCTGACACTTTCCGAGTCCTTTATTTGTGTCCTCCGTCCCTTTTGCATGAGCAGCAAATCTTCCTCTTTCAGCTGTGTGTAGACCCAGTTGACGGTATTTCGATTTATTGCAAGCTGGTCCGCAAGCTGGGCTACTGTAGGAAGGTAATCTCCAGGCAATAAAAATTCCATTTTTATCAAGAATTTAATTTGCTCTTTCAGTTGGATATTGATGGGGATGTGCAGCTGTGGATCGACCACAAGGCTTAGCGTTTCATAGGTACTCATCACGTATACCTCCTTATTTTAATAATAAACTATGTATTTCTGATTCTCAACAAAGCTTCAAAATGTTTTTATTGACAACAGAATCGTCCAGGTGATATAAATTAACATAATAAACTATGTAAATAGGTTAATTTGGGTGGTGATATTTTGAGCCGTACCTTATCTAAAGTGAAGGTCCCTGAAAAGTCAGTCTTCCTTGATTATTTTTCGAAAATGAAAACAACAGAAAGAACACCGCAAAAGGTATTGCCTGCCAATGCAATCATGGGCTTTGCCGGAGGATTCCTGACCATATTCGTCCTAATGGCCATTACAGAGTTTTCCGGTCAATTATGGATCATGGCTCCATTTGGCGCTAGTTGCGTGCTGGCCTATAGTGCCTGGGATGTTCCTTTTTCTCAACCAAGGAACATTATCGGAGGACACTTCATTTCAACACTCGTTGGATTGACAGTTCTCCATACAATCGGGATATCCTTGTGGTCAGTCTCTTTTGCGGTTGGATTGGCGATCGCCCTGATGGTCGTAACAAAGACCACTCATCCCCCTGCAGGTGCAGACCCCCTGGTTGTCATGCTGTCAAAAAGCGCGTGGACATTCCTTCTTTTTCCCGCTTTATTTGGTGCCTTAGCAACCGTCTTCATCGCATTGCTCATTAACAACCTGCACAGCAACAGGAAATATCCAATGTTTTGGTATTAATGTCGCATTTACCCATTTTTTTATGAAAGGAGGTGAATGAATGGATGGAGATGGGATTCCATATTGGAGAAATAAAAGCCCAGGGACTCGCCGGTGTAAGGCTGCCAGATGATTTTGCCGCAAAAATGTACCGGAATTTCATTCCTGAAGCCGCGCGGGGTTTTTTGCAAAAGCAAGTCTTTGTTTTTTTGGCCACTATTGACAGAACCGGAAGCGTTTGGGCGTCAGTGGTGCATGGCGAACCCGGGTTTATCCGCTTGGAAGAAGCAAGGAAGATTTTGATAACCGGTACTTTTAATCAGGGAGATCCGTTCGTTGGAAATATTCAGGAGAATGGCCAAATCGGAACATTATTCATGGACCTTTTAAATAGACGGCGCCTAAGGGTCAACGGTAAGGCAGCCTTTGATGAAGGTCATTTAGTTATCCACCCCGAACAGGTTTATGGGAACTGCCCAAAGTATATAACCACGCGGCGGGTTAAAACGGATAAAAATAATGAGCAGCTAATGAAATCCGTGATAAAAGGAACCAGATTAGCTGTTAGCCAGACAAAATGGATTGAAGGAGCAGATACCTTTTTTATTGCGAGTACCAATGGAAGCGGGGAAATGGATGCATCTCATCGCGGCGGCAGCCCCGGCTTTATAAAGGTCATGGATGATAAAAATATAATCTTTCCTGATTACTTCGGGAATAACATGTTCAACACATTGGGGAACCTGGAGTCTGACCCGAATGCAGGCCTCCTTTTCATTGACTTCATTGATTGTAACACCTTGCAAGTCACAGGGAAAGCAAGGGTTCTATGGAATGAAGGAGCAGCAAAAGAATTCCCAGGAGCAGAAAGGCTGATTCACTTTGAAATCGATAGGTTGATAGAAACCCGGAGTCCATTTAGATTCTCATCAGAGCTGCTGGAACGGTCACCGTTCCATCCAGTTTAGAAGACGCCTGGCAAGAAAGAATCGTTTAGCTAGTTCTTGATTAATTTTAAACTTATATTGGAGGTTATCGAAAATGGAAAAGAAATTTGTTGTCATTATTCAGGCTGGTGCGCATGACGGAGGCAAAGCATTACACGGCTTATTATACGGACAGGAATTGCATGAGGCCGGTTATGAAGTGGAAATCCTTTTTGATGGCGCGGGAACAACTTGGGTAAGTGAGCTGGAAAAGCCGGATCACATTTTTAATCCGGTATACAAGCAAGTCATGAAGCTTGGCATCATTAAAGGCGGCTGCCAATCATGTTCCGGTTTTTTTGATGTGGCAGAAGATGTGGAAAAAAATGTTGGATTTGCTGCCACAGACGAATCAACTGGGGGCAAACATATAGATTTTGCTGGTTACATCAAGAACGGATACCAGCCGATCATCCTGTAATTGCCTGTAGATGGAAGGATTGATCTATCCATATCCAGGCAGGTTATTTCTTGATTTGCAAAAGATATAAATCAGCAAAGAACGGGGAAACCCCTGTTACTTAAGGGTTTCCTCCATCTATGCAACCACGAAGCCTAGTTATGCACTATTGTCATGGCGTATTCTGGACTTGCCGGCATAACTTAATGGATTTGTGCTTCCTCGGTACTGTGTGGAATCTTGGATTATATTGACCGGGCAGGTGGGATATCTTCCATATGACTGGATTTGAAGCAATACCTGAAGAAGCTTAATAGGAGAAAGCAAATTGAAGAACATCTTCAGAATCGAAGGTTCGATATTTTTCCTTCAAAAAACCAGAAGCGCTCAAAAGGACTTCTGGTTTCATTGCTTATAATGAATACTGATCAGAAAACGTTATTTTTTCTATCGTCACATTTAAATGGCCATTTGGAACAGATAACGAAATTTGGTCCCCTGTGTTTTTCAATAAAAGCTGCCTTCCGACTGGAGATATAAATGAAATAACACCATTATCGGGATTTGAATGATCAGGTAAACAAATGTGATAATCTTCCCTATCTTCATCGCCATCGAATGACACTGTTACCTTTGTTCCGATGAATACCTTCAACGGTGGCTTATCCGAACCCATCCGGCCAAGCAATGCTGTGTATTTCTCCACCTCTCTTACATAGATAGCAAGGAAATCTTTTACCTGTTCATTAAGCGGTGTTGAAGATACATACAGGTTATTTAACTCTTTATAATTTTCTTCGATGAAAGCAAGCTGGTCCTGGAAATACTCCTCTTCTGTCAGCAAATCAGGACTAAGGCTCATAGTAAGTAACCTCCTTACTAGGATCGAACACCCTGTAATACTTCAATTTTCCTGTCATCCTCTCTCCACTTCCTTTAAAAAATTATAAAAAAAGGGTAGACATTTCTTTTTGCAAAAGAGATGCCTACTATTTACAAAAATAGCATATATACACCAAGAATGCTAGTTGTCCTACATTTCAGTATCATCATTACCTATCAAAGCTTATTACTTTGCACAAAGTAATAAATGTGGTTATAATGGTTTCGAACAGGAGGGTTTTAAATGAGATTAGATGGTAAAGTTGCAATTATTACCGGCGGTGCAGGCGGTATCGGGAAAGGAATTGCCACAGCTATGCTGAAGCATGGGGCAAAGGTTGTCATTGTCGATATTAACAAGGAAGCTGGTCTAGGTGCTGAACAGCAGCTTAGTCCCCTGGGATCAGTCCATTTTATTGAAAAAGATATCAGTTCAAGAGAAAACGCCATCGGGATTGTCAAAGAAGCTGTCAACACGTTCGGGAAACTCGACATTCTTGTCAATAATGCGCATGCTTCCCGGCAGGCGGCCTTCAATCAAACTACTTTGGATGATTTTTATTTATCCTTCAATACGGGTTTCTATCCTACAGTGAATTTAATGCAAGCCGCATATGAGCAGTTGAAGGAAAATAAAGGGTTTGTGATAAATTTTGCTTCTGGAGCAGGAATTTCCGGACAAATTAACCAATCATCTTATGCTGCGGCAAAAGAAGCCATCCGGGGACTCACGCGGACTGTGGCAAATGAATGGGCCAGTGACCAGATCAATGTGAATTTGATTTCGCCAATCGCTCTCACCGAAGGGGTCAAGCAGTGGAGCGAGAACTTCCCGGATCAGTACGACAAAATGCTTAATGGCATTCCTCTCGGACGGTTAGGGGACCCTGAGAAAGATATTGGGGAAGTTGCAGTTTTCCTGAGCAGCGAAAGCAGTTCTTATATAACAGGACAGACTATAATGGTGGACGGCGGAACCCTTAAATTAACATAAATAAGAGGACTCCTATCCTGAACAAACTGAAATTCATATCTAAATGTGATTTCCTAGGCAGAAATTGTCATCCAACCATGCCGGGAATGTACCCATATACAAAGTGCATGCTGAGAAGGATTTGCCATAAGTATCGGGAAAGCGGGCATGTTCGCTTTGACATTTTAAAGGAGGGCGCCTGATTGTTCATCAGACTTACACAAGAACAACAACAAATAATGATTGCTGATATCCAATATTTTTTCATGGAAGAAAGAGGGGAGGACATTTCCGAATTCGCGGCAGAAAGAGTTTTAGATTTCGTAAAGGAATCGTTGGCTCCGCACATCTACAACACTGCCGTCAAGGATGCGAAACATGTGGCTGAGCAGCAATGGGCTTCCCTTGAAGAAGAAATCCTCACTCTTGAACAACCCATAAGAAGATGATAGAGGCATTAAAGCGGGGGCCATACAAAGTGAATTCGTTCATTGGCCGCCTTTATGCCGGAAGCCCAGACGTCCCGGGCTTCCGATTTGGTTCCGAGGGGCTCGACCGCCTTCCAGCATACCATAGACGGACTGCTGTGCAGAATGAAAGAAAGAAGCATTTCCATGATCGGAGAAGCTTCTTTCTCTGCTTTTTCCCTGCTTATCCATACGATTCATCGTGCCTTGAAGACTTAATTACTTGAAGGACTTCTCTTAACCATCCCAAATAGAAATCATTCATTCGCATATAATGTTCCTGTATAAGCGCGGGAATAGCATTCCCATACTCAGTCTTTGCTTTACTTTCCTCTTTCAATTCCTGAATCCATTCTTCAATCAGGCTTGCTGCTTTCTCGATATTGGTTGAATGAATGAATAAAAGAGCCGGATATAGCGCTCTTGGCTCCTTATTCCGCTGCTTAAAAACCTCCAATATATCATTTGATAGCTGCATTTTTCCTTGAGCGGTGATGCTGTATACCGTTCGGCTCGGCCGATTGTTCACTTGCTCATGCTTTTCCTCGATGATGCACTTGTCTTTTTTTAATTTCCGGATCGCATGATAAAGATTCCCGTCCGTTATTGGAAATAATCGGTCCCACTTATTTTCTAGGATGACTTTCTTTAATTCATATGGGTGATCAGAATTTTCCGCCAATAACCCGAGAATGACTATTTGAATAGACAAAGTCTTTTCTCCTTTCCTGAACAAAAAACGTTCCAAAAAAATACTTTGAATTTATACATTCATAGTGGATTTTACCCTACATTCATTTTATTGCAAGAGAGGAAAGTTTTCATTTTGGAACGATCATCAGGACAGAAAAAGAAGAAAAAACTGTCCAGAACTTCGCCTGGACAGTTTTTGGTAATCCTACTGGGCAGAGAAACCACCATCGATGACTAGTTCTGCTCCCGTAATATAGGCCGCATCATCAGAAGCGAGGAAAAGGACTGCACGGGCTACATCCTCGGCTGTACCAAGCCTTTGCAAAGGAGTAGCCTGAATGAGCCTTTTTAGGATCTCACTGCTTTCCTGTAATTTTTCTGTCATTGGCGTTTGGATCACACCAGGAAAAACAGCGTTTATCCTTACCCCATCCTTCCCATATTGCGTGCTTGCTGCCTTGGAGATGGCTCTTACAGCTCCTTTGGATGCACTGTAGGCATTCGTGCCCATTCCAATTATTGCAGTATAGCTGGAAATATTGACGATGGATCCTTTTTTCTGTTTAACCATGTGGGGCAGGACGTGCTTCATTCCGGCAAAAGGTCCGAAGCTGTTGATCCTCATCATCTTGTCCCAGTCTTCAATCGTGATATCCTGCATCATTTTCTCACTGGAAATTCCTGCGTTATTGATGAGGATATCGATCCTACCATGCTCTGAAATGACTTCAGAGACTGCTTTCTTCCAATCCGCGTCAGAAGAAACATCCAGATATTTTCCTTCTACTGAATCAAGCTTGCTGACATCCTTTAGCTGTTCCATGTTTATATCAGCAGCAATAACATATGCTCCCTCCTTCTGGAAGAGCTCGGTCATTTTCTTTCCCATTCCAGAGGCCCCTCCGGTGATGAATGCAATTTTCCCCTGTAATTTCCCCATATTCTTAACCCCCTTTTAGTTTTCAACATTATTATATTACATATAATACTTTGCACAAAGTATGAAGCATCAGGTAAAGTTTGGATAACCTTATTGTTTAGCCCAATCTATTTCTGAGGCCTTCATCCCAAGTCCTATCCTTTCGTGTCTTCAAAAATAAAGGTTATTCAGCGCATGATAAACAATCTCTTCCGCAGGACTTCCATTTTCATTCCTCACTCTATTAGTATGGTTGATCAATCCTGGTGATATGCAGGATTGATCTGTACTGAACTAGCTGGGCTGAACTAAAAACAGAATAATTTCATTTGATTTGGACAATGCTAATATCATGAAAAAATCAGGAGGTTATTGAGTGGAACTGAAACCTTATACGGCAGCAGATCTGTCCGACCATTTAGTTGATGAACTCAAGTCTTTTGAAGAAAAGCTGCGGGAGCAATCAAGTAAGGATGTCATTGTCATTGCCTATGAGAAAGGAAAAGGGAATTAAATTGAAAAAGCCAGAAGAGGAAAACTGCCTCTTTTGGCTTTTTTGCGCGTGGCTTTAATTCAAATTGGCTTGTTCGATGATTTTTTTTATTCTTTCCAATTCAATTTCCGTGTGGAGGCTGCCTCCCCTTTCAAGCTGGCTGGCAAAGAATCCTTCGAATGTTTTTTTATCATTGAAGACATACGGAATGCTCTGTTCAGAGAAGTTCCGCAACTGGGCTGCTTCCGGATCGAAGTAAAGAATCGGCGTCAGAGAAAAATAATCAACCTGTGTATCCAGCGCTTGCTTGACTAGATCCACATCCTGCATTACTTTTACAGCTGGATTATCAATAGGCTTCATTTTTATTTCCCCAATATGATCGGCTTCAACTACGATTGTCCTTTCACCACTTTTTTCTCCGCCACGAAAGAGATGGTCAAGCACAAACGAAAATTCTTTTGCTTTTTCCATCGTCATCCCATAGAGAATTTCCCCATCGATTTCTACCGTGTCAATGATATAAATACCCGTTTTCATTAGAACGATATGGTCAATTTTTGCAGGCTGGATGGCCTGATTGGCAGCCAGGACAGGCAGGAATACATTAGACACAACTTTCATTTCTGACGGTGTGATCAAGCCCTTGGAAACCATTCTCTCTTTCATTTCCATAAGGTTTGTATGCGTCTTGATTTCGCTGGCAGTTCTTGAAATCTTTTCGACGCCATTAACATATTCTTTAAAACCCTCGATCTTAGCCTGGTAATCTTCCCGGGCTTTATCGAGCCAATGTTCTTTCTGCTTTTCAAGGTCCTTTTCCACCTTTTCCAAGCTAGCGACTGCCTCGATCTCAAATTGCTCGATTGCTTCTCGATGTTTTTTTGTCTTCCGCATCAAAAATGCCAGAAGTGCAAAAACCGTGAAAATCAAAATCACAATCACCGCTAAAAACAATGTCATGATATCCATAGAATGCCTCTCCTTCAGTTACAACGATTGATATAGCTGACTTTAGCGAAACAAGGGAGACAAATCCTCCCTATTTGCTGATCACTGTTTCTTGTCATTCTCGCGAAGTACTTCCACTTTTGTCGGTTTATAGCCGACACCCTCAATCCATGAGACGTACACGCGATAATTTTCAGCCTGTGCTTTATTCGTAACGGTAGCAATCACACTATTCGTGCTATCTCCAGCGACCCACCACAGGATCATATCATTTTCCGATAAACCCGCTCCTTTTGCAATTGCCTCAGTCATCTCTTTCCAGTCAAGCGATCCTTTATCGAAGGTCACTTGTTTATGATTTTCCTGCCTGGTAGGGACAGGAGGCCAGTTTTTTGTAATGACTTTTTCCACATTCGGCTTTTCGCTTTCAGGACCTTGATCCGTATGGACGATCTTTTCCTTGGATGTATCGGGTGCTTCCGGCTTGTCATCTACTCGCTTAGGAACCTGTTCCTTCCCTGTAGCTTCAGGCTTTTTCTCAGGGGGATTTTCAGGGATATTTCCTGCAGGGGATCGATCCTTCCTATCATCTGGCTTCTCTTGTTCATGTCGCTTTTCCGGGGGCAACTGTCTTGGTTCCTTATGCTTAAGGCCAAGATGCATTTTCAGTTCATTCGAGATTTCCTCCAGCTTTTGTCGATCAGCCTGAAAATAATAGATTCCATTTATTGTTTTGTCAAATCCTGCTATTTTATGTTCGTGTATATTTTCACGTGCCCCTTTATAGTACGATTGAATCTCCCACATCTCAATCAGAGTCATGTTGGTTTTGACATGGTCCTTCACAACATTGGCGATATCGCTTAATTTTGTGATAGAAGCGACGCTCTCCCCTTTTTTCATAATAGCTTCAATGACCTGGCGCTGGCGTTTCTGGCGGCCGAAATCCCCTCTTGGATCCTTTTTTCTCATCCGGGCGTATATTAGTGCTTCTTTGCCATCCAAATGGATCCTTCCTTTAGTGAAATGGACATGTTTATCAGTGAATTCCAAATCATTGTTCACTTCAACCCCGTCATAGGCATCGACGATTCCTTCAAAGCCATTCATATTCAAAGTGACAAAATAATCCACCGGGACATCAAGGAGATTTTCAACAGATTGTACAGCCTTCTCTGCCCCTCCAACCTGGTAGGAAGTGTTGATTTTGTTCAATCCTCCCGCTATGTTCATATAGGTATCACGAGGGATACTGACCATGTGCATAGAGTTGGAATCAGGGTTGACGGTCACCAAGACCATCGTATCAGCTCGTCCGCTTACTTCACCTGGGGGAGAATCGATTCCCATCAACAGGATGGAGATCGGATCGCCAGCCTTTAAATCTATGTTTTCCTTGCGGCTCTCAAACTTTTCACTTTCATCGATTTCTTCATATACACTTGCCCGTGTAGAGGTAATAAATTGGAATGCAAAACTGACTGTCCCTAAAATGAACACAGTAACTGCAGTTAAAACGAACAATACAATTTTTTTGCCCATATCCTCCCCCCACAATCGAATGTGATTCCTGCCATCACCACAATTTTACGCTGCTGGTGTAGAACGCTGCTGGTGATAATTTCGGCCCGTCCGTGATACTTTGTTCCATTTTCTGTTGAAAAAATAAGCAATGCTGCCATACATGACAAAGTACATCGTCACAAACCGAAAAATGAAAATATCAAAAAGGATGGCCGTGAAGACGCGGTAAGTATCCTTCTTTGAAAAAGTGAACCCGTAACGCTTCCCTTGCCGGATCGCGACCAGGTCATAGAGCAGCCCTAACATAAATGCCCAGAACATGTAAAAAAACAAGTAGTTCAAATAGGTATTTTGAGGGTCATCCAAAATATTCACGACAACAAGCCCTGTCATGATATAAGCGGCAAGCGTCCCAACGAAAAAGGATTCGAAAATATAAAAAAAAGAAACAGGCTTTGTAAATAACGTTCTTGCAAAGAACGAACGGAAATGGATAAAGCAATCAATATATGCTTTTTGCCAGCGAAGCCGCTGTTTCGTTAAGTCCTTCAGTGTTTCCGGCAATTCTGTATAGCCGACCGCGTCGGAAATGAAAACAATCTTCAAATTCTTCTGTTTCTCTATCAGTCTGTGGATTCTTAATGTTATGTCTATATCCTCGCCAATTGATTTCCGATACCCGCCAGCATCAAGCAGCGCCTGCTTCCGGAAGATACCGAACGCGCCTGATATGACAGCTAAAGCCCTGAACCGGACAAGGGACAATTTCGAGATATAGAATGCTTTCAGGAAATCAAGGACCTGGACACGGATCAGCATGTTCGCAAAGCGAAAGGATAACCGTTTCCTGGAATCAGCCGACCTGGCCTGAAGAACATGAACCATCCCTCCCGCAGCTATCACATTTTCATCCTTAAAGGTATCATTGACGGCTGATAATGCTCTGTCTGCCAGGATGGTGTCAGCATCCAGCGTAACGACCAGTTCCTTGCTGGAAAAATCAATTCCCGCGTTCAAGGCATCCGCTTTTCCGCCATTCAATTTATTAATGACGTAGAAATTCGGACGTAGTTCAGATTCGAACAATCCAGTGATTCTTTCGTATGGCAGTTTCCCTTCCATTTTCCTTGAACATGGTTTCAACTGTAATGCTTTTTTCAAATAATCCATTGACCCATCTGTTGAACCATCATTTATATAAACAACTTCCAGATCAGAATATGGCAATGCTTTCATGTTCATAATCGAGGTTTCCAGTATGCCTGTTTCATTATAGCTAGGAATCAAAATGCTGATTCCGTCCTCAGTCTCATGTCCATGCTCAGCCATCCACTTCTTCAGCGTAGGATTCCGTTTAGGCTTTTCCCTTGGGTCACGGAACCAGGGTAAACAGTGGTACAAATGCAGTATTGGGAATATGATGCTCAAGAAAAACAAAACTGTAATGAATATGCCCAAAAAAACACTCCTCTACAAAATCTGTATAATGAAATGATTTGATCATTAACTCTTCCAAAAAGAAAAAGCCCCTTGAACAGCGGCTTAAAATATATCCTTTAAAAGGTTAACATAATTCGTTCAGGGAATAACACCACCTTTCTCTCTAAATATAACTGCTCACTTATAGTGAAAACTGTTTACAACACAGCATTCTTTTCCTATTCTGTCCGTTTGGATAGGACATTCACATCACATTTTTGGCAAAATCCAAGACTTCTATCGAAAACTTGTAAAGTAGGAAAATTTTTCTTCCCTTTCTTTTAGATTTGGCCATGAAAACCATTGACGTCCACCACGGGAAAAATGCCTGCAAATATTATGCAGGCATTTCCTATTCAATCGACCGGACGTATTCAGAGATTTTCACGATTTCTCCCCTAGTTAAGGAAGCCACTTCATCTGTTTTATGTCGCTGGATCGAGTTTTCAAGAGTTTTTGAGCTTCCATCATGCAAGTAAGGAGCTGTTGCCCAAACGCCTTTCAATGTGGGGGTATCAAAGTGCCTGTTGTCCCTTGGGTTTTTCATTGCGGCTCTGGCATCACCTTTTGAAGGGCGGTCAAATTTCCCCGAAGTTCCGATATCGTGAAGAAATTCCTGATTCTCCACGGTCAGCTTGCTATTAGGGCCGACTGCTTTAGCGCTGTCGGTAAAGTTATTTCCGCCATGGCAGGAGAGGCATCCTCCCCTTCCCTCGAACAGCGCTTTTCCTTCCTCCGCAGCTTCGGACAGACTGCCGTTTTTCAACCGATAGGGACTTTTAGGAGGGGGGAAAGAATCAGGATTGTCAAGGTAAGCAAACATGGCATCAAACATATGGGCCGCATCTGCAGGGAGCTCTTCTCCGGGCTTAAAAGCCATCATACCTCCCATCTCTCCCTGGACAGTCAATAAATAATCGGTAAAATCATCCCGGCTTCCATCCCACATGAACAGGCCCGTTTCTGTAGACAATACATTGCTCGGAATATTTCTCGGCCCTTTCGCCGTCATGATCGACAAACCATTCATGTCGCCATCGGCATGGCAGGACGCGCAGCTCATCCAATTGTTCCCTGTGATGTCTGCGGCAGATTCATCACTGTTGGCACTATAGAACAGAGTCTTTCCTTCCCTTTCAAGCGGATCCATTGTATCTTTCTTTACAATAGGCAGATTTTTGCCATCGGCTTTTGCGCGCGAAAAGGCGCTTCCTCCACCTGTTTTTATAGCGGAAAGATCGTGGCTCATCGCATTATGGACGAAGACATTCTCTCCATCAGGGGAAATGACTGCTCCTCTTGGATTATTCCCTTCAATCCTTCTGTAGACCTGTGTTGCGTTCCCTCCCCGTTTCAGGTCAAATACGACCATATCCTCGCTGCCCGACATGATGGCGAACGCTTTGCTGCCATCGGGCTGAAACACAACGTCATACGGATTCGAGACAATGATGGTTTTGTTTTGGCTGTCCGAAACATTCATTTTCCCGAAAAGCTCTTTCCGTTCTTTTATGATTTCTTCATCCTTTTCAAGGTCAATGACAGAAATGGCAGGAAAAATGGTTTCCTCAAAATGGACTGGTGTATCGATATTTGTAAGCAGATGCGGCACCCAGGCTGTTTTTCCATCGGGACTAATGACGAATTGTTCAACGGTGTTTGGGATGCCTTGGCTCTTTTTCACATCTTTTTTATCCGGCGAGTCTGCGAGCTGGATTTCCTTCTTCACCTTATTCGTTTTTGTGTCAATTACGGAAATCGAAGCATTCAAATACTTCGGTACATATAGCTTCTTGCCATCCGCTGTCATGGCTAGCGTCCTTGGACGATCGCCAACTTCAATTTCTTTGATTAACTTTTTCTTTTCCAAGTCAAAAACCGATACCGTTCCTGATCGGAAATGGGCCGCATATAGCGATTTGCCATCTTTACTTGTCAGTACACCAAACGGTTCGATCCCCGTCTGAATCGAATCGATCACTTTTCTTTCCTCAAGTGATACGATATCGATTCTATTATCACGCATACTGGAAACATAAAGATATTTTTCATCTGGACTGATAGTCAGCTGTCTTGGTTCTTTCCCTACAGGTATTTCATCAAGTACCTTTCTGTCCTTTGCATCGATTATCGAGACACTGTTTATATCGATATTTGCCGTATAGATTGCTGTCCCTTTTTTGTTCATCACGATATTATTGCTGTTGGCTGCATGCTCTCGCAGTACATTGCCGAATTCAATAGAACTAGCTTTTTTATCCTTGCAGCCAGCAGCAACGGCCATCAATGCAACGGCCAGGATGAACAGAATCAGCTTTTTCATTTAGTTCCCTCATCCCTATTTTTCTTTTTGGATTTCCACTGGCAGAAGAACAGGTGCGATCCCATATTTTCCATGTCCCTCCTGGATTTGTGGGACGTTATCCTGATCCGTGTTTCCGAGCTCCCCTTTTTTCAGGTAAAAGTCGCCTGTATCCCAAAATTCGCTGGCCTGCATTCCTTCTTCAAGGGATGGGCCGTCAATGATAGAGTCAAAGAATTCCGTGTATTTTTCTGTAAGTATGCCAACTTCCAGAGCTGCCGGCTGTTCCTTGTCACTTTGATTATTGCTCAGATTGTTGATGGCTACCCGGAAGATTGCTGCGACCCCGCCTGCCGTATAAGCGTCATAAACCATTTCTTCTTTTCCGGTTTTATAACCCCCGATTTCTTCGTCCCAAAGCTTCTTGTCCATCGCGTTAAAAACATTCCGCGCCGCGTCGCGATACTTGTCATCCTGTGTTGCCAGATAAGCTGCAGTCAAACCGCGGATGGCTCCTATTTGAGCCTGTAGGGTTACTTCCTGATCCGCTCCTTTGCCGATTGTATAGCCTTTTGCCGCCATCCCGTTATCCATGATCAGTTCATCGTTGATGAAATCTGCTTGTGCTTTAATGAGACTAAGCGCCCGCTTTCCTTCCTCGGTACCCAGTCCTTTTGCCGCTTCTCCGCTGGCATATCCGACAGGCAAACCGTCAATGGCCCTCTGGAAAATCCTAAGTGATTCGATCGTATAGCCTGCCTGGAATGTATCGGTGTAGTTCCCCTGATTCTTCCCATCATGCTCAGTTATAAACGTACCCATTTCTTTATTAAAATGCATGGCTTCGATATTTTTGAAGATATGCAGGATGATATCTTTGTTGACTGTAAAAGGGTCTGTTGATTCAATATCATTTCCCACGCTTTTATCGACGTTTTCCTTTGGAGCTGGCGGGTAAGGGTTGCCGTCAAACAGGGCCCTGAAAGAAGGTGCGACGCTCTTGTTATCATCCCGCTGATCGGTCATGCCATAAAACTCGGCTGCCGGCCATAGCATCAGCCATTGGTCATTCAGCAGGCTCCTTTTATCTGATATGTCCAGGGACTTGGCATTCGGCATCCTTTCATTGCCATCTTCTTCAACGTCGATTTTGTGGGGAAGATAGACAAAACCTCTGGAAGGATCATAACTGCCGCCATTCCCTGCTGATGTCAGCTCTTTACCGTTGTAAAACAACCTGTTCTTGATGTAGCTAAGCTTATTCCATATCCCTTCGACAAGGAACATGCCTTGCATTCCATCTGGCGCGCTGACGCCAAGGGCAATGTTTTGATCCTTGTCATCTTCAGGCGTTTCTCCTGCAAGTTCTTCATCTTTATCCTTTGTATGGAATCCGCCAAGGAAATCCCCGGCCCATAACGCCTGCTTCAGGAACGTACCGCCATAGGCAGCTGGATTCAGTGCCTTTTCCATTTTTGCGCGGTCCCAGCGCAGCGATTTAAAGTTCATTTGATATTCCGGGACGTATGTATCCCCAGCACCTGGAGCGTATTCCGATGTATCTACTTCCTGAATATAATGCGGGTCTCCTTTTGAGTATTCAATCAACGTCGGGAACATATTCGTAAAAATTTCTTCATGAGGATAACCTGCTGCATCTGCGAGTTCGTTATACCGTTCCGCGAGCATTTCAGGGGATTCAATGTCCTTTTCCTTTGCCATCTCGTTCACAACCGGCCCATTGATCAAATGCAGGCCAAGGCCGGATTTCTCCACTACTTCATACATCGCTTCCTCGGAATACTCGTAGGCTTCGATCCCGGCTGTATAATCGAATTTTGCCGGCTGGTCGACCTCCTTCGGATCGAGAAGGTCCAGATCAAGCCCCAACCCTTCCACCAGCGGTTCCCCTGCCAACTCAAATTCAGCATAAGCGAACATATTCCCAGCCGTGTCGAATTGATGATCAGTCACCGAAACAGAATAGGATTCTGTTGGATCCCCCGCCTTTTCCGGTGCGCCCCTATCTTTCCCGGTTTCCTTCATACATCCAGTGGCGATGAGAAGGGCTCCTGTTATTGAGACTGATACCATGGTCTTGATTGTTCTCGTTTTCATCTACTCTTCCCTCTCCTTAATTGATAATGATTTTCATTATTGTTGATAACGATTATCATTATACATGAGGTTTCCAGCCTATACAACTTCCTTTTTGGGATTGATGCACTCATTATAAAATACGAAAAAGAGGCTGACTCAAAAGGTTGAATAAATTCGACCTGAGAGTCGCCTCTTTTACTTTTTATCCAGTTTGTTTGGGTTTGATGAATTTATAAGAGAAAGAGGGATATTCCCCCCCCTAGTTACCCTAATTTTTGTTCGCTTTCCTTGTTGGCTGCCCACTTCAAAAGATTGTGTGCAGTACAAATA
>NZ_JAERSD010000027.1 GCF_017912555.1 Bacillus sp. REN3 | reverse complement strand
CGATGGCGAGAAGGCCACACCCGTTCCCATGCCGAACACGGAAGTTAAGCTTCTCAGCGCCGATGGTAGTTGGGGGTCTCCCCCTGTGAGAGTAGGACGCCGCCGGGCAAACGAAAAGAACAGCTGATCTGGGCTGTTCTTTTTTTGTGTCTTTCAGCCGCTTCTTGAACAGATAAAATGAAAAATGAGAATGAAAGAAAGCAAGTATTCCGTCATGGTTCCCTAGTGCTTCGTCAGTAGCCACCTCAATTCCCTGTTCGTATCGTTCCCATTTCGGCTATCCGCCCGCCCATATGGGCACTAAGCGTTGGATCGTGCCCGTTTAGGCTTTCTGGGAACCCATTTGGACACTATCTCTTTCAAATCGTTCCCGTTTCGCCTATCTATCCGCACACCCATTTAGGCACTTTTTTTCCCAGTAATGCTCAATAATTTCCTGTAGCCCGATTATTCTCCCACTAACGATTAAAACTTTAATTTTGAAATCCTCTTCCAGCCACAACTGGAAATTGAAGCAGGAGAACCGTCCCCGTGCTTCATGTTTCTGTTGTTGAGAAAGTGGGTATAATACCCACCATCCCCTATTTTGCAGGTTTTGCGCTACATAAAATTGGAGAAAATATATCTAGATGCATTAATTGCAAGGTGGTTCGTTTTTATTGTATAATTAATGTCAAATATAGTCAAAGTCAGATAGGGGGAGGTTTAGTGAGGAATATATCGGACATCATTGAAAATTACCTCAAGAGGGTTTTGGAAATGAGCGATAGGGACATCGTTGAAATCAAGCGAAGTGAAATCGCCGATAAATTTCAATGCGTGCCGTCCCAGATCAACTATGTCATCAACACAAGGTTTACGATTGAACGCGGCTATCTTGTTGAAAGCAAGCGCGGCGGCGGTGGGTATATCCGTATCATCAAGGTCCAGGCTTATGATCACGCACACTTGATTGATGATTTGCTGTCTTTAATCCAAACAAGGATTTCACAGAGCAGTGCCGAAGATATCATATACAGACTCGTTGAAGAGGATGTCGTGACGGCGCGGGAGGCGAAAATCATGCTGAGCGTGCTTGACCGTTCTGTCCTTTATATTGACCTTCCTCAACGTGATGAACTGCGTTCGAGGATGTTGAAAGCAATGTTAATGGCATTGAAATATAAATAATATAGATCCAGATAAAGAGGTGAGGGCATGATCTGCCAAGAATGCAATGAGAGGCCGGCAACTTTGCACTTCACAAATTTTTCAAACGGAGAAAAATCAGAGATGCATCTGTGCGAAAAATGTGCACAGGAAAAAGGCGAAATGTTTATGCTGAATAACGGCCCTGGTTTTTCAATCAACAGTCTGCTTGCCGGGCTTCTTAATATGGAGCCTGCATTTCCGGAACAAAAGAAAGCAGCCTTCAAAACAGAGGAAGTCCTTCAGTGTCCGCAATGCTCGATGACGTTCCCGCAATTTGTTAAGGTTGGACGCTTCGGGTGCGCAAGCTGCTATGACACCTTCAGGGAGCAGTTAACGCCAATCCTCAGGAGACTTCACAGCGGGAACTTTTCGCACAGCGGAAAAATACCGAAAAGGATTGGCGGGGACCTTCATTTGAGGAAGACGCTCGAAAACCTGAAGCTCACCTTGCAGAATCTTATCGCGCATGAAGAGTTCGAGAAAGCGGCTGAAACGAGGGACGAAATTCGCGAACTCGAAAAGAAGCTGTCAGCAAAGCAAGAGGGAGGGGAGTAGGATTTGTCACTGGAGAAATTTATCAATCAGGCTGTCAGTTCATGGATGAGTGTGGAAGGACCTGATTCAGATATTGTCCTAAGTTCCCGGATCCGATTTGCCCGCAACCTGAGTGAATACAACTTCCCTACGTTATTTTCAAAAGAGGATGCACAGGCTGTCATCGAGATAATCGAGGAGAGAGTGAATGACAGCGGCATGGAGCTGGAATTGATCAGAATGGATGAACTGCCGCCGTTGCAAAAGAGAGTGCTTGTTGAAAAGCATCTGATCAGTCCGAACCTAGCAGAGAATTCGATTCAGGGGGCCTGTCTTTTATCAGGAAACGAAGAGATCAGCATCATGATCAATGAAGAAGACCATATACGGATTCAATGCCTTTTCCCTGGTTTTCAGCTATCGGAAGCCTTGAAGGCAGCGAATGAGATCGATGACTGGCTGGAAGAGCATGTGACTTATGCTTTTGATGAAAAGTTTGGATATTTGACAAGCTGTCCGACAAACACTGGTACCGGGCTCAGGGCGTCTGTCATGATGCATTTGCCTGGCCTGGTGCTGACACAGCAAATGAACAGGATCGTACCGGCGATTAACCAGCTTGGATTAGTGGTAAGAGGTATTTACGGAGAAGGAAGCGAAGCATTAGGAAATATTTTTCAAATTTCGAACCAGATCACCCTTGGAAAATCCGAGGAAGACATCGTTGATGATTTGAAAAGTGTCGTCAGCCAGATCATCTCCCAGGAAAGGTCTGCGCGCGAAGCATTAGCGAAAACCTCGAACATACAATTAGAAGATAGAGTTTTCCGTTCGTATGGAGTCCTTGCCAACAGCCGGATCATCGAGACAAAGGAGGCAGCAAGATGCCTTTCGGATGTTCGGCTTGGAATAGATATGGGTTATATAAAAAATGTATCAAAATCCATCTTGAATGAATTGATGATATTGACACAGCCAGGATTTTTGCAGCAGTACGCCGGTGGCCCGCTCAGGCCCAACGAGAGGGACATCCGCAGAGCTGCCTTGATCAGAGAAAGATTGGAAATGGAAACTAAAGAAGAGTCAGGAGGATGAACTTATGATGTTTGGACGATTTACCGAAAGAGCACAAAAGGTATTGGCGCTCGCCCAGGAAGAGGCAATCCGGCTTGGTCATAACAATATCGGGACAGAGCACATTCTGCTTGGCCTCGTCCGTGAAGGCGAAGGCATTGCGGCGAAAGCCCTTTATGGTTTAGGGCTTGGCGCAGAGAAAATCCAGAAGGAAGTGGAAAACCTCATTGGCAGGGGCCAGGAAACATCCCAGACGATTCACTATACACCTCGGGCCAAGAAGGTCATCGAGCTTTCGATGGATGAAGCGAGAAAGTTAGGCCATTCATATGTAGGAACCGAACATATCCTGCTTGGCTTGATCCGTGAAGGGGAAGGCGTAGCGGCAAGAGTGCTGAACAATCTTGGTGTGAGCTTGAACAAAGCGCGCCAGCAGGTACTCCAGCTTCTAGGAAGCAATGAATCGTCAGGCCACCAGGGCGGTGGGGCGGCTAACGCGAACACACCGACCCTTGACAGCCTTGCAAGGGATTTGACAGTGATTGCCAGGGAAGGAAGCCTTGATCCTGTCATCGGCCGTGCAAAAGAGATCCAAAGGGTCATCGAAGTATTGAGCCGCCGCACCAAGAACAACCCGGTACTGATCGGGGAGCCTGGAGTTGGTAAGACAGCGATTGCCGAAGGATTGGCCCAACAGATTGTCAACAATGAGGTACCGGAAATCCTTCGCGATAAGCGTGTAATGACGCTTGATATGGGAACGGTCGTCGCCGGTACGAAATATCGTGGTGAATTCGAGGACCGTCTGAAAAAGGTGATGGACGAGATTCGCCAGGCCGGCAACATCATTCTGTTCATCGATGAATTGCATACATTGATCGGTGCCGGAGGAGCAGAGGGCGCCATTGATGCCTCCAATATCCTGAAGCCATCATTGGCCCGCGGTGAACTTCAGTGTATCGGAGCGACGACACTTGATGAATACCGCAAATATATTGAAAAAGATGCAGCGCTAGAGAGACGTTTCCAGCCAATCACAGTTGATGAGCCAACCGCTGAGGAGTCCGTCCAGATTTTGAAGGGATTGAGGGACCGTTACGAAGCACACCACAGAGTCTCGATCACAGACGAAGCAATCGAAGCCGCGGTCAAACTGTCTGACCGCTATATCTCCGACCGTTTCCTTCCGGATAAGGCGATCGACTTGATTGATGAAGCGGGGTCAAAGGTTCGTTTGCGCTCCTACACGACTCCACCAAACCTTAAGGAGCTGGAAATGAAGCTTGAGGAGGTTCGCAAGGAGAAGGATGCATCCGTCCAAAGTCAGGAGTTTGAAAAAGCAGCATCCTTAAGGGACACAGAGCAGCGCCTTCGTGAACAGCTTGAAAACACGAAAAAATCATGGAAAGAAAAGCAAGGCAAGGAAAACAGCGAAGTAACAGTCGAGGATATCGCGAATGTTGTCTCCAGCTGGACGAATATCCCTGTTTCGAAGCTTGCCCAAACGGAAACGAATAAGCTTTTGAACCTGGAAGAAATCCTTCACTCACGTGTAATCGGCCAGGAGGAAGCCGTCAAGGCAGTTGCCAAAGCTGTGCGTCGCGCGCGCGCAGGGCTGAAGGATCCGAAACGCCCGATTGGTTCATTCGTTTTCCTTGGGCCGACAGGTGTAGGAAAAACCGAATTGGCGAGGGCACTGGCAGAATCGATGTTCGGAGATGAAGATGCGATGATCCGCGTCGATATGTCCGAATACATGGAAAAGCATTCGACTTCCCGCCTTGTCGGTTCACCTCCAGGGTATGTAGGATATGATGAAGGCGGCCAGCTGACCGAAAAAGTCAGAAGAAAGCCTTATTCAGTCATCCTGCTTGATGAAATCGAAAAAGCGCATCCAGATGTGTTCAATATCCTGCTGCAGGTGCTTGAGGATGGCCGCCTGACTGACTCTAAAGGGCGTACAGTCGATTTCCGCAACACAATCTTGATCCTGACTTCAAACGTTGGCGCCGAGGCATTGAAGCGCAATAAGTATGTCGGCTTCAACATCCAGGATGGGGAACAGGACTACAAGGATATGAAAGGCAAAGTGATGGAAGAACTCAAAAAGGCATTCCGTCCTGAATTCTTGAACCGTATTGATGAAATCATCGTCTTCCACGCACTCGAGAAGCCGCATCTGAAGGAAATCGTAACCCTGATGTCCGATCAGCTGGTCAAGCGTCTGGAAGAGCAGGAAATCCATCTTGAATTGACAGAGGCCGCGAAAGAGAAAATTGCGGAGGAAGGCTATGACCCAGAGTATGGCGCCCGTCCATTGCGCAGGGCAATCCAGAAGCATATCGAGGATCAGCTTTCTGAAGAATTGCTGAAAGGAAAGGTGCTTACCGGCCAGAATGTCGTGATAGACGTGGAAAATGGCGACTTCGTCGTCAAAACGCCGGAAGGCACAGCAAAGTCATAAGGGCTGCCCAACAGCGCAACACAGGGGTATACGTAGGGAATACGTGTACCCCTTCTTTATGAGTTTCGCATTGAAAATCTGTGCCAATTAAAGTGTCTAGCGGACGCCCAAAGAAGTCAAAGAATGACTGCACGGTGCGGACATTCGCCGTACAGGACGCTCGTGCGCCGATGTTTCTGGAGGACGCGGCAACCTTATTCGTCCGACGAACATGCCGCTCTAGTACCGATGTTGCAACAGGATTGGGCGCTTTTAGCCGGCAAGCGGTTGCATCCGGCGGCTGCCGGGAGAATAAGGCGTTTGCGCTTTTTGTTCCTCGTGGACGATATGCAAAATTTACATGCTGATGATGAATGGCAATCATTTCTTTTAAAGGATGAGAAGTTATACAATAGAAAGTAACGAATGTAAAACCTTTTTACAGATAGAATAGTGGGGATAAAACATGGCGAAAAGAAAAACGAAGTTCATGTGCCATGAATGTGGCTATGAATCTCCTAAATGGATGGGGAAATGTCCGGGTTGCGGCCAGTGGAACACGATGGTCGAGGAAGTGGAAAGCAGTGGTTCGAACCGCAGGGGAGCCTTTACACACTCGAACAGCTCGTCGACCGCTGCCAAAGCGACTCCGATAACATCGATTGAAACGGTCAGCGAACCGCGTGTCACAACCGACCTGAACGAATTGAACCGTGTACTTGGCGGCGGGGTCGTCAGGGGATCGCTCATATTGATTGGCGGGGATCCGGGAATCGGGAAATCGACGCTGCTGCTCCAGGTCTCCCACCAGCTCGCGAAAAAAGACTATTCCGTTTTATATATATCAGGCGAGGAATCGATGAGGCAAACAAAGCTCCGCGCGGATCGGCTCGGGGTCACAACAGCGGGTTTGCTCGTCTATTCCGAAACCAACCTGCATGAAATCAGTTTGACGATTGAAAACACAAAGCCTGAGTTTGTCATCATCGACTCCATCCAGACCATTTTCCACCCCGAAGTCACCTCCGCGCCGGGAAGCGTATCACAGGTGAGGGAATGTACAGCCGAATTGATGCGGATTGCCAAGACGAAGGGAATTGCGATTTTCATTGTCGGGCATGTGACGAAGGAAGGTTCTATAGCCGGTCCCAGGCTGCTTGAGCATATGGTCGATACGGTATTGTACTTCGAGGGCGAAAGGCACCATACGTACCGGATTCTCCGTGCTGTAAAAAACCGTTTCGGCTCAACGAATGAAATGGGGATTTTCGAGATGAAGGAAGCTGGGCTTGAGGAGGTCGCGAACCCGTCCGAAATCTTCCTGGAAGAAAGGTCCCAGGGGGCTTCCGGTTCTACGGTAGTTGCCTCGATGGAAGGCACCCGGCCGGTACTTGTCGAAATCCAGGCGCTGATCTCGCCTACAAGCTTCGGCATTCCGCGACGGATGGCTACAGGCATCGACCATAACAGGGTTTCTTTGCTGATGGCCGTGCTTGAGAAACGCGTCGGCTTGCTGCTGGCCAACCAGGACGCTTATTTGAAGGTTGCTGGCGGTGTGAAGCTGGATGAACCGGCGATCGACCTGGCGGTGGCGGTCAGCATCGCTTCAAGCTTCAGGGATAAACCGACCCGTGCATCGGACTGTATCATCGGCGAGGTCGGCCTTACGGGCGAGGTCAGGAGAGTATCAAGGATCGAACAGCGTGTCCAGGAGGCGGCAAAGCTCGGCTTTGAAAGAATCATCTTGCCAGAAAACAATCTTGGCGGATGGACCCCTCCGCGGGGAGTTGAATTGATTGGTGTTTCTTCTGTAAGCCAGGCGTTAAAAGTAGCGTTGGGAGGTTGAACGATTGGATAACAAAGGCATCGAAGAAAAGGAGTTGGCTGAAATCCTCCAATTCATCTCACCAGGCACCCCGATCAGGGAAGGGATCGATAATGTCCTGCGTGCCAATACAGGCGGATTGATTGTGATTGGTTATAATGAGAAAGTCAAAAGCCTGGTAGATGGGGGATTCGAGATAAATTGCAGGTTCAGCCCGAGCTTTTTGTATGAACTGGCGAAGATGGACGGTGCGATCATCCTGAATGACACGGGCAGCAAAATATTGTTCGCCAACGCTCAGCTGGCGCCGGATCCAGGCGTGGCTTCAACGGAAACAGGGATGAGGCACCGGACGGCCGAAAGGGTAGCAAAGCAGACTAAAGCGCTTGCCATTGCCATTTCACAACGCCGCAATGTGATTACTCTGTATCAAGGAAACCTGCGTTATGCACTGAAGGAGATTGGCGTTATTTTAACCAAGGCGAACCAGGCAATCCAAACGCTTGAAAAATACAAGGTCGTCCTTGAAAAAGGCATCACCAACCTTGGGATCCTCGAATTCGAGGATATCGTTACCTACAATGAATTGCTGCAGGTCATCCATCGTTTCGAGATGGTTTTACGGATCAAGACCGAGCTCCTGACTTACTTGAGCGAGCTTGGGATGGAAGGGCGGCTGATCCGCTTGCAAATGCATGAACTACTTACTGAAATGGATAAAGAAGCACTCCTGATCATCAAGGATTACGCTTCAGATCCGGAAGTCAATGCGGAGGATGTACTTGCCCGGCTCCAGGAGCATTCAAAGGAAGTAGTCATTGAGGATTCGATGATCCTAAAGCTTCTTGGTTACCATGGTTACGTACATATGGAGGAATCCATCCGCCCGAGAGGCTACCGGATGCTGAATAAGATCCCCCGGCTGCCAACGATTATCGTAGAAAACATGGTAAAGAAGTTCGGGAACTTTGCCAACATGATTTCAGCTTCTGTCGAGGATCTTGACGATGTGGAAGGCATTGGGGAAGTGAGGGCCCGGAAAATCAAAGAGGGTCTAAAACTGATCAGGGAACAGCTGATGGCCGACCGCCAAATGTAAAATCTGTTAATTGGGAAAAAAGGCTATTGGTTGACACTGGTATGTCCCGATGCTACTTTTAAATTAAAACCTATTTTTAACAGGATGATAAGGTGGAAATCCTTTTTTTACATGATGAAAATAATTTTGAATCTTGTATAAGGATGGGTTTCAAATTTTGGAAGTTGTTTATAATGAGTAAAAGGAGGTGATAGGATGTTAAGACGTATCATTCAAGCCTGCTTCCTTATCATTGGGGGAACGCTTGGTATCTTCTTAATTCCTGACTTATTATCATTAATCAAAATGGACGATATGGCTCTTGTCAATAATCCGTATGTAACAGCCGTATTGGGCGCACTTATATTTTATCTTCTTACTTTTTGGGCAGTTGACCATGTGACCAATTTTGTGAAGTGGGCTGAAGAATCGTTGATCAAAGCGCCAATCACGGATGTCATTTTCGGGAGTGTAGGCCTGTTCTTCGGTTTGCTGGTGGCTTTCCTGATCGGGTTTGCCCTGAATGCCATCCAGGTTCCAATCGTGAATACTGTCGCGCCGACACTTTTGACGCTTTTATTCGGATACCTTGGTTTCCAGGTCGGCTTCAAGAAGCGCGATGAACTGCTGGGATTGTTCACCAGGCAAAAGAAAAAAAGCAGTGAAGAAGATGAAAAGGAATCTCAATCAAGGGAATGGAAGATTCTCGATACAAGCGTGATCATCGACGGGAGAATCGCGGATATTTGCCAGACTGGCTTCCTTGAAGGTGTGCTTGTCATCCCGCAATTCGTGCTTGAGGAACTTCAACATATAGCTGACTCATCGGATGTACTGAAGCGCAACCGCGGACGCCGCGGATTGGACATCCTCAACCGGATCCAAAAGGAACTCCCAATCAAGGTTGAAATTTACGAGGGAGACTTTGAGGATATCCAGGAGGTCGACAGCAAACTTGTAAAGCTGGCGAAACTGACGAATGGCGTGGTCGTGACGAATGATTTCAACCTGAATAAGGTCTGCGAATTGCAAAAAGTAGCCGTGCTTAATATCAATGACCTGGCCAATGCCGTGAAGCCTGTCGTCCTTCCTGGCGAAGAACTGAATATCCAGGTAATCAAGGATGGCAAGGAACATAACCAGGGCATTGCCTATCTTGATGACGGCACGATGATTGTCGTGGAGGAAGGCCGCGATTACATCGGCAAGCGGATCGATGTCCTCGTGACGAGCGTGTTGCAGACGTCTGCTGGAAGGATGATTTTCGCTAAGCCAAAACTGCTTGAAAAAGCATTGTAAAGCAACCATACTAAACCCTGCAGATGGACAGGGCAAGCGGGCAGCCGAGGATTCTCCTGCCCGCTAACTTGCATTTGAGAGATAGGAGTTTTCTTATGCCTTACCAGGTCATTATCCCGGCGGCGGGACAGGGGAAAAGGATGGGCGCAGGAAAAAACAAGCTTTTGCTGGAGCTTGAGGGCGTTCCGATCCTCATTCACACATTAAAGGTATTCGAAGCGGATGCACAGTGTGAAGGAATGATCATTGCAATCAATCCGAATGACGAAGCCGAGTACAAAAGGCTTCTGCAGGAGTATGGTATCCGGAAGGTAACCGCTCTTGTCACGGGCGGGAAGGAACGGCAGGACAGCGTGTACAATGGCCTGAGATTTGCGTCATCCTATGATGGCGTCATCCTTGTCCATGATGCGGCAAGGCCGTTCATCACGACTGGAACGATCCACAAGCTCGTGGAAGCTGCGGCTGCGAAAGGCGGTGCCATCGTGGCTGTCCCAGTCAAGGACACAATCAAGAAAGCAGTGAACAGCCAGGTTGCTGAAACGGTTGAGCGGTCAAGCTTGTGGGCAGTCCAGACCCCACAGGCTTTTCGTGTTTCAATCCTGCTTGAAGCGCATGAAAAAGCGGCACAAGAGCGGTTCACAGGAACGGATGAGTCAAGCCTCGTTGAACGCCTGCCGCACCCTGTCGCCATCATTGAGGGTGATTATGATAATATAAAACTGACCACACCGGAAGATTTGTATTTTGCCGAAGCGATTTTACGCAAGCGGAAAAAAATGGACCATTAATGATAAAAGGAGCTATTCATCATGTTTCGTATTGGACAAGGTTTTGATGTGCACCAGCTGACGGAAGGACGTCCGCTGATTATCGGCGGGATCACGATCCCATATGAAAAGGGCCTGATCGGGCATTCGGATGCGGATGTTTTGCTGCATACTGTTGCGGATGCCTGCCTTGGGGCAATCGGAGAAGGCGATATCGGCAGGCATTTTCCTGATACAGACCCGGAATTCAAGGATGCGGACTCAGCCAAATTGCTTGAGAGAGTCTGGGAAATCGTTAAAGGAAGAGGATACGAGCTCGTGAACACGGATTGCACGATCATTGCTCAAAAACCGAAAATGGCTCCATATATTGAGCCGATGCGGGAAAGGATTGCCGCTCTTCTTGGAGGAAGTCCCGACCAGGTGAATGTCAAGGCGACAACGACTGAAAAGCTTGGTTTCCCAGGCAGGGGAGAAGGCATTGCCGCCCAGGCGGTCGTATTGCTGAAAAAGTCGGAATAGATTTTTTCCGTACCCAGGGCACTCAATTCAGAAGGTATTTTTACGCATAAGATGGTACAATAATGGACAGCCAATGAAGAGGAGGATTCACTATGTCATCAGATATTCGCGTGCGCTATGCACCGAGTCCGACAGGGCATTTACATATCGGGAACGCCCGTACAGCACTTTTCAATTATTTATTCGCGCGGAACAAGGGCGGCAAGTTCATCATCCGCATTGAGGATACAGACAAGAAGCGCAATATCGAGGGCGGCGAGCAAAGCCAGCTGAAATACCTCAAGTGGCTCGGCATGGACTGGGACGAAAGCGTTGATGCTGGCGGCGAGTATGGCCCTTATCGCCAGTCGGAGCGCAATCATATTTATGAGAAGTACAATCAAGAGCTCTTGGATAAAGGGCTTGCGTATAAATGCTATTGCACAGAGGAAGAGCTGGAGTCCGAGCGCGAGGAGCAGGCAGCCCGCAATGAGACGCCGCAGTACTCCGGAAGATGCCGCAATTTGACTCAGGAACAGAGGGAACAATTCGAAAAAGAGGGGCGCCAGCCTAGCCTCCGTTTCAAGGTTCCCGCCGGCAAGATCCTGAGCTTCGATGACATGGTCAAAGGGCAGGTAAGCTTTGAGTCAGATGGAATGGGTGATTTCGTCATCGTGAAGAAGGATGGCACGCCTACATACAACTATGCCGTCGTCATTGATGACCATTTGATGAAGATTTCCCACGTACTGCGCGGGGATGACCATATTTCGAATACACCGAAACAGCTCGTGATTTATGAAGCGCTTGGCTGGGAGCCGCCGGTTTTCGGGCATATGACGCTGATCGTCAACGAAAGCCGCAAGAAGTTGAGCAAGCGGGATGAGTCAATCATCCAGTTCATTGAGCAGTACGAAGAGCTTGGTTATTTGCCTGAAGCGCTGTTCAATTTCATTGCTTTGCTTGGGTGGTCTCCTGCGGGCGAAGATGAGATTTTCTCTAAAGAGGAATTCATCGAGATTTTCGATCCGGCAAGGCTTTCAAAATCGCCAGCTTTATTTGACCAGCAGAAGCTGGCGTGGATGAACAATCAATACATGAAAAAAGCGGATCTGGACCGGGTGGTCGAACTTGCGCTCCCACACTTGGTGAAGGCTGGGAAGGTAAGCGAAAACCGCACCCCGGAACAGGATGGATGGGTACGGAGCCTGATTTCTCTCTATCATGATAAAATGAGCTACGGAGCGGAAATTGTCGAGATGTCGGATGTATTCTTCCGCGATGAAATCCAGTATGATGACGAGGCGAAGGAAGTCCTTTCCGGGGAACAGGTGCCAGAAGTTCTTGCTGCTTTCGCGGCTGAAATCGATCAGCTTGAGGCATTCAAGGCAGATGGGATCAAAGCAGCTGTAAAAGCTGTCCAAAAGGCTACAGGGCAAAAAGGACAAAAGCTGTTCATGCCAATCAGGGCTGCTGCTACTGGACAGACGCATGGACCAGACCTGATGCTTGCCATGGAACTGATCGGCAAGGAAAAAGTGAAGGAAAGAGTCACAAACCTGCTTGGCAAATGAAATTTTTAGGCTGTTTTAGTTAACATAGTGAAAAAAATATAATATAGTAAGAGTAATTCGAAAAAACGAAAGTGTTGAAGAGGAAAAGTAGAAAAATGATGCCTATTAGAGAGAACCATCACCGGCTGAAAGTGGTTCAGGCCCCTCGTCTTTTGAAGTGCGCCTCGGAGCCCCTTGATGAAAGGACTTGCAAAGTCCGAGTAGTTTAGGGCGGGATCCCCCGTTAACAGGTCAAAGTTGAGGACGCTTGTTTTTATTTTGCATGAAGCGGCCTAAACAGAGTGGAACCGCGCATTCAAGCGTCTCTGTCGATCTGGCAGGGACGCTTTTTTATATTCTGCCGTTCTTCGAGGCTTTTATCGCTTGGCAGATGGACTGCCAATGGAGAGTATAGTTGCAATAGCTGCTGCCCGCCGCGGAAGCGGCCAATGGAGCAGAAGCTAACAAGCATGAAGGACCATTTTAACTGATAGGCTGTTTTTAAGAAGACTTTTATTGGAGATGGATTCTAAACAAACCGTTGATTGGAATGGACGGTGCGAGACTCCGGCGTGATCAGCGGTAAAGGTGACGCCCCGTAGGGCTATAGCGGTGAGGATGCTCACCGTCCACTCGGCACCGGAAATGGAAGTCAACAACTACATTCATAAAAAACAGCAAAGTGGAAAAAAGGGGGATACATCCGTGTTTAAAATATTGAAAGAAGACATTGAAGTTGTCTTTGACCAGGATCCCGCAGCGAGAAGCTATATGGAAGTTATCCTTACCTATTCCGGGCTGCATGCGATCTGGGCCCACCGCCTGGCCCATGCCTTTTATAAACGGAAGTTTTATTTTATCGCGAGAGTCATTTCCCAGGCCAGCCGTTTTTTCACCGGAATCGAAATCCACCCGGGTGCAAAGATCGGCCGGCGTTTCTTCATCGACCATGGAATGGGCGTTGTCATTGGGGAAACATGTGAAATCGGTGACAATGTGACCGTCTTCCAGGGCGTGACTCTCGGAGGAACCGGAAAAGAGAAGGGAAAGAGGCACCCGACCGTAAAGGACAATGCCCTGATTGCGACAGGCGCTAAGGTATTGGGTTCGATTACGATTGGGGAAAATTCCAAAGTTGGAGCCGGTTCGGTCGTCCTGAAGGATGTGCCCCCGAATTCGACTGTTGTCGGCGTGCCTGGCAAGGTCGTCATCCAGGATGGCGTCCGGATCAAGAAAGATCTGAACCATCGTGACCTTCCAGATCCTGTGTCTGACAGATGCAAAGATATTGAAATGGAATTGGTTAAGCTAAAAAAAGAGCTTGAATTGGTCAAGTTGAAAGAAGAACTGGAAGAAGTGAAGCAGGGAAGGGGCCTTGAGAATGGCAATCCAAATTTATAATACACTGACAAGAAGCAAGGAAGAGTTCATTCCTTTGGAAGAGGGAAAAGTGAAAATGTATGTATGCGGCCCGACCGTCTACAATTACATCCACATCGGAAACGCCCGCCCGGCGATTGTTTTTGATACAGTCCGCCGTTATTTGGAGTTCCGCGGCTATGATGTCCGCTATGTCTCCAACTTCACAGATGTCGATGACAAGCTTATCAAAGCGGCGAATGAATTGGGGCAGGAAGTGCCGATGATTGCCGAGCGGTTCATCCATGCCTACTTTGAAGACGTCCATGCCCTGGGCTGCAAAACAGCCGATGTCCATCCGCGGGTAACGGAAACGATGGATATCATCATTTCATTCATCAGTGCCTTGATAGAAAAAGGCTATGCATATGAATCGGGCGGCGACGTCTACTACCGTACGCGTGAGTTCAGCGAATATGGAAAGCTGTCGCACCAATCAATCGATGAGCTTAGAGTCGGAGCGAGGATCCAAGTTGGCGAAAAGAAGCATGATGCGCTTGATTTCGTCCTTTGGAAGGCGGCAAAGGAAGGCGAAATCTCCTGGGAAAGTCCATGGGGAAGGGGCCGTCCTGGCTGGCATATCGAATGCTCGGCAATGGCACGCGAATATCTTGGCGATACGATCGACATCCATGCCGGCGGCCAAGACCTTGCTTTCCCTCACCATGAAAACGAGATAGCACAGTCCGAAGCGCTGACCGGCGAGACGTTTGCCCGCTATTGGATGCACAATGGCTATATCAACATTGATAATGAAAAGATGTCAAAATCCCTTGGCAACTTTGTCCTTGTCCATGACATCATCAAAAAGCATGACCCCCAGGTGTTAAGGTTCTTCATGCTGTCTGTGCATTATCGCAATCCGATCAATTACAGCGAAGAACTTCTTGAAAAAATGAAGGCTTCGTTCGAGAGGCTGAAAACGTCTTATCAGAATCTGAAACATCGGCTTGGAGCAAGTGCGGACCTGACGGATGACAATCAGGAATGGCTGGAGAAAATCCAGTCGCTACATGAACAGTTCATCGCTGAAATGGATGATGATTTCAATACAGCGAACGCTATTTCGATCCTTTTTGAGTTATCAAAGCTTGCCAACCTGTATTTGATGGAGAAAAACACGGCCGAAGAAGTCATCAAATCGTTCATGGATGAATTCGAAACTTTGTCCGGCGTGCTTGGCCTTAATCTTGAAGCGGAGGAATTGCTTGATGAGGAAATCGAGGCGCTGATCGAGAAGCGCAATCAGGCACGCAAAGAAAGGAACTTCAAATTAGCCGATGAGATCCGCGACCAGCTGAAAGAAATGAATATCATCATAGAGGATACGCCGCAGGGCGTCAGGTGGAAAAGAGGCTGAAGCATGCTGCATTACGGGAGAAAAATCGACGAAAAGCAATTGAACAGCCTCGCGCTTGCCTACATGGGCGATGCCGTATATGAACAATACGTACGGCATCACCTGCTGCAAAGCGGAAAAGTAAGGCCGAACCAACTGCATAAAGAGGCAACCAAATATGTATCGGCGAAATCACAGGCGAGGTTCCTCCACCAACTGCTTGAAATGGACAGGCTGACCGAAGAAGAAATCGCAGTCGTCAAAAGAGGACGCAACGCAAAGTCAGGAACGGTCCCGAAAAATACGGATGTCCAGACATACCGGTACAGTACGGCTTTTGAGGCGCTGATCGGCTATTTATACCTTGCGGGCAATGTGGAAAGAGTAGAGGAATTGATTGTCATGGTTTTTGCGATAGCGGAAGAAAAAATGGGAGGAACATTCCAATGAACCAAGACTATATTATCGGGAAAAACCCAGTGATTGAAGCGCTTAAATCAAACAGGGACATCAACAAGATCCTGATTGCTGAAGGTTCGCAGCAGGGACAGATGAAGCAAATCATTGGGATGGCGAAGGAAGCCAATGTGATGATCCAATTCGTACCCAAGAAGAAAATCGATCAGCTTGCTGACGGAAGCCACCAGGGAGTGATTGCCCAGGTCGCAGCCTATGAATATGCGGAAATCGACGATTTATTCGCTTTGGCTGAAAAGAAGGGCGCATTACCGTTTTTCCTTTTGCTTGACGAAATCGAGGATCCGCACAATCTCGGTTCAATCATGAGGACAGCGGATGCAGCAGGGGCCCACGGCATCATCATCCCAAAAAGAAGGGCGGTTGGATTGACGGCGACAGTTGCCAAAGCTTCAGCTGGGGCAATCGAGTACATTCCGGTAGCCAGAGTGACCAATATGGCAAGGGCGATCGACGAGCTTAAGGAACGGGGTGTCTGGATCGCTGGAACCGACGCTTCGGCGAAAGAGGACTACCGGAGTATCGACGGAACCCTTCCGCTTGGACTAGTGATTGGCAGTGAGGGGAAAGGGATGGGCAGGTTGATCCGCGATAAATGCGATTTTCTCCTGAGCCTTCCAATGGCGGGACGGGTAACATCCCTGAATGCGTCTGTGGCTGCCTCACTCCTGATGTATGAAGTTTACCGCAAGCGCTTCCCATTAGGGGAATAAACGATGGATATCCTGCTTGTCGACGGCTATAACATAATCGGAGCCTGGCCGGAATTGAACAGCCTGAAAAAGAATGACCTTTCTGCTGCCAGGGACCGGCTTGTGGAAATCATGGCTGAGTACCAGGCTTATACGGGATTTCGAGTCATCATTGTTTTCGATGCTTATTTTGTTTCAGGAAAGCAAAAAAAATACAAAAATTCCAACGTGGAAGTGATTTTTACAAAAGAAAATGAAACGGCAGATGAACGGATAGAAAAAATGGCAATCAGCCTTAGCAACCGGAGGACTCAGGTTCATGTCGCGACTTCGGATTATACTGAACAATGGGCCATTTTTGGCCAGGGTGCCTTAAGGAAATCCGCGCGCGAGCTGCTGAATGAAATGAATGTCATCGAAAAGAAAATCGAGAAGAAAGTGAAAACGATCCAGGAAAAAAAGCCGAGTTCAAAAATACCGCTTACAGATGAAGTGGCAGAAATTTTTGAAAAATGGCGCCGCGGGGAGCAATGACCTGTTGACGCCCCAAAAAATCCTGCTGTATAATATTTCTATCTGTATGGTTTTGCGGGCGGGGGGGATCCAGATGAGTACTGACATCGCAAATCAAGTCAATGGAGCGTATTTGTCGTTGGAAGATGAGGAAATCGTAGAAGCGGTGCACCGTGGAGAAAGTGATGCGCTTGATTTTTTGATTCATAAATACAGGAATTTCGTCCGGGCCAAGGCACGATCCTACTTCTTGATCGGTGCGGATAAAGAGGATATCGTGCAGGAAGGCATGATTGGTCTGTACAAGGCAATCCGTGATTTTCGCGAGGACAAGCTTACATCGTTCAAAGCGTTCGCTGAGCTTTGCATCACCCGCCAAATCATCACGGCAATCAAAACGGCTACAAGGCAAAAGCATATTCCGCTTAATTCATACGTTTCGCTGGACAAGCCGATTTATGACGAAGAGTCGGACAGGACGCTCATGGATGTACTGACCGGCGCAAAAGTAATGGACCCCGAGGAATTATTCATAAACCAGGAAGAATTCGATCAGATTGAAGTGAAGATGTCGGAGCTGCTGAGCGACCTTGAACGGAAGGTGCTGGCTCTCTATTTGGACGGGCAGTCTTATCAGGAGATTTCCGAAGAATTGAACCGCCATGTAAAATCGATCGATAACGCCCTTCAGAGAGTGAAACGGAAACTGGAAAGGTACCTTGAGCTGCGTGAACTGTCAGTGTAGGGCATTTGCTAAAAAGCCCCAAAGAGACTTTTCACGTGTGAACCGCTTATTGACACTTTCTAACAGTCATGTTACATTCTTAAAGATATTACTAGATTGAAACTGCAGGTGTCGAAATGAATAAAAAAGTCATTCTTGCTTGCGCGGAGTGCGGATCGCGGAATTACTCCACGACAAGCAACAAAGATACAAATACAGAACGATTGGAACTGAAAAAGTACTGCAGCAGCTGCGGCGCTCATACAGTCCACAAGGAAACGAAATAATTTTTAAGCAGCCCCTGGAATCAAGAGAAGTTGGAGGTTACAGAATGCAGCGCATCACTAAGTTTTTCAGTGAAGTTGTACGTGAAATGAGAAAAGTCAGCTGGCCGAAGCGCAAGGAGCTGACCCGTTATACAATAACCGTTTTGACTACTGTCGCTTTTTTCGCTCTGTTTTTTGCAGTGTTGGACCTTGGTATTTCTGAATTGATTCGCTTAATTCTTGAATAACCCGTACACACTCATGGTATAATGGAAAATATAACGCAGGACAAGTTGAAAGCCCGGATAACGGGTTTTTTCATTGTTTAAGAATTAAAAAATTCCAGGTGTGAATTCTTAATCCAGCTCCACCGCCTGGCCCCTTGGCCGTAAGCCGCCCCGCTGTGGTGGCTCGGGAACTGCCTCCTCGCGGTTCATCCTATGCCTGTCAGGGCTGAACAAGGCGATTGCGCTTTTTGTTTTTTCTTTTGGAAAACGGTTCATTCGGTGTCTGGCAAGAGCATTTCGCCGGTGATGCGTCCATGCATTTTTAAATAGGGAGGGACGGACGAATAGTCCTTTATTATGGAGAAAAACTGGTATGTAGTCCATACTTATTCAGGCTATGAAAACAAGGTCAAGACGAACCTTGAAAAGCGTGTCGAGACAATGGGCATGCAGGACAAGATCTTCCGCGTGATCGTGCCTGAAGACGAGGAAACAGATTACAAGAATGGCAAGAAAAAAGTGGTCAAGCGTAAGACATTCCCTGGCTATGTCCTTGTTGAACTGGTCATGACGGATGATTCCTGGTATGTTGTGCGCAACACACCTGGCGTGACTGGATTTGTCGGTTCGGCAGGATCCGGATCCAAGCCAACGCCTTTATTGCCTGAGGAAGTGGCATTCATCTTGAAGCGTATGGGCGTCGAAGAGAAGAAAGTCGATGTCAACTTCGAGCTGGGAGAGAAGGTCCAGGTGAGCGAAGGGCCATTCACGAACTTCACCGGCACGATTGAAGAAATCGATAAGGACAAAGCGAAGCTCAAAGTGCTTGTCAACATGTTCGGCCGCGACACTCCGGTTGAGCTTGAATTTTCACAGATTCAAAAATTATAATCTGAAATAACTTGAAATGAACGCTGAAAAGTGATAATATTTCATAGGTCAGTATGTCTTTGACGATTGACAGCTATATGTCAAGCTCTTTATTTTCATATAAAGACTTTTGTTATGAGTGGGAGGGGAAGTCCCCTATTACCACATCACGGACTTTAAGGAGGTGTGTCTCGTGGCTAAAAAAGTAATTAAGATGGTTAAGTTGCAAATCCCTGCTGGCAAAGCCAACCCGGCACCACCAGTTGGACCTGCACTAGGTCAAGCCGGTGTTAATATCATGGGATTCTGTAAGGAGTTTAACGCTCGCACAGCTGATCAAGCTGGATTAATCATTCCTGTTGAAATTACGGTTTTCGAAGACCGTTCATTTACATTTATTACGAAAACTCCTCCTGCTGCAGTTCTTTTGAAAGTAGCAGCTGGAATCCAGTCTGGTTCTGGTGAACCAAACCGTAATAAAGTAGCAACAGTTAAGCGTGATAAAGTTCGCGAGATTGCTGAACAGAAAATGCCTGACCTGAACGCGGCTAGCGTTGAAGCAGCTATGCGCATGGTTGAAGGTACTGCACGCAGCATGGGTATCAACATCGAAGACTAATTTCTGCCTGCAGGGGATTGATGGGTTGCGAAGCTGAATGGATTCACTCGCAACCTTTTATCTGTCCGATATGGTGCCGGCAGCGGCGCCATTGTTTTTTTGTTGTCTAGCTGCGGCGCCTAACCCCTCGGGACGATTCGGTCCAGCCCAAAGAGCCAAAAAGCGGCTTTTGGGCTGGACCACCGAAGGACATGATGTCCAAGTGACGACGTTGCCGCACGATGTGGCGGCCCTAGTCGTCTTAGCGCCTGGCAGGGCTGATCAGGTGCCTCCGCTTTTCGACGTGGGAGGTTATTCCGCTAAAACCACAATATTAGGAGGAAAACAAAATGGCTAAAAAAGGCAAAAAGTATCTAGAGGCTGCTAAGCTTGTGGACCGCTCTCAAGCATACACAATCGAAGAAGCAGTCGAGCTTGCTAAAAAGACAAGCACGGTAAAATTCGACGCGACTGTTGAAGCTGCTTTCCGCCTGGGCGTCGACCCTAAGAAAGCTGACCAGCAAATCCGCGGAGCAGTTGTGCTTCCAAACGGAACTGGTAAAACTCAGCGTGTCCTTGTATTCGCTAAAAGCGAAAAGATGAAAGAAGCAGAAGCTGCAGGCGCAGACTATGTTGGCGATGCAGAATACATCAACAAAATCCAGCAAGGCTGGTTCGAGTTCGATGTCATCGTTGCTACTCCTGACATGATGGGCGAAGTTGGTAAGCTTGGACGCGTATTGGGTCCTAAAGGCTTGATGCCAAACCCTAAGACAGGAACGGTTACTTTCGACGTAACGAAAGCTGTCAACGAAATCAAAGCAGGTAAAGTTGAGTACCGCGTCGATAAGGCCGGCAACATCCACGTGCCTATCGGAAAAGTTTCTTTCGAAGACCAGAAGCTAGTTGAGAACTTCAACACAGTCTTCGAAACAATGATGAAGGTTAAGCCTGCTGCAGCAAAAGGAACATACATGAAGAACGTTACGATCTCTACTACAATGGGACCTGGCGTTAAAATTGATCCTGCGACTGTAAAATAATAGTATTTGACAGCATGTGAAGCATTGGTTATAATGTTTCTTGTTGTAAAATAAATAAACATTTGTACCGCAGACAGCAGGGGCTTAGGCTTAATCATCCTGCCGAGGTCATACGATAGAGCAACAGCATTGCTATTGTATACTCCCTCCGTGTCTGCCTTGATGCGGAGGTTTTTCATTGTTCGGTATGAATGCAGAAATCTACAGGAGGTGTAAAGATGAGCAAAATCATTGAAGTGAAAAAGCAAATCGTTGAAGAAATTGCTGGCAAACTGAAGGAAAGCAAATCAACAATCGTTGTTGACTACCGCGGACTTTCTGTTGGGGAAGTCACTGAACTTCGTAAGCAGCTTCGCGAAGCTGGCGTTGAATTCAAAGTTTACAAGAACTCTATGGCGCGCCGTGCTGCTGAGGCTGTAGAACTAGCGGAACTTAACGATTCTCTGACTGGCCCGAACGCCATCGCGTTCAGCACTGAAGATGTAGTAGCACCTGCGAAAATCCTTAGTGAATTTGCCAAGAACCATGATGCTCTTGAAATCAAGGTGGGTGTCGTTGAAGGAAACGTTGTTTCAGTAGAAGAAATCAAGGCTCTTGCTGACCTGCCTTCTCGCGAAGGACTTCTTTCTATGCTACTCAGCGTGCTTCAAGCCCCAATGCGCAATCTTGCTCTTGCTGCAAAAGCTGTGGCAGACCAGAAGGAAGAACAAGGCGCGTAAGTTGATTTTTATGGTTTAAAATAAAGGGTCTGTTTTTACGATCTGTTGGTGGAAGCGAATGCTGAGGCGGAAATCATCAAGTTTGACAGAACCGGACAAAAAAATATCCAAATTAGGAGGAAAAAGAAATGACTAAAGAACAAATCATTGAAGCAGTTAAAAACATGACTGTTTTAGAACTGAACGATCTAGTAAAAGCAATCGAAGAAGAGTTTGGCGTAACTGCTGCTGCTCCAGTAGCAATGATGGGCGGAGCTGCTGCAGGCGGAGCTGTTGAAGAGAAGACTGAATTTGACGTAGTTCTTACTGGCGCAGGAGACCAGAAAATCAAAGTTATCAAGGTTGTTCGCGAAATCACTGGCCTGGGCCTTAAAGAAGCGAAAGAACTTGTTGACAACACTCCAAAGCCAGTTAAAGAAGGCGCTTCTAAAGAGGAAGCTGAAGAAATCAAAGCTAAGCTTGAAGAAGTTGGAGCTAACGTCGAAGTTAAGTAATGAACCTGAAAAGCTCGCTGCTACAGCGGGCTTTTTTTAACTGAACCGGAAATATGGAGCCTGGCTCTGGATCCGGCCCTTCGATAATGGGCAGGATCCGGATGCCAACGGCACCATCAGTCAATCCTTCCGTCCCCCTTTTCAGGATGCCTTGCGTTTTCCTTGTTGAATCATTTATAATACCGCATGCAGCCATGCATTCCACAATCGTATGCTTCGAACATTCCCCATGGAGGTGAGAATCTTGTCTGAACATTATTACTCCCGAAAACCAAGCGCCGAAAGCAATCCAGTGAAATGGCAAAGTGAATTGAAAGGAAGCAGCTTCCGCTTCAAAACAGATAGCGGCGTCTTTTCAAAAAAGGAAGTCGATTTCGGCTCCCGGCTGCTGATTGATACGTTTGAGGCCAATGACCCTGCGGGATTGTTCCTTGATGTCGGCTGCGGTTACGGACCGATCGGGCTATCGCTGGCGAAAGCATATCCGTCTTCGGTTGTCCACATGGTGGATGTAAATGAGAGGGCGATCATGCTCGCGAAGGAAAATGCGGCGGAAAACAAGATCGATAATGTGAAAATCTATGAAAGCGACCGGCTTACAGGAGTGGAAGAAACACAATTCCGTGCAATCGTGACAAACCCTCCGATCCGTGCCGGGAAAAAGGTCGTGCATGATATTTTTGAACAAAGCCTTCAGCATCTGGCTCCCGACGGTGAGCTATGGGTCGTCATCCAGAAGAAGCAGGGGGCGCCTTCTGCCATGGATAAAATGAAAGAGCTTTTCGGCCAGGTTGAGACCGTGGCAAAAAAGAAAGGATACTTCATTCTTAAATCTGTTAAAAGTTGACGTGACAAAACCGCTATGTTAATATTATAAAATGCCAATATATTAGTTTCCCTTGCTATGCGAATTTCAGTGAAAATTGTATAAAGGTGGTCGCATTGGGGAAAACTAACAAAATAATTGTTCGTTGAAGGAAATGTGGTTTTTAAGAGAAAACCCTTTTTCTTTTTGTCTTATGAAATGAAGGTTACTTCATGAACAAGGCAGGATAGATGAATAATAACGCTTGATTTGAGGGGTGAATCAGTTGACAGGTCAACTAGTTCAGTATGGACGACACCGCCAACGTAGAAGTTATGCTCGCATCAGTGAAGTTTTGGAATTGCCGAATTTGATTGAAATTCAAACCTCTTCCTATCAATGGTTTCTTGATGAGGGTCTCAGGGAAATGTTCCAGGACATTTCACCGATTGAGGACTTTACTGGCAACTTATCGCTCGAGTTTATTGATTACAGCCTTGGTGAACCGAAATATCCAGTAGAAGAATCAAAAGAAAGAGATGTTACTTATTCCGCTCCGTTGCGAGTGAAGGTCCGCCTTGTGAATAAGGAAACAGGAGAAGTGAAGGACCAGGATGTCTTCATGGGCGATTTCCCGTTGATGACAGAAACCGGGACTTTTATCATAAATGGTGCCGAAAGGGTAATCGTTTCCCAGCTTGTCCGTTCACCAAGTGTGTACTACAGTGGAAAGATTGACAAGAATGGAAAAAAAGGATTCACAGCTACCGTCATTCCGAACCGCGGTGCATGGCTCGAATATGAAACAGATGCCAAAGATGTTGTATATGTAAGGATCGATCGTACGAGGAAACTCCCTGTTACGGTTCTTTTGCGTGCACTAGGGTTCGGTTCTGATCAAGAAATCATCGATCTGATCGGCGATAACGAATATATCCGCAACACCCTTGAAAAAGACAACACCGAAAGCACAGAAAAAGCGCTGCTTGAAATCTATGAGCGCCTCCGTCCTGGCGAACCGCCAACAGTTGAAAACGCAAAGAGCCTCCTGGTTTCAAGATTCTTTGATCCAAAGCGCTATGACCTTGCGAATGTAGGACGTTATAAGATTAATAAAAAGCTCCATATCAAAAACCGCTTATTCGGGCACAAGCTTGCAGAATCATTAGCTGATCCGGAAACTGGTGAAATCATCGCTGAAAAGGGTGCTACATTGGATCGCCGCACTTTGGATAAGATCCTGCCAGCCCTTGAGAAAAATGTAGGTTTCAAGAACCACAGCCCATTAGGAGGCGTTGTCGAAGAGGATATCACTCTGCAGACAATCAAGATCTACGCTCCGAACAATGAAGGGGAAAAAGAAATCAATGTGATCGGCAATGCGTATGTCCCTGAAGGGATCAAGAACATCACGCCTTCAGATATCATCGCCTCCATCAGCTATTTCTTCAATTTGCTTCATGGTGTAGGGAATACGGATGATATCGACCATTTAGGAAACAGACGCCTTCGTTCTGTCGGCGAGCTGCTTCAAAACCAATTCAGGATTGGTTTGTCGAGGATGGAGCGTGTTGTCCGCGAGAGAATGTCCATCCAGGACACAAATACGATCACACCGCAGCAACTGATCAATATCCGCCCGGTTATCGCGTCCATCAAAGAATTCTTTGGGAGCTCGCAGCTTTCACAGTTCATGGACCAGACAAACCCGCTGGCCGAACTTACTCATAAAAGACGTCTATCTGCCCTTGGGCCTGGTGGCCTTACGCGTGAACGCGCCGGCTTTGAAGTCCGTGACGTACACTACTCCCACTATGGCCGTATGTGTCCGATCGAGACGCCGGAAGGTCCAAACATTGGTCTGATCAACTCACTATCCAGTTTTGCGAAGGTGAACAGATTTGGTTTCATCGAGACACCGTATCGCCGTGTCGATCCTGAAACTGGCAGAGTGACAGCCCAGTTCGATTACTTGACTGCTGATGAAGAGGATAACTATGTAGTTGCACAGGCGAACGCCCGCCTTGCAGAAGATGGTTCTTTCGCCGATGAAGAAGTTATTGCCCGTTTCCGCGGCGAGAACACCGTCGTCATGCGTGAACGCGTCGACTACATGGACGTTTCCCCTAAGCAGGTCGTATCCGCTGCGACTGCATGCATCCCGTTCCTGGAAAATGACGACTCCAACCGTGCCCTTATGGGTGCGAACATGCAGCGCCAGGCTGTTCCGTTGATGCAGCCTGAGGCACCGATAGTAGGAACAGGGATGGAGCACGTATCCGCGAAGGATTCAGGAGCTGCTATTATCTGTAAGCATGAAGGGGTCGTTGAGCATGTCGAAGCCCGTGAAGTATGGGTGCGGCGCATCAAGGAAGTTGAGGGACAGGAAGTACAGGGCGATCTCGATAAGTACCGCCTGCTTAAGTTCATCCGCTCCAACCAGGGAACTTGCTACAACCAGCGCCCAATCGTGAATGTCGGCGACCGTGTAGTCAAAGGAGAAATCCTTGCTGACGGCCCGTCCATGGAAAAAGGTGAACTGGCACTTGGAAGGAACGTCCTTGTCGGATTCATGACATGGAATGGCTATAACTACGAGGATGCCATCATCATGAGCGAACGACTTGTCAAAGACGATGTCTATACATCGATCCATATAGAAGAGTATGAATCAGAGTCCCGCGATACGAAGCTGGGACCTGAAGAAATCACACGCGATATTCCTAATGTCGGGGAAGACGCTTTAAGGAACCTTGACGAACGCGGAATCATCCGTATCGGAGCCGAAGTGAAAGATGGCGACCTTCTTGTCGGCAAGGTGACACCTAAAGGTGTTACGGAGCTTACAGCTGAAGAACGTCTTCTCCATGCAATCTTCGGTGAAAAGGCGAGGGAAGTCCGTGATACATCCCTGCGTGTTCCACATGGTGGCGGCGGAATCATCCTGGATGTGAAAGTGTTCAACCGCGAAGATGGCGATGAGCTTCCTCCAGGCGTGAACCAGCTTGTCCGTGTTTACATCGTCCAGAAACGGAAGATTTCCGAAGGGGACAAGATGGCAGGACGCCACGGAAACAAAGGGGTTATCTCCAAGATCCTTCCAGAAGAAGATATGCCTTATCTTCCGGATGGTACACCAGTCGATGTCATGCTCAACCCACTAGGGGTACCGTCACGTATGAATATCGGACAGGTGCTTGAACTCCACCTTGGAATGGCTGCCCGCTATCTTGGGATCCACGTTGCTTCGCCGGTATTCGACGGAGCCACTGAGGAAGATGTATGGGAAACGATCGAGGAAGCAGGCATGGCCCGCGATGCGAAGACCGTCCTTTACGATGGACGCACAGGTGAACCGTTCGATAACCGTGTATCAGTTGGTGTCATGTACATGATCAAGCTTGCCCACATGGTAGACGACAAGCTCCATGCCCGTTCAACAGGACCTTACTCACTTGTTACGCAGCAGCCACTTGGCGGTAAAGCCCAGTTTGGCGGACAGCGTTTCGGGGAGATGGAGGTTTGGGCCCTCGAAGCTTACGGTGCAGCATACACATTGCAGGAAATCCTGACTGTCAAATCCGATGATGTTGTTGGACGTGTTAAAACATACGAAGCAATTGTAAAAGGCGAAAACGTGCCTGAGCCAGGCGTACCTGAATCATTCAAGGTATTGATGAAGGAACTCCAGAGCCTTGGAATGGATGTCAAAATCCTGTCAGGTGACGAAAAAGAAATCGAAATGCGCGACTTTGATGAAGATGAGGAGCTGCAGCATGCAGAAACCCTGACAATTGCTCCTGAATCAGAAGAAAGTGATGCTGAAAAAGTATTGAAAGAATAGGACCATCCAAAGGCACACGTGTACAAAACAGCTGAATAACAGTATTGTCCACGTGTGTTCCTCTTTGGATTGCTAAAAGGGTAAAACCCTAGATTAAAAGGGAGGTAGGCCCCTTGCTAGATGTTAATAATTTTGAGTACATGAAAATTGGCCTCGCGTCACCGGACAAGATCCGTTCATGGTCTTTCGGTGAAGTAAAGAAGCCTGAAACGATCAACTACCGCACGTTAAAACCCGAAAAAGACGGTTTGTTCTGTGAGCGTATTTTCGGACCTACAAAGGACTGGGAATGCCATTGCGGAAAGTACAAGAGGGTACGCTATAAAGGCGTTGTCTGTGACCGATGCGGTGTTGAAGTAACACGCGCCAAAGTCCGCCGTGAAAGAATGGGACACATCGAGCTTGCTGCTCCTGTATCCCATATCTGGTATTTCAAAGGAATTCCAAGCCGCATGGGACTTGTCCTTGACATGTCGCCGCGCGCTCTTGAAGAAGTTATTTACTTTGCTTCCTACGTCGTAACGGAAACAGGCGACACAGCATTGGAAAAGAAACAGCTTCTTTCCGAGAAGGAATACCGTGCTTACCGAGAAAAATACGGCAATAAATTCCAGGCAGCAATGGGAGCGGAAGCGATTAAAAAACTTCTGTCAGACATTGACCTTGATAAAGAAGCCGACATGCTGAAAGAAGAGCTGAGAACCGCTCAGGGACAGCGCCGCACACGCGCAATCAAGCGCCTTGAAGTGGTGGAGGCTTTCCGTGGATCGGGAAACGAACCATCCTGGATGATCCTTGATGTGCTTCCTGTCATCCCGCCTGAGCTCCGGCCAATGGTACAGCTTGACGGCGGACGCTTTGCGACTTCCGACCTGAATGATCTGTACCGCCGTGTCATCAACCGGAACAACCGCTTGAAGCGCCTTCTCGATCTTGGTGCGCCAAGCATCATCGTCCAGAATGAAAAGCGCATGCTCCAGGAAGCTGTCGATGCTTTGATCGACAACGGCCGGCGCGGACGCCCGGTTACAGGGCCAGGAAACCGTCCGTTGAAATCCCTCTCACATATGCTGAAAGGAAAGCAGGGACGTTTCCGTCAAAACTTGCTTGGAAAACGTGTTGACTATTCCGGCCGTTCCGTTATCGTCGTCGGACCTAACCTGAAAATGTACCAATGCGGACTGCCGAAAGAAATGGCTCTTGAGCTATTCAAACCATTCGTGATGAAAGAGCTTGTCCAAAAAGGACTGGCGCATAACATCAAGTCTGCAAAGCGCAAGATCGAGCGTGTACAGCCGGAAGTTTGGGATGTGCTTGAAGAGGTCATCAAGGAGCACCCTGTGCTGTTGAACCGCGCCCCGACTCTTCACCGTCTGGGAATCCAGGCGTTTGAGCCGACGCTAGTGGAAGGCCGTGCCATCCGCCTTCACCCGCTCGTATGTACAGCATACAATGCCGACTTTGACGGCGACCAGATGGCCGTTCACGTACCGTTGTCAGCAGAAGCACAGGCAGAAGCGCGCCTGCTGATGCTAGCGGCACAGAACATCCTTAACCCTAAAGACGGCAAACCAGTCGTTACACCATCCCAGGATATGGTTTTGGGTAACTACTACCTGACTCTTGAGAGGGAAGGCGCTGTCGGCGAAGGGATGGCATTCAAGGATGCAGACGAAGCATTGATTGCGTATCAAAATGGTTATGTACACCTTCATACACGGATTGCTATTGCAGCGTCATCGCTCGGCAACCAGACGTTCACTGAAGAGCAAAATCGCCAGCTATTGATCACGACAGTCGGGAAGCTGATTTTCAATGAAATCCTTCCGGCTTCATTCCCATATATCAATGAGCCTACCAGAGGGAACCTTGAGGAGAAGACGCCTGAAAAGTACTTTATTGATAAAGGGCAGAATGTCAAGGAAGTCATCAAATCGATGCCGCTGGTAGACCCGTTCAAGAAGAAAATTCTTGGAAACATCATCGCGGAAGTCTTCAAGCGATTCAAGATTACTGAGACATCAAAAATGCTTGACCGGATGAAGGACCTCGGTTTCAAGTACTCCACCAAGGCTGGGATCACAGTCGGGGTGGCCGATATCGTCGTGCTGAAAGAAAAGCAGGAGATCATCCATGAAGCACAAACAAAGGTCGATAATGTCCTTAAACAGTTCAGGCGAGGCTTGATTACCGAAGATGAGCGTTATGACCGAGTCATTTCCATCTGGAGTGCGGCAAAGGATACCATCCAGGCGAAATTGATGAAATCTCTCGAAGCAACGAACCCAATCTTCATGATGAGTGATTCCGGAGCCCGTGGTAATGCTTCCAACTTCACCCAGCTTGCTGGTATGCGCGGCCTGATGGCCAACCCGGCAGGACGGATTATCGAATTGCCGATCATCTCAAGTTTCCGTGAAGGCTTAACCGTTTTGGAATACTTTATTTCCACCCACGGAGCGCGTAAAGGTCTTGCCGATACAGCGCTTAAGACAGCCGACTCAGGCTACCTGACACGCCGTCTTGTTGATGTGGCGCAGGATGTCATCGTACGCGAAGATGATTGCGGAACGGACAGAGGCTTGCTGATCAGTTCTTTGAAAGATGGCACAGAAGTCATCGAACCACTAGAAGAGCGTCTGATCGGCCGCCATGCGAGAAAAGCAATCAAGCATCCTGACACGAAGGAAGTCATCGTCCCGGAAAACGGCTTGATCACAGAAGACCTTGCAGCTGAAGTAGTCGGCACAGGCATTGAAGAAGTGTGGATCCGTTCTGCATTCACATGTAATACCCGCCATGGCGTATGTAAGAAGTGCTATGGACGCAACCTTGCAACCGGGCAGGAAGTGGAAGTTGGCGAAGCAGTCGGAATCATTGCTGCTCAGTCGATCGGGGAACCAGGTACACAGCTGACAATGCGTACCTTCCATACCGGGGGTGTTGCAGGGGACGATATCACACAGGGTCTCCCGCGTATCCAGGAGTTGTTCGAAGCGCGTAACCCTAAAGGTCAGGCTGTCATCTCCGAATTGGAAGGTGTCGTTGTTGGCATCAATGAAGGAAAAGACCGCCAGCAGGAAATTGTCGTCCAGGGAGAAATCGAAAGCCGTACCTACACCGCTCCTTACACAGCCCGCCTAAAGGTAGCTGTCAACGACAAAGTTGAACGCGGACAAGAGCTCACAGAAGGTTCAATCGATCCTAAAGAGCTGTTGAAAGTAAAAGACGTCCAATCCGTACAGGAATACCTGCTGAAGGAAGTTCAAAAGGTATACCGTATGCAGGGCGTTGAAATCGGTGATAAGCACGTTGAGGTAATGGTTCGCCAGATGATGCGCAAAATCCGTGTCATTGACGCTGGTGAAACAGATGTCTTGCCAGGAACACTGCTTGAAATCCACCAGTTCACGGATGCCAACCGCAAGGCGCTTCTTGAAGGCAAAATGCCTGCGACAGGACGTCCGGTACTGCTCGGTATCACGAAAGCGTCACTTGAGACAGATTCATTCCTGTCAGCCGCTTCCTTCCAGGAAACAACGAGAGTTCTTACCGACGCTGCCATCAAAGGCAAGCGTGATGAACTTCTCGGCTTGAAGGAGAACGTCATCATCGGTAAGCTTGTACCAGCAGGAACAGGCATGCAGCGTTACAGAAGAGCTGAGCCGATCCTTATGGAAGAAGAGACCGAAGATACCATCACTGTAGAGTAAAGAGCAAATCGCGCGGCGCTTTCTGATTCAATAGAAGGCGCTGCGTTTTTTAAGAAAAACCTTCTTCTCAAATAGTAAATGGTTTTAACATATAGCCGTTTTACTAGAAAAAAGAGCGGTTTCCTATCAAGTAAAACCCAGCCGGAAAACAAGCTGTCCAATTGTATTTTTTATGAAAATATTTTTTATTGCTGTTGACATCGACTGATTGAAATGTTACTATTTCAAAGGTGCTCCTATTTACCTGTTGCTTTGGAGGATTTTCATGTCTTATGAAAAAGTATCGCAGGCTAAAAAGATAATAATAGGATCGAAGCAGGCAGTGAAAGCCCTGAAATCTGGCGAAGCAGCTGAGCTGGTGATCGCGAAGGATGCCGAAGCGAAAGTGACGGCGGAATTACTGCGGGTAGCCAGGGATACGAACACGCCAATTACGTATGTTGACTCAATGAGGAAATTGGGGAAAGCATGCGGCATTTCGGTAGGGGCAGCAGCTGTAGCGATTACCAAGTAAAAACTGTTTTTGCAGGGTTGCCTGCAAGAACTTTGTTTTTTGTAAAAAAATGAACCACCTGGATGTGTGGGCTTACAAAAAGTGAAGGGAGGAAAAATCATGCCTACAATTAACCAATTAGTGCGCAAGCCGCGTAGCTCAAAAGAGGAGACTTCAAAATCTCCAGCGCTTAACAAAGGTTACAACAGCTTCAAAAAAGCTCAAACAAACGTGACATCTCCACAAAAACGTGGTGTATGTACTCGTGTCGGTACAATGACTCCGAAGAAACCAAACTCTGCGTTGCGTAAATACGCTCGTGTACGTTTGACTAACGGAATCGAGGTAACTGCCTATATCCCTGGTATCGGACACAACCTTCAGGAGCACAGCGTTGTTCTGATCCGTGGAGGACGTGTGAAAGACTTACCGGGTGTACGTTACCATATCGTTCGTGGTGCTCTTGATACTGCTGGTGTTAACAACCGTATGCAGGGCCGTTCAAAGTACGGAACCAAGAAACCGAAAGCTGCTAAAAAATAATCTCAATTTAATGACCCTTTCTGAAAGGAGGAAAAAACATGCCACGTAAAGGTCCAGTTGCAAAAAGGGACGTATTGCCGGATCCGATTTACAACTCAAAGCTGATTACTCGTCTGATCAACAAAATGATGATCGACGGCAAGAGAGGTAAAGCCCAAAAGATCCTTTATTCTGCTTTTGATATCATTCGTGAGCGTTCAGGCAAGGAGCCGATGGAAGTATTCGATCAAGCTCTTAAGAACATCATGCCTGTTCTAGAAGTAAAAGCCCGCCGTGTAGGTGGAGCTAACTACCAAGTACCAGTTGAGGTGCGTGCGGACCGCCGTACAACTCTTGGTCTTCGCTGGTTGGTTAACTACTCAAGGCTTCGTGGGGAAAAGACAATGGAAGAGCGTCTTGCCAATGAAATCCTTGACGCTGCAAACAACACTGGCGCTTCTGTCAAGAAGCGTGAAGATACGCACAAGATGGCGGAAGCGAACAAAGCATTCGCTCACTACCGCTGGTAATCTTACTTTATATCTAAAAACACTCATACTAGGAAGGAGAAAGACCAAATGGCAAGAGAGTTCTCCTTAGAAAACACTCGTAACATTGGAATCATGGCTCATATTGATGCTGGTAAAACAACAACAACTGAGCGTGTTCTATATTATACAGGCCGTATCCACAAACTCGGCGAAACCCACGAGGGTGCTTCCCAGATGGACTGGATGGAGCAGGAGCAGGAACGTGGGATCACGATCACTTCTGCTGCGACAACAGCCCAATGGAAAGGCCACCGTGTCAACATCATCGATACTCCAGGGCACGTAGACTTCACTGTTGAAGTAGAACGTTCCCTTCGTGTATTGGATGGAGCAGTAGCCGTACTTGACGCCCAATCAGGCGTTGAGCCGCAAACCGAAACAGTATGGCGCCAGGCAACGACTTACGGTGTTCCTCGTGTCGTATTCGTAAACAAAATGGATAAGCTTGGTGCTGATTTCCTATATTCTGTAGGCACACTGCATGATCGCCTCCAGGCGAATGCTCATCCGATCCAGCTTCCGATCGGTGCTGAAGATCAATTCTCAGGCATCATCGATCTGGTTGAAATGAAAGCCGTATTCTATGGAAACGACCTTGGTACTGATATCGAGGTTGGCGAAATTCCTGAAGAATACAAAGCGCAAGCGGATGAGTACCGTGAAAAACTCATTGAAGCAGTTGCAGAGCTTGATGAAGAGATTATGGAAAAATACCTTGGCGGAGAAGAAGTGACAGTTGAAGAACTTAAGGCTGCCATCCGTAAAGGTACTACAAACGTTGAGTTCTACCCAGTGATCTGTGGCTCAGCGTTCAAAAACAAAGGTGTCCAGCTGATGCTTGATGCTGTCATCGACTACCTTCCGTCACCATTGGATGTGCCTTCAATCCAAGGACACATTCCGGAAACAGAAGAAGCTGTTGAGCGTCATTCAGATGACAGCGAGCCTTTCTCTGCACTTGCGTTCAAAGTCATGACAGACCCTTATGTAGGTAAGCTTACATTCTTCCGCGTTTACTCTGGTACTCTCCAGTCTGGTTCTTATGTAAAGAACTCGACAAAAGGAAAGCGTGAACGGATCGGACGGATTCTTCAGATGCACGCGAACCACCGCCAGGAAATTGAGACAGTTTACGCCGGTGACATTGCTGCAGCTGTTGGTTTGAAAGATACCACAACAGGTGACACGCTATGTGATGAGAAAGACCTTGTAATCCTGGAATCCATGCAGTTCCCTGAGCCTGTCATCCAGCTTTCAGTTGAGCCTAAGTCAAAAGCTGACCAGGATAAGATGACTACTGCGCTGCAAAAGCTCCAGGAAGAAGACCCTACATTCCGCGCGCACACTGACCAGGAAACTGGACAGGTAATCATCGCGGGAATGGGTGAACTTCACCTTGATATCCTCGTTGACCGTATGCGTCGCGAATTTAAAGTGGAAGCAAACGTTGGTGCGCCTCAGGTTGCATACCGCGAGACTTTCCGCGAAACAGCCCAGGTTGAGGGTAAATTCGCCCGACAATCCGGTGGACGCGGTCAATACGGACACGTTTGGATCGAATTCTCTCCAAACGAAGAAGGAAAAGGATTCGAATTCGAGAACGCAATCGTCGGTGGTGTTGTTCCTCGTGAATACATCCCAGCGGTACAAGCTGGTCTTTCAGATGCGCTTGAGCGTGGTGTCCTTGCTGGATACCCATTGGTTGACATCAAGGCAAAACTATTTGATGGTTCTTACCACGATGTTGACTCATCAGAAATGGCGTTTAAGATTGCCGCTTCCCTTGCGCTTAAGAACGCTGCTTCCAAGTGTAAACCAGTCATCCTTGAGCCTGTCATGAAGGTGGAGGTTGTCATTCCTGAAGAATACCTTGGAGACATCATGGGTATGATCACAGCCCGCCGCGGCCGTGTTGAAGGTATGGACGCTCGCGGGAACGCACAAGTAGTCCGCGCGATGGTTCCACTTTCAGAAATGTTCGGTTATGCGACTTCCCTTCGTTCAAGCACACAAGGACGCGGTGTATTCTCAATGCACTTCGACCACTATGAAGAAGTTCCTAAATCCGTTTCTGAAGAAATCATCAAAAAAAATAGTGGTGAATAATTGATTTTCAGAATTCAATCAAGTATAACTACTAGTGTAAGCAAGCCGCTGTGGAGTAGGGAGACCTATTTCACAGCACCTTAAATATACTTAATTTTTACAAATCAAAGGAGGATTTTCCTAATGGCAAAAGCTAAATTCGATCGTTCCAAGCCACACGTTAACATTGGTACAATTGGTCACGTTGACCATGGTAAAACAACTCTAACTGCAGCGATCACAACTGTTCTTTCGAAGAAGGGCGGCGGTGAAGCACGTGGTTACGACCAAATTGACGCTGCTCCAGAAGAGCGTGAGCGCGGAATCACAATCTCTACTTCACACGTTGAGTACGAAACTGATAACCGTCACTATGCGCACGTTGACTGCCCAGGACACGCTGACTATGTTAAGAACATGATCACAGGTGCTGCTCAAATGGACGGCGGTATCCTTGTAGTATCTGCTGCTGACGGCCCAATGCCACAAACTCGTGAGCATATCCTTCTTTCCCGTCAGGTAGGCGTACCTTACCTTGTTGTATTCATGAACAAGTGCGATATGGTTGATGACGAAGAACTTCTTGAACTAGTAGAAATGGAAGTACGTGACCTTCTTTCTGAATACGACTTCCCTGGTGATGACATCCCAGTCATCAAAGGTTCTGCTCTTAAAGCTCTTGAAGGCGATGCACAATGGGAAGAAAAAATCATCGAGCTTATGGATGCCGTTGATGAGTACATCCCAAATCCTGAGCGTGAAACTGACAAGCCATTCATGATGCCTGTTGAGGACGTTTTCTCAATCACTGGCCGTGGAACAGTTGCTACTGGCCGTGTTGAGCGCGGACAAGTTAAAGTCGGTGACGTTGTAGAAATCATCGGTTTGGTTGAAGAGCCAAAATCTACTACAGTAACTGGAGTAGAAATGTTCCGTAAGCTTCTTGACTATGCAGAAGCTGGAGACAACATCGGTGCCCTTCTTCGTGGTATCTCCCGTGAAGATGTACAGCGCGGACAAGTACTTGCTAAGCCAGGTTCTGTTAAGCCACACACAAAATTCAAAGCTGAAGTATACGTTCTTTCAAAAGAAGAAGGTGGACGTCACACTCCATTCTTCTCTAACTACCGTCCTCAGTTCTACTTCCGTACAACTGATGTAACTGGTATCGTAACTCTTCCAGAAGGCGTAGAAATGGTTATGCCTGGCGACAACATCGAAATGACTGTTGAGCTAATCGCTCCAATCGCGATCGAAGAAGGAACTAAGTTCTCTATTCGTGAAGGCGGACGTACAGTAGGCGCAGGCGTAGTTGCGTCTATCCAAGCGTAATATTTATAAAAAAATATAATGCCAGGTGACGATCTGGCAGAAAGCAGCTGGGTGACGATCCAGCTGCTTTTTTATGTGGTCCGGAAGAGGCATTGGAACTTCCGGGAATTTTGGGAAATGAAACAATGTAACAAGGCTTTCTTCAAGCAGTATAGACAAACCAACAAATCGGGCCAGGGAGGAATGTCTCTCTCCCATCATCTTAAATCCGCTGCTCGGCGGGTTTCTTTGTTGTTTAGGGTATGACAAAATTCTTTAGGTGTGGATAGATAACTAAATGGAGTATTCACTATATCAGGCTACAGCCCCTGGCGCCAACTACACGCTTCGGTCCCGCCAAGGAATCAAAGAAACGACTTCGACTGCCGGTCTTTCAAAGTGAATGGATGGCAGAGTGCGCAGTTGCCGCAGAATGCTTTGCCGGCCAGCACTTGTCGGGTTGAACGAGGAGTTGTTTTTTTTGTTATTAAAAAAGCAACCCTGAAAACCAGTTATTTTAGGGACGGATTCGAAAGAAGGAGACAAAAGCCAAAACTTTAGGAGATTCATAGGCCAGGCAGGGAGATCGAGGAGATTAAAAACAGCTTTTATTTGTCCATTGTGCCTACAAAAACAACGTCAGACACTGAAACTCTGCTACCCTGGTGTCTTCTTCTCTGGCGAACAATATTTCATTGCCGAATGTTTCCCAATCATAGAACTGTCAGCCAACTGTCATTATGATGGACGCAACTCTGGTAAACAATCCTCGGTGTCCGCTGGAATCCTTATCGTTTGTAAAGCGCAAGGTTGCTCGCTTATCCAGTTTGTCGGCAAACAGTCTGTTGTTCCAGATGAAGTCCGCTGCTGATAAGGGACACGTGGAAAAAGAATGGTTGCTCTTACAGGTAAAACAAGCCTGTGGGAACAGAAATGAAAAATCGTTGCCGTGTTTCTTCTATATATATAGAAGAGATCGATGAAGGGAATTTTTTTGAATGAGAAATTTTAGAAATTATTCTCTCATCTTGTCATTTCCCACTTCCCCCGCTATAATAGAAAAAGTGTATTGAACATAATGAAATAACGGAAATAATATTGCGTTTGAATTATGTTTTATGTATAATAGACAATGTTGGTCTTTGACTGCGATGATGCGGAAGGTTGCTGACACACCCGGCCGCTTTGCCATGGCGAGTGTGTGGGAAATTTTCGCGGAGAATGTCTATTTGAAAATAGGCGAAAAGGAGGGAAAGTAATGGCAAAACAAAAAATTCGTATCCGTTTAAAAGCTTATGATCACAGAATCCTTGATCAATCTGCAGAGAAAATCGTTGAAACAGCTAAGCGTTCTGGTGCTGCGGTGTCTGGTCCGATTCCGCTGCCAACAGAAAAATCTGTTTACACAGTTCTTCGTGCGGTGCACAAGTACAAAGATTCTCGTGAGCAGTTCGAGATGCGTACACATAAGCGTCTGATTGACATCGTCAATCCGACACCGCAAACGGTCGATTCACTTATGCGTTTAGACCTGCCATCAGGTGTAGATATCGAAATCAAACTTTAACAAATAATCATTCAAACATACAGGAGGTGTGACTGAAATGACCAAAGGAATCTTAGGAAGAAAGATCGGTATGACTCAAGTATTTGCTGAAAACGGCGACCTTATCCCGGTTACTGTTGTCGAAGCTGCTCCAAACGTAGTGCTTCAAGTGAAATCTGTTGAGACAGATGGTTACGAGGCAGTACAGCTTGGCTTTGAAGACAAGCGCGAAAAGCTTTCCAACAAACCAGAAAAAGGCCACGTTGCAAAAGCAAACACTGCTCCTAAGCGCTTCGTGAAAGAATTCGACGGAGTAGACTTAGCGGGCTATGAAGTTGGTCAGGAAGTCAAAGTTGATATTTTCGCGGAAGGCGATATTGTAGATGTTACAGGAATTTCAAAGGGTAAAGGTTTCCAAGGTGCGATCAAGCGCCACGGACAATCCCGCGGACCAATGGCTCACGGTTCTCGTTACCACCGCCGCCCTGGTTCAATGGGTCCTGTTGCTCCGAACCGCGTATTCAAAGGCAAAGAATTGCCAGGACGTATGGGTGGGGAACAGATTACTGTCCAAAACCTGCAAATCGTTAAAGTTGACACAGAACGCAACCTTCTTTTGATCAAAGGGAACGTTCCTGGTGCGAGAAAAGCCCTTTTAAAAATCAAAGGTGCTGTAAAAGCTAAGTAATTTTTACGGGAAAGGAGGAAATTAGAATGCCGAAAGTAGCATTATTCAACCAAGCTGGTTCAGAAGTTGGAGAAATCGAACTTAACGAGTCAGTGTTTGGTATCGAGCCTAACAACCACGTAATGTTCGAAGCTGTGATCATGCAAAGGGCTTCATTACGTCAGGGCACTCACAAAACAAAAATTCGTTCTGAAGTAGCGGGCGGTGGACGTAAGCCATGGCGCCAAAAAGGTACTGGACGTGCTCGCCAGGGATCCATCCGTTCCCCACAATGGCGCGGAGGCGGTACTGTTTTCGGACCAGTTCCACGCAGCTACAGCTATAAATTGCCTAAAAAAGTCCGTCGTTTAGCGATCAAATCTGCTCTATCTTCAAAAGTACAAGCGGAAAACATCCTGGTTCTTGAAAGCCTTGCTTTCGAAGCGCCAAAGACAAAGGAATTCACAAATGTACTTAAAGGCCTTTCAGTGAACACGAAAGCTCTTGTTGTAACAGCAGGTCTTGACGAAAACGTCGCACTTTCCGCACGTAACATTCCTGGCGTGACTGTTATCACTGCTGATGGAATCAACGTATTGGATGTTTTAAATCATGATAAGCTGATCATGACAAAAGCAGCTGTTGAAAAAGTAGAGGAGGTGCTTGCATAATGGATGCACGCGATATCATTAAGCGCCCCGTTATTACAGAACGTTCTTCCGACCTTATGGGCGAGAAGAAATACACTTTCGAAGTTGATACAAGAGCGAACAAAACACAAGTGAAAGACGCGATCGAATCAATTTTCGATGTGAAAGTCGAAAAAGTGAACATCATGAACTACAAAGGTAAGTTCAAGCGCATGGGCAAGTTCGGCGGTTACACAAACAAGCGTCGCAAAGCAATCGTGAAACTTACTGAAGACAGCAAAGAAATCGAATTTTTCGAAGTATAATAACCTAAGTAGAAGAGGAGGGAAATGAAATGGCGATTAAAAAGTACAAACCTACCTCCAATGGCCGTCGTAATATGACAGCATCTGATTTTGCTGAAATCACAACGAACAAGCCGGAGAAATCCTTGCTTGCTCCGTTGCATAAAAAAGGCGGTCGTAACAACCAAGGTAAGTTGACTGTTCGTCATCAAGGTGGCGGCCACAAGCGTCAGTACAGAGTCATCGACTTCAAACGCACGAAAGATGGCATTCCAGGACGCGTTGCCACAATTGAGTATGATCCAAACCGTTCAGCTAATATTGCATTAATTAACTATGTAGATGGTGAAAAGAGATATATCCTGGCTCCTAAAAACCTGAAAGTAGGTATGGAAGTCATGTCCGGCCCAACAGCTGACATCAAAGTAGGAAACGCTCTTCCGCTAGTTAACATCCCAGTTGGTACAGTCGTACACAACATCGAATTGAAGCCTGGCAAAGGCGGGCAATTGGTTCGTTCCGCTGGAACATCCGCACAGGTTCTTGGTAAAGAAGGAAAATACGTGTTGGTTCGCTTGAACTCAGGCGAAGTGCGCATGATCCTTGCTGAGTGCCGCGCGACAGTCGGCCAAGTTGGCAACGAACAACACGAATTGATCACAATCGGTAAAGCAGGCCGCTCTCGCTGGTTAGGCAAACGCCCAACTGTTCGCGGATCTGTCATGAACCCTAACGATCACCCACACGGCGGTGGTGAAGGGCGCGCGCCAATCGGACGCAAATCACCTATGTCCCCATGGGGTAAACCAACTCTTGGAGCGAAGACTCGCAAGAAGACAAACAAATCCGACAAGTTTATTGTACGTCGTCGTAAAAAATAACGGGATTGGACTACGGTTCGAGGGAACCGTAGGGCAATCACGAAGGGAGGTTCAATCATGGGTCGCAGCTTAAAAAAAGGACCTTTTGTTGATGAGCATTTAATCACAAAGATCGAAAAGTTAAACGAAACGGAAGCGAAGAAAGTTATTAAAACTTGGTCACGCCGTTCTACGATCTTCCCACAATTCATCGGACACACAATTGCTGTCTACGATGGTCGCAAACATGTACCTGTTTATGTCACTGAAGACATGGTAGGCCACAAGCTTGGAGAGTTCGCTCCAACTCGTTCTTACAGAGGACATGGCAATGACGATAAGAAAACAAGACGTTAATGAGAGGAGGGCATCCAAATGCAAGCTAAAGCTGTTGCAAGAACAGTTCGAATTGCTCCTCGTAAAGCTCGCTTAGTTCTAGATTTAATTCGAGGAAAGCAAGTTGGTGAAGCGGTGGCGATCCTTAACCTTACTCCTAAGGCAGCTTCCCCAATCGTTGAAAAAGTGTTGAAATCTGCATTGGCTAACGCAGAACACAACTATGAAATGGATGTTAATAACCTTGTCGTATCCGAAGCGTATGCAAACGAGGGACCAACGTTGAAACGTTTCCGTCCGCGTGCTATGGGCCGTGCAAGTGCAATTAACAAACGTACTAGCCATATTACAATCGTTTTATCAGAAAAGAAGGAGGGATAATCAGTGGGTCAAAAAGTAAATCCAGTCGGTTTGCGTGTCGGAATCATCCGTGATTGGGAATCCAAATGGTACGCAGGCAAAGACTACGCTGATCTTTTACACGAAGACCTGAAGGTTCGTGAGTACATCTCAAAGCGTTTACGCGATGCTTCTCTTTCTAAAGTAGAGATCGAACGTGCTGCTAACCGCCTAAACGTAACTATCCATACTGCCAAGCCAGGAATGGTCATCGGCAAAGGTGGTTCTGAAGTCGAAGCTCTTCGTAAAGCGCTGAACCAGCTTACTGGGAAACGTGTTCATATAAACATTCTTGAAATTAAAAAAGCTGATATCGATGCAAAATTGGTCGCTGAAAATATCGCACGCCAATTGGAAAACCGTGTTTCTTTCCGTCGTGCTCAAAAGCAAGTTATCCAACGTGCTATGCGTGCAGGCGCTAAAGGTATCAAAACAATGGTATCAGGCCGTCTTGGCGGTGCAGATATCGCCCGTTCAGAACATTACAGCGAAGGAACAGTTCCACTTCATACTCTTCGTGCCGATATCGATTACGCTACTGCTGAAGCAGATACAACTTACGGAAAACTTGGCGTAAAAGTATGGATTTATCGTGGAGAGGTCCTTCCTGCAAAGAAGAAATCCGAGGAAGGAGGCAAATAATATGTTATTGCCTAAACGCGTTAAATATCGTCGTGAACACCGCGGAAAGATGCGCGGACGTGCAAAAGGCGGCGCAGAAGTCACATTTGGTGAATATGGCCTTCAAGCTACTGAAGCTTCTTGGATCACGAACCGCCAGATTGAAGCAGCTCGTATTGCAATGACTCGTTACATGAAGCGTGGCGGAAAAGTCTGGATCAAGATTTTCCCTCACAAACCATACACTGCTAAGCCTCTAGAAGTGCGGATGGGTTCCGGTAAAGGTTCACCTGAAGGCTGGGTTGCAGTTGTGAAACCAGGCAAAATCATGTTCGAAGTCGCTGGCGTTTCCGAAGAAACCGCACGCGAAGCATTGCGCCTAGCTGCACACAAACTTCCTGTAAAGTGCAAGTTTGTTAAACGAGAAGAAATTGGTGGTGAATCTAATGAAAGCTAATGAAATTCGTGACCTTACCACTGCTGAAATTGAACAAAAAGTTAAATCCTTGAAAGAAGAGCTTTTCAACCTGCGCTTTCAATTAGCGACTGGACAACTTGAAAACACAGCTCGCATTCGTGAAGTACGCAAAGCGATTGCTCGCATGAAAACTGTCATTCGTGAAAGAGAAATCGGCGTTAACAGATAATTGAGAGGAGGTTCTCACAATGAGTGAACGCAACCAACGCAAAGTTTATACTGGACGCGTAGTATCCGACAAGATGGACAAAACTGTCACGGTTCTTGTTGAAACATACAAAAAGCATCCGCTATACGGCAAGCGTGTTAAGTACTCTAAAAAGTTCAAGGCTCATGATGAGCAGAATGAAGCTAAGATTGGCGACGTAGTACGTATCATGGAAACTCGTCCGCAATCTGCTACAAAACGTTTCCGCCTTGTAGAAGTGGTGGAAAAAGCTGTTATTATCTAATTGTTCGGATTAAGGTTTATTCCGAAGGGAGGTTACTCGCATGATCCAACAGGAATCACGTTTAAAAGTTGCTGACAATTCAGGTGCTCGTGAAGTTCTGGCTATCAAAGTCCTTGGCGGTTCCGGCCGTAAGACTGCAAATATCGGAGACGTAATCGTCTGCACAGTGAAACAAGCAACACCAGGTGGCGTTGTTAAAAAAGGTGATGTTGTTAAAGCGGTTATCGTTCGTTCAAAAACAGGTATGCGCCGTACTGACGGTTCTTATATCCGCTTTGACGAGAATGCTTGTGTTATCATCCGTGACGATAAGAGCCCTCGCGGAACTCGTATCTTCGGACCAGTTGCACGTGAGCTTCGTGAAAACAACTTCATGAAAATCGTTTCATTAGCTCCAGAAGTACTATAATCATTTCAAATGCCTTTAAGGAGGTGCACACAGATGCATGTAAAAAAAGGTGACAAAGTAATGGTCATCTCTGGTAAGGACAAAGGCAAATCAGGGATCATCCTTGAAGCTTACCCGAAGCAAAGCCGTGTCCTTGTTGAAGGAATCAATATCGTGAAAAAACACGCTAAGCCTTCACAAGTGAATCCACAAGGTGGAATCCTGAACCAGGAAGCACCTATCCATGTATCAAACGTCATGCCTATCGATCCTAAATCCGGCGAACCAACCCGAGTTGGTTACACTGTCGAAAACGGCAAGAAGGTACGCGTTGCTAAAAAATCCGGTGAAGTTCTAGATAAATAGTCTATTGAAGAAGGGAGGTACAATCGATGAACCGCCTAAAAGAAAAGTTCAACAAAGAAATTACTCCTGCTCTTATGAGCAAATTCAATTATAAATCAGTCATGGAAGTACCTAAGCTTGAAAAAATCGTAGTGAACATGGGTGTGGGTGACGCTGTTGCCAACGCAAAAGCCCTTGATACTGCTGTTGAGGAATTAGCTACAATCACAGGCCAAAAGCCAGTTGTGACTCGCGCGAAAAAATCAATCGCTGGTTTCCGCCTTCGTGAAGGCATGCCAATCGGTGCAAAGGTTACACTTCGCGGAGAGCGCATGTACCAATTCATAGACAAGCTTATTTCAGTGTCATTGCCACGTGTACGTGACTTCCGCGGAGTTTCCAAGAAATCTTTCGACGGACGCGGAAACTACACACTTGGTGTAAGAGAACAACTGATCTTCCCTGAGATTGATTACGATAAAGTCAATAAAGTCCGCGGCATGGACATTGTTATCGTTACGACTGCTAATACTGATGAAGAAGCTCGTGAACTATTAACACAATTCGGAATGCCATTTCAAAAGTAATCTCTAATAAGAGGGAGGCGAAAACGTGGCTAAGAAATCAATGATTGCGAAACAAAAACGCGCGCCTAAATACAAAGTACAAGAGTACACTCGCTGTGAGCGTTGTGGCCGTCCGCACTCTGTATACCGCAAATTTAAGCTTTGCCGTATTTGTTTCCGTGAATTAGCATACAAAGGACAAATTCCTGGTGTGAAAAAAGCTAGCTGGTAAAACTGAAAGCTCTGGAAGGAGGTAAATTAAATGGTCATGACAGATCCGATTGCAGATTTGCTTACTCGTATTCGCAATGCGAATATGGTACGTCACGAAAAATTAGAAGTACCTGCTTCTAACATTAAAAGAGAAATCGCTGAGATCCTTAAGCGTGAAGGTTTCGTACGTGACGTTGAATATATCGAAGACAACAAACAGGGTATCATCCGTATCTTCTTGAAATACGGTGCAAATAACGAGCGTGTTATTACTGGTCTTAAAAGAATCAGCAAGCCAGGACTTCGCGTCTACGCAAAATCAAATGAAGTGCCAAAGGTACTTAACGGTTTAGGTATTGCCCTAGTTTCAACTTCTAACGGCGTGTTGACTGACAAAGAAGCTCGCGCAAAGCAAGTGGGCGGAGAAGTTTTAGCATACGTCTGGTAATAGACTTTCTGAATGAATGGAGGTGCAACAAATGTCTCGTATTGGTAAAAAACCAATTGAAATCCCAGCTGGCGTGACTGTTACACTTGATAACAACCACGCGACGGTAAAGGGACCTAAAGGTGAATTGTCCCGTACTTTTCACTCTGATATCGAAATCAAGATTGAGGACAACGTGATCAACATTTCCCGTCCTTCTGACCAGAAGGAGCATCGTGCGCTTCACGGTACGACTCGCGCTGTTCTTTCAAACATGGTTGAAGGTGTTTCCAAAGGATTTGAAAAGAGCCTTGAGTTAGTAGGTGTCGGTTACCGTGCATCCAAACAAGGCAAAAAGCTTGTCCTGAACGTTGGATACTCTCATCCAGTTGAAATCGAGGCGGAAGAAGGCCTTGAAATCGAAGTTCCTGCAAATACAAAGGTTATCATCAAAGGAACTGATAAGGAACGTGTTGGCGCACTGGCTGCTAACATCCGTGACGTACGTCCGCCAGAGCCATACAAGGGCAAAGGTATTCGTTATGAAGGCGAATATGTACGCCGCAAAGAAGGTAAAACTGGCAAGTAAGGCCGCATAGGTTAACGAAAGGAGTGACGTAAATGATTACGAAGGCTGATAAAAACGCTACTCGCCGTAAGCGACACGCTCGTGTCCGTGCGAAACTTAGCGGGACTGAAGCTCGTCCTCGCCTGAATGTGTTCCGTTCCAACAAGCACATTTATGCTCAATTGATCGACGATGTGAAGGGAGTAACTTTAGCAAGTGCTTCCACTTTAGATAAAGAAGTCAGTGCTGAAGGCAACAACCTTGAAGCAGCAAAGAAGATCGGTGAACTTATCGCAAAGCGCGCTGTTGAGAAAGGCTACAAATCTGTAGTATTCGACCGCGGCGGATACCTCTATCATGGCCGCATCCAGGCACTTGCCGATGCTGCTCGTGAAAATGGCTTGGAATTTTAATAGTAAAAGGAGGGACACAAAAAGATGCGTCGTATTGATCCAAACAAACTTGAACTTGAAGAACGCGTAGTTACGGTTAACCGTGTTGCGAAAGTTGTCAAAGGTGGACGCCGTTTCCGTTTTTCTGCTCTTGTCGTAGTAGGAGATAAAAACGGTTATGTCGGTTTTGGTACGGGTAAAGCCCAGGAAGTACCAGAAGCGATTCGCAAAGCTATCGAAGATGCGAAGAAAAACCTAATCGAGGTGCCAATGGTTGGGACTACTATTCCACACCAGGTAATCGGACATTTTGGTGCTGGTGAAATCCTTCTGAAGCCTGCTCTTGAAGGTACAGGAGTTATCGCTGGTGGCCCAGTCCGTGCGGTCCTGGAGTTAGCTGGTATTGGTGATATCCTTTCCAAATCATTGGGAACAAACACACCAATCAACGTAATCCGCGCGACTCTCGATGGATTGAAACAGCTTAAACGTGCTGAAGAAGTAGCAAAGCTTCGCGGTAAATCTGTGGAAGAACTGTTAGGATAAGGAGGGAAATCAAATGGCTAGCAAATTGGAAATTACCCTCAAACGCAGCTTGATCGGCCGTCCGCAAGATCAGCGTGAAACAGTCAAGGCCCTAGGTCTGCGCAAAGTTAACCAAACAGTTGAGAAGCAGGATAATGCAGCAATCCGCGGCATGATCAACAAAGTTTCTCATCTTGTGACAGTAACTGAAAAATAAATGATTCTTCTTTTAAAATAAGGAGGTGCCAACATGAAACTTCACGAATTAAAGCCTGCAGAAGGTTCCCGTAAAGAACGCAAGCGTCTTGGACGCGGTATCGGTTCTGGTCAAGGTAAAACTGCCGGTAAAGGTCATAAAGGTCAAAACGCTCGTTCCGGCGGCGGTGTACGCCCTGGTTTTGAAGGTGGTCAAACACCTTTATTCCAACGCTTGCCAAAACGCGGTTTCACGAACATCAACCGCAAAGAGTTCGCAGTCGTTAACCTTAATGCACTGAACGGATTCGAAGATGGAACAGAAGTGACTCCAGAACTTTTGATCGAAACAGGTCTTGTCAAGAAAGAATTAGCAGGTGTGAAAATCCTTGCTAACGGAAACTTGGAAAAGAAACTGACTGTAAAAGCTCATAAGTTCTCCTCTGCAGCCAAAGAAGCGATTGAAGCTGCTGGCGGTCAAACTGAGGTGATTTAATGTTCCAGACAATCTCCAATTTTATGCGTGTGGGTGAAATTAGAAATAAAATTCTCTTCACCCTTTTAATGTTGATTGTATTCCGACTTGGCACATTCATACCTGTACCAAGCGTGAATGCTGACATTTTAAGAGCACAGGATGACATGAGTGTCTTCGGCGTGCTGAATACATTTGGCGGCGGTGCACTGCAGAACTTCTCGATCTTCGCGATGGGAATCATGCCGTATATCACTGCTTCCATCATCATCCAGCTCTTGCAGATGGATGTTGTGCCTAAGTTTACTGAATGGTCCAAGCAAGGAGAAGTCGGACGCCGTAAATTAGCTCAGTTTACCCGCTATTTCACGATTGTCCTTGGATTCATCCAGGCTCTCGGTATGTCTTATGGCTTTAATAACATGGCAGGAGGATTGCTGATCCAGAATGCCGGAATCGGGACTTACCTGCTGATTGCGACGGTCTTGACTGCCGGAACCGCATTCCTGATGTGGCTCGGCGAGCAGATCACCGCTAAAGGGGTAGGAAACGGAATCTCAATCATTATCTTTGCTGGTATCGTTGCGGGCTTGCCTACGATGGTCAACCAGATCTACGCTCAGAAGTTCGAGGATGCTGGAGAGGCATTATTCCTCCAGATCATTACGGTCCTTCTGATCCTGCTGGCGATCATCGCGATCATTGTTGGTGTCATTTACATCCAGCAGGCAACCCGGAAAATACCAATACAGTACGCAAAACGCATGAGCGTGGGGAATAACCCGGTTGGCGGCCAAAACACTCACCTTCCTTTGAAAGTGAACGCTGCTGGTGTCATCCCGGTCATCTTCGCGATTTCGTTTATCGTCACTCCTCCGACAATCGCTCAGTTCTTCGGCACAAATGATGTAACATTGTGGATCCAGAAAACCTTTGATTACACACAGCCAATCGGCATGATTGTCTATGTGGCCCTGATCATTGCGTTCACTTACTTCTACGCGTTCATCCAGGTCAATCCTGAACAGGTTGCCGAGAACCTGAAGAAACAAGGCGGATATGTTCCGGGCATCCGTCCGGGCAAAAATACACAGGAGTATTTGACAAGGGTCCTTTATCGCCTGACGTTTGTTGGCGCGATCTTCCTTGCCGTTATTTCTGTGCTGCCAGTATTTTTCATTCAATTTGCTGGCCTGCCGCAAACAGTTCAGATTGGCGGAACAAGCTTGCTGATTGTTGTCGGGGTTGCGCTCGAGACAATGAAGCAGCTTGAAGCTCAGCTTGTAAAACGCCATTATAAAGGTTTTATAAAATAGGATTTAGGGGACATTGGTTCCCTGAATCTTTAAATAGAGACTGAGGGGGAAATCGTGTGAATTTAGTTCTGATGGGGCTTCCGGGTGCCGGTAAAGGCACACAAGCCGATAAAATTGTTGGAAAATACAACATCCCTCATATCTCAACAGGAGATATGTTCCGTGCAGCGATAAAAGAAGGAACGGAACTTGGATTACAGGCAAAGTCATTCATGGACAAAGGGGAACTTGTTCCTGACGAAGTAACGATCGGAATTGTCCGTGAGCGCTTAAGCAAGGCTGACTGCGAAAAAGGATTCCTATTGGATGGGTTCCCTCGTACAGTTGCCCAGGCGGAAGCACTGGAGGCAATGCTTGTTGATCTAGGAAAGAAAATCGACTATGTCATCAACATTGATGTCGATCAAAGCATCCTGATGGAACGTTTAACGGGCCGCAGGATCTGTAAGAACTGTGGGGCTACCTACCACCTTGTCTTCAATCCACCTTCAGTCGAAGGGGTTTGTGACAGATGTGGCGGGGAACTGTATCAGCGTGCTGATGACAATGCAGAAACAGTCCAAAACCGTCTGGACGTTAATATCCAGCAGACAAAGCCTCTATTGAGCTTCTATGAAGAAAAAGGTTACTTGCGCAATATCAACGGTCAGCAGGACATTGATAAAGTGTTTGCTGATATCGATGAATTGCTTGGGGGCTTATTATAATGATCATTTGCAAAACCTCTCGTGAAATAGAAATCATGCGGGAAGCCGGCCGCATCGTCGCGTTGACCCACGAGGAGCTGAAAAAGCATATTGCTCCTGGAATCACGACGAAAGAACTGGATGCTATTGGCGAGGAAGTGATCCGCAAACATGGAGCAACCCCTTCCTTTAAAGGGTATAACGGTTTCAGCGGCAGCATCTGTGCATCGGTCAACAATGAACTAGTTCACGGGATTCCTGGCAAACGGGTCTTGAATCAAGGCGACGTCATCAGCATCGATATCGGTGCCAAGTACAAGGGGTACCATGGGGACTCAGCTTGGACCTACCCGGTTGGAAAGATTGATGATGAAGCCCAGCGTCTATTGGACGTGACAGAAGAGTCCCTTTACAGGGGCTTGAAGGAAGCTAAGCCAGGAGAACGCCTATCGAACATCTCCCATGCGATTCAAACGTTTGTGGAAACACAAGGCTTTTCTATTGTTCGCGAGTATGTCGGCCACGGTATTGGGAAAGAATTGCATGAAGACCCGCAAGTCCCTCATTATGGCCCTCCAAACCGGGGTCCAAGGCTGAGGCCTGGAATGGTTCTATGTGTAGAACCAATGGTCAACGCAGGAAGCCGCTATGTCAAAACGTTAGCCGATAATTGGACTGTTGTAACGGTGGACGGTAAAGTGTGTGCACATTTCGAGCATACCATCGCGATCACCGAAACCGGCTTCGAGATTTTAACTCAAGTCTGATTCAGCTGTTCGTATTACTTAAACCTGTTTTAAGTCTTAAAAAATGGCCAATAATGATGTTTTATTGCGGACGGGATGCTCAATTTGTGTTATAATCATACGGTTGAGTATTGACTTCATCAATTTGTCTGATAAAATTGCCGAACAGGCTGTGGCCAAAGGGAAGCTGTGCTTTGCATCAGCGAAGCATACGGTGGATAGTAAATGTTCTCAAAGAAGGGAGACTAGTTCATGGCGAAAGATGATGTAATCGAAATTGAAGGCACAGTGATTGAAACTTTGCCTAACGCAATGTTTAAGGTAGAATTAGAGAATGGTCATACAATTTTAGCTCATGTTTCCGGCAAAATCAGGATGCACTTCATCCGGATCCTGCCTGGAGATAAAGTAACAGTCGAGCTTTCTCCATATGATTTGACTCGCGGAAGAATTACCTACCGCTTTAAATAAACCGAATGCACTCCGTACTACCAAGGAGGTTAGAGTAATGAAAGTGAGACCATCTGTTAAGCCGATTTGCGAAAAATGCAAAGTTATCCGCAGAAAAGGCAAAGTCATGGTGATCTGTGAAAACCCTAAACATAAACAAAAACAAGGATAATATTAAAGGAGGTGCGCATCTATAATGGCACGTATTGCTGGTGTAGACATTCCACGTGAAAAGCGTGTAGTAATTGCATTAACTTACATTTTTGGAATTGGCAGACCAACTGCTGAGAAAGTACTTGCTGAAGCTGGTGTTTCCGAAGACACTCGTGTACGCGATCTGACAGAAGATGAACTGAACAAAATCCGTGATATCATCGACAAGCTAAAGGTTGAAGGTGACCTTCGCCGTGAAGTTTCCCTTAACATCAAGCGCCTGATGGAAATCGGTTCATACCGTGGCCTTCGCCATCGTCGTGGATTGCCTGTTCGCGGACAAAACACAAAGAACAATGCACGTACTCGCAAAGGTCCTCGTAAGACTGTAGCTAACAAGAAAAAATAATCGGTAAAGGAGGTTAACAAATAAATGGCTCGTAAAACTAATACACGCAAACGCCGCGTCAAAAAGAATATTGAAGCAGGAGTTGCGCATATTCGTTCAACTTTCAACAATACAATTGTAACAATTACAGATGTTCATGGTAACGCATTATCATGGTCAAGTGCAGGTGCGCTAGGATTCAAGGGTTCACGTAAATCCACTCCATTCGCAGCACAAATGGCAGCTGAAACAGCAGCTAAAACTTCAATGGAACATGGTTTGAAAACTCTGGAGGTTACAGTAAAAGGACCAGGTGCCGGACGTGAAGCAGCTATCCGTGCTCTTCAAGCAGCAGGTCTGGAAGTTACTGCAATCAAAGACGTGACTCCAGTTCCGCATAACGGCTGCCGCCCGCCAAAACGTCGCCGTGTTTAATTTTTCTGTATAGATTTTGTACTCCTGTCTATAATGGGATATGATACAAACATTTGCTGAAAATACAGAAAAATAGTTAATCCAGTTGTTGTGCACAGACGGGAACGTATACATGGGGGAATTTCGGTATGGTTTAGGACCAGCCGGGGTTTCGACGTTTTGAAGGAGGGTATATTTGATGATCGAAATAGAAAAACCAAAAATCGAAACGGTTGAGATCAGCGATGATGCCAATTACGGCAAGTTTGTCGTAGAACCGCTTGAGCGTGGATATGGTACAACTTTGGGTAACTCCTTACGTCGTATCCTATTATCCTCACTCCCAGGTGCAGCTGTGACATCGATTCAAATCGATGGAGTACTTCATGAGTTCTCAACAATTGAAGGCGTCGTAGAAGATGTTACATCAATCATTTTAAATGTTAAGAAACTAGCTTTGAAAATCTACTCTGATGAAGAGAAGACACTCGAAATCGATATGCAGGGCGAAGGTCCGATTACAGCTGAGAGCATCACGCATGACAGTGACGTAGAGATTTTGAATCCAGATCTGCACATTGCGACTCTTTCCAAGAAGGGTGCATTGCGTATGCGCTTGACTGCACGCAGAGGCCGAGGCTATACGCCAGCTGACCAGAACAAGCGTGAAGACCAGCCAATTGGTGTAATCCCGATTGACTCCATCTACACTCCGGTTTCCCGTGTATCTTATCAAGTAGAAAACACTCGCGTAGGGCAAATGACAAACTTTGACAAGCTGACTTTCGATGTATGGACAGATGGAAGCACTGGTCCAAAGGAAGCTATTGCACTCGGAGCTAAAATCCTGACTGAGCATTTGAACATTTTTGTCGGCCTGACTGACGAAGCTCAAAATGCCGAAATCATGGTAGAAAAAGAAGAAGATCAAAAAGAAAAAGTCCTTGAAATGACTATCGAGGAACTCGATCTTTCTGTTCGTTCATATAACTGCCTGAAGCGCGCGGGCATCAACACTGTCCAGGAGCTTGCTCACAAGACAGAGGAAGATATGATGAAAGTGCGTAACCTTGGTAGAAAATCATTAGAAGAAGTAAAAGCAAAACTAGATGAGCTAGGCTTAGGCTTACGTAAAGATGACTAGTTAATTGCAGTTAACTAGGCATTTTGCTGTCAGCTGGAATCCAGCCGGCTTATGACTTCAACAAAGGAGGGAAACACTCATGGGATACAGAAAGTTAGGACGCACAAGTGACCAGCGTAAGGCAATGCTCCGTGACTTAACAACAGATTTGATTATCAATGAGCGTATTGAAACTACTGAAACACGTGCGAAAGAGCTTCGTTCAGTTGTTGAGAAAATGATTACTCTTGGAAAGCGCGGAGACCTTCATGCCCGCCGTCAGGCATCTGCTTACGTTCGCAATGAAGTAGCAAACGCTGAAACAAACCAGGATGCCGTTCAGAAATTATTCGCTGACATCGCTCCACGCTATGCAGAGCGTCAAGGTGGATACACTCGTATCATGAAACTTGGACCACGCCGTGGCGACGGTGCGCCAATGGTAATCATCGAGTTAGTTTAATACCATTAAACACTCAAGCAAGGGCGATGGACAGTTTAGACAAACTTGTTTCATCCCCTTTTTTCATATTTTCAGAGCCTGGCTCTGTTGAAAACTGAAAAAGCAGCACAAGCCAATACGAGCGTTATGATGAGCAGGCTCTTAATCAAGGATTGGCCCACCTGGCCCCCATGTAGCCAGGGAATTAGGATGCCGCGTACCGGTGTCCTGTAGCGGGTGGAAGTCTGTGGCCCCCCCTGCCGGGCCATTCCTGCCTGTCTCGTCTAGCTCATGCACTTCTTCCCAGTCCTGTTGGACCGATCGATTGCGGAATGCGAACCGCCCGGGAAGAGGTGCAGGCTTTTTTTGTATGCAGGGCTTTTTTAAAAAAGATATAGTAGAGCATAGAGAGAATCGAAGAGTCGAGAGGAGGACAGAGATGGGCAAGCCTCTAGTTAGGATAAAAGATGTATCTTTCAGTTATGATGCTCAGCACCCCCCTGCCCTGAAAAATATCAGTTTTGATATAAATGAAGGGGAATGGCTGGCCATTGTCGGACATAATGGTTCGGGCAAATCCACGCTTGCAAAACTGTTGAACGGGCTGCAATTCCCACAGGAAGGAACCATCACAGTGTGCGGGATTCCTCTTTCTGAAGAAACTGTCTGGGAAATAAGAAAAAATGTAGGAATGGTTTTTCAAAATCCTGATAACCAATTCGTTGGGACAACAGTCCAGGATGATGTGGCTTTTGGTCTGGAAAATCACGGAGTACCAAGGGAAACCATGGTCAAGCGCGTGCACGACTCACTTGAAAAAGTCAAAATGGGAACCTTTCTGAATCAAGAGCCGCACCATCTATCAGGCGGACAAAAACAGCGGGTGGCGATTGCCGGAGTGCTGGCCTTGCAGCCATCCATCATCATTCTCGATGAAGCAACCTCGATGCTCGATCCCCGCGGCCGGGCAGAGGTGATCGAGACGGTCAGGGAGCTGAAAAGCAGGGAAAACCTGACGGTCATCTCGATTACCCATGACCTTGAAGAAGCAGCGAAGGCGGACCGGATCATCGTAATGAATAAGGGAGAGCTTCACCGGGAAGGCAGACCTGAGGAAATTTTTCAAATGGATGAAGAATTGATTGAACTCGGACTCGATATCCCGTTCCCGGTCAAAATGAGCAAGAAGCTGCGATCAAAGGGAATCGGGCTATCAAAATCCTATTTAACCGAAGAAGAGCTGGTGGCAGAGTTATGGACATCTCACTCAAAAATATAGAATACCGTTACCAGGCAAACTCTCCATTTGAAAGGCTGGCTATCTCAGATGTATCGATCGACATTCCTTCGGGCACCTATATGGCGATCATTGGACATACCGGATCGGGCAAGTCGACTGTCCTGCAGCATCTCAATGCCCTGCTGAAGCCAACGAAAGGATCGGTCTTGATCGGCAGCAGGGAGATCAAGGCAAACCGCAAAGAGAAGAACCTGAAGAGCGTAAGGGAAAAGGTCGGGATTGTATTTCAGTTTCCCGAGCATCAATTATTCGAAGAAACCGTCGAGAAGGATATTTGCTTCGGCCCGATGAACTTCGGTGTTGCTGAAGATGAAGCAAAGAAGCGGACGAGGGCTGCAATCAAGCTCGTCGGCCTGCCAGATGAAATCCTCGAAAAGTCGCCGTTCGATCTATCCGGTGGGCAGATGCGCCGAGTGGCGATTGCCGGGGTGCTTGCCATGGAACCGGAAGTCATCGTACTTGATGAACCGACTGCGGGACTTGATCCGCGCGGGCGAAAAGAAATCATGGACTTATTCTATACCCTTCATAAAAAGAAGAACCTCTCCACTGTGCTCGTGACGCACAGCATGGAGGACGCAGCCCGCTATGCGGATGAAATTGTTGTCATGCATAAGGGGAAGGTGTTCACGAAAGGAACGCCAGATCAAATTTTTTCGAACCCAGAGGCACTGATCGATTTAGGACTGGACGTGCCGGAAGTAGTCGGCCTTCAGCTGAAGATGGAAAAAACATTCCAGACGAAATTCGATAAAATCACCCTTTCCGAGGAAGTGCTTGCGAGCATGGTCGCAGCGTTCCTGAAAGGGGGCGGACCGAAATGATGGAGAAAATGATTTTTGGCCGTTATGTGCCAGGAGAGTCGATCCTACATCGGATGGATCCCCGCTCGAAACTGATCATCGTTTTCTTGTTTGTCTGCGTCGTCTTCATCGCGAACAACGCGCTGACATACGGCGTGCTGGCTGCGTATACGCTGCTGATGGTCGGCCTGTCGAGGGTTCCGCTGCGATTCCTATACGGCGGCCTGAAACCGATCTTGTTGCTCGTTCTGTTCACATTCTTGCTCCATATCTTCATGACGAGGGAAGGCGAGCTTGTTTTCGAATGGGGCTGGCTAAAGATATATGAAGAAGGAATCAGGCAGGGAATCTTTATTTCCTTGCGTTTCTTCCTGCTGATTCTTATCACCTCGCTTTTGACGCTGACAACAACGCCAATCGAAATCACCGATGGGATGGAAACGCTGCTCAATCCATTGAAGAAACTCCGTTTCCCGGTCCATGAGCTGGCGTTGATGATGTCAATATCGCTCAGGTTCATCCCGACGCTGATGCAGGAGACCGACAAGATCATGAAAGCGCAGACGGCCCGGGGCGTAGAGTACTCCAGCGGGCCGATCAAGGAGCGGATAAAGGCGATTGTCCCGTTGCTGATCCCCTTGTTCATCAGCTCGTTCAAGCGCGCTGAGGAGCTGGCTGTCGCAATGGAAGCCCGGGGCTACAAAGGCGGGGAAGGTCGGACAAAATACCGCCAGCTCAAATGGGGAGCGGCAGATACAGGAATGATCTTGCTCCTGCTGGCAGTTACGATACTTTTAGTCTTATTAAGAGGGTAATGCTGATGCCGCGTTTAAAATGCACGATCGCATATGACGGGACTGGCTTTTCTGGCTATCAGGTGCAGCCTGGAAAGAGGACGGTTCAAAGTGAAATCGAAAAAGCGCTGGGAAAGCTCCATAAAGGCGCAAGTGTAAGAGTCAGTGCCTCAGGCCGCACAGATGCCGGCGTCCATGCGAGAGGACAGGTGATCCATTTTGATACACCGCTCGAGCTTGGACCCGACAGGTGGCAGACCGCACTTAATTCCATGCTGCCTCCCGATATAGCGGTCATGGCCGCCGAAGCTGCGGCACCAGGCTTCCACGCCAGGTTCGATGCTGTCGGCAAGGAATACCGCTATTTTATCCTTCAATCGAAAACCCGCGATCCATTCAAGCGGAACTATGCCTACCAGTTTCCTTATAAGCTTGATTTCACAGCGATGGAGGAAGCGATTGGACACCTGCTGGGAACTCATGATTTCACGAGTTTTTGCTCGGCGAAATCCGAAGTCGAGGACAGGGTCAGGACTTTGCGGGAAATCGACCTTCTGGAGGAGAATGGTCTGCTCGTGATCCGGTTTGTCGGTGACGGCTTCCTTTACAATATGGTGAGGATCCTTGTCGGGACACTCCTGGAGATCGGTACGGGGAAAAGGATACCCGGGGATATCCCTAGCCTTATTGAAAAAAGAGATCGGACACAGGCAGGGAAGACCGCGCCTGGGCACGGATTGTACCTGTGGGAAGTTTTCTATCAAAATGAAGATGAAAAAAAATTTTAAAAAAAGCTTATGACAACTAATCCTGGTGTTGACATTTGCTTGACAACAAGATATTATATCATATGGTATGTGTTAACCCCACGATCAGCCCCGGAAAGTTAATCGTGTATAATATACTCAACCAATGAACTGGAATTTTTTGTGAATAATTAGGAGGGAACCTCATGCGTACAACGTTTATGGCAAATGCCAACAATATCGAGCGTAAATGGTACGTAGTGGATGCTGAAGGCAAGACTCTTGGACGCCTTGCTTCTGAAGTTGCATCCATTCTACGTGGTAAACATAAACCAACTTACACACCACATGTTGACACTGGTGATCACGTCATCATCATCAACGCTTCCAAGATCGAACTGACAGGCAATAAATTGAATGACAAAATCTACTACCGCCACACTATGCACCCAGGCGGATTGAAGCAAAGAACGGCTCTTGAAATGCGTACGAACTACGCTGAAAAAATGCTTGAGCTTGCTATCAAAGGCATGCTTCCAAAGAACTCTCTTGGACGTCAAATGTTTAAAAAGCTTCATGTATATGCAGGCAATGAGCATCCACATCAGGCACAACAACCAGAAGTTTACGAACTTCGCGGATAATAATTAAGGAGGTAATTAACTTGGCACAGGTTCAATATATCGGTACCGGTCGTCGTAAGAGCTCCGTTGCGCGAGTTCGTTTAGTACCAGGCACTGGCAAAATCATCATCAACAATCGTGAAATCGAAGACTACATCCCATTCGCAGCTTTGCGTGAAGTAGTTAAGCAGCCGCTTGTTGCTACTGAAACCGTTGGAAGCTACGATATCCTTGTAAACGTAAATGGCGGTGGATACACTGGCCAAGCTGGCGCAATCCGCCACGGCATCGCTCGTGCATTGCTTCAAGCTGACCCAGAATACCGTCCAACACTTAAGCGCGCAGGACTTCTGACTCGTGACGCCCGCATGAAAGAACGTAAGAAATACGGTCTTAAAGGCGCTCGTCGTGCACCTCAGTTCTCAAAGCGTTAATAAACCTTATATACCAAGGTTTTGCCCTCTATGCTCTTTTGAGCAAGGAGGGCTTTTTCATGTCCAAAATTGGAATTGAATACCCTTTGAATACCCCGAGCTAAAATTTCATGTACTTCTGGAACATCTCGGCTGTTTTCTCCTTCGCTTCATCGGTCACATGAGTGTAAATATCCATCGTGGTTTGAATATCTGTATGGCCGAGACGGGCTTGTACATCTTTGATAGAAGCACCGGCTGCAAACAACAAACTGGCATGTGTATGCCGGAAGGCGTGAACATTTATTTGTGGCAGCTCCGGGTTCTTTAGATATATCCTTTCTAGCTTTTCATTTAAGTAAGCCAGTCGACAATAATCCATTTCATGTTTTAACTGATTATAGACCGTAAAGATGGGTTGCTTATTATCAGATTGAAAAGGAGCGGCAAGTTCTAACTTCAAATAGCGCTGTATTTGCTTGCTACGCCATTTCTTTAAGATCGCGAGTGTTTCATCATCCAAGCTAACCACACGCCGAGAGGCCTTTGTTTTTGATGTCTGTAGCTGTTTTTTTCCGCTCGTGTGAATCAAGGTCTTTTTTAAGCTGATTGACTTATGTTGGAAGTCCACGTCCGACCAATGCAGGGCATACAGTTCCCCCTTGCGTGCCCCTGTGAAGGCGAGTAACCGAAACATGGTATATGCCATGTCATCGTCTTGAATCGTCTCCAGGAAGCTTCTGAGCTCTTCTCGCGTGTAGTAATACTTTTTCTCTTCCCATTCCGCATTATATTCCATTTCATGTTTTAGTTTCGGCAATGTGACATAATCCATCGGATTGCGCTTAATAATATCCATTTTCATGGCATATCGGAAGACCAGGTTTGCTTGTATCTTATAATCATTGAAGGTTTTAAGCTCCTGAGCCCAAGCGTTAATAGCTTTTTGACAATGGGATCGGGATATGTCTTTCATTTTGTAAGGACCGAAGACTGGGAGGATTCTCCGGCGGAATTTACTCTCCATTGCATACACTGTAGTTGGCTTTACTTCTTTACGATGTTGCTTAAACCATTCCTCAAAAACTTCTTGGAAGGTCATCTGATCATGTTGGCGGAGTCCAAGTTCATCGACTTCCACCAATATTTTAGATAGCGCAATATTTGCTTCCTTTTTTGTCTTGAAGCCCCTCCGTGTGGTTCGTTTCTTTTTTCCAGTGAGTGGATCCTTGCCGAGATACGCATTAAACATATAAGCGGGGCGATTGACGAAATCCATCGGTTTACTGGGGGAGCCGCAAGGCTCATAAATAAACTATGTACACATAGTCTTCT
>NZ_JAERSD010000026.1 GCF_017912555.1 Bacillus sp. REN3 | reverse complement strand
GGCAGGAGCGAAGCGACTCGGACGGGCTAAGCGCTGAAGCTGGACCAGCTCCACTGACGCCCCGCGGAAAGCATGTCGCTGGAGTGGAAATCAACACCCAGGTTTAACAGATATAAACAAAAAATGGTATAATAAACTAAAGGGAACGGGGGCAATGAAGGATGGGAAATACTGTTCGATTAATCAAACCAACGCCAGAACTGGAAAAGGAATATAAGGATTTTTATCGGGAATGGAAGGGCAGTGGAGAGGCTATGATTCCCTGGGTAATCGAAAAGGATCCAACTGACTTTCTGGAAATGGTCAGGTTTTTGCAGAACAATGAGCAGGGAATCGGCATACCGGAGGGCTGGGTGTGCGATTCGACGTATTGGCTCGTAAATGAGGGAAATCGTATTCTAGGCGCCGTGAACATCAGGCATGGGCTGACAGAGCACTTATTCAATTGCGGCGGCCACATTGGTTATGGGATCCGTCCTTCTGAAAGAAGGAAAGGGTACGCTACAAAAATCCTTGCTGTATCCTTAAAAGTGTCCCGGGAACTTGGAATAGAAAAAGTGCTGGTTGTTTGCGATGAAAGCAATATCGCGTCAGCTCGGACAATCATGAAAAATGGCGGTGTTGAAGATAGAAGTTTTACCGAGGGAGATGGAAATGTAGTGAGAAGGTTTTGGATTGAAAGATAACCAAGGTATCGGCGGGGACGATAGCAGAAAATGAAAATCCTTGTTTTTATCGTAATTGCTTTAGCCATCGGAGTCACAGTCGAATATTTACTCATAAAGAAATGTGGAATCAGGAGAAGCAAGGGCCTGTTCTATGAGGGAGTAAATCGGAAGCACATATGGATAGAAAGGGCGATGCTGGCAGTTTTCCTCATCATGATGTGGTACATAGATGAATGGTCGAAGTTCCTGGTTGCATACTTTATCGTATTTTTTGGCTTCCGTGCGTTCATGGAATGGAAACATGAGCGTGAAAGAAAAGAATACATAGTGACAACAGCAGGACTTGGAATGTTTATAATCTTCATCGGTGTTGGATATTTGATGAAAATATTTTAAAAGGGTGGAGAGAGAATGGGTTCTTCCGCAATTTCATTTGAAATGGAGGTAAATGCGCCATATTCATTGAACTACCTGATTTTTATGCAGAATATATATCTGAATCAGTTTAGAGAAAGTGGTAACCGCCCATTGTTCCCATATATTGACCATTCAAAGTGGGGGATTATTGGACCGAGTCAATTCCGGGAGTCGTTCCGGAAAGTATGGTATGAAGAAGTTCGGAAAAGCACAGAGGATTGGCGTTTTGGCCATAAAAAGATTTTCTGTTCAGAAAAGGATTATTTCCCCACACTTTATGAAACCAATAAAAAGGGAGAAGATGGGTTTCAGGAGAGCATATTAGCTTTTTCAGCATGGTGGGATTCCATTGCTGGAAAAATCGCCATCGAAAAGGTCTTCGATGACGAGAATATGCAAAAATTATACCTGGAATTGTCTTCGGAAGCCCGGACAACAGAGACGCACAATAGATTGAAGATCGACTTGATTTTTGACAAAATCCGGCTGAGTGATTTTACATGTGCGCCATGGTACAGCGTAGTTTCCATCGAGGACATATTTTTAAAGGACCGCAGGACAGAGCTAATCAAAAATCTGGCTTTGCTTATTTCTTGAAAAAATCCTGATGGCCAAACTGGACAGCAATCCGGCCAAAGAGCTTCCCAAGATGTCTGAGGGATAATGGTGGCCAACCCAGATACGGGAAAAACCAGTCAAGGCCGAAAGGAACAGCATCCAGGCCCCAAGGATTCGATAATGAAAAAAGATCGAAACAGATGTGCTGAACGCAAGCAATGTGTGCTTGCTTGGGAATGTTGAATCAGTTTTTGATGGAATCAGGATGCCGACACGCCTTTTCACGAATGGCCTTGGCCGGAAGCTGAGGGCTTTTATAAGAATATGGAAGAACAAAGCCAAAGAAATGGATTTTCCTGCCTCAATAGCCGCCCTTTTGCTGGTCGGATTTTTGAAAAACAGGACTGCCAGGATGGCAAAGTAGATATACCGAGCTCGATTCGAAATGAGGATCATCGATTTATCAAGAGTGCGATTACGCCCAGACAGCTGGTTGATGAGCCAAAAAAACCTAAGATCCATGTTTACGATTCCCCCTTGTTTTATTACTGTTCCCGAGATTGTTTATAAAATACAAGGGGAGAAAAAAAGGGCTAGAACATCGAGCAGGAAGAAAGGAGGGGAATTTTGGGACAATCTGGCCAAGCTCTGGCCAAGGATTGATTCAGCATGTTCGGATAGACATTCCTGAAAGGAGCATTTCCTGGTACCCGTGGTTATATTTTTGCTGGGAGAACCCGTGAAACCTATTGGAATCAGTGCGATGGGATTTGAGATAAACGGTTCGCCCCGGGGGAGGATGACCTGGTGCAGCACCTTTGGGAAATCATGAGCCAAACGCAAATGTTCGTGAGCAGAGGGCCAAGATAGCGATGGCATGGATGAAAGTTCGAGAGGAATGAATGGGGAGGCAAATTAAATGGAGGACAAGCGGATCAAATTGTTACCCAAGTCCTTTCTCAAAAAAAAATCAAGCACTTGTGAAGCTGCTTGACCTACGGTGCCGCAAACTTCTTTCTCCTTACTGAAGGGTATTGGTCTTTTCATTGCCAATATCCTCCCTTTCCTGATTCAGCCTGTCTGAGCGGATGAATTCTAATCCTCGAAGGATGGCATCACCCCCAAAACCGGCCATGATTGAAATGAAGAGCACTCTGAGCAAAGAATCCGCCTCGGATGAGATGACCAGCAAAACTGCAGCTAAAGCCCCCATGATCACTTCCTCCAAGAACCCAAGGTAAATGAACTTCTTTGTCTTTCTAGGCTTGATGATTTTCCCCCTTTTTCTCACATGACCTGCCATTCCGACAAATCCACCAATCAACATTGCGAATAAAATGTTTTCTAACATTCCTCTTCACACTCCTAAAGTCTGGATTTTAGGTGGGGACCTTAGGTAATTCTTGGTGTAATATCATTATACAAGTTTGCAAAGGAATTTAGTATGTGTAAATTTATCGAATTTTCTGTCATTTAAAATTAGGAATAAGTAAGTGTAACTTTTTTGAAATAAGGATTTTAATTGGAAATTGGGCGTTTTCCAGAAATTTAACAGGCCTTTTGCCTTAAAAGAAGGATGAACAATATAAAAAGAGAATTAAAAATATAATTGTAATAAAGGAGAAGTAAATAATGTTCATAGTGAATGTGGAAGGGGCAATAACTCGAGGCGGAAAATGGCTGGTGATCGAAAGGAGCGTTAATGAAGAGCATGCCGGCGGTCTGCTATCATTGGTTGGCGGTACAGTTGATCATGAAGGAATCTCGGCTGGCATATTGGAGCGGACTTTGAAAAGGGAGTTTTTCGAAGAAGTCGGGATTGCGATCAAGGAAGAAATGATGTATGTCCTCAACACTTCTTTTATCCTTGAGGATGGAAGGGAAGTCATTGACATCGTCTTTTTATGTGAAATAGAAGCAGGCGAGCCTTTTGCAAAAAATCCTGAAGAAGTAACAAGGATTTTATGGATGACTGCAGAAGAAATAGATCAGCACCATGATGCACCATCCTGGCTCAAGGAAAGCATCGAGCAAGCAGAAATGCTGTTCCAGGAAAAAAGGATATCGAGTTAATGCTGATTGGAAACGGTGAGGATAATAGAATGGATGCCATAACAAGGTTAATAGCCAAAATCACTCCCGGAAGACGCTTCGTCTTGGGAATCGATGGCCTGAGCCGTTCCGGGAAAACAACCTTTGTCAGCGAATTAAGCCAGAAGATTCACGAAAAGGACCTTCCTTGTCATATATTCCACCTTGACGACCACATAGTTGAGAGGAACAGACGATATGAGACAGGGAATGAGGAATGGTATGAGTATTATCAACTGCAATGGAATGTTGACTGGCTAAGCGAAAATTTGTTTGATAAACTTCAAGGAGATGAAGGACTGAAGCTCCCATTCTATGATGAATATACAGACAAAGTGGCAATTGAAGAAGTGAACTTGCCAAAGGAAGGTCTAATCCTCATTGAAGGGGTTTTCCTGCAACGACAGGAATGGAGAAAGTTCTTCGACTATGTCATTTATTTGGATTGTCCCCGTGAAGTCCGCTTCAAAAGAGAGAGCTCTGGAACACAGATGAAAAAGGAGAAATTTAGAATCCGATACTGGCCAGCGAGGGATCATTACCTCGATCTGGTCAATCCGCAGAATATAGCTGATATAGTCATTGGACACAACATAAACTGTCGGTTTTGAATCAATAAAGCATTTGCCTTTTTCAATGCTTGCTGGTTTCCTTATCGTATAGATATCTCTGGTCTCCACGTCCATTTTCATATTTTCATTGCATAACTGTCCATTTTTAATAAAGCTATGTTAAATTTGATTGTTGATTTCCACTCCAGCCACTCTGGCGGACAGGAAGTCCTAGGGTTGACTTTGCCGCAGGACGCGGCGGTTTTAGTCGTCTGCTTTCTGCGGGCGTGCCTTCCGTTTCAACCAACAGGTATTCAAAACCCAACACTGCTTTTAACATATGAATAACGGTCCTGGGTTGGATCTTGAACGAATTCTGAGGAGGACTGCCGTTGAATACAATAAATCTCTCGGAAAGATTCAGAACATTCGCAACAAATGAGTGTGCCGGTACAAGCAATCTCTATGAATTTCTTTCCCTGATGATTGCCAAGGACGAAGAGATTCTTGAATTGGCAGTTGAAGCGCGAAAAGGGCAGCCAGTACCCAATTTGCTTTTTGGTGCAGTTCATTATTTGCTGTTGGCAGGAATGGCCCATCCACTGAGGAGATTTTATCCGAACATAAGCGTGGAGCCGGTTCGAGTTGAAGAAGTTTTTTCCTTATTTCAAGGATTTTTGCCGGAAATATAGGAACGAAGTAGATGACATACTGAAAACGAAAATAGTCCAGACGAATGAAGTGCGGCGCTGTGCCTACCTTTATCCTGTATTTGCTTATATTCATAAATTGACGAACAGCCCGCTCGCTTTAGTCGAAATCGGGACGAGCGCTGGACTCCAACTGTTATGGGATCAATACGGATATTCATACGGGAGTGGCAGTTTATATGGAAAAGAAGCGTCAACCGTGCAGATTGTTTCGGAAATAAGAGGTGAAGGAACACCTTTGCTGCCGTTAAATAGTCCTCCAGTGGGAACAAGGGTCGGAATTGATCTGAAGATTAACGACTTATCAGACGAGCAAGATTTTTTATGGTTAAATGCGCTTATTTGGCCAGAACATAAAAACCGGCGCAGATTATTTGAAAAAGCTGCCGCCTATGTTTTGGACCAGGATATCAAATTTATAGAGGGAGACGGCGTGGAATGGCTTTCAAGGATTTCAGGGCGAATCCCTCCAAATCAAACTCTTTGTATATTCCATACGCATGTAGCCAACCAAATGAGCCCTTTAACAAATAATAGACTTCTAGATACCATAAAGGAAATCGGCAAGAACAGGAATATTTTTCACATCTATAACAATATCCAGGATGGAAAACTCCATCTTGATTATTACCTTGATGAAGAGGAAAGCCTGAACACGATTGCAGAAACGGATGACCATGGAAGCTGGTTTAGCTGGCTGTATGATGGAGGCCCAGGAAACTTTGAAAAAATTTACAATGACGGAAAATCGAAAGCCGGGTCTGTGGAAGGGCAAGGGTGATCTTCGTAAATACTCTGTTGATTGGGGGTGATGACCTAAAAAAGGGATTCAAAAAGATGATGGTGAATGAGGAAGGGCTTAACGCAGGGTGCATGCATAAATAGAAGATAAAGGAGTGGGGGCTTTGCAGAAAACAGCTGTCTTGCTTTATCCGCAATTCAGTGAATATGAAGTGAGTGTGGCGCTGTCGATCCTTATGCAAGGAGAGAAGCCAGTCATGACGATAGGGATGGATAAATTGCCAATAAAAGGTGAGTCAGGGCTTTCCTGCGTGGCAGATACAACTTATGCGGAGGCAAATCTTGAAGAAATTGATAGTCTGCTATTGCCAGGCTGCATGGATATCATGGCGATTGGCAACCAAGATGGTTACATCGATTTTATAAAACAGGCTGCGGTGAAAGCGAAAGTGATTGCAGGTATATCCAGTTCGCCATTATTGCTTGCCAAAGCAGGAGTATTAACAGGCAAGAAGTATACTGCCGGGCTTACAAAACAGTTTATGGAGGCTTCGGGCGTGTTTGATTTGGACAATTATTCACAAGAGCTGGTCGTGCAGGACGGAAATTTGATAACCGCGCGTGGAAGAGGATTCATCAAATTCGCCAGCTTTTTAGGAAGAGGGCTGAATCTCGAATTCGATGAAAGATGGTATAGAGAATAAGAAATGTCCCCGGATATTCGGGGACATTTTCATTCTAGCAAATCGAATCTGTCGATTTGGGATTCTTCAATCCGAATAGCGGACGGATGAAGAGGGCAAGGAATGTTCCGAGCAATGCCATGACAGCCCAGATCCAGCCGTGGATACTGAAGGATGCAATTCCGCTGAAATAGGCGCCGATGTTGCAGCCAAAAGCAAGGCGTGCGCCGTATCCCATCAGCAATCCGCCGATGATGGCTGCTCCAGCGATGCCTGGCTTGATTTTCGTTGGTTTGAACGTTCCCTGCGCTGCAGCGGAAACGAAGGCTCCCAGGATGATCCCGAAGTTCATGACGCTTGTAGCATCAGCAAGGACAGTGTTCGCAAGCGCTTCTCCCTTGGATCCCGAAAAATAACCCCATGTTGAAACATCTATTCCAATGGCCATCAATGCTTTACCGCCCCATAAGGCAAAAGCGGATGTAATCCCCCATGGATTTCCTTTGACAGCAAGTGTTAAGGCATTCAATAGTGCAAGAACAATCGCAGCTCCAAAGAGCGGCCACGAGCCGCGGACAATTTTCTTGAAGCCTCCTATGGTCGGGAGCGGCTTCATCATTGGCGGCTTCTTCCTTTTGGCGATTTGAATGGTGACAAAGTAAATTACAGCAAAAGCCAGGAGCTGGACAATCCATGCTCCAAAATAACCAAGACCTGTTGATTCAGCGAGCGAAATCGCCGGAAGAGAAGGGGTGTCCTCCATCCAGAAGGTGAAATGGTAGGCCCCCAGGACAGAACCAGCTATAAACGAAATCAGTGTCAGCACCATGGAGGACGCTCCTCCTCCAACAGCATAAAGTGTACCGGAAGCACATCCGTTGCCAAGCTGCATCCCGATTCCAAACAGGAACGCACCAACAATCAAACTGATGCCTACCGGCGAGACGTTTCCTTCAGGAGCAACTCCAGTGAACGTGAATCCAGAGCTTAATATAATCGCAAAAAGGGTTGAAGCGATAGCCAGCATCAGCATATGTGCCTGCAATCCCTGGACATTGCCTACGGAAACCAATCTTCTGAAGGCGGAAGTGAAGCCGAAGCGGGCATGAAGCAGGGTCATTCCAAGGGCAAGCCCAATGATGAATAAAGTGCCTTGAGTCCAGTTCACAACAAATACAATACTGATATATATAATGAATGCTGCAATGGTACCGAGCAGAACGAGAGGCCTTTGCACTGGGCTGAGCGGAGCGATGAAAGTAGTTGACTTCTTATCCCAGTTCGAATTTACGGATGCGACAGTCGAACCGGAGGATAGACGGCTTTGTGCCAAATATATCTCCTCTTTTCCTATAAAAATAGTTGGAATTAAAGAATGTATTCATATTATCCTATTTTTTTCTTATTGTAAACCCCCTGCCTGGACAATTTTTGATTTGTAAAAAGTACACAAAATTCCCCTGATAAACTGGAAAGAAAAATCACGAGAAAAAGTTTATTGGACTTGCGATTTCCATACCGCTATACCAGGAGAATTACTATTAAATAAATATCAATAGAGAATGTAGGTTACAATCACCAATATAGAGAACTATAAGATGGAAAAAATATTCGGGTTGGTTGATGAAGTGAAGAAATTCGGTTTGTTTGGAAAGTTTACAGTGAAGGATGGCGAACGCGATAGTCTAGTTGAGATCTCGTAGGAAGCTGTTGATTCAATGAAGGATTTAGACGGATACGATGTATATTTAGTAAGTGTCTCTGTTGAAGATCCCCATGCTGTATTTGTGTATGAGGAATGGAGCAATGGACAAACGCATCAGGCATCCCTTCCCTTGGAGCTATGAAAAGATTGATAACTAAGGCAAGACCAATCATTTCAGGAATGGAGAGAATCAGTGTGTGGGAAGTACACGCTACTTCTTCAATGCCCAGAGACTGACTATGGGCATTCTTTCCGGAAAATTTTTTTGTCTTAAACGAAACAATCATCGATACTTTCCGTCATATTGTATATGTAACAAAAGGGGGAAGTGGATTGAGGAAGAAGATTGCAACTTTCATCCTGATCATCTGTTCTGCTATGTCCCTAATTGGATGTTCAGAAAAAACAACAGGCAGCGGGAAAGAATTTATTTTTGAAAAAGGGCAATTTCCTCCCAAAACGGCAGGATATGTAAAGACGGACAAACAAACATATGAAATGGAGAAGGGGAATTATAAATGGCGTAAAGGAAACTCTACACTGACGACCGATGCAGCCAGCCCCTTTCAAATAGCTGATAATTTTGCCCCAATTGAAGTGCAGCCTGATGAAAAGCTGGCAATCATGCTTGAGCAGGAGCCTGATATAACTGTACATAATTTAAGTGAAAAAACAAAGTTGGAAAATCCTCTAAACGATGAAATCCAGGTACCAGGTGAATCAGGGCATTACATTTATGAAGTCATCGCAAAGTGGGAAAATGGGGAAGTGTCCTATACCTTTGTCATTCATGTGGATGAGCGTCAAGACTAAAAAGGCATTTTACTTAAAATTGAATGAACCTACAACAATAATAAAAAGGATGAATAAAATCCTCAGCAAGCGGTCATTGGTAACTGTTTTTAAGAGGGCGAGCAAGGCAATTCCCATAACGGGATGATCTTCAACGTGTAGGACCACAATAATATCCAGCAACGCGATAACCAGGTCTGAAGCGAAGGTTCCATCAGTATGGTCCATGAGATACAGCACCATCCTTTTTAGACAACATATTGATTTTGCTCCATTAAGGTGCCTGTTTATCTATATTTATAGTAGGAGAATAATTGAAATGGAAACAATAACTTTTCATCTGGCAGGCATCTTTTGCCATTATCGGTTGTACTCCCGGTAATACATTAGTCAGAATCGATGTAAGGGATATCAGGGAAAATGGATCTGCCAGTGAGGAAGTGATCATAGTGGACCATGAATGCCTGGGTGTGATCTAATCATCACTGCGGAATGTAGAATGGGATGAAATTGCTAAGCCACAGATAGCAAGATATGAGGGCATTGGCGCGGAATTATATTTTGAAGAAGATTAAAACATGCCCGAACGATTATAAAAAAGACCTGATCGATGAACTGGCGTTGACGGAAAATAAGAATATAAGCAACGATAGTACCCTTTTAGAGTCGTTCATATGGGGCATCACGCAGCTATGAGTAAAGGAGCTATTCAAAGTGAATGGTTATCCAAGAGCTGATTTCTTGTCTAAGAGGCGGACGATCAGGTTTATGGCTACTCGGCAAATAGCTTACCAACCCCTTTTTTATTTTGTCCAAGGAAAGAAGGAAGTTTGATGCATACTAAACGTCGGATCAATATCGGATTGTTCATATTGTTCCTTTCAGGCCTGTTAACGACGACTTATATAATCTTAAAGGGTGTAGAACGTCCATGGACGGGTGAATTCATCATTGGGTTTGCGCTTTTTCTATTGATTTACGCATTCTATCAGATTGTGATAATCCTTAAAAGCACGAGAACGATGGCTAAGGAAGAACTTTGGAAACGGGTTTGGAAGTTCACATCCCTTTTTGCCATCTTATCTATTGTTTCATTGTTGGTGAAACCTTCATCGGGCCTGCTTGACTATGGATTATCATTTGGTTTCGCTCTTGCCTGGGCATTTTCAGACGTGATCTTCCGACATGAAGGGCATTGAGGAAATTGGGACGCAGAAGCAAATTGGATTTCTGTTCTTATATGAAGGGTTTCCCATTCTTTGCAAAGACAAATTCTGAATGCAAAACAAGCTTATGTTTGCTATGATAAAGGTCTGGCTTTTAATGAACTTTATTGAAGGAGTAACTGCATGACGAACAAACTTCCATTTGCTATCACGAAGGAAAATACATTCTTTGATTTATTGGGTGACTATATTGGGGATGTTTTTTATGACATTTTGCCCGAAAAAGGGTATGAGCTGCGGGATGAGCAAATTTATATGGCGTTCCAGCTCGAACAGGCGTTCAAGAACAAGGGCATCATTTTTGCCGAGGCAGGTGTTGGAACAGGCAAAACATTCGTTTACCTGCTCTATGCGATCTTTTATGCGCGTTATATGGGAAAACCTGCGATCATTTCCTGCTCGGATGAAACACTGATTGAGCAGCTCGTAAAAGAAGGCGGGGACATTGATAAACTTGAAGAGGCACTGGGTCTTAAAGTGGATGTCCGCTTGGCAAAAGCCCGTGACCAATATGTTTGCGTGAGAAAGCTGGATGATTTGTCGGCCAAAACAAAGGATGATGACATTCTCGATGTCCATGACCGGTTGCCTGACTTTGTTTTGGATGAAGGTATTTCAATGAACACCTTCAGCCGTTATGGCGACCGCAAGGAATATCCCTGGGTTTCAAATGACAAGTGGGCGAGTATTGCCTGGGACCCGCTGCAGCAATGCTCAACGTGCAATTGGCGGCACCGCTGCGGCCAGACGCTGAATCGGGGATATTATCATCGTTCTGCTGATCTTGTCATTTGCTCCCATGATTTTTATATGGAGCATATTTGGACAAAGGAATCACGCAGGCGTGAAGGGCAGATGCCACTGCTGCCCGATGCAAGCACAGTGATTTTCGATGAAGGGCATCTGTTGGAATTTGCTGCCCAAAAAGGATTGACCTATCGATTCAATTCGCAAACGCTGGATTCTGTTCTGACAGGCTACTTGAACCAGGATGTAAGGGAGGAGTCCCTTTACCTGATCGAGGAGATCCTTGCGTTGAACGATGACTGGTTCGACATGCTGTCAGCGCAAACTCCAGGTACTGAAGGATCGAACCGTAAGGTAGTGCCTCGAACAGATGGAATCATGAAGACAGCGGAGAAGCTGGAGGAAAAGGTGAGTGAGCTGCTGGACCAGCTTGTATTTGATGCCGAGTTGTTCATGATTGATGACTATCATTTGAAAATCATGGAGGAGTATCTTGAGTTTTTCGCTTACGGGCTCTCCATTTTTCTTAAGAATGATGAAGGTATTTACTGGCTGGAGGAAAATGGTGTCCAGACATCGTTCATCATAATGCCTAGGCTTGTGGAAGATATTTTGAAAAAGGAAGTATTTTCACAAACGATTCCGTTCGTTTTTTCTTCTGCAACTTTATCCCAAGCCGGTGATTTCAGCTACATTGCAAAGACCCTTGGAATCGACCAGTTTGATTCATTTACAGTTGACTCGCCTTTTGATTATGCAGAACGGATGGAACTATTCAGACATGTACAGAACGATGAACAGGCCAAATGGGAGCAGATAGGGGAGGACCTAAGAAGTAAAGGCGGGAAGGCGCTTGTGTTATTTTCTTCTTCCGGGGAAATGGACAGGTTCAGGAACTGGGCAGACCAGAATGATTGGCCATTTGCAATCGTATATGAAGGTGACCGGGAAATCAGTGAAACTGTAAAGCAATTCCAGGCAGAAAAGACGACAGTCTTCTGTTCATTCAGCTTATGGGAAGGCCTTGATGTACCCGGAGAGTCATTGACACAGGTGGTGATTGCCTCTTTGCCATTCCCTCCGCATGATCCAGTCTTTGAGGCGAAACGGAAGCATGCTCTTGATCCATGGCTCGAAATTGACCTTCCATACATGCTTTTGCGATTGAGGCAGGGAGTCGGAAGATTGATAAGGAGCAGCCAGGATCATGGAACAGTACACATCTGGATCAAACCGGATCAGGAAGCCCTTTTCAGTGGGAAAATACATCAGGTCCTTCCTGTAGAAGCAATACAATCGGTCTGATGGATCGATAGATATCAAAAAAAAGCAAGCGGTGTGGGCCGCTTGCTTTTTTAGTGCATATGGCGATAGACGCCGATTACTTTTCCAAGGATGGAAACATTCCGGAGGATAATTGGCTCCATTGCCGAGTTTTCCGGTTGCAGTCTGAAGTAATCCTTTTCCTTGAAGAAACGCTTGACAGTCGCTTCATCCTCTTCTGTCATCGCAACGACGATTTCGCCGTTATTTGCTGTTTTCTGCTGTTTAACAATGACATAGTCACCATCTAGGATTCCGGCTTCAATCATACTGTCCCCCATGATTTCCAGCATGAAAACCTGCTCATCGTGAGGTACGAGGCGGTCAGGCAGTGGGAAATACTCTTCGACGTTTTCAATTGCTGTAATTGGCATACCGGCTGTTACTTTACCTACTACAGGGACGTTGACAACGTTGTACTTAGGAATCCGTGCATCCTCTTCGATCTCCAGGATTTCGATCGCGCGCGGTTTGGTTGGATCACGGCGGATCAATCCCTTGCTTTCAAGTCTTGCCAAATGTCCGTGGACAGTGGAGCTGGAAGCAAGACTGACTGCTTCGCCGATTTCGCGGACTGATGGCGGATACCCCTTCTTCTTGACTTCTTGTTTGATGAACTCGAATATATCTTGTTGCCTTTTTGATAGCTTTGTCATGTTAAAGCACCTCGTATCGTTTCTTGTCATTATTATAGCATGTCTGTTCGGTGGATACAAACATAAGTTCGAATTTTTGGTTGACAGGAAACAAATGTTCGGTTTATAATAAATTCAAATAACCGAACGCATATTCGATAAAGGGGTTAGGGACATGAAAAAACTTTGGAATCATTACTCATATGCAATTGTGCTTATAGCTGTAAGTTTGATTTTTTCATTGGTTGCAAAAGTCCATTTGAATTCATCCGATGATTCATACATAACTGTTACAATAGAAGAAGGCCAGTCGCTTTGGGAGATCGCCGATATTTTTTCCGAAGAGCATAATCTTTCTGAAAGCGAATTTGTCAGATGGGTGCAAAAGGAAAATGGAATCATGGATGAAAAGATTTACCCTGGGGACGAATTGGTCATCCCAGTGAATGCGGAACGGGAAGAGATTTCCCAAATTGCAGACAGCGGAAGATAAGTTTACTTAAGGAGCTATCATGAAAGCAATCATATACTGCCGTGTAAGCACAACAAAGGAAACACAGGAAACTTCGCTCGCGAGGCAGGAGGAGGAGCTGATCCGCCTTTCGGCAAGCTATGGGTTCGATGTGGTATCCGTCATCAAGGAGCAGGCGAGCGGATACGATCTTGAAAGAGAAGGAATTCTCGAGCTGCTAGAGTTAATAAAGGATCGATCAATCGGTGCATTGCTCATTCAGGACGAGACGAGACTTGGAAGGGGGAACGCCAAGGTTGCGCTCCTCCATTGCATTTTAAAGGAAAATGTAAAGCTGTACAGCATTGCCCATAATGGGGAACTGCAGCTTTCCGAATCGGATTCTATGGTGCTGCAAATAGTCAGCATGGTCGAGGAATACCAAAGAAAAATCCATAATATCAAAATTAAACGAGGAATGCAGCGGGCAATCGAACGTGGGTATAAGCCGGAAAGGAACCTGAAAAATCACGGCAGCCAGTCAGGGCGGGACCGGAAGGAAATCCCGATTGAAGAGGTTGTGAAATTAAGGAGCAATGGATTGACCTTTTCTGAAATAGCTGCGACTCTAAGGGGATTTGGTTTCGATGTCTCAAAGGCAACCGTTAACAGGAGGTATCTGGAATACATTGAGTCAAGGGAAAGTTAGTCTCAAACTTGTAAAACATAAATGATTCTAGTAACATGTCTGGTGACGTAACTTTTTTACAAAGGAGCTTTACCATGCTATCAAGTGATAAAATCGCAAGAATCAACGAGCTGGCTAGAAAAGCAAAAGAGTCCATGCTGACTGACGAAGAGGCGAAGGAACAATCCAGGCTTCGTGCTGAGTATCTTCAGTCATTCCGGTCCTCGATGCTCAATACCCTCAAGGGTGTAACGATTGTCGATCCTGAGGGAAATGATGTTACGCCTGATAAATTGAAAGAATTGCAAAGCAAAAACAAACTTCATTAATAGGCGATATACGGGATACATAAATATGTATCCTGTTTTTGTTATTGAGGAAAGATAATAGGGAATAGGGAATGTGTCTAAAAAGGGAAGATTCGTTTATTTTCTGTCTCCCCTGGATGCAATTTGTTGTATAATGATTGTTCCCGCTATAATATAAATGATGTAGCAAGTATCTATATAGAAAGGATGTATTGAATGTTTAATAAAATTGATATGCTATCGATCGATTCCATTCGGACTTTGTCGATTGATGCAATTGAAAAAGCGAACTCTGGTCACCCGGGCATGCCGATGGGAGCAGCACCTATGGCTTATACCCTATGGACTCGTTACATGAATATCAATCCTAAAAACCCAGAATGGTTTAACCGTGATCGTTTTGTATTATCAGCCGGACACGGATCCATGCTTCTATACAGCTTACTGCACCTTGCAGGCTATGATGTCTCCATGGATGATATCAAACAATTCCGTCAATGGGGCAGCAAAACTCCAGGGCACCCTGAGTACGGCCATACAGCAGGTGTTGACGCGACAACCGGCCCACTAGGACAAGGAATTGCCATGGCTGTCGGGATGGCAATGGCAGAGCGTCACCTTGCAGCTGTTTACAACAAGGATAACTTCAATGTTGTTGACCATTATACATACGGCATATGCGGGGATGGCGACTTGATGGAAGGTGTATCAGCAGAGGCAGCCTCCCTTGCAGCCCACCTTAAGCTTGGTAGATTGGTCGTTTTATACGATTCAAATGATATCTCGCTTGACGGTGATCTCGACAAGTCATTCTCCGAAAGCGTTGCTGACCGATTCAAGGCATATGGATGGCAATATTTGCGCGTGGAAGATGGGAATGATCTTGATGCTATTGCGAAAGCAATCGAAGAAGCCAAGAAGGATGAAGACCGTCCGACATTGATTGAAGTGAAAACAGTCATCGGTTATGGTTCCCCTAATCTTTCCGGAAAATCGGATGTCCACGGTGCACCACTTGGAGCAGAAGAATTGAAGCTGACGAAAGAAGCATATAAGTGGACATTCGAAGAAGATTTCTATGTGCCGGATGAAGTATATGATCACTTCAAACAGCAAATCGCCGTCAAAGGTGAGAAAGCAGAACAACAATGGAATGAACTTTTTGACAGCTATAAGAGTGAATATCCGGAGCTCGGAGCCCAGCTTGAAAAAGCAATGAAGGGAGAGCTGCCCGAAGGATGGAATCAGGATCTCCCAGTTTATGAGGAAGGACAGAGCCTTGCAAGCCGCGCTTCTTCGGGTGAAGCATTGAATGGCATTGCTAAAAACCTTCCATACCTGATTGGCGGGTCTGCTGACCTTGCTGGATCAAACAAAACAATGATCAAAGGATCAAGCGACTTTTTCCCAGGTTCATTCGAAGGACGCAACATCTGGTTCGGTGTCCGTGAATTCGCAATGGGAGCCGCTCTCAACGGAATGGCGCTCCATGGTGGATTGAAAGTATTCGGGGGAACATTCTTCGTATTCTCTGACTACCTGAAGCCAGCCATCCGTCTTGCTGCCTTGATGGGGCTGCCTGTCACATATGTGTTCACACATGACAGCATCGCTGTTGGCGAGGATGGCCCTACCCACGAGCCGATTGAACAGCTTGCAGGCTTGCGCGCCATGCCAAACCTTTCTGTGATCCGTCCTGGGGATGGAAACGAAACGGCAGCAGCATGGAAACTGGCAGTTGAATCGACGAAGACACCTACCGCATTAGTGCTGACACGCCAGAACCTGCCAACAATCAAAGGCACAGACAAGAACGCATATGAAGGTGTATCTAAAGGCGCTTATGTCGTTTCCCCTGCAGGGAAAGAAACAGCAGATGCGTTATTGCTTGCGGCAGGTTCTGAGGTAGGACTTGCTGTCAAAGCACAGAGTGCACTTGCATCAGAAGGAATCAATGTTTCTGTTGTTAGCATGCCATCATGGGATCGATTCGAGCAGCAGTCCAAGGAATACAAAGAGAGCGTCATTCCTAAGTCTGTCAAGAAACGCCTTGGCATCGAGATGGGCTCTTCACTTGGCTGGCACCGTTATGTAGGCGATGAAGGCGAAGTCCTGTCCATCGATACATTCGGCGCTTCCGCACCAGGAGAGAGAATCATGGAGGAATATGGTTTCTCTGTAGACAATGTTGTCGCGCGTGTAAAAGCATTGCTTGAGCAAAACTAAAACTCTGAAATCGAAACGGACAGGGATTTCGAGAATTCCCGAACCCGGTTATGTTCCATTTGAAATCAGTGGCTACTTGAAAAAGCCGGATTTTATTCCAGATTCTTGGAATAAAATCCGGCTTTCCTTTATTGGATAGGAAATTTCCTGTGTCAAAAGAAAGTATGCTCTGTGAAGCGATTTAAAATTATAGAAGCGAAAAATATATTGAAAATTTTAAATTTTACTTGCAAATCGGAAGCGTCAATGTTATCTTAGAACCGAACATATATTCTTGTATAGGGGTGTTGCAATGATAGCGACAATCTATCCTTATTTAGTAACAAACGGAAATGGCCAGGAAGCAGTCAAGTTTTATGAGGACGCCCTGGGTGCTGAGGTTTTGAATGTCCAGACTTTCGGAGATTTGCCTGATAACCCTGAGCATCCTACGCCCCCGGAAGCAAAGGAACTGGTACTCAATGCCCATTTGAAAGTCGGCAATACAGATTTGATGTTATCCGATACGTACCCTGGAATGCCTTATCAACTTGGGGACCAGGTGAGTGTCGCGATCATTGTGGAAACCGTTGAGGATGCCAGGAAAGTATTTGGCAAGCTTGAAGCGGGCGGAAAAGTGGGAATGCCTCTTCAACAAACATTCTGGAGTCCTCTGTACGGACTAGTGACCGATCGATTTGGTGTAGCCTGGCATGTGTCTGCAAAATAGAACCAAAAAAGATGGCGAGGCTGCAGCCTCGCCATCTTTTTCTAGGATTTCACCTTTGGATGTTCTCCGGATAATAATTTCATAGCGTAACCTTTCAGCAAGTTTGATTTCCATTCATCGCTGACAGGATATTGCTTCCCTGATTAAAGGGCATTTTTTATGACCTGTTTCGCATACAGTACTGACAGGATTCCAAAGACGGAATAGAGGGCTGTATACAGGACCATTACCAGGAACATTGGCATCCAAAGCTCTGTCCCAAAAAAGAACCAGCCTGATTTTACAGCAAAATAGCTATGCAGCAACCCAATCAACAGTGGAATACCGAAGTTGAATCCTTGTTTTGCCTGGATGCCTCTTAATAAATCACCTTGGGTGAATCCCAGCTTCCGGAGAATCGTGTAATCTGGTTTCTCATCCTCACTTTGATCCATTTGCTTGAAGTATAGAATGCAGCCAGATGTGATAAGGAAGCTCAACCCCAGGAAACCGACCACGAACATGATTAATCCCATTTGCGCTTTTTGCTGCTGGACCAAATCGAACCTTGATTCACTTCCTTCGGTTTTTGCAAGCTGCAATGCATCAAAAGCTCTATCTGCTTTTACTACATGATCCTCATTCTTGATATCGATCCCAATATATAATGACGATGGCTTTTGCAGCTCGGGGTCCAGGTTTTCCTTCAGCCATTTGAATACTTTGTCATCGACAACGGCTACAGGAGATCCGCCAAAATAGCGCGATACGGGATATTCCCTCTCCATTCCCGTGTATCTCAGGGGAATGCTGTTATTTTTTCCGATTAGTTCAATATTTCCGGAATCTTTCATCGATAAAAAGTTTTGATTGATGTCACTCCATCCAGTGAAGAAGGTCTCATCCTTTTCTACTTTGGCATTGACAGCTCCTTCACCTATAACTGACAAGCTCATGGAGTGTGGATCCTGGGTAAAGTTCTCGATTTTAAGTCCAATGATTTCCTCAGCATTCACGATTACCTGGAGTACTTCAATTTTCGTTTCCCTAAATGGGATGTTCTCTTTCTTGAGCGACTCTTTGAAAGTATCAGCCGCTTCTGGATTGACGAAGGTGAAGTGGGCAGGAACATTGTTTATTGCCATTTTTTCCGCTGAATAATAGGAAATATACGTTAAAGATAATAAGCCGATCGCTAACGCAGAAACCGTTGTGATAATCGTCAGCAGCAAGGAATTCGATTTCATCTTGAACATAATCGAAGACAGTGACAAAACCTCATTGATATTTAAGTAGCCGTCTTTCTTTTTCCTTGCAATGTTAGCAAGAAAGCTAACGGATCCTTTGTAAAAAAAGTACGTACCAACAATAACGGATCCCAAAATGAAAACCATCGCCATGAATAGTTTATTGACAGTAGTGAAATCACCATCAAATAGCTTCGACGATACAAAATAGCCGGAAGCTATCAAAATGATTCCAATGGTTCCAATCAGCATCTCCCGATAGGAGACTTTTTTCACTTTAGCTTCTGCGACAGAAACAGCACGAAAAAGTGACAGAATGCTTTGCCTTTTGATGAAGATATAGTTCATCAGCATGATCAAAAAGTATATAGCTATAAAAACAGCGAGTGTCTGGATGGATGCTGCCACTGAAAAATGTAGGGAGGCGATTCCTTCTACACCAGTGATTTTAAAAAGAATCATGATGATCAATTTCGAAACGGAAAAACCGAGAAAAATGCCGATAAACATCGAGCTAAAATATAGCAGGGCGTTTTCGGCACTCAGAATCCCGAAAATCTTATTCTTTGTCATCCCTACGAGCTGGTACAAGCCGATTTCTTTGCTCCGCCTTTTAATGAAAATATTATTTGCGTATACCAGGAAAATCGAGATGATCGCGACCAGTAAGACGGATGCTGCTTTGATTGATGCTGCGCCTTTTATGGATCCTTTCGTTTCATCAAGCGCAGGGTCAAATTGCAGGGTAACGAAAGCAAAATAAAGTGCGACGCTGAAAATAAGGGCAAAAACGTATAAGTAATAGTTTTTCAGGTTTTTCTTCAGATTACGGATCATCAATCTATTAATGCTCATTCTGGACACCGCCTAGCAAAGCCTGGGTTTTCATGATGTCTTTGAAGAAAGCTTGTCGGCCTTGCCCCCCTTTGTTCAGCTCTGTATAAATCTGTCCGTCTTTTATGAAAATGACACGGCTGCAGTAACTGGCGGCCACTGGATCGTGGGTGACCATCACGATCGTTGCCGTTCTTCTCTGGTTCAGTTCGCTCAGTTTGTTCAGGAGATCCGAAGCAGACTTGGAATCAAGCGCACCGGTCGGTTCATCTGCAAAAATAATGCTTGGTTCATGGATGAAGGCTCTCGCTGCGGAGGTCCGCTGCTTTTGGCCGCCGGATATTTCATTTGGATATTTATCCTTGATGTCAAAAATCCCAAGTTCAGTTGCGACAGTCTCGAATTTCTGGTCTGCTTCCTTTTTTGGTGTTTTTGTGACTGACAGCGGCAATAGGATATTTTCTTTCACAGTCAAGGTATCAAGGAGGTTATATTCCTGGAAAATGAAACCTAGATGATGCTTCCTGAATTCAGCCAGTTTTTTCTCCTTTAACCTTGTAATTTCGTTGCCTTCAATCTTGATGATTCCGCTGCTGACGTGGTCAATAGAGGATAATACATTGAGGAGGGTAGTTTTGCCCGATCCGGAGGCTCCCATGATACTGACGAAATCACCTTTGCTGATCTTAAGGTCGATTCCTTTTAAAACCTCTTGCCTATTGAACTTATTTCCATACGATTTATGAAGTTTGTTAGCTTCCAAGATAACCATTCCGGCACTTCCTTTCTTTGATACCTCTATTATAAAATCAGGTTCCAGAACAATCCTTCGATTCAGCGAACAAATGACAGAGGCATGTGACATTATTGTCACATGCCCATGATCCTTGTGAATTCATTGCTGGCCGGGAAGGTAAGAGTGAAGGTTGTACCCGACCCAAGCCTGGATGATGCCTGTATATCTATTTTTAGCGTAGAGGCTGCTTTCTGTGCCAAAAACAATCCCATCCCAGTGGATGATTTATCCTGATGGTTGACTGTTGAGGTAAATCCCTTTTCAAATATCCGCGGCATATCCCTTGGGTCGATCCCTCTCCCGAAGTCTTCTATTTCCAGAATAAGGTGTCCATCCCTATTAAAACTCCTGATATAAATATCAGATGAATCGCTGTATTTTACGGCATTCGTCAGTAACTGCCTAAGGATAAATCCAAGCCACTTTGCATCTGTCATGACTTCGGATTCCCGGAGGTCGATTTCAAAGCCTATTCCTTTCTGGATGCACCACGACTGCAATGTCTTCAATTCACCGAAAATCAGAGCCTCTAAATCGGCCGTTTCAATATACAAGTCGTTTTCCATGAAAGGAATCCGTTTTTGATGGAGCTGCTGGTCGAGCAGGAGATGGATTCTAAGCCATTCGAAAGTCATGTTTTTCTTCAACGCTGGGTCTTCAATCCGGTCAATCATCAACCGAATGGCCGTCAAGGGTGTCTTTACCTCATGGATCCAGGATAAATGATCATCTTTTTCCTGCTCGAGCTCAAGTTGGTTGCGGGCTGCCTGTTGATTCAAGCTGTCCAGTTGGTGAATAAGCGTTTTTGCTGTTATTTTTTCAAGCGGACTCTCAAATGCCGGTATATTTGAATAGTTCATGATTTCGGCCTGTTCAATTAGCTGCTGGTAAAACCTTGTTTCTTTCCGGTATCGTACAAACAGGAAAATGACCGTGACGATTGTCGAAAGAAATACATAATAAAGAGTCGAAGCAATGGAAATCGCCGGGTCCAAGTAAGCGATGAGCACAAGCAGCATCTGCAGGCAGAAGGTCAGGAGAATCCAGCTTAATCTTTCCTTTAGATACAGTTTAAGCATATGGCCGATCCTCTTCGATCGCCTGATAGCCTTGCCCGACCTTCGTTTCGATCATGCTGCCAAGTCCAATTTCATCAAGCTTCTTCCGCAACCGGTTCACATTGACCGTCAGGGTGTTATCGCTGATGAAACGCTTATCATCCCATAAGCTTTCGATGATATCTTCACGGCTGACGATTTGATTTTTCCGCTCAATCAGGAGCTTAAGGATAAAGACTTCATTTTTGGTCAGCTCAATTGTCCCCAATTCATTGCTTACGGTATTTTTATCAAAATCGATAGTGGCACCACACCATGTTTTTAACTTACTGGCTGCAGCACTATAATTGTAGACCCTTCGAAGGATCGCTTGGATCTTCGCAATCAGTACTTCGAAATGGAACGGTTTTTGAATGAAATCATCCGCTCCCAGTTGCATCGCCATCACCATATCCATTGGGTGATCCCTTGATGAGAGGAAGACAATCGGGATATTAGAGTGACTGCGGATCATCCGGCACCAGTGGAAACCGTCAAACTTTGGAAGCTGGATATCAATGATGACAAGGTCTGGCTCGATCATCGAGAAATCCTCCATAACGCGATTGAAGTCCGCTATTCCATAGACAGAATACGACCATTGGGCCAACCGTTCCTTTATTTCATTGTACAAAGTAGCGTCATCCTCGATCAGCAGAATTTTGAACACATGCATCACCACTTATTTTCATTACTTGAATCAATTTTAAAGGAAAAATATACAATCCGCTACATGTGAGAATTTTAAGGGTATGAGCGAACCGCCTCCCCCATCTGGCTTTGTTATAAAGCAGCACAACATCGTGCTGCTTTCTTCACTTCGCCTGACAAAGGGGAAAGGAGTATTTAACCCTCTTTCTATTCAATAGTTTAAACTAAAAAGAGCTTGAAACAATTTTGTGGCTTATACAAAAGGGCAGAAATGAAAAGAATTTTAAAAGGGGAGATGTATAAGATGGAACAAAAATTCACAGGCAAAACAGTCATTGTCACAGGTGCGGCCAAAGGGATCGGAGCAGGGATCGCAATGGCTTTTGGCAGGGAAGGAGCGACTGTCTGCATCGCAGACCTGGATGGGGAAAAGGGAAAAAAACTAAAGGAATCGATAGAGGACGGAGGGGGAACAGCAGCTTTTTGGAAGATCGATGTCCGTAAGGAGGAGGACTTGTCCAGCCTGATCAGAAATGCGGTCGATCGGTTCGGAAAGATTGATGTTCTCGTCAATAATGCGGGTGTTTCCAGGTTTAAACCGTTATTCGAATTGACTACAGAAGAATGGGAGGATGTTATTTTCACGAATCTGCGGAGTGCTTTCATCGGATCCCGCGAAGCCGGGAAAATGATGGGAAAGGGAGGCCGGATCATCAATATTGCCTCGACCCGGGCGATCATGTCAGAGCCTGGCTCTGAGGCTTATGCTTCGTCCAAAGGAGGCATAGTCGCTCTTACCCATGCGTTGGCAGCGTCACTTCAATCGAAAGGAATTACCGTGAATTGCATCAGTCCCGGCTGGATCGAGAATGAGGACTATGGAAGTTTGAGGGAAAAGGATCATCTTCAGCACTGGTCGGGAAGAGTGGGGAAACCTGAGGATATTGCGAGTGCATGCCTTTATCTCGCGGAGCCTGGAAATGACTTCGTGAATGGGCAGAATCTGATCATTGATGGCGGCATGACACGGAAAATGATTTATGAGGAATAAAAACCAGTCTATAGGTGGTTTCCTTGATGTTTTTCCTGCCGCGATTATAATATAGACATAAAGACAATGCCAGGAGAGTCACGATGAAACGGAAGAAATCCAGTAAAAAACAGGTTCAGCGGAATTTCAATATTGTCATGCTCTTATTCATCCTATTTATGGGATTTTTTATGTTTGATAGGTTCTTAGGGATGTTTAATGAAAAATTCAACGAATTGAAGATTGTCGAGGACAATTCGATTGAAGAGGTCGCAAAATATGGTCCGGTGATCCATGAAGAATTGGAAAAGGTGAATTTGGAAGAACATACAGTCACAGTGGCAGCCTTGATGATGCAGGAAAGCAAAGGAATGGGCGGAGACCCGATGCAGGCGTCAGAATCTCTAGGCCTTCCGCCAAACACCATTACAGATCCGAGGCAAAGCATCAGTCAAGGAGTCAGTTATTTTTCAAAAGCTGCGGCATATGGTGAGCAAAAGCAGGTCGATTTTGCTGCCGTCATCCAAGCTTATAACATGGGGATCGGCTACATAGATTTTGTTGCGGAGAATGGCAAAAGGCACAGCGAGGAGCTGGCCAAGAAATATTCGATGATCCAGGTGGAGAAAAACCCACAAAAATACAATTGCGGCGGAGATAAAAACAATTTCCGCTATCCATACTGTTATGGGGATTTCAGCTACAGTACGAAAGTGGCAAAGCATATTGAGACCATCACCGTTGAAAAACCAGATGAATTGGCGGCGAAGGCAGCGTTTTAGGTCGGATGTACTTTACAGCGAGCAGTCAGTGCGGTGGGATTGCGGTTGGTTCGATGGAATGCAGACTGGATCTTCAGTTATGAAAGGGAAACACCTTTTAGTTTGGTGGTGAGCAACAACCAGTTCCTGCTGCTGCAGGGGCTGTTTTTTCTCACAGATGGAGCTAAACGATTACCGCTATGTAACAACAACTAATTATTTGAAGTATCTCCGTTTAACGAGAGATGCTTTTTTTTATCAATTGGCTTTGTTAAAGATGTTGTTTTTTAAAGAGTTGATTGGAACGAAAGGGACTGACTCCTCAAAAATGCTAATGCATTTCCTTCGTGCGTGGGCGAATTCGCCGGAGCCTTTCAGTGTCCTGCGGGATGCAGCGGCAAGGTGGAGACCCCGCTGGCGCCCTTAGCGCCGAGGAGATAGGGAAGCTGAAGCGCTTTGGTCAGCGCTGAAGCTTGACCAGCTCCACTGACGCCCCGCGGAAAGCATGTCCCTGGAGTGTAAATCAACACCCAGGTTTAACAGAGCCTATCAATTAGTAAAACAACAGGATATTAAGAAACAACAATAATTTATTGTAATTCGATAAATAATGTGCTAGGTTGATAATAACGATAATTATGAGAGGTGCTTTTTATGGAACGTGGAACAACACTTTTTTTAAAGGCAGCTGTTTTTCTTATTGGAATTACAGTACTTACTTTGTGTATATTTTGGCTGCCATGGTTAGCGAATGATACAGCAGAAATGTATCCAGAGTTTGCTTATTTGCAATATCCTGTTTTAATTGGATTGTATGGAACAGCTATTCCGTTTTTTATTGCTCTATATCAGGCTTTAAAACTTTTAAATTGTATTGATCATAACAAGGCTTTCTCGGGAGTGTCTGTAAAGGCGTTAAAATCTATAAAATATTGTTCGGTTACAATCAGTATCTTATATGCGATAGGGATGATCTTTCTTATATCACAAAACGCTTTGCATCCAGGAATAGCAATTATCGGATTTTTAATTATTTTAGCTTCTGTTGTTATTTCAGTTTTTACTGCGGTTCTTCAGAAATTATTACAAAATGCTTTAGATATAAAATCGGAAAATGATTTAACGGTCTGAGGTGAAAACATGGCAATTATAATCAACATTGATGTGATGTTAGCGAAAAGAAAAATGAGTGTAACAGAACTATCCGAAAGAGTTGGAATCACTATGGCAAACCTTTCAATTTTGAAAAATGGGAAAGCAAAAGCGATTCGATTATCAACTTTAGAAGCTATTTGCAAGGCTTTGGATTGTCAACCTGGGGATATTCTTGAATATCAGAGTGACAGGGATACTCAAGAAGGTAGTGTCAAAAGTTCTGTGAAAAATCAATTCTAAGGGATGATTTCTTCACTGAGCTTGTAAAAATGCTGCCGCAATCGCTCTTGACAAACACGCCAATGGTTTGTGGGGTGTTTATCAAGGGCGAAGGGGGTGATTGTATGAAGAGATTAGTACTTTTATCCATTTCATTTGTGATAGTTATATTTTTATCTTCTTGTACGGGTAATCCTGTGCAGCCAAATGAGAACAACATGATTTTAAGTATAAAAAACTATGCTAATTTTGATTTTCACACGATAGAAATCAGCACCGATAACACCACAAGTGGTATAAGAAATGCTGATGGTTCCAAAATACAAAAATGAGAAACGCTTAGAAAAGAATATATTGACCAACAAGATTTAGACCTAGAGGGTGAAGCATCATTTGAATTTATATTAATAGGTGAAGAAGAAAATAGAATACCATTGAAAAAAATCGCACTTGAATTAACAACAAACAAGGAATACTTCTTTGAAATTATTGGTGATTCAATAAAGGAAGTAAATTTGAAAAGAATAGAGTGAGCTTGGGTTTGAGAGTAATGTTTAAAGCCTGGTTTAGGTAGTGAATCATTCCATTTATGTTATTTGCGCATTAGATAAGCAAAGTTCACAAATGAATTTTTTTGCACTACTCCATTTCCTATTATTAGGGATTTCGAAAGAACGCTAGAGGTTACTCATATGAAACGTTATGTGCCAAGATACTATTCAATGAGAACGTTAAAAAGAAACGGTAACCACGGTTTAATCCAAGTACTTCCAGTAAGCTGTGTTATACACTTTCAATTGGCATGAAATAACAGACTCCTACATAACAGGCAAATATGGTGATGGATCTTCCTTCATAAAATCCGAATACCCGAAAATGAAACATCGCCGAGGTCCAGCTTTTTTGGCCAATCAATCGAATCAGAAAGAAGGCTGCAATCTACTTCGACAAGGGGGAATAGTGATATAATTAGAATCAGACAGTCTGCTAGTCTGCCAACGCAAAAAGAACCACTTAACCCAGTTTTAAAAAACAGAATATTCAAACAAAAAAGGGACTAAGTAGCAATCATTGCGGTAAATGTGCTTTATTCTTAACAAACTAGGTACATTTTAGTGGTAAGCTTAAAGAAGATGCTGAAAAATTCGGTCATTGGGGTGAGCGGGTTGAAGGTGAAAGAAGAGTTGGCGAGCATGTGGGAGATATTCATTGAAACAGGAACAATCGATTCACGCCTTGATAAATTAATCCAGAATTCCTGGATCCGTTCAATGCAGAACAAGGTGGATCCTTATCAAAAAGCAGGGCAAATCGACTTGGATAAGTGGGAGGAAAGCATCAAAAAAAACAGCGCTTTAATTGAAACCTCCCTTCCGCTGATGAAAAATCTTTACCATCTTGTGGAAGATTCAGGATTTACTGTCATCCTTTGTGATGAAAACGGGTTATTGCTGGAAATGATTGGGGACGAAACCACCCTGGAAGAGGCAAAGTTGATCCGGTTTCAAGAAGGGGCAGATTGGAGCGAGGAAGCGATGGGCACGAACGCCATCGGAACAAGCATTATAGAAGGACATCCTTTGCAGGTTTATGCCCATGAACATTACAGCCAGCTTTGCCAGCGCTGGACTTGTTCAGCCGCTCCGATTTTTGGGCCGAATGGAAAATTGATTGGCGTGCTGAATATGTCAGGTCCATTCGAAAAGGTCCATCCCCATACTCTGGGTATGGTCGTATCGGCTGCCAAGGCGGTGGAAAATCTCCTTAAGCTCCAGGAAAAAACAAGAAAAAATGAACTAATGAAGAGCTATCTTGAAGCAACAATCGATACATTGACTTCGGGAATCCTGCTTGTGAACCAGCAAGGAAAAATCATTCAAGCAAACCAAACCTTAAAAACAATGATACAAATGAATGAAGACGAACTCCTGGATAGGAGTCTGGAAGAAATTTTCACAAACTCTTTCTTCCTAAGAGATATCCGTACTCAGGGAGTGGTCCGCGATAAAGATATTCGCTTGAAAGTGAAAGGGCTTCCAGATGGGAAGCATGTGCTCCTGAATATCAAGCCGGTTTACCAGGAATATATCCGCATCGGCTCGTTACTGACAATCCAGGAAATTCGGGAAGTCCGGCAATTGGTGAACCAGGTGACTGGGAATCGGGCAAAGATTACATTTGATGATATCATCGGAAAGAATACAGCCTTCTTAAAAAGGATCAAAGAGGCGGAGTCTGCGTCTGCCTCCCTTTCCAACGTATTGCTTTTGGGCGAAAGCGGAACAGGTAAAGACATGTTCGCCCAGGCGATCCATAATGCTAGCGACAGATTCGCGAAACCATTTGTCGCGATTAATTGCGGGGCTATCCCAAGGGAATTGTTGGGCAGTGAATTGTTTGGTTATGCCGAAGGGGCATTTACTGGCGCAAGAAAAGGCGGATATTCGGGGAAATTTGAACTTGCCGACGGTGGGACGATTTTCTTGGATGAAATTGGCGAGATGTCTCTGGATATGCAAGTCCTGCTTTTACGAGTCATTCAAAACAAAGAAATTGTCCGGATTGGGGAACACAAGGTGATTCCAGTGGATGTCAGAATCATTGCTGCGACCAACAAGAATTTGAAAGAAGAAGTCCAAAAAGGAAGTTTCCGGGAAGATCTCTATTTCCGTTTGAATGTCCTGCCGATTTCCATCCCAAGCTTGCGTGAACGCAGGGATGATATCCCGCTGCTCGCCAGCCATTTTATAAGTGAAATCAATGAGCGGCTTCCTGGGAAACATTTGTCGATTTCCCCATCTTATATCAAGGCCATTCAAGACTATTCCTGGCCTGGGAACGTCCGTGAGCTTCAGAACGTAATCGAGCGGTCGGTCAATCATTCTTCAGACGGTTTTCTCCGTATCGATGACCTCCCAGAAGATATTAAAAGAGGGCATCCAGGTTTTTCTTTTTCCCATCATTCCCCTTTCAAGAAGGAAGATATGCAGAAAAAGATGCTGCTGTACACAATTGAAGAATGCAATTACAACTACAGCAAGGCAGCGAAGAAGCTTGGAATATCACGAAGCACTCTATATCGCCGGATGGATCGATTCAATATAAAATAAAATAGTGTCCCATTTTGTGTCAGTGTCCCGTACAAAACGCAACACTTGTCCCAAAACGGGACACTTTTTTGTTGATGGATCAACTCTTTTAGGTTGGCATGGAACTTGCATCATATAAATTGAACAAATGAAGCCAAAGGAGGATTCAGCATGTCAATTCCCAAGGAAAAATTGCTCTGGATGTACGAAACAATGGTCAAGTCCCGGTATTACGAGGATACCATGGCAGAGGTGTATGCTGAAGGAAAAAAACCAGTTTTTAATATCGGATCCGGACCTGTTCCGGGTGAAATGCATCTAGCGACTGGACAGGAACCCGCAGCAGTCGGGATTTGTGCGCATTTGACAAAAGAAGATACAGTCTCTTCCCCTCACCGTCCCCACCATCATGCGATCGCTAAAGGTGTTGATCTGAACAGGATGACCGCAGAGATATTCGGTAAGGAAACAGGACTCGGGAAAGGCAAAGGCGGGCATATGCATTTGTTTGACCCTAATGTGAAATTTTCATGCGGTGGAATTGTTGCAGCAGGCATTCCGCAAGCAGTTGGTGCTGCCTTGGCTGCCAAGCAGAAAGGAAAAGACTGGGTGGCTGTCGCCTTCATTGGAGAAGGTGCGGCAAATGCGGGGGCATTCCATGAATCACTGAACCTGGCGGCCCTTTGGAAACTTCCGTTGATTGTCGTCGTAGAGAATAACTCCTATGGAATTTCCGTTCCAAAAGAAGCTTCAACCGCAATCAGCTCCAATGACAAACGTGCAGCTGCTTATGACAATACGGCTGGCTATTATGTGAAGGATAATGATCCACTTGAAATGTACCGAGTTTCTAAAGAAGCGGTTGAGAGAGCCAGGAAAGGGGAAGGACCTTCGATCATCGAAATTGAAACGTACCGATACTTGGGACATTTCCAGGGGGATCCTGAACTATATCGTGGGGAGGGCGAAGTTGCCGGACTGCGTGAGAAAGACCCGATTAAGAGGTTAAAAGAAAAGCTGGTTTCTGAAGGGACAGTAACTGAATCGGAAATCGCGGAATTGGAGAAACGCGCGATAGATGAAGTTGACGCCGCATACCATTTTGCGAGGGAAAGTGCTGATCCGCTGCCGGAATCCGCTTTAGATGGTGTATTTTTTTAAATTCGAACGATAGGAGAGAAAAGCGATGAAGACAACGAAACGAATGCTGACTGGCAATAAAGCAATGGCAGAAGCGATCGCCCAGGAAATGGAAAGAGATCCGAGTGTTTTTGTTTTAGGTGAAGATGTCGGAACATATGGCGGGATATTTGGATCCACCCAGGGTTTGCTTGAAAAATTCGGCGATAAGCGGGTGCTTGATACCCCTATTTCTGAAACCGCCTTCATTGGAGCAGCCATCGGAGCAGCTGCAGAAGGTATGAGACCGATCGCAGAGTTGATGTTTGTCGACTTTTTTGGGGTTTGCATGGACCAAATCTATAATCACATGGCAAAAATCCCGTACATGTCCGGAGGGGGAGTGAAGCTCCCGATGGTACTGATGACGGCGGTAGGGGGCGGATACAGCGACGCAGCGCAACACTCGCAAACTCTTTACTCTACTTTTGCCCATTTGCCAGGCATGAGAGTCGTAGCACCTTCGACCCCTTATGATTTGAAAGGCATGATGGCTTCTGCCATCCGGGATGATAATCCTGTGGTTTTCATGTTCCATAAATCGTTACAGGGGCTTGGATGGATGGATCAATTGGATGTCGCAGTCGGGGAAGTGCCTGAAGAGCCGTATACTGTTCCTCTAGGCAAGGCGAAAGTAGTGCGTGAAGGGACGGATGTGACGATTGTTGGAATCCAAATGATGATGCACAATGCCGTTGAGGCCGCCGAACTCCTCGAACAGCAGGGAATCAGTGCAGAAGTCATCGATATTCGCTCACTCGTACCGCTTGACAAAGAAACAATTCTTTCGTCTGTCAGAAAAACGCATCGTCTTATCGTCGTAGATGAAGACTATCGTTCCTACGGGCTGACTTCAGAAATCTCCGCTGTGGTAGCTGAAGAAGCGTTGTATGAGCTTGAAGCACCTGTCCGCAGGCTCGCCATTCCGGATGTTCCGATTCCATATAACAGGGGTATGGAAAAATTCGTGATCCCGAATGCCCGGACCATTGCCGATGAAGTCATCAAGCTTATGGAGGAATAAGCGATTTATAAAAAGTGTAACGATGATTCAGCGGTTGCCTCCATATTATGGGTAACCGCTTTATCTTCATGTCAGTCAAAGGAGGATCAGCATGGTAAACAGTGTAAAGGAAGTCAAGCTGCCGCGCATAAATGATAGCGAGGATGAAAGTGTGATTGTTTTTTGGCATAAATCTGAAGGGGATCCTGTTCAAAAAGGAGAGACATTGGTAGAAGTCCAGACAGAAAAAGCGGTAACCGAAATTGCCGCGGAGACGGATGGGATCTTAACGAAAATACACATTCCAAGAGGGGATGTGGCACATGTAGGCGATGTGCTTGGAACAATTGAGGAAGAGGGTACAGCCGGAGTGGCGCCTGCAGATGAGGCAGCCTCTCAGCCATCAGAAGCCTTGCCAGAAGAGGAAGCGTCAGCGAAAAAGGAATTTGTCAAAGCTTCTCCAAGAGTCCGGAAACTAGCAAAAGAGTTGGGGGTCGACCTTGCCGAAGTAAAAGGGACGGGGAAGAACGGCCAGCCAACAATCGAGGATGTCCAAAAAGCAGCGGAGCACGGAGAAAAGGATCTTGCTGCTGAATCCGGTCCAAGAATCATTGCTTCGCCTTCAGTCAGGAAACTTGCTAGAGAGCTAGGAGTGAATCTTGAAGAAATCCAGCGCTCTGGTGTCAATGGCCGCATCCATCGTGAAGATGTCAGAAAGTACGCTGATGAGAAGAAGGAGCTCGTAGGACAGCCGGAATCGCCGCAAATTGACGTCCATGATGAAGCGATTGAACGTGTAAAATTAAAAGGAATCCGGAAAGCAATTTCCAAAGCGATGTCACATTCCAAACAGACAATTCCGCATGTGACCCACTTTGGCGAGGCGGAAGTCACGGATCTCGTCACCCATCGTGAAAAATACAAAGAACTCGCGGCTGCTAAACAAATCAAGCTTACCTATATGCCGTATATCATAAAAGCATTGGTATCAGCACTAAAGGAATTCAAAGAACTGAATGCATCCATTGATGAAGAAAAAGACGAAATCCTTTATAAAAATTTCTACAACATTGGCTTTGCCGTCCAGACGGATAATGGACTCGTCGTTCCTGTCATCAAACAGGCAGACCAATTAACGATTCCTGAGCTCGCAAAGGAAATCGAGATTCTGTCAAAAGCAGCCCGTGAGAATCGATTAACCCCAAGTCAAATAGAGAATGGAACCTGCACGATTTCCAATATCGGCTCCGCAAAAGGGGAATGGTTCACACCGATTATCCGCCATCCAGAAACAGCGATTCTTGGGGTCGGTCAAATTGTCGAAAAGCCGATTGTCCAGAAAGGTGAAATAACGATAGGCAAAATGATGGCTCTTTCCTTAAGTTACGATCACAGAATCATTGATGGTGTAATCGCCCAAAAAGCATTAAACGAGATCAAAACCCTGCTTCAGGACCCTGAACTTCTGATCCTTGATTTACAATAGGGAACAAACCAATATCATAGAGGTTTTAACCAGCGGCAAAAGGCAATCGAATCGGTTGCCTTTTGTCTTTTATGTCCCTGTGTTGCATTTAAGGGCTGGTTCCGATGCTTTTCCTGTTAGGAGTCAATTCTTGTGTAATCAAAGGCGGTACCCTGCTTTTTTTGATGTTTAAACCTCTCTAAGTCCGGGCGAAATGAACGCAATTTTTTTACGTGGATGAATTAAAGGAAGCTCATTCTGAGTATGCTGGGAGTACGGACTAGGGGTTGCCGCTAAAAACAAAGTGCCTGGAGCAGGGAATCTGTCAAATTGAACATCTCAAAAAAAATAGGATAAATATAGACCTATGGGGAATATTTTAGAAAGAAAGGCCTGCATGAGGAAGAGGAGGTGTGCTGATGTTCGAATATGGAAAAGATATCCCTTTGGAAGAAGTGCGGATGACAGGGTCTGCTCAGCAGGAAGGAACGGTAGAAAAGCCACAGACAGATGGAAAGGGATATTCGTATGATCACCAAAAAGCAATTCCCATGAATGTGACAGAGTAATAAAAAAAGCCTGAATAACAGGCTCTTTTTGTTTCAAAATTGCTTTGCCAATCTCTTTGCTTGATCGATTGCCTTTTGTTTGATTTCCTGTGCCTTCTCCGGTTCTGCAGCCATCCCCTCAACTGCGATTGTTTCTACTTCCGTCACTCCCATGAAAGCAAGGACAGCTCTTAGGTAGCTGTCGCCGAATTCCATACCTTTTGCTGGGCCTTCTGAATAATAACCGCCGCGTCCCTGGATATGAAGCGCTGTTTTCCCGCCTAGCAATCCTACGGGTCCATCCTCGGTATATTTGAATGTCTTTCCAGCAATCGCAATATTGTCAATATAGCCTTTCATCACAGGAGGAAAACTGAAATTCCACATCGGTGTCGCGAATACATATTTATCGGCCGCTACAAATTGGTCTGTCAGTTGATTGATTTCACTGACCTTCCTTTTTTCCTCACCGCTTAACTCCTCAAAGGCAGTTCCTTTTTGCAGCTTGCCCCAGCCATTGAAAACGTCGGTATCGATATAAGGTATATCGGATTTATAGAGATCAAGCCGAACGACTTCATCATTTGGGTGATTTTCGCGATATGCACTGATAAATTCTTCTCCAACAGACAAGCTGAAGGACTCTTCAACAGGTTTTGGATTTGCTGTGATGTACAAAACAGTAGCCAAGTATATTCATCCTTTCACAATCAAAGTCAACAGCACTAATATTCCCTTAAAATCGTCAAGTATGCCCCTTTTACATAAAATTAATCAACTCTTCAACTAAATCTATTAATCCGTGACATCTATTAATGGAAATTTTATAATAAAAAGTAAGAAAGTTTTGAATTCGACAAGATTAGTGAACTTTTGCGGCAACTTTAGACAAACGAAAATGAATAGGTTTCCTATAATAGAGAAAAAGCCTGTTAGAAGGGGAGGGGATTGGATGAGGTCTTATCAGCTATATTTAATAGAAGAAGAATTTGCTTCCCATTATTTCGGAAGAGAACGGATGTTTTACCAATTATTTCTGGAACGCAGCCAGGCGAAAGGTGAATTTAAATCGATCCTTTCAAGGCAGGTCGATTTTATTACGAAGCCCATCCCCGTCTTGCGTATCCACCAGCTTCTTCATCAGCGGCTCGCAAAAGCAAGAGGCTTCAAGCTGGAAAATGGCGTTTATTTTTATGAAAATAAAAGCACTTCATCCTCTGCTTCCCTTGAGGTTTTTGACCGGTGGCTAAAGCTGGATTCGAACGGACCAATCGATACTGAAACAGTTTTTTTCGAGATATTGCGGAAATGTGAGAAGTCATTCCTGGCAATCGACCTTGAGTCGATGAAGTATGGCTGGCTCAAGCCTATCAAAGAGCGAAAATATATCTAAAATAAGAGGAAAAAAACCAGCAAATATTGTATAATAGCTTTTGGTTTAGTACACTGTATGTTAGACAACATGAAGGAGGAAGTTTTTATGTGGCAGCTGATTCTAGTCGGTATACTGGCATTAGTAGCTGGTGTAGCGCTAGGATTTTTCATTGCTCGGAAATACATGGAGAGCTATCTGAAGAAAAATCCGCCAATCAATGAACAAATGCTTAAAATGATGATGATGCAGATGGGAATGAAACCATCCCAGAAGAAGATCAACCAAATGATGCAAGCCATGAACAAACAACAAGGCAAATAATTTGGTTGAAAACCTTATCAAATAAGGGTTTGACGGTGATTATTAAATCTAATTGGACAAAAGTTAAATGAAAATTTACTTTCAGAGTGAATCTTTCATTAGAATTTTTGTCCAATTTGGTTAATCTTTCATATCCCGAAACGAAAAGCCACTTTTACTGCGAATGATTAAGCAGAGAGGTGGCTTTTTTATGTTGTTGGAAGATGTAATGGAAGAATATTTTTACCACTGTTTAGCCAAAGGATTCACGAAAAAGACCATGATTAACAAGCGTCAAGAATTGAAACAGGTTAAATCTTTTCTAATGGAGAAAAGGGCAATTACTGAATTGGAAAGTGTCACTGTTTTTGATTTAAAAGCGTATATCCGTGACAAGCAAAATTCAGGACTTCAACCTCAAAGTATAGTTTCTATGTATAAAATGGTATCTGCCTTCTTCAATTGGTGTGTGAAGGAAGAATATTTACAAGAGAATCCAATGAAGAAAGTTGAAACTCCCAAAGTGCCAAAAAAGGTATTGAAGGGCTTTACTCCCATTGAGGTACAAAGGATGATAGACGCTTTTTCAACAAAAACTTACATTGACGTGAGAAATAAAGCCATGATCGCTATGATGGCTGATTGTGGACTTAGGGCAATGGAAATTAGAGGACTAAAGGCAAGTAACATTCAGGAAACAAGTATTTTAGTTTATGGAAAAGGCAATAAGGAACGGATAGTTTATATTAGCCCTGCATTGAAGAAAATCCTAATAAAATATGACAGATTGAAAAAAGAATACTTCAAGGATATATCCATGAGGGATGACAATTACTTTTTAACTTACTTTGGAACAGGAATATCTCACGTTGGATTATATAATGTCATTAAAGAAGCAGGTAAAAGGGCAGGAGTTGAAGATAAAAGGGTTAGCCCACATACTTTTCGCCATTTCTATGCAGTCCAAAGTTTGGTATCAGGACAAATGGACATATACTCATTATCCCGCCTATTAGGACATTCGGATATTGGCACTACTCAAAGGTATTTACAGTCACTAGGTAATGACCAACTTTTAGAGAAAGCCATTGCTTGTAGTCCATTGATGAATTTAGGGAGTGGGAAGAAATGACCTTCAAAGATATTAACTCATTCAAAACACTTCCAGAAGCAATTGCTTATTACACTGGTGTAGTTGCTGATTATTCAAAAAGGCGAGATTACTCAAAGCAAGATGAAATACTTGAATTAAAAAGAAAATTACATGAACGTATCAATAAGGAACGAAATTAAGCAGGGAGCAATCCCTGTTTTTTATTTTGCGTGTATAATCACTAGAAGTTTGAACCCTTGATAAATCAACAGTTTAAATATATTTGATAATTATTTGAAACCGATTAATTACCTTAACCCTTATAACCATATGGATTTGAATCCGATTTTAGATAATGTCCGTTAAAGGAAGAAAAATAAAAAGCGTGGACAATTGGTTATAAAAATAAGACAGTTTAAACACTTGATAAATCAGCACTTTAATCACGTTAGCAAATCGTTAATTATCTTAATAACCTATTCGACCTTACTACCATAAGGATTTGACTATTATTTAGATAATATTCTACAAAGGAAGAAAAAGGTTTGCGTGTATAAACAGCGAGAAAAACTTTACCAGTTTAAGATAGTTTAAAATCTTGATAATCCTACATTCTTACCACATTAAATAATCGTTAATTATTCCTAATAACCGTCTACCCTTACAGCCACAAGCGATTGAGTGCAAAGGAGATAAACGTCTACAAAGGAAGAAAAATGAAGAATGAAGTTTTTAACGTGACATTTTTAAACGAAAATGACTTGTAACCCTTGATACTGTAAGATTAAATGGACATTTTGGAATAATTGGAGATAAAGACCTTTAATGGAGGGGTATGCCTGAAACGTTATAAAAAATAAATGAGGGTATATGCTAAATTTTTGAAATAGAAATTGTCCAAACCGTTGATATATATGCGTTTTGTAATAATTTTAAAATGTAAATACCCTAATAAACATTGATATATCAACGTTCATAGCGGTTTTTGTTGGATAAACCCTAAAGGAAGAAAAATATAATGTCCAAGTTTGGCGAGAAAAATGAAACGGAAAAAAACTTGATACATCAACGTTTCTCGAAAATTTTAAATTTAAATAAACTAATAAACATTGATATATCAACGTTTCTAACGGTTTTTATTGGATAAACCCTAAAGGAAGAAAAATATAATGTCCAAGTTTGACTAGAAGTTTGTTACGATATAGAAACCTTGCCAAATAGGCATTGTTAAGCCATGTAAGGGTAACTTTGTAACACACCATGTCAAACAATTCTTAGAGCCAGTAAGAATGAAGCGTGATTTTGATGAATCCCCGTTTAAGGAGCATTTAATAAGAACAACAATCGGTATTTATCAGGATAGGTGTGAACGGAAATAAAAAAGAATAATTCCCTTAACGACAAGGTTAAATGCCATTTTAAGATATTGTATTATTTGTTGATTGTTTGAGATTGCTTATATATAAACGATTTAAGTGTGGTTTTGTGAATTACTATGAATCCTCTTTTAAGGAGTAAAAAGTGAAAAAATGACTAAAAAAAGGAATCAAAAACATCTTCAAACCTATGCTATTACAGTGTTTTGAAAATCGACTATTGGAAGGAATAGCGAGAAAGTTTTAAAACGCTAAAACCCTTATCCTATATAACATTGACAAAACTTTTGATAATTTGTACTTGTGGATGAAGTGCTAGAAGTTTAGAAAAACGCTAGATCAATTACCAATACTGGATTCATAAGCAAAATGTACTTTTTGTACTTATGGATGAAGTAGCGTGTACAAATAGAAAAAACCTGTATCCCTTGTGCCAGTTGGGATAGAAGAAATTTTGGTATTTTTGTACTTATGGTAGAAGTATTGTTATAAAATAGGATGGTATTTATCAGCATAGGTATACATGGACAATTAGGGCTTATTTATCAGGATAGGTATAAGTGAACAAAAATGTTAATAAAGCAGAATGGTATTTATCAGAGTCGGATACACATAGACAAACTACATTCCAGATAACTTTTTGTCCGAACTTACACATTTATTTCTCAGAGTGGAAACAGGTGGTATCAAAATAGGAAAACCTAATCAATTAGAATGGTATTTCTCAGAGTGGATATAGGTGGATAAAATGAAAAACCCAAATAGAAAATTAGACCTTTATTTCTCAGGGTGGATAGCACAGTAAAATAACGGTTTTATTTAGATGTTAAGGGTATTCAGCACTCAAAAAAATAAGTTGGATTCTCAAATCATTGCTGTGTCTATGTTTCTAGCACTTTTTTCATTTTTTAGATAATCGTCTATAAGGGAGCATATGAAATCTTAGGAGAATAGAGCATAAAAAACAGAAGAAAAAAGCAAAATGTTTGAAATAGAACATGTCTATTTAAAAGGCATCTTGTTTAGATGTTGATATGGCAATGTTTTTCAGCATTTATCTGTAATTCCGTTAATCGTCTATAAGGGAAGAGGTGAAATGTTAGGAAAATAGAACATTAAAAACATCAAAAAACAGCAAAATTGTTCACTCAAAAAGCCCTTCACCCCTTACTATTACTAGGTTTTGAAAATCGACAATTGGGAAGGTAGTTAATCGTCTTTTAGGGAAGAGGTGAAAACCATAAAAACTAACATAACCACCATTAGAGATGAGCAAAACAGAGAAAAGTCCTTGAGATACTACAAAAAGAAAATCACAAAATCAGACAAGAAAACTACTTAAAGCGTAAAATGACGAAATAGAAAACGCTATCAAGCCCTACTTCTGCAAGTAATACATAACTTTTTAATTTTCTTGTTACTATGATAGAAAAATACATTTCATTGATTGCCATTTCAATATGACAATGAATGAAGGGTATTCCCTTCAAGTATCAAGTGCATTATATTAATCCTCCAAAGTCAAAATCACTTTTTGACTTCCACTTTCTGCGAGTAGTCCTTTTTTTGGGCTACTCCTATTTTTTATGGATTTTAAAATTTTTTCTCATATTTATTATTAAATCGCAACAATTATTAAGGGAGGTGTTGACATGGATTTATCCGCAATTCCATTGGATCAATTTGCCCAACAGGGAATCTTCGCTTTACTCTTCGTTTGGTTGCTTTTTGACACACGCAAAGAAGCCAAAACAAGAGAAGATAAACTCACAGCACAAATTGACAAGCAAAATGAGGCACAGGACAAAATTGTCCAATCATTAGAACGCTTAGAAACACAAATTCAGAATTTGAAGGAGGTCAAATAATGGCTGAAATAACACAGGCAGCATACCAGAATTTAAGGGATTACATTCAAGCCAATTGGAAGTATATTGAGTTACAAGATGATACAGGAGTTGCAATTGTAAGATTATCTGTTTATGATAGTCGAGTAACTTGGACACATTCAGTAGGGGAACAAACATTAAAATTACAAGTTATCATTAAAGGTTCAGATTCAGATATTACTGTACCTAAGACATTTGCAAAATCAGTAATATTCAATGTTGCAACAGGTGGTAATCTATTAAGTACAGAATCATTTACACCATTTACAATTGAGGGAGATCAAGACGAATTGACGGTGATTCATTTAATTGAAGTGCCGAAAGTAGTGTGAAGATAAATGCCTATTTTAATAAGCACACCCCAAGACCTAGATAATATCAGAAATAATCTTACAGCAGATTATGAATTAACCAATGATATTGATATGTCCAGTTGGGGAAATTGGACACCTATTTCTTATTATGACAATGTAAATTGGATAAGTGGATTTACAGGTAATTTAGATGGTAAAGGTTTTAAGATAAAAAACTTAACAATAAACAAATCAACAGGAATGTACTTGGGCTTATTTGGACAATTCTTTTATGGAACTATTCAAAATGTAGGTTTAGAGAATGTAACTGTAAATGGTTCTAATTGTCGTTTTGCAAGTGCTTTAATCGGTTATACCTATCAAGCCACTATTAAAAATTGCTATGTCAATGGTGGAAGTATTACTTCACAAGATGAATCAGGTGGGTTAATAGGGAAGGCACTTGAAACCAATATTGAAGATTCATATGCCAATATCAATATGAATTTAAATACTAATTATTATGGTGGAGGATTCTTAGGAACAGCAGATAGTTTAACTACTGTGAAAAATTGCTATTCTAGTGGTTTTGTTGATTATACTCAATCTTCACCTTGGGATGGAATTAGCGGATTTGTTGGATATGTCCGTAATAATACAGATGTGGTCTTTAATAATTGTTTTTGGGATACTCAAACAAGCGGACAACCAAGTATAGCAAAAATCTCAAGTCCTCCTTCAACAAATGTTACAGGTCTATTAGGTAAATCAACAGCAGAAATGAAAACTCAATCAACATACACAGGTTGGGATTTTTCTAACACTTGGGCAATTAATAGTAACTATCCAACATTAAGAGTATTTGGTGTGCCTATTGTTGCTAAAAAAGAAACTATTTCAGTAAATTCATATGTTGCTAATTTAGATTCTAATCTTCAAAAGAATAAGAAGTCATTCAAAGAGTTACATACACATTTAAATCAATTTATTACCGCTTCTGAACGTCATACTGCAACGAAAAGAATAGTTGAGGGCTATCTATCGAATATTGAAACGACAGCCACAAGGAACGCTAGGACAGTTAGAAGCAGGATTGCGAATGTTAATACTCACATTCAACCAATAGAATCATTTATAAATAGAGAATCAAAAAAGGTAAATGAATTACTATCCTTTATTCAACCAATCTATTCTAATGTAAATGTCATCTATCCAATTCTCAACAAACAAATAACCGCTTCTATAAGCGTCTTATTAAACGATTCTAGCGTGTCTATCAATGAGGGTATGTCTAGTATTCAGAAGGTAATAAACACGTCAGAATCAATAATAAACAATAATCAGAGCCATTCAGCCATGATTATCAATCCTTCCCATGTGGAGGTGAATAAATAATGTATCAAGGGGATACAGTTAGGTTAAAAGTTCATTTTAAAACATTTACAGGTCAGTCAGTTGATCCAACAGATATTAAGTTGACCATTTATAAAACTGATAAAACACAAATTGAACAAATAGCCATTACAGACAGCGACAAAGAATCAGTCGGTGTCTATTTTTATGACTATGTGCCTGCCGATGAATTGAACGAATTTATTTTCGAGTTTGTCGGCAGTTATAGTAACAAACCTATCCTTAGTAGAGGAAAGGTAGCAGTCAAATTTATTTAATCAGGAGGTAGGAAAATGTCAGAAGAAATTAGTTTTACCCAGGAACAGTTAGATGAACAATTAGCAACAGCCAAGGCACAATGGGAAACAGAGGTGTTAAACCCTATCCAAAGTGAAAGGGATGAACTATTGCAATTCAAACCGAAAGATTTATCTGATGAAGAAAAGGCAATCCAAACTAAGGAACAAGAGTTATTTCAAAAAGAAGTATCACTTGAATTAAAAACAGCAGGACTTGATAAGTTTGCTGAATTTTTCAAGGTAGAAAAGATTGAGGATTTACAGCCACAAATTGAAAAGTTTCAAGGTCTATTGAATGAAATTAAAGTGTCAATGGGATATGTACCTACTGACCATAGTAAAACAGACGCTTATAGTGTCGCAGAACAGAAAAAAGATGTAAATGGTATGCTTTCAGCAAAATTTGCAAAACTATTTGGGTAACTAGCACTTTGGCAAAATGTCAGGGTGCTTTTTATATATTAAAAACTAACTTTAAAGGAGAATGATTATTTATGTTTAAATCTACTAACTTTACTAATGCTGAACAAATTTCACTAAGCAAGGAAATCGCAATTTTGGGCATTTCGGCAACACCTCTTACATCTATGTTGATGGCAAAAGGTAATATCGAAAAGGCACTTGCTACAGTTTACACATGGAGAGAAAAGACACTTGATAATACTGATGATATTTCAGCGGTTGAAGGTGAAGATACTACTGTATTCTTTGAATCTGCAAGAGCAGAATTGAATAACATTTTGGAAATTTTTAAGAAGGGTGCGAGCGTTTCAGGTACGGCACTGGCTATGCAATCTGCACAATTCACACAAGAGATTAATGACCGCCTTCTTGAATTGAAAATTAACATGGAGAAGAAATTCATCAACGGTATCAAAAAAGACGGTTCTGTTGCTCCATTTAAACGTCAATTGTCAGGTCTAATTGAGATGGCAGACGCTTCAAACGCTGTATCTGCTACTGGTGCTGTTTCAGAGGACACAGTTAAAGAAGTTATGCGTAAACTATGGAATCAAGATTTAGCAGAAGGAAATGTATATGCTTTTGTTAATGCTGACATTAAGGAGCAAATTGACGCAATCTACAAGGATAAATATGGTTACAATCATGTAACTACAAATTTTGGATTGATTGTTGAATCTATCAATACAAATTATGGCACATTGAATATCGTACTTTCTAAGCATGTTCCTGCAAACAAAATGGTTGTATTTAACGACAACTATGTTGACCTTGTTTACCTTCGTGAGCCACACTTCGAACCTTTAGCGAAAACCGGGGATAACGTAAAAGGACAAGTAATTGGAGAAGCCACTCTTAAAATTGGATCAAAGAAAGGTATTGCAGTAGTAACTGTTGCTTAATAACTAAATACATATCAGGAACGTTCCTTCTTATTGAAGGAGCGTTCTTTAATTTAATCAAGGAGTAAAAAGGATGAATAAAAGGGAGGAATACCTGCTAAAACGCAGACGGAAGAAAATTACACATATCGAATTAGCAGTTTATATGAATTGCAGTCAATCACTAATTTCACGATTTGAAACTGGCAATTGTGGAATGGCAAAAGAAAAGATTCAAAGATATAGAGAATACATAGACAATAAATAATTCTAAAAAATAATCAGCAGAAAGCGGAGGTGAAAAAGTGACAAGAGGTACAAAAGATTCGTCATAACCACATTCCTCTTTTTAATCATAACTGCGTACAGACGCAAATTTATTTATGAGGATTAAAAGGAGGAATCTATCTCTTGAAATTTGAGGGATAGAGGTTATTGACGACTAAATAATTGTTGTCATGAGGGCTTTACCAATGAGGAATAGTGGGAGAATTTTCTCTTTCACTGATAGTATGAAAAAAGAATTAAAAGTTAAATTTGATAGTTTAGATTTTGTAGTTAATCCAAATAAAGATAAATTTGAAAGTTGTCTAGGTGACGATAACGATTCATTAATTGGGGCTTCCTTGTATTCACATGTTTCAGGTGTGGAAATAGGAGGATTTTACAACTTCAAGAATCTTTACTATTCAGATGATAGGGATTTAGATAAGAAATTTGTTGGTATTGATATGTCATTAGTGCAAGATGGTTTCAGGTGTTTTGATAATCACGTTAATTTATCCAACGCTGCCGACATTGGCAACAGTAAAATGGCAAATATCAATACTTTCAATGGAATTAACCTAAGTACCTATAATCAAAAGTATGCAGGTAGTACAGTTTTACAAATGTATGCCTACTATATGGAAGGTAAACAGCCCCCTACAATTGAAGGAGGGCTTATTTTAGCATGTATTGATGTTGCATTTAAAGGACATTATTCAACTCAATACAAAGCAATACATAACCAATACCTAGAAGATTTAGGTCTTACTTGGATGATTGACCTATTAGACAAATACTCAATAAATGAAATGTATGACTTCATGAGAAAAATAGGTCTTGATTCTAAAATTGAGATGAATAAGCAAGGTTATATTGTCAATGAAAGACCGTGGAAAAAGAGTGCAGTTACAGGTAAATGGTTTCGTGATGGGAATTTACTTGATATTCCATTCATTGAAAAGCATTTAGATTTTCCTATCATTCTTCCACAAGGTGAATTCAAATTGGCAAGAGAGTTACATAGGCAGTCAAAAGAATTACATGAAATCAATCTTAATACACTGGATAAGAAAAATATCTTATCACTGGCTTATACATACCGAAATAAAGTTGAACTAACTACATTAGAAAAATTGGCTTAAAGAGGGGCAAAAAATGTTCCTCTTTTTTCTATTTTTCGTTGACGGAACTATTACAACTTAATATATATACCAAGGGAGGACAAATTCAATGAAATATTTTTTCTGTTACAATAAATCCCTTTCTGATTTTCTGCGGAATCAGGGGATTTCTTTTATCACAGTGGCACAGGATTTGAAAACTAAGAAAGTTTTCTCACTATATCCAATTGATGAAACGTTGCAGAAGGCACTAGACGAATACAAAGCAAGATAAGAAACTCTATAAAAATTCTAATAAAAATTCGGAGGTAACAAAATGAAATTCGAGGAAATCAAGGAACTACTACAATACACTGATAAAGAATCAAAAATCTACATGCCAAATGAAATATTCGATGATTTGAAAGGGGCTATTAAGAATAGTCCTCACCTTACATTTGCCTATTCATATATTTACCTTGTACATTGGCTGTATAGGTATGCTAAATATCTAAACAGTAAGTCGATTATTACCAATGAGCATATCAAGGAAATTCTAGGTTACAATGCTAAAACAAAAGGATTGGATTACCTCATTAAGAAAAATGGCTTACTGGATCAATTGGAATACACTATGACAACAAATGACATTCCATTACATTGGAATTTTGATAAGTTTGAAGGATTAACATTCACAACATTACAGGAAACAATTGAGGAAGAAATGAAAAATAGTCATTTGTTGACAAAAGGGGAAATTCTACAAACATATCAAATTCCTAGGAAGTATAATATTAAGTTTCCGGTCAAAGCATTCTATAGAAATGAAAAAGAAGATGAAGGTACATTCTTTGAAATTTCCAATACACACTGTATTCCTTTTGAAGTGTTTATGTATTGTATGAATAATGATGATATTGGTACGACTGGATTCTATTTGTACTCATACATTAAAAGAATGAATGACTTTCATAAAGATGGTTGGGATGTTTCAATCGAGAAAATGATTGATAGTACAGGATTGCCTGAGAAAACATTATTAAGGTATCTTGACCAATTGAAAAAATACAGAATGATTGAAGCAATACATAATCAGAAATATTTTTGTTTAGCAATGAACCTAAATGATAGGAAAGCAAATACATACCATGCTAAAGAGTTTCGTCATTTCACAGACCAACCACAAGAATATCAAAAGATTAAAGTTGTGTTAGTTGAAGAATATCAAAAGGAACAAGAAGAAAAATATATTAAAGTATGGGGCAAAAAAGCAAATATTGATTTAGCAGAACTACCTTATTGATAGGTAGTTTCTTTGTGTTTTTGAAAAAGTTATATTTTGACGGTACATATTAATATAGGTGAAATTTCACCTTTGAGAATATGTTATTAATTATTAAATTAAATTTTAAATTAATAATTATCTTAAATTAATCAATTAATAAATTTCCTTATATTCTAATTACCGTCATTTTATAACTTTTTCATTTTCGCCATTTCTAATAAAAATTCAGGAGGAATTTAATCATGAAAAAATTAATTAATCTATTCAATAAGAGGTCAGGCAAGAAAGATGTATTTGAAAGTTTCAATCAAACAATGGAAAAATCCCTTTATCATATTTCTGAAATGCAAGTTGGGGTTAATAAATTAATTGAGTTAAACACTGAATTATTAATCTCAAAGCAAGAGGAAATTGAACGTTATAATCAAATGCTTGAACTGTTGGAAGGTGTAAATAAATGAATATCTATGAAGCATTAAAACAGACCGAGAATAAAAAGAGAATGTATTTTGAATGGAAACATGATATTCGATTTGTTCAAGGTGTACCCAAGAAATCAGAAGAAGATTTTCTGAAAAGTGTTGGATTAAAAACTCTTAATGGTTTCATCAAATGGGAAAAAAGCCAAGAGTACAAGAATTTAGTTTTACTATTACTGGATAGTAAAGTGGCAAATGATTATGACATAATCTATAAAAATATAGTTGATAAAGCCAAAGACGGAGATGAAAAGTTTATCCGTCTATTTTTGTCCATTCAGAAGGATATTACACAAAATGCTAAATTGGCAGCGAAAACTTTTAAGACGGTTGAAGAAGATTTAGAAGAAGATGACGAATTAGATTTGAGTTAGGGGGTGTCTGAATTGGCACTCCTTTTTTTATTGGATTGGAGGTGGGTAGATGGCAGTTAAAACTAAACAAAGCAAACTTCAAAAGGTATTAGATTCATTTCCCCTTTTTGCTAAGAACTTTATTTACATCATTGATAATAATGGTGAGAAAGTAAAATTTGAACTGAATTCGGCACAATTAGAGTTAGAAGAATTAATGAATAAAAATCGTTTTGTAAATGTCAGTAAGGCGAGACAAGGAGGCATTTCTACGTTTTCCGTTGCAAAGGCATTATGGCGAGCAGTTACAAATGACAATGAAAATATTCTAATTGTTTCATATAAATCAGATTCATCAAAGGCACTGTTTGAAAAATTAAAATCAATGAATGATTGGCTACCCAGAGAAAAATATCCCAATGTATTCCCTAATGTTAGACGTGACAATAGAGATGAATTATTTTTTGAAAATGGATCAAGGGTAACGTGCCTTGTCGCAAGTAATAAAAGTATAGGTCGAGGAAGTACATATAGTTGGATTCACATGTCAGAGTTTTCCTTCTTTGCAAAACAAGAAATGCAATTACTTTCTGCTGAACAGTCATTAATGAAGGGTGAAAAGAGTCAATTAACCATAGAAACTACCTCAAATGGTACTTCTAATATGTTTTATAGATTAACAATGGCATCCATTAAGGGTGAATCAAAGTATAAAACTATGTTCATTCCTTTTTATCATGATTTATACAAAAAGCAATTTGCACATGACCATGATGAAGCAGAAAAGTATCACAGGGAAACAAATAAAGGTAAACGATTATCTGTTGCTGATTTAGAACCTGATGAAAAAGTTTTATATGACAATGGGGCTAATTTACGCTTCTTGATGTGGAGAAGGTATAAATTGCTTGATATGACCTTACAGGAGTTTCAGCAGGAATATCCTAGTAATATATTAGAGTCATTTATTTCAACAGGTAATAGTGTATTTGACCAATCCATTGTATTAAGTCGATTAGGTAATATTAAAACACCTTTAAGCAAGAACGAAGTTAAAGATGATGTGCCTGAAATTTTATATAAGTACATAGGTAAAGGATTAAGTATATTCTATTTCCCAAAACGAGGACAAAGATATTATGGCGGTGTAGATACAGCGAGCGGGGGCGGTGGAGATTATTCTACACTGTCTCTTTTTGATTCAGAAGGTCAGCAAGTATTATCTTTCTACCATGACAAAGTGCCAGTGTATTTATTTGCGGAGATTATTGATTGTATAGGGAGATGGTACAATTATGCGTTTTATGCAATCGAAAGGAACAGTTATGGTTTGCCAGTTTTAGAGAGGTTAAGGAAGGATTATAACTATCTTAATTTGTATAAGCAAAAATTATTCGATCAAAAAACTGGTAAAAAGAAAATGCAATTAGGATTTACCACAACAACACAGTCAAAGAGTGTCCTTATAACTGACTTCAAAGAGAATTTTGAAAAAGGATTAATCAATATTGAATGTAAAGAAACTCTACAGCAAATGCAACTATTTGTAGAAAGTGCAAATGGATCAATGGGAAATAAAAAGGGTGAAAAGAATCATGATGACCTGGTTATTTCTTCCGCATTAAGTGTTCAGGCGGTCAAGGTTGGAAAATGGTATGTAGACATTTAGAGGTTTGGTTCACTTTGAACTAGACCTCTTTTATTTTATTTGAAGGGGTTGAGAGAATGAATAAATTAGAAAAGTATATCCGTGAAAAATATGATGGTGCTTTTGATTGGTTCGTTGAAGTAGTAGGTGAAGTTTATCATCAGCAACGTGTCATGGAGATTATGAACAAAAAAGAATATTTGAACGGTAATCATAAGATATTGAAGAGAGCCAGTTATAAATACAATGGCAAAGAGTTTGCACCAAGAAAGATTGTATTGCAGTATGCTAAAACCTTATTAAATTTTCAAAAGGCATATCTTCTGCAGAATCCTATCACATTGACAGGGAATGAAAAGGCGGTTAAGGAATATCAAAAGGTGAATCGTAAGGGGAAATATGACCGTCTTAATTTGAAAGTGCTGGATAAGATTTTAAAATATGGACAGGTCGCTGAATATGTCTATATGGATAAGGGTGTCATTAAATCTAAGTTGATTGATAGTAGTGAGGGTTATCCAGTATATGACCATGAGAACAATCTAATTGCCTTTGTTCAAGCATATGTGAATGACGCAATAACTTATTATATTGTGTATGAGGAAGATACTGTTAGTACATATAGTAATGCAGGTGGCGAGGGAGTAAATCTAATTGAAAGGTATGCTAATCTAAGTGGGTTGCCTATTGTCTACCATAATGAAAATGAGTTATCTGAATTAGAAGGTAGAAGTGAGTTAGATGATTGGATACAGATACTTGATAGCATGGAGGACTTAATCAGTAAGTATACTGATAGTTTCTATAAGTTTATTGATCCAATCTTTATAACACAAGGGCAGACATTGAAGGGTGAAGCATTACCAAGTGAAGTAGTAGGTAAAGGGATTAACCTAGATGATGGAGCAGACGCAAAGTTTGTAAGTAATCAATTGGATTATCAATCCTTTGAAACGATTTATAAAACATTGCTGCAATCTCTATTAGATGTATCACAAACTCCTGCTGTAAGTTTAAATAAGACGGATATAAGCAACTTGTCAGAGGTAAGTATTAAGTTATTGTTCCAATTGGCAAATATAAAGGCAGGAATGAATGAACAATTTATGCGTGAAGGATTGGAGCAAAGGAACGAGAAGGTAAGGAAGTTATTAGAATACAGAGGGATTAAGGTTACAGATGATGAGTTTGAGAGTTTAGATTTAGTATTCCAGTACGCAACTCCAAGCAATGACAAGGAGATTATTGAGAATCTTAAAGAGTTGAGGGAAATGGGAGCCATTAGTTTAGAAAGTATTCTAGGACATTCTCCATATACGACTGATGTTCAGATGGAACTAGGTAAGATTGTGAGTGAGGGGAATGTTAAGGATAATAGTAAAGATGGAAATGTAGATGATAATGGGGGGTTAGTGTAAAGTAAAAATACTTGACAGTTAATCGGAAATGTAAGCGTGGCAAGTGTTTGTATTTGAGTGTAATATATCACCTGTCACGCACATGTTATTATATATATCCTTGACTAATAGGCGGTATTGTGGGTAAAATTATTGTAAACTAGATGATTTTTTAAAAACCTAACTTAATCCAGTAGTATCAATGGTTTTAAGTGGGTAGAAATCGGCTTCTGATAAAGTGCATTATGTAAACTCCGGTATAATGAATCTTATACCCCCACTATTTTAGGGTATTTGGAAGGTGTTTTTAGTCATATCAATACCCCTAATTGGAAAAATCTGCCCCTTAGCATACCATTTTACACACCCAAGAAAAAATATTGATATTTACAGGCAAATTAACCGTTTTAATCCTTACCCTTACAATCGTATTACCTTTACCCTAAAACGTTAATATCGAATAAATAGACAGTAATAAATCAATTTCAGCATGGTTCTATACCGTGCTTTTTATTTTGTACAGAAAGGAATGAATTAAATGAATAACCTTCAACGATTAGAATTAGAAACAAAAGGTATCCAATTAGAACAAGATGAACTATCCATTTACCTACAAGAAAATGACTTACAACCATTTGATGAATATGACGCACAATCAGCCACAAATAAGAAAAATATATACCGTGCTGCCTTGTCTGTCCTTGAATCAATTGCGAATAATCCTGCCAGTATGAAATCATACAAAATGGATGACATGACAGTATCAGATTTCCATGAGAATTTAATGAATCGAATTGATCAATTAGAACGGAAAATTAGAACACTAAAAACGGATGAACAATTGCAGAATGAATCTAACTTTTTTATGATGTTCTCTGATTGAGTTTATTTTTTAGAAAAGTAATTTTCAACTCTTATTACCCGACAATCAAACTACCCATTTTTATGTTACCGAGGGTCTGGGTAATTACCCGTAAGGCGGTAATCATTGCGGTAATGAAAAATACAAGCACTCGGTAATGATGCGGTAATGAGCGGGTAAGAAGGGTAATCTATTTTAAAATAATATGGACGGGAGGTTAGAACATTGTTTCAAGCCAATTCAGCCGACTTAGAATATTTATTTGAATCAGCAGGACAAAAAATATTAGTTAATGATGTAGAAAGAATTTCAGTTATTACTAATCCTGCATTAAGTGAGTTTGACCAAAAGTATATACATACTCTTGAACAGGTTTTACAAGGTGATATGGTTACGTTAGAGGGGGAGAGGTACTTAGTCATTACTGAATCCATTAGTAAACGTGGTGGAAAGTATAAAGCCCTTATGCGTCATTGTAATGTTGTGGTTGAAATAAAAAACTATACAAAACAATTAATTGGACATACAGATTTTGGTGAGCCAGTTTATGAAGATGTCTATGTTGATTCTACATATATACCTTCAATTATTGATAATAAATCATTCTCAATTGACAGTTCTTCTGCAATTCGAGTTCCAGAAAATCAGATTGTTGTAGTAATACAGGACAATAGTTACAACAGAGAAAAGTTCATGGTTAATGACACTTTTAGTTTTGAGGGTAATTATAAGGTGCTGAATAGGGATTTTACGAAAAAGGGATTATTAATTTTAACTTGTGAGAAGAGTGTCTAATTTATTCATAATTAGAAAGATAAACCTAATTATTTCCTTTTGAGTAGACAATAGGTAAAAATCATGGTATATTTTCCTTAGCAGTAAAAGTGGAAAAAAGGGTAGTGAAAAACCCTTTATTTATAAGGTTTTGGTGGTTATTTTTAGAAACCATCCCAGAAGAAGATCAACCAAATGATGCAAGCCATGAACAAACAACAAGGCAAATAATAGAGGACAGGCACTTATTCGTATGGATGGGTGCTTTTCTTTTCATTCAAAATGGAAATAACGCCCTGCACAGGCGTTATTTTTTCTTGATTGGACGGGTTGAGGCAGAATCCTCCTTTACCTTAAGCACAGAGTCGAATATTTGGTCGACGCTCTCCATCATGCCACCACGGAACAGGCGGCTCTCGCTCTTTTTGTTTTTATCCTTTTGGAATCTTTCCATTTTAGCACCTCCTAAAAAGTAGCATTGGCCAAACCAGGAAACAATAAACAGAACCGACCATGGAAGGAAACCCCATTCTTGTTGTCGAAAAAATAGATGAAGGGGGAAGGGCAATGAAGATAAAGCAATTAGATACAAAAGACTACGAATTGATCAAAGAAGCAGAAAAAGTGATTGAGAAAAATTATGAATTTGGCAGGCATCATATCGGGGCAGCGATTTCGACCGCAACAGGCACCGTTCACACAGCGGTCCATTTGGAAGCCAATGTCGGGAGGATTGCCGTGTGTGGTGAGGCAGTCGCCATCGGTAAGGCAGTATCGGAAGGGGACCGCGAGTTTCATACCATCGTCGCAGTCGCCCACCCACATCCACATGAAGACATCGAGAAATGTTGGGTGGTCGCTCCATGCGGCATGTGCCGTGAATTGATCAGCGACTATGGAGAGAATATTGACGTAATCATTCCCTATAAAGGAAAAGTCGTGAAGGTCAATATTGTGGAACTGATTCCGGAAAAATATACGAAAGCCTGAGAGTGATACGGATTTCCGTAAAAATATATGAAAGCCGGAGAGTGATACGAATTTCCTAAAATTGTGTGCATTTATTATACCCTATATGGTATTATGGTGATAATCGATTTTTAGGATAATGTACTGCATCAGAAAGGGGCTGCACAATGGCTTTTAAATCGGATTATCCAGGAGCCGCTTCAGAACACGATCCCGAATGGCTTCAGGACTACATAAATTCACAGGAGAAACGGCAATCTTTATATAAAAGAACTTTGTTCGCCGTTGTCCTGTCACAAATATTTGGTGGAGCAGGATTGGCCGCAGGAATCACGGTCGGTGCGCTGCTCGCCAGGGAAATGCTTGGGACGGACAGTGTCACCGGGCTGCCGACCGCACTTTTCACTCTCGGATCAGCCGGCGCAGCTTTAATAGTCGGCAGGCTGTCACAGCGATTCGGAAGGCGTTTTGGACTTGCATCCGGCTTTATCGCTGGAGGGATTGGCGCAATTGGTGTTGTACTTGCGGCGATTACAAACAATATCGTTTTGCTTTTTGTTTCCTTGCTTATATATGGCGCAGGAAGTGCGACTAATCTGCAGGCGCGTTATGCAGGGACAGACCTGGCAAGTGCGAAACAGCGAGCGACCGCCGTCAGTATCGCGATGGTCTCGACTACATTTGGCGCCGTTGCCGGACCCAACCTGGTCGAGGTCATGGGGGATTTCGCCATGTCGATTGGTGTTCCTGCGTTATCCGGTCCTTTCATCCTTGCGGCAGCCGCTTATATTGTGGCAGGAATCTTGCTGCTTATCTTGCTGCGTCCCGACCCTTATGTGGTAGCCAGTGCGATAGCAAAGGCTGAGCGGGAGACAATAAGCAGCAATCCAGGCTATAAGGCAGAGACTTTGAAAACAGACAGGCGTGGAATTGCCGCTGCCGCTCTCGTGATGGTTTTAACGCAATTGGTCATGGTTGCAATCATGACCATGACACCGGTGCATATGGGCAAGCACGGTCATGGACTGAGTGATGTCGGGATGATCATCGGTTTCCACATTGGTGCTATGTATTTACCATCGTTGCTAACCGGGTTCCTCGTAGATAAAATCGGAAGAACCGCAATGGCAGTGGCTTCCGGATCTACCTTGCTGGCATCGGGGCTTCTAGCAGCCTTCGCTCCCGGCGAATCCTTTATGCTTCTAAACATTGCCCTGATTCTTCTTGGCCTTGGCTGGAACTTCGGACTTATCAGCGGGACAGCCATGCTCGTGGATGCAACCAACATAGGCAACCGGGCAAAAATGCAGGGATCAATCGATGTCATGGTCGCATTATCTGGCGCATCTGGAGGAGCGCTGTCCGGCATGGTAGTCGCGCATTCTAGCTACGCTGCACTTTCATTCGGCGGCGGAGTTCTATCCCTTTTGCTTATCCCGGCAGTACTATGGTCAAGTAAAAGCAAAGAATTGAAGGCTTCGCAATCATCTTAGCGGCAGATTTACAAAGAGAGGAGCCGTCCCATATAAAAATGTGCTCACAACCTTGATGGTATGAGCACTTTTTTGCTTTTTATAACGTCTGGGTCAAGTTAATTTATAGAATTGCAAATTATGTAAGATGAATTAGCGGAAATACACACGTTTATTTAGCGGATAAACCGATTAATTCAGCAAAATGGAAAATTCCGGATTCCCCCCGTATTATCAACGCGATTTCATACGAGAAAAGTTTAAGACAGCATCGTTTTGATTTTTTCCACAACCTCTTTTGGGCTGAATGGTTTTAAAATATATTCATCCGCGCCAAGTTCTGCCCCTCTCTGAAGGTCATGCGCTTCACCCTTGGCCGAAAGCAGAATGACTGGAGTGCTTTGCGTCTTCCTTACTTCCTTGAGAACGGTGAATCCATCCTTCCCAGGCATGAGGATATCAAGGATGATTAAATCACAAGGCTCATTCAGCGCAATATCAAGCGCATCTTTCCCGTTATCGACAACATTGACGATGAAAGATTCCCGTTCCAAATATATTTTTAATAAATGGCTGATCCTGGCCTCATCTTCGGCAACTAGTATTCTTTTCCCCATCTTAGCCCCCACTGTTTTTATGCTAAGTATACACTATAGAAATGTTGTTTTCCTCTGGATTTTTAAAAACCCCTCGAATTAATGACTAATATAAACAACTTATATGGAATTTATTCATACTATACCTATATGAATTATATAAATTGGAATCGAGGTGCACAAAAATGGGCAGAGAGTTTATCTCTTTATTTGATGACTGGGCGGAATTTTATGATGAAACTGTCGCGGGGCATGATAGGGAATATGCTGAGGTGTTCGAGCATTACGAGCATATTCTTGAGCAAGTCGCACTGAAATCTGAGGGAATCGTGCTCGAATTTGGTGTTGGAACGGGCAATCTGACTGAAAAACTGTTAAAATTAGGGCGTGTAGTGTATGGAGTGGAACCTTCACCTGCCATGAGAGCAAAAGCTGGCCAGCGCTTAAAGAGTTTTAATCTATTGGAGGGGGATTTCCTGAACTTCCCGCAGCTGCCTGGAAGTGTCGACACCATTGTCAGCACCTATGCTTTCCACCACCTGACTGATGAAGAAAAGAATCAGGCGATTAACCTTTATAGCAAGCTGCTTAGAGATTGCGGCCGGATTGTGTTTGCTGATACCGCTTTTATCAATGAAGAAGACCGGCAGGAACGGCATCGCCTCGTCAAGGAGCAAGGATTTGAAAACTTGCTTGCGGATTTGCGCCGTGAATATTACTCCACACTCAAGGTACTGAAAGAGATTTTTCATAGGAATGGATTCAACGTACGCTTCGAGAAGCTGAATAGATATGTTTGGCTGATGGAAGCGGAGAAAAACAGGGAGTGAACAAGAATGAAGGTTGGAATTATCGGAGCGATGGACGAAGAAGTGGAATTGCTGCGCAGCAAAATCGACGATAGAGAGACGATTACGATTGCTGGCAGTGAGTTTTATAAGGGGAGTATCGATGGCATTGATGTGGTCCTTCTCAAATCAGGGATAGGAAAAGTGAACGCAGCGATGGGGACAACTTTGCTGATTGAAAAGTTCCAGCCTGATACGATCATCAATACAGGTTCTGCAGGCGGCTTCCATAATGCATTGAATGTCGGAGATGTGGTCATCTCCACAGAGGTCCGCCATCACGATGTCGATGTTACGGTTTTTGGTTATGAATTCGGGCAGGTTCCAAGGATGCCGGCATATTACGCGCCGGATGAAAAATTAGTTGAAATCGCGGAAAGGAACGCGGAAAAAATTGATGGCATCCAGGTGGCAAAAGGCCTGATCGCATCCGGCGATTCCTTCATGAATGACCCTGAAAGAGTAGAATCTATAAGATCGAAACTGCCGGAATTATATGCCGCTGAAATGGAAGCAGCAGCCATAGCCCAAGTTGCCTATCAATTTGGTGTCCCTTTTGTCGTGATCCGGTCGTTATCGGATATTGCCGGGAAAGATGCAAACTTGTCTTTTGATCAATTTTTACAGACAGCTGCAAAAAATTCTGCTGAATTAATCTTATTCATGTTAGAGGAGCTGAAGAAAAATGGTTAAAAAAATGAATGTCGAAAGCTTTAATCTGGATCATACAAAAGTGGCGGCTCCGTATGTCCGCCTAGCGGGAACAACCCAGGGTGCGAATGGGGATGTCATCCACAAATACGATATCCGTTTCTGCCAGCCGAACAAAGAGCATATGGAAATGCCAGGTCTACATTCCCTTGAGCATTTGATGGCTGAGAATATCCGCAATCATCACGACAGGGTCGTTGACATCAGTCCAATGGGCTGCCAGACAGGTTTCTATCTTTCTGTCATCAATCACGATAACTATGACGAAATCCTCGATGTGTTGGAAAAAACCTTGAATGATGTTCTTGAAGCTGAAGAGGTGCCGGCGTGCAACGAAGTTCAATGCGGCTGGGCAGCAAGCCACAGTCTTGAAGGCGCAAAGGAGATAGCGTCGAAAATGCTGGCGAAAAAGGATGAGTGGCGGCAGGTGTTTGCTGAATAGATTGTTAAAGTCTCCACAACTAATTGGCTAAACACACGGGAGGAGCTGGCCAATTATCGAATCCCATACGGAGACCCTCACTAATCGAAATTGCGCCAGGTTTTGCCAGCTCCCCGTCAGTGCTTAATTGACACTTCAACCATCTGGCTGGTAAGCGGACACAACTCAAATGCTGAACGAATATGATCAATTGAAATGGTGTATGGCATGGACATACGCCATTTTTTCATGCTTTTTTAAATGGAAAGTATCCCTTTAAATGGCTAAAAAAAGCGGTTTTTGCGCTAAATAGTTCATTTTTTCGCTAAATAAGAATGCTTGGACGCTCAATTAACCTTTCCATCCGCTAAATTATTTTTCCAAAACGCTAAATCAACAATCCAGGACATTATCAGCCACCTATTTTTAAAACATAATCTGAAGAAATGATACTGGCTTTGATATCGAACAGAAAAAAACGAAAAGTGCGGCCATAACCAAGCACAACTAAACAAGCCGACAGCCTATGCTCCAAAGGACTTTCAACGAAAAAAGCTTCCTGAACCAAAAATCAATCACCGGTGCAGCGATATCCGAGTAAAGGGGCATCCATCATCTATTTAATAAATCTTCCCTATTTTACAAATATTTGATAAACTATTTAAGCATTTGAGGGTTAGGGGAGATGGATATGAGCGTTTTCAAAGATTTGATGTGGTATTTCAAGGCGGAGAAGAAAGCTTATTTGACAGGGATTTTTCTGCTGCTTCTCGTTTCCCTGTTTACGCTTGTACCGCCTAAGGTGATTGGGATTGTGGTTGATGAGATTACCGAAGGAACGCTGACAGGAAGCTCACTTTCAAAATGGATTGCTGCACTGGCTGTATCAGGGCTTATGATGTATACGCTCCGTTATTACTGGCGAATCATGATATTTGGTTCTGCGGTGAAATTGTCACGCCTGTTACGGAATCGGCTATATGCACATTTCACGAGCATGTCACAGTCTTTTTACCAGAAAAGAAGGACGGGCGACTTGATGGCGCACGCGACGAATGACCTTTCGGCAATCCAGCAGACGGCTGGAGGCGGGGTGCTGACATTTGTCGATTCTGTTTCCACTGGCGGATTTGTGATCATCACGATGGCTGCCACCATCAGTTGGAAACTGACGTTGATCGCCTTGATCCCAATGCCATTCATGGCGATCCTGACGAATTGGTATGGGACAATGCTGCACAAGCGTTTCCGAAAAGCTCAGGAGGCTTTCTCTGACCTGAATGATAAAACACAGGAAAGCATCAACGGTATAAAAGTCATCAAGACTTTTGGACAGGAAAAGGAAGAGATTGAAGATTTCCGCAGGCAATCCGAAGATGTTGTCAACAAGAACATCGCTGTAGCGAAGATTGATTCCCTATATGATCCGACCATTTCCATCATTGTCGGGATCTCTTTTTTCCTTTCCATCACATTTGGATCAAAATATGTCTTGAATGGAGAGTTGACAATCGGACAACTCGTTTCGTTCACGGCATATTTGGGGCTGCTGATCTGGCCGATGCTTGCCTTTGGCTGGTTTTTTAATATCGTTGAACGCGGGCGTGCTTCTTATGACCGGGTTTCGGCCCTGCTCAATGAAAAGATTGAGATCATTGATAAGCCGGATGCGCTTGATGTTGTTCCAAATGGGGACATCGTTTATAAAATCGGCCGCTTTCATTACCCAAATGAGCCAATCCCAGTCTTATCAGATATCTCGTTTGAACTAGATAAAGGACAGACGCTAGGGATTGCGGGGAAGACGGGCTCTGGAAAAACAGCGCTCCTGAAGCTTTTGATTCGCGAATTCGACTTGCATGATGGCAGCATCATGATTGGAGGAAAAAACATCCAAGATTATAGGATGGAACGGTTAAGAGAGGCGATTGGATATGTTCCACAGGATCACTTCCTTTTTTCAGCGACGGTAATGGAAAATATCGCGTTCGCCAATCCTGATGCAAGTGAAGAAACTGTGTTTGAGGCTGCAAAAATCGCCAATATCCACGATGACATTCTCGAATTCACGGATGGCTATCAGACCGTTGTCGGCGAAAGAGGAGTATCGCTATCCGGCGGACAGAAGCAGCGGATCTCGATTGCCCGCGCCCTCGTGATGAATCCGGAAATCCTTGTACTGGATGATTCACTCTCAGCCGTGGATGCAAAGACAGAAGAACAAATCTTATCAGCATTGAAAGAAAACCGGAAAGATAAAACGACGATTATCACTGCGCATCGATTGAGTGCCATTCACCATGCCGATCTCATCATTGTCCTTGAAAACGGGCAGATTTCAGAGAGAGGCACGCATAATCAATTAATGGAGAAGGATGGCTGGTACAAAGATATGTATTTAAGGCAGCAGCTTGAAGAGCTTGTGGAGCAGGGAGGGTGAATGATGGATAAAACGACTGTATTGGATGCGAAGGAGCAGCGGACCGTCTTGTTCAGGCTGCTTGCATACGCATTGCCACATAAAGGGACGATCGTTGTTGCCTTCATCTTCCTGCTGCTTTCGACCGTAGGCGATGTCCTGGGGCCAATCCTCGTAAAAATTTTTATCGATGATTACCTCAGGGAAGGCTATTTGCCATTCAAGCCATTGTTCATGCTGGGAGCTGCATATCTGGGGATTCATATCCTCAATGTGTTCATTTCTTATTTCCAGCTGTTGAAGTTCCAGGAAATAGCCTTGAAGATCATCCAGCAAATGAGAATCGATGTTTTTTCCAAGGTGCAGAAATTGGGGATGAGGTATTTTGATAAAACCCCTGCTGGCTCCCTCGTTTCGAGAGTCACAAACGATACCGAAGCGATCAAGGATATGTTCGTCAGTGTCATAGCGACCTTTATCCAGAGCGGATTCATGCTTGTGGGGATATTCATTGCGATGTTTTTCCTTAATGTAAAACTTGCGGCATTTACGATGCTGATTTTGCCGCTGATTGTCTTTATCATGAGCATGTATCGTAAACTTAGTTCGAAATTTTACCAGGATATGCGGGAACGGCTGAGCCAGCTGAACGCGAAACTCAGCGAATCATTGCAAGGAATGGCGGTCATCCAGTTGTTCCGGCAGGAGGAGAGGCTGAAGAAGGAGTTCGGTGAAATCAATGATAAGCATTATGAAGCGGGCATGAAAAATATCAAGGCAGACGGCCTGCTGCTCCGTCCGGCCGTAGATCTAGTCTATACACTTGCCTTAATCATCGTTCTTAGCTTTTTCGGGATCACATCCTTCGAAAGTCCGATCGAGATTGGCGTTCTTTACGCTTTCATTAATTACTTGGACCGTTTTTTCGAACCTGTCAACAATATGATGATGCGCCTTTCCATGTACCAACAGGCGATTGTCGCAGCGTCACGGGTTTTCAAACTGCTGGATGAAACAGAGCTAGCGCCGGAACAGGCAGGATTTGCAGAGAAGATCACTGAAGGCAAAATCGAATTCCGGAATGTCAGCTTTTCATACGACGGGAAGCGTGATGTCCTGAGGAATATCAGCTTCACTGTGGATCCCGGCAAGACGCTCGCATTTGTCGGGCATACCGGCAGCGGCAAAAGCTCCATCATCAATTTGCTGATGCGCTTTTATGAATTCGAACGAGGAGATATTTTAATCGATGATAGATCCATCAAGGATTATCCTATCACTGAACTGCGTCAGAAAATGGGGCTTGTCCTTCAGGATGCCTTCCTCTTCTTTGGCTCCGTTGCGGACAATATCAGGCTCCATGACAATAAAATCACGGAAGAAGAGATCAAAAAGGCCGCTGAGTTCGTCCAGGCGGACAGTTTCATTGAAAAGCTTGAAGAAGGATATAGCCATAGGGTAACGGAGCGGGGGTCCACGTTTTCCAGCGGCCAAAGGCAACTGATCGCCTTTGCGAGGACAATCGCAGCAAACCCGAAGATTCTTGTGCTCGATGAGGCGACCGCTAATATCGATACCGAAACAGAAGAAGCGATTCAGACGGCGCTCTCAAAAATGAGGAAAGGCAGGACGACAATCGCTATCGCCCACAGGCTCTCGACAATCCAGGATGCTGACCTGATCCTCGTGCTCCACCATGGTGAAATCATCGAACGGGGGACACACCAGGAGCTGCTTGCTGAACAAGGACTTTATCACAAAATGTATCTTCTCCAGAATGGTTCGGCAGAAAAACTGGAAGATGCAGTCGGATAAAAATAAAGACAGCTAGACGCGAGTGCGTTTAGCTGTTTTCATTGGGCTTGTGCTTTTTTGATATATGACCGGTTATATTCGTTCAATAATTCGTCAAGCTCCTGGCTGTGGTGGATGGCAATGGAAGAATTCAAGCCATTTTTCGAAGCAATCATGATCAGTTCTTCGCGTTTTTTCTCAATGAGAGCAATCAATTCTTGTTTAGACAAAGCAAAAATTCCTTTCATGAGTTTTATCTTGGCAGCTGTTAAAAATGCATATATGTAAATTCATTATAAATATAGAAATTATTTCAAGTTGCTATATTAGTATATAGCATACACTGCCAAATATCAAAAGAAAGATTTGTAAAAAATTTACCTGTTTGGGTCCGGTTTTTTACGTTATTCATGGTTCGAATATTTTTTTAGAAATTGTTCACAGCTTAAGTATCATGATTTAAAAAAAGTTTGATAGAATGGGAACAAATCGACTTATCACAGGAGATGTAACCATGACGGATATTAACATATTCCTGGCTCTAGGTGCCGGGTTCCTTAGTTTTATTTCACCATGCTGCCTTCCTTTGTATCCTGCTTTCCTTTCTTACATAACTGGAATGTCAGTTGGCGAACTGAAAAGCGAGAATGTGATGCTGCAAAGAAGGAGCATGCTTCATACCCTGTTCTTCCTGCTTGGCTTCTCAGTCATTTTTATCGCGATTGGCTTCGGCACATCATTCGTTGGGCAGTTTTTTATCCAGTATCAAGATCTAATCCGCCAGCTCGGTGCGATTTTCATCATTGCTTTTGGTCTGATGGTCATCGGCTTCTTCAACCCGCAATTTTTAATGAAAGACCGGAAATTCGAATTCAAGAACCGTCCATCAGGATACTTCGGTTCCATCCTGATTGGGATGGCCTTCGCTGCCGGATGGACTCCTTGCACAGGGCCAATCCTTGCTTCTGTCATCCTGCTGGCAGGTTCGAACCCTGGTTCCGGAATGCTGTATATGATTGCCTATACACTCGGATTCGCAATCCCTTTCCTCATCCTGTCTTTCTTCATAGGAAAAATGCAATGGATCCGCAGGAACAATGCCAGGATTCTCAAAATTGGCGGCTATATCATGATAATCGTCGGAGCCATGCTGTTCTTCGACTGGATGACAAAGCTGATTTCGCTGCTGTCCATGTTATTCGGTGACTTCACTGGATTTTGAAGCCAATATATCGTTCGAGACGACTGGAAGATATATGTCCATATTAATGGTTTTTTCCAGTAGCTAATTTTACCATGGGAGAACTTTATCGCTACCCTTGCGTTGAAAATGTAATGGAAATATAGTTATATTGTAATAGAAGTAACAGACTTGTTCGGTTACCCCGGGAGGACCACCAATGGCTAGAATTCTGATAGTGGATGATGCAAGATTCATGAGGATTACTTTAACCAATATTTTAAGAAAAGCCGATCACGAGATTGTTGGAGAAGCAGAGAATGGGCTTGAAGCAATTCAGCTGTTTCGTGAGCTGAACCCAGATTTGGTAACAATGGATATCACGATGCCTGAAATGAACGGCCTTGATGCCGTGAAGGAAATCAGGCGGGAATTCAACGATGCTAAAATCATCATGTGTTCAGCGATGGGCCAGCAAAAAATGGTCGTCGATGCAATCGAGGCAGGAGCGAAGGATTTTATCGTCAAGCCTTTCGATGAATCTCAAGTGATCGATTCCGTTTCAAGGGTATTAAGATAAAAATCCAGCCATTTAGACTTTCTTAAATGGCTGTTTTTCATTATAATGATAGTGGAAATCTATAAGCGGGGAATGAAGAAGTGAATGAATTATGTTCTGGCATCTACTGTTGGAGCCATAGGCATGGCCATTTTCGTCACCTTTATGAGGATGAAAGCAGCTAAGAAACCGGCAAGCGCAAAAAAGATCATCTTGCCGCCAATCTTCATGAGCACAGGAGCACTCATGTTCATCTTCCCGATGTTCAGGGTACATTTCTTGCAAGTAATCGAGGCATTGACTGTGGGAATGTTGTTCTCGATCCTGCTGATCAAAACCTCAAAATTCGAAATCCGTGATCAGCAAATTTACCTGAAAAGATCGAAAGCTTTTGTTTTTATCCTGATTGGCCTTCTTGCTATCCGGGTCGCTGCCAAGCTTGTATTGAGCAGTTCCATCGATGTCGGGGAGCTGAGCGGCATGTTCTGGATCCTTGCGTTCGGCATGATAGTTCCCTGGAGGGTCGCGATGTACCGTGAATACCGCAAGCTCGAAAAAGAACTGTATATAGGTCCTGAAATCCGAATTTGATCTAATCATGAATCCTTGTCTTTTTAGGCGAGGATTTTTTTATTGGAAGGTTTTTTCTGTATTGCTTCTGTTTAGTAGTCTGAAAGAGACGTTTTATGACCTAACGGATAAGAGAACAATTAGAGTCCCTTTTTAACCTTCGATGAGCCTGGTCGGAAAGCCTTTTTTAAATCTGGGTCCACTGTAAAATATGCTATGCCATGCCAGCTAATCTTCATGGTATAATGGAAAAATGAAACCATGTGATTGGTGTTAAAAGGATGGTATTTATGGCAGAGGAAAATATTACGAGACTTAATATAGATGGAAAAGAATATATCTTGATTGGAACGGCACACGTTTCGAAGCACAGTGCAGAACAGGTAAAAGAGGTCATCGAAGCTGAGCGGCCAGATTCAGTCTGCGTGGAATTGGATGAACAGCGTTATCAAACCATCACTGAAGGCAGCAAGTGGAAGGAGATGGATATCGTCCAGGTCATCAAGCAGAAGAAAGCGTCCTTGTTATTGATGAACCTGGCAATCTCTTCTTTCCAAAATCGGATGGCAAAAGAGCTTGGTATCAAGGCTGGGCAGGAAATGATCCAGGGTATTGAATCCGCAAAAGAAGTCGGAGCAGAACTGGTACTCGCCGATCGAAACATCCAAATCACCTTCTCAAGGATTTGGGGCAACCTGGGATTCAAAGGAAAGACCATTCTGCTAAGCCAAATCATTACCAGCATTTTCAGCCATGACAGCATTTCTGAAGAAGAACTGGAAAAGCTGAAGGAACAGGATACAATCAACGCAATGCTGAATGAGTTCACCGAGACTTTTCCCCGTCTGAAGAAACCATTGATCGACGAGCGCGATCAATACCTTGCACAAAAGATCAAGGACGCGCCAGGGGAAAAAGTCGTCGCAGTACTTGGCGCGGCACACGTCCCGGGAATCACAAAGGAAATCGAAAAGGAACAGGATATGGCTCGCTTGACTGCACTCCCGCCCAAATCCAATCTTCCTAAAATCATTGGCTGGAGCATTCCGGCATTGATCGTTGGGTTGATAGTCTATACGTTCATTACCAATCCATCAGCGGGATTTAACCAGACGCTGAGCTGGATTTTATGGACAGGAACTCTTTCGGCACTTGGAGCGGCCATTGCCATGGGCCACCCGTTTACGATCGGCACTGCATTTGTTGTCGCACCGATGACCGCACTGCACCCTTTGCTTGCAGCCGGCTGGTTCGCAGGGCTGGCACAGGCGTACATCCGCCGGCCAAGTGTTAGAGACTTCGAAACGCTTTCAGAAGATGTTTTTACAGTGAAAGGATTCTGGCGCAACAAGGTAAGCCGCATTTTGCTGATCGTCGTATTATGCAACATCGGTGCTTCCTTCGGGACGTTCATTGGCGGCGCAGATATCATCAAAACATTTTTTCAGAATTTCTAAAGTAGAATGATAAGGATGGAACTCTTTGTGGTTCCATCCTTTTTTGATTGGATCATTCGAAGATAATGATAAAAACCACTTTTAGAAGAATCCCTGAATAAATCGCATCAGGGCCATGGGGTGATATGGACAGGGACGGATTGTAAAAGTCGGATTGGATAAAGCTATTGATTTTAGAATATCTCCTACCCATGTTCTTTTTACAGATGCTTGGAGGGCATTTATGATAAAAAGGAATTGATTTAAATATTAGATGGTAAAGAACGTGTTCTTGGCATATATCATATTCAAAATGTGAATAGTTATCATAGAAGTTAGATGGGCTGGATAAACCAATTTAATGGACTAGCAATAAATTACCTCTACTATTATTTGAGTTGGTTTCAATTCTTAGACCAAATCAGGCATCGAGATGGCAACTTAACAGTTAGCAAGATGCTGTTGAAAGTCGCCTGTTCTCAATGTGTGTTACCTATGATAAGTTTATATTATCAGAATTTTCCGAATGGATAATCTATAAGGAGGAGAAATGGTTGAGTGAAAAATTAATAAGAGTTGGTACAATATATATCCCGGTTTCAAATATTGAACTTTCCTCAGAATGGTATGTGAACAAATTGGGGGCTGAATTGAGTTATAAAGATGAAGATAAAGCGATACTTAACCTTGCAAATCAAAGCATATTTCTTGTAAAGTCTAATGGAAATCAAAGCTCGAATTTTAATGATATTCACGGCGAAGAACGCTTTTCATTAACATTTGAAGTCAACGGGTTAAGTGCTTTAGAAGCTATACATAAGGATTTTATCGAAAAAAATATTAAAGTTGGAGAAATTGAAAACAGAGGACACTCTGGAAGAAACTTTGTTTTCTATGATTTAAATGGAAATATATTTGATGTTTGGAGCGAATTGAGCCAAATCTTTAAGAAAAATATTTAAATTCAAATTGAAAAGAGAACTCATTTGAGTTCTCTTTTATTATAAAAATCAACATTATCCTATAACATAGCAAATAAAAAAGGGATTCTATTACCTCCTGTTGAATTTGAAAAATAATAGAATTTGAGGCAGGGGAAGGGTTAAAAGGTAGCGCAAGAACGGAATGCGCTCCCTTTGGGTAAGGCAGAAGGGTTAAAAGGTAGCGCAAGAGCCGTATGCACTCCCTTTTGAGGCAGCAGAAGGGTTAAAAGGTAGCGCAAGAGCCGTATGCACTCCCTTTTGAGGTAGCGGAAGGGTTAAAAGGTAGCGCAAGAGCCGTATGCACTCCCTTTTGAGGCAGCGGAAGGGTTAAAAGGTAGCGCAAGAGCCGTATGCACTCCCTTTTGAGGCAGCGGAAGGGTTAAAAGGTAGCGCAAGAGCCGTATGCACTCCCTTTTGAGGCAGCGGAAGGGTTAAAAGGTAGCGCA
>NZ_JAERSD010000025.1 GCF_017912555.1 Bacillus sp. REN3 | reverse complement strand
CACTAGGACGTCCTGTCCGTCGAAGGGCCTGACAGTGAAGTCGTTCTTTGACTTCATTGGCAGGAGCGAAGCGACTCCCAGGTTTAACAGAGCCTTATAAAAAGCAAGCATCCTTTTTCTTCATACTCACCTTTCAGGAGGCCAATCCCTTCGACTGCGATTCCTTTTTCCGTAAGTAAGGGTTTTGAGTGGATCTTTACTTCCACTTTTTCTATCTCTTTGACGCTGCTCTTAAAATATGTCACCGAAGGCTGCAAAATCATGTACGTTTCCTCGTTTAATGTGAAACCGAAGGAATAAGGATGCAAGGTTCGATTTCCATGGGATATCATATTGATCGGATCAAAAGATAAAGATTGGAATCGTCCAGAAATGCATAGAGTATAGCCCTCCTGTTTCTGGAATTCCTCGAACTTCCGAGAACGGAAGTTTTCAACATGCTCGATGATTTTCCTTGTTTCATGACTGATAATCGTGTCTTTAATGGCTTTGTTTCCTAGGTTGGCATGCACCTTTAAATATTCATATAAAGTCAAATCGGTATCAAGGAATTCCCGTTTCCAATCGGGGGAAACCGCATCAAGATATAGACATAGGAACAGTCCTGAACCATATCCGCTTTTTCTCAGGTACAGGGCCGCTTCAAACCTGTCCAAAAGAGATTGGCCATATTTTTTTATGGCTTCCTGCCTGTCAAAGCTACCAATCCTTTTTTCAGCGAGCAATTCTACATACCATGCAGGACCTTCCACCGTTTCATTCTTGAATTCATATTGGATATAATCACCGAGCAATCTAGATCTTTTTTCCCTTAATGAAATAAAACTCTGGATTGCTTGCGAATCTTCATTCATGACGGCTGTAAATAATTGTTCTCGTTCCTGGTTTCGCAATTCAACATCCTCAGGCAATAAAGGGTATTGGCTTCCCAGCAGCTCATCAGGACACCTTTTTTCCTTTTTTAAATACTGATAGCCGTGAAATAATTCATGGATGAGAATAGGGTACGCGGTTTCGAACGTATTATAGCGATCCAAATTGATAATTGATGTAGGAACATCCTTGTAGTGGATGCGAGTGTCGGCGCCATTGAAAGAAGGTTCCAACGCCAACCGGGCAGCCTGGAAATGAAAGGCTGGGTGGTTGAATAAAAAGACTTCATTTTGATTATAAAAGGCATAGGCAACAGCCTTGAAATTAGGCCGATATTCATCAAACGGAATTCTCTTCATTGCTCCGCTGATTTTCTCAGTTAGTTCCACCGTTAAGCCCCTCCAGTATCTATTTCCAAAAATCTCCTCAGAAAAACACTCCAGTTAAGGAGTTGTAAAACTTGAATAGCACCGAAAAGGAAATGGTGATTCTCCAGTTCCCCAAGGAGGTCTTCAGCCATCCCTGAATCCGGTCATTCACAGCTTATTAACCAAGTTACCGTTCTATAGTTCATTCTCCAGGCACTGGCAATTTCCTTGTCCTTTTGTTAAAAAGTAGTAAAATGGAACGTATCCTTCAATTTTTTGATTATTTCCGAACATCGTACGCTAGCACCTCCTTTAAGGTGGGAGGTGAGCGAGGTTAAATACTGATAGACTTGAAAGAAGGGCAAATGATGAAAAACCTGCAAATTTATTTGATCCTGACAGGGATTATGTTCGTTTGGGGAATGAATGTCTCTGCCCTAAAGGTCATTGTCGGCAGCTTCCCGCCCATCACGATCACTGCCTTACGTGTTTTTACTGCCGGAATCTCTGTATTCATCATTCTTGGCCTGCTGAAAAAAGTGCGGATGCCTTCAAAAGTGGAATGGATCTATATTGTCGGCGGGGCGCTGTTGAATGTTACAGGCCATCACTTGTTCCTTGGCCTCGGACTGACGGAAACTTCGGCGGTCAATGGTGGCCTGATTCTTGGGCTGGGCCCTTTGCTTACTGCTTTGATGGCAATCTTGTTCCTAGGCAGAAAGCTGACCTTCGTCAGGACCCTTGGTTTCATTTTCGGGGGAGTGGGTGTGACGCTGACAGTACTTGCAGGAAGCAAAGGCATCACGATGATATCGGTTGGCGATTTTTACGTTTTCTTATCGATTCTTTCCCAGGCAATCAGCTTCATCATCATCTCTAAAGCGGCAAAGACTCTCGACCCGCGCCTGCTGACAGGTTATATGCTGATCCTCGGCTCGATTGGATTATTCGTCATCGGTCTCTGGAAGGAACCTGCTGGCTTGTTCCAGATAGGAAGCGGTACAGCCGGGTTATGGAGCGTGTTTTTCGCCTCAGCGATTATTGCGACTGCGATGGGCCATATGCTATACAACTATGCAATCGGCAAAACCGGGCCTGCAGAAGCTTCCATCTTCCTTAATTTGAATACCTTCTTTTCTTTGCTGGCCGCTGCTGTTTTCCTCGGTGAACAAATCACACCTTCCCATCTGCTTGGCCTGTTCTTCATCGTAACGGGTGTCATCTTCGGTTCAGGTGCTCTTGAGGAACTGATGCTCAAGAACAGGGAAAGAAAAAACGCAGCTTAATAGGCCAGGTGAATGAATGCAGGGCAGAGCCCTGCATTTTGTATATATGATACTGGAATTCCCTGACTGTTAAAAACTGATAACATCTTAACCGGAAAAGAACATCCGAAATCCAGGAACATGTCTATCTTGAAATTACAAGTGTCCTGATTCTGGACACTTAAGCCTTTATATCCCCTGCGTCCCCCAATTTCACATTTGGCATGATTCTTGCTTTCTATTTAAGTGAGGATTCTAAAAAAAGCGAGGTCATGACAAATGAAAATAAGTGAGTGCAAGGCGATAATTACGGGCGGTGCATCAGGATTGGGTGAAGCAACGGCAAGGAATATCATCAGGCAAGGGGGAAAAGCGGCCATCCTGGATCTCTCGGAGGAGAGGGGCAAGGCTCTGGTAGAAGAACTAGGAGAGAATGCCATTTTCATCAGTACTGATGTGACGAGTGAGGCAGATGTCCAGAATGCCATCAGCAAAACAATCAAATCGTTTGGGATCATCAACACAGTCGTGAATTGTGCAGGTATCGGGATTGCCGCCAAACTCCTGGCACGGAAGGGTGTCCATTCGCTGGACATGTTTTCAAAGGTCATTTCCATCAATCTGATTGGGACCTTCAATGTCATCAGGCTAGCTGCCGAGCGGATGAAGGATAACGAACCAAATGACCAGGGGGAAAGAGGGATCATCATCAATACCGCATCGGTAGCTGCCTTCGAAGGTCAAATTGGCCAGGCAGCATACAGCGCTTCAAAAGGAGGAGTTGTAGGGATGACCTTGCCGATCGCGAGGGAGCTTGCGGCATATGGCATCCGAGTCATGACGATTGCACCAGGCCTTTTCCATACCCCTATGTTCGATTCCCTTCCTGCCGAAGCGAGGGATTCACTTGGAAAAATGGTACCGTTCCCTCAGCGGCTCGGCTTTCCGGATGAGTATGCACTGCTGACAGAAAGCATCATTACGAATCCAATGCTGAATGGGGAAACGATCCGCCTTGATGGCGGCATCCGAATGCAGCCGAAATAATAGCGGATCAAACAAAAAGTCTGCTCCAGACATGGGGCAGACTTTTTTCGTGGTGTACCTTTCCTGAGAGAAGGCTTATAATGAAAGCAACAGAATTTTCAGAAATCTATCCAGAAGGGGGTATTGGATGATTGATTTCAAGGATATTGTTACCAGGGTTGATTGCACGGTAACGGAAGAGACAACACTCAGAGAAGCGATCCAACTCATAAGGCTGAAGAAGTGGAATGTGCTTCCGGTGACAGACGCCGGCGAAAAGTTAAAAGGAATCTTTACGCGGAGCGGGCTCTACCAGATGGTCCTTGATGGCAATCCGCTTGATGCTCCAATCAAAAACTACATAAAAGAGGAAGTACAGACGCTTCGGATCGATACACCATACGATCAGATCGAAGAACGGGTGAAAACAAGCAAAGTTGGTACAGGCGTTGTCCTTGATCAGGAAGGAAGGGTTGTCGGGCTGCTGACGAAAACCGAAATGGTCATGTCCCTGCTGAAATCCGCTAATTCGCTGAAGGAGCAGCTGGAAAAAATCCTCAAGCATTCTAATATAGGTGTATTGATGACGGACGAAAAAGGGAGGATTATCTACACGAACGAAGCTTTATTGAAAATCAGCAGCCGTTCGGAAGAATCGATCCTTGGGCAAGAGCTCCAGGCGGTATTCCACGGCCTGCCCTTGGACAGTGGCCAGCATCGCTATAGTGAAAGGTATAGATCGATCCTCCATATTACCTCCTATGAAACGGTCAGCCATGAACAGGGAAAAATCATCCTGTTCCAGGATGTATCCGAGCTTGAGAAGCTGGCTGAAGAGCTGCAGGCAGTAAAAAAATTGAAGCTGACGGTCGAAACGGTGCTGGAACACGCTTATGACGGCATTCTTATGACGGATGAACAGGGGAAAATCACAATGGTCAGCCCGCCATTGCTGGAATTGTTCAATCTCAAAAAAGCTGAAGTATTTCAAAGCCATGTTGATAAGGTTCTGCCCCAGTTGAAGCTTACAAAGGTATTCGAAACTGAATCAGCGGATATCAGCAATTTTAACGAAGTGAATGGCATCAAATATATTGTCCATCGAATACCGATCCAAAAAGATGGCAAGGTGATCGGGGCAATCGGGAAGGTGATGTTCCGCCAGCTGAACGAGGTGAACGAACTGTTCAAACGGCTTCAGAAGGCGGAAAGCAAAGCAAGTTTCTATCACCAGCAGCTGCAGAAATCCGAGTCTGCAAGATTTACGTGGGAGCACATTTTCAGCGAGGACCATTACATGGAAAAACTGAAGAAAAGTGCAGCCAAAGCCGCTAAAGGCCGATCGACCGTCCTGATTCGCGGTGAGAGCGGCACAGGGAAGGAATTGTTCGCCCATGCCATCCACAATAGCAGCGCAAGAAATGATGGCAAGTTTGTCGTTGTCAATTGTGCTGCGATTCCGGAAGACTTACTCGAATCCGAGTTTTTCGGCTATGAAGAAGGGGCATTCACCGGTGCGAAGCAGCGAGGCAAAATCGGGAAGTTCGATCTTGCGAATGGAGGAACCCTTTTCCTTGATGAAATCGGAGATATGTCGCTGGCCCTGCAGGCGAAATTGTTAAGGGTGCTCCAGGAGCGGGAGTTTTACCGGGTCGGAGGCAATATCCGCGTCAAGGTCGATGTCCGGATCATCGCCGCGACAAACAGGAATCTTGAAAAAATGGTCAAGGAGGGTGAATTCAGGGAAGATTTATATTACAGGCTGAATGTCATCTCGTTGAATATCCCGCCATTGCGCGAACGCATACGGGATATCGAATACCTGATCGAGAACTTGATGAAGGAACTTAATTCGATGCTTGGCACAACGATAACAGGCATTTCACAGCAGGCAATGGAAGCCTTGCTGCATTACGAATGGCCTGGCAACGTCCGTGAACTAAGGAATGTCCTGGAACGGGCAATGACCTTTGCCGAGCATGGGAAAATCCAATCCGAAGACTTGCCGGGCTATCTTGTCAGCCAAATTGCCGACCAGCCCCCTGTCAGGACCAGTCTTGTTGAAGATGCCGAGCTTGGAGCAATCCGCAAAGCGCTGATGCAAACGAATGGAAATAAAGCGCAGGCGGCACGGATGCTTGGGATCAGCCGTTCGGGGCTATATGAAAAATTGAAGAAATATCAGCTGACAGTATAAGGGAAAAAGGATGCATTGGAAAAAGTATTGGCTGCTGCTTCCTCTATTTCTGCTGGCAGCCATTCTCTTGTTTATCTATTTACCAGATCACCAAAGACAGTACGTCTTCACGATCCCGGTTTTATTCTGGGTCAAGTCTATCAATATTGAAACGGAGCGATGAAAGAGAGTAAAAACGCCACCGTCCAAATCAGGTGTCCAAAATCCGGACACCTTTTCATTTTGGTGACCTATCTTATTCATTGAAAAGGCTATCTCTCGTGTTTTTTTGAAAATTGGCACAATTATTGCAAGAACATAATTGAGTCCATTATTAAAAAGGGGGAGATGGCGGATGGATATCGGTTCATATTTGGAGCAAAATGCGAGGAAGACACCCGGGAAGCTTGTGATCGTCTGTGAAGGAAGGGAGTATACCTACAGGCAATTCAATGAAGAGGTGAACAGGCTTGCCCATGGTCTGCTTGCTCTTGGAATCCGGAAGGGAGACAGGATTGCACTGATGATGAAGAACTCCGATTACTTTGTTTTTGCTTTTTTTGCAAGCGCCAAAATTGGTGCTGTCGTCGTCCCGATTAATTTTCGCTTAACAGCTTCTGAAGTACATTACATTCTTGAACAGTCAGGTACATCGCTTGTTTTCTGCGATGACGAGTTCGAGGATGTCATCGCTGGGGCAAGGCAGGGAGCAGGGGTGGAGCATGTCGTTGTTTCAGGTGCCGCGAACGTGCCGGGACATCTTTCTTTTGCTGGAATCTACGCGGAAAGCGTCGTTAACCCGCAACTGGATGTCTGCGAGGATGACGACCTCGAAATCCTGTACACTTCCGGCACGACCGGAAGGCCAAAAGGAGCCTTATTCGACCACAAGCGGGTCTTCAATGTCGGCCTGACCATGATGATCAGCATGGGCATCAACCAGCAGGAACGTTTTCTCCATATTGCGCCGTTATTCCATTCCGCCCAGTTGAATCTATTTTTGATATCAGGGATTGTCCTTGGGGCAACGCATTTCATCCATCGCGATTTCCACCCGGTAAAAACGCTTGAAGCAATCCAGGAACATAAAATCACTCACTTCTTCGGAGTTCCGGCCATGTACAACTTCATGCTCCAGGTGCCGAATGCAGCTGGCTATGATCTTTCTGCGATAAAAAGATGCGGGTATGGCGCAGCGCCGATGCCGCCTGAGCTTGTCCGCAAAAGCATCGAACTGTTCCGGACTGACCAGTTCTATAATCTTTGCGGCTTGACTGAAGCTGGTCCAGGCGGGATCCTCCTCGATCCGGAAGGGCATAGGCATCATCTCGGCAAGGGGGGCAAGGCTGCTTTTCTGACAGAAGCGCGAGTGGTCAATGAGGAAGGCGAGGACGTCCTGCCGGGCGGGGTGGGAGAGTTCATCCTCAAGGGAGAATCGATCATGAAAGAGTATTACCGGAAGCCAGAAGAAACTGCAAAAACAATAAAGGACGGCTGGCTATATACAGGCGACCTTGCGACCATCGATGAAGAAGGTTACATCACGCTCGTCGACCGGAAGAAGGATATGATCATTTCCGGCGGGGAGAACGTGTATTCAATCGAAGTGGAGGAAATCTTGTATGAGCATCCCGCTGTACTGGAAGCGGCAATCATCGGCCTTCCCGATGAAGTATGGGGAGAAGCCGTGTGTGCCGTCATAGTGCCAAAACAGGATGCAATGGTCGATGAACAGGAACTGAAAAGCTTTTGCCGCCAAAAGCTCGCGGGCTATAAGGTCCCAAGAAGGATTTTCATCGAGGAGGCACTTCCACGGAATGCTTCCGGGAAAATACTGAAATACCAGCTCCGGCAAAGGCTGAGTGAAGTAAAGCTATAAAGGGGCTGCAAATGTGGAAGGAGAGACGAAATGAAACATCCTTATTTAACAGATGACCATGAGATATTCCGTAGGTCGCTGAGGAAATTTTTAGAGAAAGAAGCATATCCATTTTATGATCAGTGGGAGGAGGAAAGGATGGTTCCGCGTTCCTTCTGGACTAAGCTGGGCGGGCAGGGGTACCTTTGTCCGGATATAGATGAACAGTATGGAGGCAGCGGTGTAGACTGGGGCTTTTCCGTGGTCATCAACGAAGAGCTTGAGCGTGTTGGTTCCGGGCTTGTCGGGGTCGGCCTCCATAATGATATCGTGGTGCCATATATTACTGCCTATGGTACGGAGGAACAGAAGCAGCGATGGCTGCCAAAGTGCGCGACGGGGGAATTCATAACGGCGATTGCGATGACCGAGCCAGGCACCGGTTCGGATTTGGCGAACATCCAGACCACAGCGATACTCGATGGAGACTATTATATTTTGAATGGGCAGAAAACATTCATCACGAACGGCATCCAATCCGACTTGATTGTTGTAGCTTGCAAAACTGATCCAAAGGCAAATCCAAAGCATAAAGGGGTCAGCCTGCTTGTGGTTGAACGGGACGCACCTGGTTTTTCGCGGGGCAGGAAGCTGAATAAAGTCGGGCTGCACTGCCAGGATACAGCAGAACTCATTTTCGAGGACTGCCGGGTGCCGAAGGACAACCTGCTTGGCGAGGAGGGCAAGGGCTTCCTTTATCTGATGGAGAAGCTGCAGCAGGAGCGCCTGCTTGTCGCGATTGCCGCACAGGTGGCTGCTGAGACGATGCTGGGACAGACGATTGACTATGTGAAAAGCCGTGAAGCATTCGGCAGGCCAATCAGCAAGTTCCAGAACACACAATTCAAAATTGTCGAAATGGCAACGGAAACGGAAATGGGCCGAGCTTTTCTCGACCAGCTGATCGCCGAGCATATCGAAGGTCAGGACATTGTCACCAAAGTTTCGATGGCGAAGTGGAAGCTGACAGATAATGCCCGGAAAATTGCCGCCGAGTGCATGCAGCTCCATGGCGGCTATGGTTATATGGAAGAGTACGAGATTGCCAGGAGGTTCCGGGATATTCCGGTCGCCAGCATCTATGCGGGAACGAACGAAATCATGAAGACGATCATCGCCAAGAATATGGGGCTTTGAGGTGCTGAGGAAAAAAGTATGGAATAGAAAGGAAGGTTTAGATGCGTGAAGTAGTGATTGTGGAAGGGGTAAGGACACCGGTAGGCAGAAGGAAGGGTCTGCTTAAGGATATCCGCCCGGATGACCTTGCTGCGGAGGTGCTGAAGGAGGTAGTCAAACGGGCTGGAATCAGCCCAGGGCTTGTGGAGGATGTGATTTTTGGATGTGTGACCCAGTCTTGTGAGCAAGCGGGTGATATTGCCAGGGTTGCGGCGTTGACGGCCGGTTTTCCAATAGAGGTTCCGGGTGTCACGCTTGATCGCCAATGCGGTTCAAGCCAACAGGCTGTCCACTTCGCTGCCCAGGCCATCCTTGCAGGGGACATGGATGCCGTGATTGCCGGCGGAGTAGAGAATATGACAAGGGTGCCAATGGGGTCGAACTATCAAAATGCTGAACCATTCAGCCCGAAGCTGAAGGACAGGTTTGAATTGATCCATCAAGGTTTGTCCGCAGAGCGGATTGCCGAAAAATACGGATTCACCCGCAGGGAACTTGATGAGTTTTCTGCTGAAAGCCACCGCCGGGCATTGAAGGCCCAGGCTGAAGGCTATTTTGAACGTGAGATCATGCCGCTTGAAGTAACCGGCGAAACTGGAGAAAAAATACGGATGACCGAGGATTCCGGACCACGGGATGGGACAACAGCGGACGTGCTTGGCGGATTGAAGACAGTGTTCAAGGAAGATGGAGTCATCCATGCAGGGAATTCCAGCCAAATCAGCGATGGAGCGGCTGCACTTTTGTTGATGGGCAGGGATACGGCTGAAGAACTGGGATTAAGACCCCGGTTCATAGTCCATACAAGAGTGGTAGTCGGATCCGATCCGACCTTGATGCTCACAGGACCAATACCGGCTACAGAGAAAGCCCTGCAAAAGTCTGGGCTGAAGCTGGAAAATATTGATGTGTTCGAAGTGAATGAGGCGTTTGCCCCTGTGCCGCTGGCATGGCTTAAAGAGACTGGCGCCGACCCTGCCAAACTGAATCCGAATGGAGGCGCAATCGCACTTGGCCACCCTCTTGGAGCGAGCGGAGCGCGTCTGATGGTGACGATGATGCATGAACTTGAAAGGACTGGAGGCCGTTATGGTTTGCAGACGATGTGCGAAGGCCATGGCATGGCAAACGCGACGATCATCGAACGGCTTGATTGATCAAAGATGCTAAAAGATGGTACCACAGTAAAGCCTTGGATCGACATTGAAGGAGGAATGAAATTGAGTACAACAATCGGCAAGATTTTCGACCTGACGGTGAAGAAGTATCCGAACAAAGAAGCTCTCCATGATGTCCGCAAAAATGTCCGCTTTACTTACCGTGAATGGAATGATGAGGTGAATAGGCTGGCAAACGCGCTGCTTGCTGAAGGTGTCAGGAAAGGCGACAGGGTTTCGACCTTCCTGTTCAATACCGAAGAACTTGGAACCGCTTTCTTTGCCTGCGCCAAAATCGGCGCGGTGTTCAATCCAATCAATTTCAGGCTGATGTCCGAGGAAGTCGCCTTTATCCTTAAGGATGCAGAACCGAAAGTTGTCCTGTTTGAAAAAGCTCTTGAGCCAGTGATTACCTCGATTGAAAACCGGTTTCCGGATATCGCTTTCTGGTTCATTGATGAGGAACCGCCAGGCTATGCTAAAAGCTACCACGAAAAAGTCAGGGCAGCAAAGGCAGATCCTGTCCATGCTGACATCGATGAAAATGATTTGTACGCCATCATGTATACTAGCGGCACGACTGGCAGGCCAAAGGGAGTCATGCACAAGCATCGGAGTATAGCGGAGCAGAGCTTGCTTGTCATCGCGGCAACAAAGCTTGAATCCGGGGATGTCGGGCTGGTGACAGCGCCAATGTTCCACTGCGCGGAACTGCATTGTGCCTTCCTTCCGAGAGTCCATGCTGGCGGAAGCAATGTCATCCTCCACCATTTTGAACCGAAAAATGTCCTGAGGTTGATTTCCTCTGAAAAAATCACGAAATTCTTTGCTGCGCCGACGATGTGGAACATGCTTTTGCAGGAAAACCTCTCAGACTATGATATCGAAAGCCTGAAGCTCGGACTTTATGGAGCCGCGCCAATGGCGCCATCTCTCGTCCACGCCTGCCATGATCGTTTAGGGATCAAGCTTGTCCAGGCTTACGGCATGACGGAGATGGGACCGGCGATCACATTCCTGGGTGAGGATGATCAGCTTACGAAGGCAGGTGCTGCTGGCCAGGCGTGCCTGAATCATGAAATCAGGATTGTCAGGCCGAACGAGGATGGAGTCTCAAATCCCGAAGATACTCTGCCGCCGGGAGAAAGCGGGGAGATTATCGTCCAGGGGCCGTGCATGATGATTGGCTATTATAATCGGGAAGAAGCGACTGAAAAGGCAATGGCCGATGGCTGGTACCATTCGGGTGATATCGGATACCTGGATAACGATGGTTATTTATGGGTGAAGGACAGGGTCGACGACATGATCATCAGCGGTGGAGAGAATGTCTATCCCCGCGAGGTAGAGGACGTCCTCCATGCCCATGAAGGAGTGCTTGATGTAGCTGTTGTAGGCCAGCCGGATGATCGTTGGGGAGAAAGCGTAACGGCTTTTGTCGTGAAAAAAGACCCACTCGTCACGGAGGGAGACCTTGATGAATGGTGCAAAAGCAGCGACAGCCTGGCAAATTACAAACGGCCCCGGAAATACCTTTTCGTAGAACAGCTGCCGAGGAATGCAAGCGGTAAAATCCAGAAATTCATGCTCCGCAAGCAAATGGAGGAGATTCCTTCAAAGGGGCTGCCGACATGATGCCAGGGATGCTTGATGGCATCAAGGTTGTCGATTTCACCAACTACATTCCCGGGCCATTCGCGACCTTAAGGCTCGCCGAGCTTGGCGCAGAGATTGTAAAGGTTGAAGCGCCAGCAGGGGACCCGGCGAGGAATACAGGAGAAGGGCACGTCTTCACGGCCCATAATCGCGGCAAGAAAAGTATTGTCCTGGATTTGAAACAGAAGAAAGGCAGGGAAATTGCCCTCGGGTTGATTGAAAGTGCGGATGTTGTTGTTGAAAGCTTCCGGCCAGGCGTTATGGAAAAGTTCGGCCTCGACTATGAATCCCTTAGTGCGTCAAACCCAGGTCTTGTGTACTGCTCGATCACCGGCTACGGGAACAGAGGGGCAATGAGTGAACTTGGCAGCCATGATTTAAATTACATGAGCATCAGTGGTGCCCTTGCACAATTGAAGGATCGGGAAGGCAGACCGGTGCATCCAACCAACACATTCGCTGACTATATTGGCGGGCTTACTGCAAGTGAAAGGATTCTTTCCGCACTTGTCTCCCGTTTTCGGACGGGGAAAGGGAGCCATCACTGCATCTCGCTGGCAGACAACCTGGCTTCCATGATGGCAAACCATGTCCTGATCGAAAGAGAGACTGGCTATCCTAATGGCGTATCGGTCCTGAACGGGACCGTCGTCGCCTATTCACTCTATGAAACGAGTGACGGCCGCTATATAAGCCTCGCCGCGCTCGAGCCAAAATTCTGGCGGAATTTTTGCGAGGCAATAGGCAGGGAAGATTGGATACCGGCCCATCTATCAAAAACGGAACCGGGAAATCCTGTTTTCCTTGAACTGACGAATCTATTCAAGAGAAGGAGCTTTAAAGACTGGATCCGCTTCGGACAACAGGTGGACTGCTGCCTCGCCCCAGTACTGGAAGCAGGCGAATTGTCCGAGTTTCCTTATTTTAAGGAGAAGGGATTCGTGTTCGGCCGGGGACAAGTGAAAATGCATGGTGATCTAAAAGAAAGAGCTGCATCTTCCCCTCCGGAAAAAGGGAGCGGGACGGAGCCCATTTTGCGGGAGTGGCTTGCAGCCAGTGAACAACAGATCAGCGCCTGGAAAAGGGATGGTATTATCCATTTAGGAGGAACGAAAGGGGAAATGTCGGTATGATGAATGTGCCAATGACAATTGGTTCGCTTTTGGAAAGAGCAGAAAAGTTTTTCCCGAAAAAAGTGGTTGTATCCCGAACTCTTTCTGGTATACACCGGTTCACGTACAAAGAAATCGGCGAACGGACACGGAAGCTGGCCAGTGCGCTTGAAAAGCTGGGAATCAAAAAGGGCGATCGGGTTGGAACCTTTGCCTGGAACCACCACCGCCATCTCGAAATTTACTTTGCTGCGCCAGGAATGGGAGCTGTCCTCCACACAATCAATATCCGACTTTCTCCTGAACATCTCTCCTACATCATCAACCATGCAGAAGACAAGATTCTGTTTGTTGACGAGGATTTATTGCCGCTGATCGAGCGGAATCAGGACAAATTCAAGACCGTAGAAGCATACGTCATAATGACTGACAGTCAGGAGCTTCCGGAAACAACGCTTGCACCTGTGTATTCGTATGAAGAACTCCTGCGGGAAGGTGATCCAGGTTTCGGGTTCCTGAAAGACATTGATGAGAATGAACCAGCCGGAATGTGCTTTACCTCAGCGACGACAGGCAATCCGAAGGGGGTGGTCTACAGCCATCGAGGGATTGTCCTTCACAGCTTCAGTTTTGGGCTTGCCGACACAGCAGCCCTGTCAGAAACGGACATTTGCATGCCTGTCGTGCCGATGTTCCATGTGAATGCATGGGGCCTGCCATTTGCGGCCACCTGGTTCGGCTCGACCCAAGTGCTTCCAGGGCCGATGTTCACGCCAAACCTGCTTGCCGAATTGATCGAACAGGAGAAGGTCACTTTTACCGCGGGAGTGCCGACTATCTGGCTTGGACTGCTCAATGAGCTTGAGAAAGGCAGCTATGATACCTCATCCCTTAGAGCGATTGTCTGTGGAGGATCAGCTGCTCCGCGAGGCATGATCAAAGCTTTTGAGACAAAATACAAGATTCCTTTCCACCATGCCTATGGAATGACGGAAACGACTCCGCTTGCTACCGTTTCCCGTCTTAAGAGCTATCAGCTTGGCCTCGATGAAGACGAAATTCTCGACATCCGCTCCAAGCAGGGGCTGCTTGTGCCCGGGCTGGAAATGAAGGTTGTCGGCGGAAACGGGGAGGTGAAGTGGGACGGCAAGGAAGCTGGGGAACTGCTGCTGCGAGGCCCTTGGATTGCTGATGAGTATTATAGGGATGAACGCAGCGCCGAGGCGTTCAGGGATGGCTGGCTGTACACAGGCGATGTGGCCACTGTTGATGAAGAAGGGACAATCAAGCTGGTCGACCGTACGAAGGACTTGATCAAAAGCGGAGGAGAGTGGATTTCATCTGTCGACCTTGAGAACGCTTTGATGGCCCATGAAGCGGTGTTTGAAGCGAGCGTTGTCGCAGTTCCCCATCCGGAGTGGCAAGAGCGGCCGGTAGCATGCGTTGTCTTGAAAGAAGCCTTCAGGGGCAAAGTGGGGAAACAGGAGCTGCTTGAGTTCATCACTCCCCAATTCGCCAAATGGTGGCTTCCTGACGACATCGTCTTCATGGAGGAGATTCCAAAGACTTCCGTCGGGAAATTCCTCAAACGCGCCCTGCGCGAACAGCTAAAAGACCACTTAACGCAAAAATCCTGATTTGTTTGCCGGCTGCAGATGAGCAGCCGGCTTTTAAGTTGACAGGAAAATCGATAAAAATAAATCAATCGCCATTCTGAACCAATGCGTGGGGGTCCATTCTGTATAAATGCCTGGAAGTCCTGCCATGAGTGTCGTCAAGGGACAAAGCATTAAAAAGAAGAGCCACCTGAGAGGTTTTGCAAAAGGAAATAGTCCTATCCTTATGATCCAATGGGGCTGTGGCTGTTGGTAAATGGACGGATATTGCTTGCAATAGAAAAGAAATCAGGTTTTTTCCATTTTTTATTGCAATTTGATGTAAAATACTTTAATATTTAGTTAAATAACTAAATATCTAATAAGAAAACTCCGTCACACCTTTTTGAGAGGGGGGATTCCAGTGAATGAAGCATTTAAGGCTCTGTCAGATCCTACGAGAAGAAAGATATTGGATCTCTTGAAAGAAAAGGATAGGACAGCTGGGGAAATATCCGACCATTTCAACATTTCCAAGCCCAGCATCTCCCAGCATCTTAAATTACTGAAGCATGCTGGATTGGTCCAGGACGAGAAACAAGGACAATTCATCATTTATTCACTCAACCTGACTGTGTTCCAGGAGTTGATTAGCTGGGCTTTCAGTTTTACAGAAAAGAAAGAGAAGGAAGGAGAAAACTGATATGAAAAATCATGTATTGCCTTTGACATTGATTGGCCTGACCGTCATTGCCTGGATCATTGCTTATCCGAACCTGCCGGAACAAATGCCTGTCCATTGGAATGCAAGCGGGGAAGTTGATGATTACGCGGCAAAACTTTATGCAATGCTTTCCAATGTTGGTATCATGGCGCTGCTGTATGTTTCAATGGTGTATTTGCCAAAGATTGATCCGCGCAAAAAGAATTATAAGTACTTTGGCAAAAGCTACAGCATCATCTTGAATGTGATGATGAGTGTATTTTTTGTCATCAGCCTGCTGGTCATCCTGAATGGCGCTGGCTACGATGTCCCGATTGCAAGCATTGGCCCGCTGGTTGCAGGGATTATGTTCATGGTACTTGGGAATTATATGCCGCATGTCCGTTCGAATTTTTTCCTGGGGATCCGGACTCCCTGGACACTGAGCAACGATGAGGTCTGGAAACGGACACACAGGATGACAGCCAGGGTTTTCTTTTTCGGCGGCTTTTTGATCATGCTGACGACTTTTATACCAGCAGATTGGAAGCAATGGATTTTCATTTCAATCATTACCGTTACTCTTACTGCTCCGTACCTTTATTCCTATCTGCTTTATCGTAAAATCCAGTCCTGAAAGGGACTGGATTTTTTAAAGCCATTTTCTCCCTTCTATTGTGATAAAATAATGATAAAATTCGTTGGACGAAATAGTGTGTGTTCTTTTTAGGGGGAGTACTGCATGAGAATCCTTTCGTTTGCAAAACCCTATCGTATCCCGATAGCGGCAGCGCTGGCCTTGATGCTTGTAGAGCTTGCTGTCGAACTGTGGCAGCCGCTGCTGATGGCTAAAATCATCGATGAAGGCATTGTCGAACGAGATCTTGATACCGTCATAAAATGGGGAGGGGTAATGCTCGGGCTTTCACTCCTTGCTTTTGCATCCGGGATCACCAATTCATTCATAGCGGCCCATGCAGGCCAGAGCTTTGGATTTGATTTGCGGGAAAAACTGTTCGAAAAGGTACAGTCGTTTTCTTTTGCCAATTTCAGCAGTTTTCCCGCATCCTCGCTGATCACAAGAATCACCAATGATGTGACCCAGCTGCAAAATGTTTTGTTCATGAGCTTGAGGATCGCGATGAGAGCGCCCCTGCTTGTCATCGGAGGAATCATCATGGCCTTGCTGGTTCATGTGAAACTGGCTCTTGTATTCGTTATCGTGATCCCGCCATTATTATTTTTCATGGTCTGGATCATGAAAATGGCTGCGAAATTATTCAAAAGTGTCCAAAGACGGCTGGATCGAGTGAATGCGGTGATGAGGGAAAACCTTGCTGGCATGAAGCTGATCAAAGCCTTCGCTAGAGGAAACTATGAAGAAACCAGATTCAATGAAGTGAACGAAAAACTCAGGGAAAGGACGGTATTTGCCCTCAGGTTGACAGAGTCGGCGATTCCAATCCTGTTGCTTTTCATGAATATCAGCATCATTGCAATCCTCTGGTCAGGAAAATTGGAAATCGAAAGAGGGGCTGTGACGGTCGGGGAAGTTGTTGCGATCATTAACTATGCCGCAAGGATTACCACAGCGTTTTCGATGTTTTCATTCATTATAATGGCTTTTTCTCGTGCAAAGGCTTCTGCGGAAAGGGTGACAGAAGTGTTGGATGAGGAAATCGATTTGCTGGATACAGAGGAAAGCCGCGAGGAAAATAGGCTTTCGAAAGGGAAAATTGAGTTTGACCACGTTTCCTTCCAATTCCCGAATACAGATGTGACGGTACTGCATGATCTATCCTTTACAATTGATGCCGGGGAAACGGTTGCGATCCTCGGAGCTACAGGAGCCGGAAAGTCGGCCATGTTCCAGCTTATTCCACGTCTTTATGATGCCACCTCTGGAAAAATAAAGCTTGACGGACATGACATCCGGGAAATGAAGCTGAAAAACCTGCGTGAGCAAATCGGCTATGTACCGCAGGAAGCATTGCTGTTCAGCGGCTCGATCAAGGAAAACCTTTCCTGGGGAAAGGGAGAGGCTACCTATAAGGAAATGGTTGAGGCAGCCGGCAGCGCCCAAATCCATGACACGATCATAAAGTTGCCGGACCAGTACTTAACACTTATTGGACAGAAAGGCGTCAATCTTTCTGGCGGGCAAAAACAACGGCTTTCGATTGCAAGGGCGCTAATCAAGAAGCCAAAAATCCTGTTGCTTGACGACAGCACGAGCGCGCTCGATTTGAAAACAGAGGCGAGGCTGCTGGACGCCATCGCAAAGCACAAGTGTACGACAGTCGTCATTACCCAGAAAATCAGTACGGCAATACAGGCCGATAAAATCCTTCTTCTTGAAGATGGCAGATTGATTGCCTATGGAAACCATGAACAACTGTTAAGCGATTCTTCCCTCTATCAGCAAATCTGCCAGTCCCAGTTCCTGGAGGTGAAGGCAGAGTGATGAAAAAACAATCGAAAAAACAGCAAAGACAAAGGCTGGGACCTACTTTGAAAAGGATATGGTCCTATCTTTCCGCCCACAGGAAGCTGCTCCTGCTGGTCCTGCTGATGGTCGTCGCCAGTTCAGTGTTCGGCCTGATGGGGCCATTCTTGGTGGGGCGGGGAATCGACAATTATCTCGCTGCGAAGTCTACGGATGGCTTCATCTTGTTATTGATCGGGCTGGCCGCTGTCTACCTATTGAATTCTCTTTCTTTATGGCTGCAAAACTACTGGATGATCGGCATTGCGCAGAAAACAGTTTACAAGATGAGAGAGCAGCTTTTCCATCACTTTCATGATCTGCCGCTCGATTTTTTCAACAAACGGCAGCATGGAGAGCTGATGAGCCGGGTTACGAATGATATTGAAAATGTCAGTTCAACGCTGAATTCATCCGTTATCCAGATATTTTCAAGTGTGCTGACACTCTTTGGGACGGTTGGTGTCATGCTCTGGCTGAGCCCGCTGCTGACACTAATCACAATGACCATTGTCCCATTCATGTTTTTAGGCATGAAATGGATCACAAACAGGACCGGCCGGCTTTATAAAGAGCAGCAGCGCAGGCTGGGAGACATGAATGGGTACATTGAAGAAGCGATTTCCGGACAGAAAATCATCAAATCTTTTTCACAGGAAGCGAAGGTCATTGAGGAGTTCAAAGTGAAGAACCAGGAATTGAAGCAATCCGGATATTGGGCTCAAACTTTTACCGGATTCATCCCGAAGCTGATGAACATGCTGAATAACCTCAGCTTCACGCTGGTGGCAGCAGTCGGAGGATATTTTGCTTTAAAAGGCATGGTATCAATCGGGACGTTAGTCATTTTCACCGAATACTCCAGACAGTTCACAAGGCCATTGAACGATCTTTCAAACCAGTTTAATACACTCCTGTCGGCAGTGGCTGGTGCCGATAGGGTATTTGATATCCTTGGTACGGAAGTAGAGGCCATCGATGAAAAGGAAGCAATCGCACTGCCTGGGATCAAAGGCAGTGTAGAATTCAAGGAAGTTTCTTTTTCCTATGAAAAGGGAGGGGATACTGTTTCGAATTTATCTTTTGCAGCTAGGCAGGGTGAAAGTATAGCACTTGTAGGACCAACAGGTGCTGGGAAATCGACGATCATCAATCTGATTTCCCGCTTTTATGAGCCGGATAGCGGCGTGATCCTAATCGATGGACATGACAGCAGGTGCATTACCCGTGATAGCCTGCGCCGGCAAATGGCTTTTGTCCTGCAGGATTCCTTCCTGTTCCAGGGAAGCATCAGGGAAAATATCCGCTTTGGCCGTCTGGATGCAACCAATCAGGAGGTAGAAGAAGCAGCGAGGGCCGCAAATGCCCATTCGTTCATAAAAAGGCTGCCGGAAGGATACGAAACGGAATTGAGCCAGGATGATGCAGGAATCAGCCAGGGGCAAAAACAGCTGCTTTCCATCGCTCGGGCGATTCTCGCAAATCCTTCCATCCTGATCCTGGATGAAGCGACCAGCAGCATCGATACAATCACCGAACTGAAAATCCAGGAAGCATTGGACCAACTGCTTGAAGGAAGGACCAGTTTTATCATTGCCCATAGACTCAATACGGTAAAGAATGCAGACCAGATCATTGTGATTGACAACGGCCGAGTCATTGAAAAAGGAAGCCACAGTCAGCTGCTTTCACAAAAAGGATTTTACCATGATTTATACACCAGTCAATTGGAAAGGAAAAAGATGGAAAATAACCAAAGGTTGTTATCGTAATAAGCGGTGGATGGTTTCCACACGAAGGCTTCCCGCTTTCCACTGAGGTGAGGTGGGCCGCATTGGCCCGCAGCGCCTGCAAGATCCCGCCCTTCTAGCTGATCCTGAGGAGGAATAGACCTTTCTTTTTTGAGCTGATCTATCCATGAAGGAAATGTGGCAGCCTTTTGGGAGGAGCCACGCAAATCCATTTCCATGTAACTCTTTTCTTTGTTCTTTTTCAGAACCTATGTAAATAAAATGAAGATTTCGTCTATAAAGTGACAAATTTCCCGGGAAATAGGAAAAAACCGCTAAAAAAGAGGGTCATTATAACCCCTGGTCAGTCAATTGACTGCCTTGCTTCCATATAGAGTGCCTGGAGGAATTTTTTTATGTTGGCACGGGGCTGGAGGGCACAGGTTTTTGATTTCCCCTCTAATTCACGCATCTTCATGCGAACCTGGGTATAATCAAAGAATGTCGTAGCATAGTGTTCGAATTTTGGGTTGGCATAATCCGTCAACCCGAGGGAAGCAATGTGTTCCAGTGCCTGGTGCAAAGCCCTTCGGACGCGCTGCTCAGCCGCTTTTGTTTCCTTCTTGATAACTGCAGGGCTTGCAGTATACCCGAGGCGCCTTTTTATAATTTCCTCAAATAGATCTTTCAACGGTGGAATCTCTCTTATTCCCTTTTTCTCATAATCATATAAAACATTGATCAGGTCCAATAGGTCCTTGTTGCCGCTTTCTCCAATGATCCCCAGCTCCAGCAGCGCATTTTTTCCTGCTGGGACAATAGAGTGGCTCCGGTTGTGAGGGATTGGCTTTGTTTGGAGAGCCGATATGGAGCTCAGTGATTCCTGGATATTCAGAATCGACCGTTCCAAAACAAGCCGCTCACTGACTTTCTTGATGACATTCATTACCTCTACACGATTAATCGGTTTCGTAACATAGTACTCGACGCCAAGCTCATAGGCTTCGCCAATCATGTCCTTTGACTCGACCTGTGAAATCATGATCACCTTTCCGTTGAAGCCCGGCCCGATTTCCCGTATGGTTTCAATCCCATCCCTGTTAGGCATCAGCAGGTCGATCAGGAGGATATCGATCTGTTTTGTTTCAAGGAGATCTGCATATACCTCTGATCCGTCTTCCGCCTCCCCTTCGATGGTCCCGAGCTCTTGATCTTCAATTATATTTGACAGCATTGCACGGATGGACGCAGAATCATCCACAATGAAAAATCTCACGGATATCATCCCTTCTCAGTTAAGCTTTCAATAGGAAGCGTAACGGTAAAAATTGTTTTGTATAATGGAGAAAAGCTTTCGTCTTCCAACATTATGGTGCCATCAAGATTTTCAACCACATTTTTCACATATGACAGTCCGATCCCGTTAGAAGATACACCTGTCTGATCGAATTTGGTCGTGAAGCCAGGTTCGAAAATGAGTCCCCGATTCCTTGCGGATATCCCGGAACCACTGTCGCTCACTTGAATGACGGCATGATCGTCGCATCTATCAATCCTCAGATGAATCTTTCCGGACTCAGCAATCGCTTCAACCCCATTCGAAACAAGGTTATTGATAACAGAGAGCAGCATGAATGTGTGGTATAAAGGATGGTCTCCTGAAATATCGCTTTTGATATCGATGGATTTCCCGAGTGAATCGGCGTACCGTTCATTGCAAGTTTTGATTACCTCGATAATTTCATTAATAGTCATGAAATCATTCAAGTTCTCCTTGACCATTAATTTTGACAGCCCGGCATAGATCCGCTGGTTGTCTTTTTTCATTTCATGCATTTCTCCAGCAATCCTAAGGGCAGTCTTGGCATAGCCCTCAAGGGATTGAACTTTTAGTTCACGGTAGAAATTATAGCAGTCCGCTGTCACGTTTTCTGCATCTTTCATCGTTTTTTTCAGCTGGATCATTTCAACGTATAAGTTCGAAATGAGCATCAGCATTTGCTCAGTCCTTTTTCGCTGCTGTTCTTCAGCAAGCTTTGCTTCTCTTATCACAAATATGTTGAAGAAACCGAGGACAAAGAAACTCCTGATGATGGCAATTCCGCCGATTGTAAAGAAAGTATCCAAGGTGATTGGGATATGGGAAAAAATCGAGCGAAAACCAATTTCAACGAGGCTGGCAGCTACTTCGACAATCACTCCAAGCAGGCCAACCATTAAAGGCCGATCATAGAGAGTGTTGATTTTAAAAAAATAGAACAGTAGGGCAAACGTCAAGTAATAAAAGAAAACGGGGAAGTGCATGGTGAATACTTCCTCTAATATAGGCGCATTTTCCGTCATTCCCTGCAAAGCTACCCTGAAAGCAACAACTGAAGCTCCGGCAACTAAGCCGGATAATAATGGATGAAGCTTCCTCGACCATAATAAAAAAAAGAAAAAAACCGGAGTCCCAAGGCTGACCCTAAGATGCCCCTCTAAAGGGTAAAATTTCATTTCACCAGCAATCGGTACTGCAATCGCTATTGCCAGGTATATAAGAAGCCTTTCCTTCATGAAAACATCCCCTGTTAGAAGAATCTTTGATGTTATTAATATTCACTGAAGATTGGCAGAATCCTGTACATATTTATTTTAAATGAGAGAATCGATTCGGCAGCCAGCAAATTTGACAAAAATATTAAGAACGAAGAAGTTTGTGTAGCTATTTGTAGTTTTCCGTAGGGGCATCGTTATGCTGAAGCTGTAAAAGCATATATCCTGGAAATGAAACGTTTTCGGGAACAAAATAATGTGAAAACATTCACAAATTAGAAAGAAGGTGTCATGAAAATCAATGTTCGTGAAAAACGTCATTTTTAGCAATTCATGTTGGCCTTTAGCATTCATAACTTAACAATCCATTCCCAGGGAGGAAACCAAAATGTTTTGGATTCAATTTTTAATTGTTATGGCATGTATATTTATTGGTGCCCGTCTTGGTGGAGTCGGTCTTGGAGTGATGGGGGGCGTTGGCCTTGCAATCCTCGTATTTGGATTCGGGCTGCAGCCGACTTCAGCACCTATTGATGTCATGCTGATGATATTGGCGGTCATCACCGCGGCGGGTGCGCTCCAGGCAGCTGGCGGGATGGAATATCTCGTCTATCTGGCTGAAAAGGCACTGCGGAAAAATCCTAAACGAATCACTTTCATAGCACCGATGGTTACTTACATTTTCACTTTCTTTGCCGGCACAGGCCATGTAGCATACTCTGTACTTCCTGTCATCGCAGAGGTTTCAAGGGAATCAGGCGTCCGTCCAGAACGTCCGATGTCCATCGCAGTCATCGCGTCGCAGCAAGCGATCACCGCCAGTCCAATATCAGCAGCAACGGTAGCGATGCTCGCCCTTTTGGCGGATTTCAAGATCAGCCTTATGCAAATCATGTTAATCTGTGTCCCTTCCACTTTCATCGCCTGCATGATCGCAGCTTTCGTTGCCAGCAAGATGGGCAAGGAATTGAACATGGATGCAGAGTATCTGAAGCGTCTTGAAGAAGGTCTCGCACCAATCAAAAAAGATAAAAAGGCCTATACGGCCAACCCAGGTGCAAAGCTTTCCGTCATCCTGTTTTTGCTGGCAGCAGTACTGGTCGTTATTCTTGGGTCCATTCCGGAACTCCGCCCAGGATGGGAGATTGACGGAGTGTTCACAAGGATGGGAATGCCGGCTGCGATTGAAATCGTGATGCTTACCATCGCGGCGATGATCATCATATTCGCAAAGCCGAAAGTCGAAGAAATCGTCTCAGGATCCGTATTCAAAGCTGGCGCAGCAGCTGTTGTAGCTATCTTCGGGATTGCCTGGATGGGGGATACCTTCTTCCAGGGAAATATCGCCGCTATCTCGGGTTCGATTTCTGATCTTGTGACAGCAGCGCCTTGGTTATTCGCTGTCGCTTTATTCGCCTTATCCATCCTTCTGTACAGCCAGGCAGCAACTGTCAGGACTTTAATGCCGCTGGGAATCACACTTGGGATCAACCCGGCATTATTGATCGCGATGTTCCCGGCAGTGAATGGGTACTTTTTCATTCCGAACTATCCAACCGTAGTTGCGGCCATTAACTTCGACAGAACAGGGACAACACGGATCGGAAAATATATCCTGAACCATAGTTTCATGGTTCCCGGACTGGTTGCTACAACCGGCGCAGTAGGAATCGGTATCCTGTTAAGCACGATTGTACTGTAAGAAATCTTTTGGACCGCAGTTGGCCTAGTTGCCGGCTGCGCATCATTGAAAATGGGAGATGAAGAAAATGAAAGATCAATTCAGGGTCGAGAAAGATTTTTTGGGAGAGAAAAAGGTTCCTGCCAATGCTTATTATGGGGTGCAGACAATGCGGGCCATCGAGAATTTCCCGATAACTGGTTCCCGAATTGATGAAGCATTAATCAAGGCAATGGCTATCGTGAAAAAAGCGGCCGCTCTCGCAAATGCTGATATCGGCCAGCTTGATAGGAAGATTGCGGACGCAATCGCCAAGGCTGCAGATGATGTGATCGAAGGGAAACTGCATGATCAATTCATTGTTGACCCTATCCAGGGCGGAGCCGGCACATCCATCAATATGAACACGAATGAAGTGATTGCTAACAGGGCATTGGAGTTGATGGACGAACAGAAGGGAAGCTATAAGATCATCAGTCCGAATTCACATGTCAATATGGCACAGTCAACCAACGATTCCTTCCCTACTGCCATCCACCTTTCAACACTGGCAACTCTTGAAGGGTTACTTGAAGTGATGGAAGGTCTCCATGAGGAATTCATGAAAAAGGGCAAGGAGTTTGCGGGCATGATTAAAATGGGCCGCACGCATCTGCAGGACGCCGTTCCGATTCGTCTTGGCCAGGAATTCGAGGCATACGCAAGAGTTTTAAAAAGGGATATTAAGAGAATCAGCGCAACCAGGGAACATTTATACGAAGTGAACATGGGTGCTACGGCAGTCGGAACTGGCCTTAATGCTGATCCCGTCTATATCCAAAAGGCTGTGGACTATCTTGTGGAATTCAGCGGATTCCCGCTAAAGGGTTCAGAAAACCTTGTCGATGGGACACAGAATACCGATTGCTATATTGAAGTTTCAGCTGCATTGAAAGTCTGCATGCTGAACATGTCCAAAATCGCGAACGATCTTAGGATGATGACTTCAGGTCCTCGCTGCGGATTCGGGGAAATCAATCTCCCTGCCCGGCAGCCAGGTTCATCGATCATGCCCGGAAAAGTCAATCCGGTGATGGCGGAAGTTTTGAACCAGAGTGCATTCCAGGTTGTCGGAAATGATTTGACAATCAGCATGGCAGCGGAGGCGGGCCAATTCGAGTTGAATGTCATGGAACCAGTCATTGTATACAATCTCCTCCAATCGATAAAAATCATGACAAATGTCTTCGCTGTCTTCCGTGAACATTGCTTAAGCGGCATTACAGCCAATGAAGAGAGAATGAAAGCTTACGTCAATAACAGCGTAGGAGTCATCACCGCAATCAATCCGCACGTAGGATATGAAACCGCAGCTTCTGTCGCCAGGGAAGCGATTGTATCAAATCGTCCAGTCCGTGAAATCGTACTGGAACGCGGGGTGTTGACAAATAAGGAACTCGATACGATTCTTAACCCATTTGAAATGACGCATCCGGGTATTTCGGGCAAGGAATTGATCGATAAAAAAAAGGAAGAAGAGCTATTGGTGTAAGCGAGGGCAGCACTTAAGGAGGCGTTATCATGGAGCACGGAAGGAACCAGCATTTATACAGAAAGCTTCACTCACTGTCAGGAATCATCCCGGTCGGGGTGTTCCTGACGGTTCACCTTTTCGTCAACTATACAGCAACATGGGGACAGGATGCTTATAATACGGCAGCAGGAATCATGGTGAATTTGCCCTTCAAATATTTCCTTGAGGCCTTCATCATTTTCATTCCTCTGTATTTCCATGCAATTTACGGAATTTATATAGCGTTCCAGGCGAAAAACAATGTAGGGCGATACGGTTTTGTCCGGAACTGGAAATTCTTCCTGCAAAGATTGACGGGAGTGATCACATTTATTTTCGTTACCTGGCACATATGGGAAACGAAGGTCCAAGTCGAATTCTTTGGAGCCGAAGCAAACTTCAATCTAATGGCCAATATAGTAGACAGCCCCGTTTCTTTAGGATTGTACATTGTCGGGATTGTTTCGTCCATTTATCATTTCGCGAATGGCATATGGACTTTCCTGATCACATGGGGAATCACAGTTTCCCCGAAATCACAAAAAGTATTTTCATATATTACATTCGGATTATTTGTCGTACTATCCATCATTGGTGTACGCGCAATACTTGCATTTGCTTGATAGCTGGATAGGAGGGCATTCAAATGAGCAAGGGTACAATCGCAATAGTCGGCGGTGGTCTCGCAGGATTGATGGCGGCCATCAAGATAGCGGAAAGCGGCACGAGGGTTGACTTATTCTCCATCGTTCCCGTAAAACGATCGCATTCTGTATGTGCACAAGGGGGAATCAATGGAGCAGTGAATACAAAAGGAGAGAATGATTCTCCATGGGAGCATTTTGATGATTCAGTATACGGCGGAGATTTCCTTGCCAACCAGCCTCCGGTCAGGGCGATGTGTGAAGCGGCCCCGAAAATCATCCACATGTTTGATCGCATGGGGGTCATGTTTAACCGGACACCCGAAGGTTTGCTTGATTTCCGCAGGTTTGGAGGAACACAGCATCATCGCACTGCTTTTGCCGGAGCGACAACCGGGCAGCAGCTCTTGTATGCGCTGGACGAACAAGTCAGGAAATATGAAGTCGATGGGCTTGTCACGAAATTTGAAAACTGGGAATTCGTTTCGGCCGTCGTTGATGATGAGGGAATCTGCCGGGGGTTAACCGCCCAGAATCTGAGGACAATGGAAATTCATCCATTTCCAGCGGATGCGGTCATCATTGCGACTGGTGGTCCTGGACTAATTTTTGGAAAATCAACCAATTCGACGATCAATACGGGATATGCAGCTGCCAGATTGTATGAGCAGGGTGCGGTTTATGCGAATGGTGAATTCATTCAAATCCACCCTACGGCCATTCCAGGTGACGACAAGAATCGCCTGATGAGTGAATCTGCGCGAGGAGAGGGTGGCAGGGTCTGGACTTATAAGGACGGGAAGCCTTGGTACTTCCTCGAAGAGAAATACCCTGCATACGGAAATCTAGTCCCGAGGGATATTGCCACGCGTGAAATATTTGATGTTTGTGTGAGCCAGAAGCTTGGAATAGACGGAGAAAACAAAGTATATCTTGATCTGTCACATATTGATTCCAAACAGCTTGATATCAAGCTTGGGGGAATCATGGAAATTTACGAAAAATTCATGGGGGATGATCCGCGCAAAGTCCCAATGAAAATTTTTCCGGCAGTCCATTATTCCATGGGCGGATTGTGGGTTGACTTTGATCAAAGAACGAGTATTCCAGGACTGTTTGCAGCGGGTGAATGTGATTACTCCCAGCATGGTGCGAATCGCTTAGGTGCCAATTCCCTGTTGTCAGCTGTTTATGGCGGCATGGTTGCTGGTCCGTCAGCCCTGGAATATATTCAAGGATTGGACAAGTCAGCCAGCGCCATACCGGATTCTACCTTTGATCAGTATGTAAACAAAGACAAGCTGAAATATGAATCCATTCTGAAGATGGATGGAAACGAAAACGCATACTTGCTCCATAAAGAGCTTGGGGAACTGATGACAGCAAACGTGACAGTCGTGCGGGAAAATAAAAAATTGAAATTGACTTATGAAAAACTTCAGGAATTCAAAGAACGGTACAAGCGGATCAACATAGAAGATACGGCAAGATGGAGCAACTCAGGCGCATCATTCACTCGACAGCTTGAAGGAATGATCAATTTAGCGCATGTGATCACACTTGGAGCTTACCAAAGAAATGAAAGCCGCGGCGCCCATTACAAGCCTGAGTATCCAGAACGCAATGACGAAGAATGGCTGAAAACCACAATGGCCAAGTTTAATCCTAAAACGAAATTGCCTGAATTATCCTATGAAAAAGTCGATGTGTCGTTAATTGCACCAAGAAAACGCGATTACACAAAATCCAAGAAAGGAGCAAAGTAATCATGCCTGCAGAGAAAAAAATCCACTTAATCATCAAAAGGCAGAGAGATGCTACTTCAGCCCCTTATCTTGAGGATTTTCACATACCCTACCGCCCGAATATGAACATCATTTCGGCGTTGATGGAAATACAGAAAAAACCAGTCAACGCCAAGGGTGAAAAAACGACACCAGTCATTTGGGAATCCGTTTGCCTTGAAGAGGTCTGCGGTGCATGTTCGATGGTCATCAATGGAAAGCCGCAACAGGCATGTTCTTCATTGATTGACCGCCTGGAACAGCCGATCCGGATTGAACCATTAAGCACATTTCCTGTGATTCGCGATCTGGCTGTAGATCGGCAGAGAATGTTCGATTCGCTTAAAAAAGTGAAAGCGTGGATTCCAATCGATGGGACGCATGATTTAGGTCCTGGTCCGCGAATGCCTGAGAACACGCGGCAGTGGGCTTATGAACTTTCAAAGTGTATGACCTGCGGCTGCTGCCTTGAAGCATGCCCAAATGTGAATGATCATTCTCCTTTCATGGGACCGGCGCCTTTATCCCAGGTCCGCCTCTTTAATGCGCACCCAACAGGCGCCATGCATAAAGGAGAACGTCTGGAAGCCATCATGGGAGAGGGCGGCATCACGACATGCGGGAATTCGCAAAATTGTGTCGAGGTTTGTCCAAAAGGAATACCGCTCACGACATCTCTCGCCCATCTAAACCGCCAAGTTACAGTACATTCCATTAAGAGCTTTTTTGGAAGCTTTTGAATACTCAAATGCCGGTTCGGAATGAACCGGCATTTGTTTTGATCAAAAAGAAATAGGGAATGGCTGCAATGGGCCGTCCTGTTACTGGAGGTCTTTAAAAATCAATTTGACCAGGTCAAGGTAGACCTTAATGTTATGCCGATTGAAGGTTTCTTTTAGAAGATTGCCGGGAATAGAAAAGATGGTTGATGGGAAAAAATGTGGGATAGTGTCCAAAAAAGGAGAAGTTTTTTGGTTTTTAGGAAGCTTGACGATTCTTTTCCCATTTTTTTATTTTTTTATGGTACTTTATGTGAAATGATTCACTACGAACAGGCGCCATTCCTTTGGATGGTACAGCATCAAGCATCATCATTACCCGGGAGGGAAGGGACATGTTATGGATTCAATTTCTAATCGTGATGGCCTGCATCTTTATTGGAGCCCGCCTTGGCGGCGTTGGCCTGGGCGTAATGGGAGGAGTGGGGCTGGCAATCCTCGTATTTGGATTCGGGCTGCAGCCTACATCTGCTCCGATTGATGTCATGCTGATGATTTTGGCTGTCATAACTGCTGCAGGTGCATTGCAGGCAGCTGGAGGAATGGAATATCTTGTCTATCTGGCAGAAAAAGCATTGCGGAAAAACCCAAAACGGATCACTTTCATAGCCCCTATGGTTACTTACATTTTCACTTTCTTTGCAGGGACTGGACACGTTGCGTATTCAGTTCTTCCTGTCATTGCTGAAGTGTCGAGGGAATCCGGGGTCCGTCCGGAACGGCCGATGTCAATCGCCGTGATTGCCTCCCAGCAGGCGATTACCGCCAGCCCGATTTCTGCCGCCACTGTCGCCATGCTTGCATTGCTGGCCGACTTTAATATCAGCCTGCTGCAAATCATGCTGATCTGTGTTCCATCAACATCCATTGCCTGCATGATCGCTGCGTTCGCCGCAAGCAGAATGGGCAAGGAACTGTCCATGGATGCTGAGTATTTGAAGCGCCTGGAAGAGGGGCTCATTCCGATCCAAAAAGATAAAAAAGCATATGCCGCTGATTCAGGCGCCAAGCTTTCTGTCATACTTTTTTTGCTTGCCGCTATCCTTGTCGTCATTCTTGGTTCCATCCCAGAGCTCCGGCCGGGCTGGGAAATCGAGGGGGTCTTCACAAGAATGGGGATGCCGGCCGCTATCGAAATCGTCATGCTGACGATTGCCGCCATGATTATTATCCTTGCGAAACCGAAAGTAGAGGAGATTATTTCAGGCAGCGTATTCAAGGCGGGTGCCGCCGCTGTTGTCGCGATATTTGGCATCGCATGGATGGGGGATACTTTCTTCCAGGGAAATATAGAGGTTATCTCTGGATCAATCTCAGATCTTGTTACAGCAGCTCCATGGCTATTCGCCGTAGCGTTGTTTGCTCTGTCCATCCTCCTGTACAGCCAGGCTGCGACAGTCAGGACGTTAATGCCGCTTGGAATCACGCTTGGCATCAATCCTGCTTTATTGATCGCGATGTTCCCGGCGGTGAATGGGTATTTCTTCATCCCTAACTACCCCACGGTCGTCGCGGCGATCAACTTTGACCGGACAGGCACAACGCGTATCGGAAAGTACATCCTCAATCACAGCTTCATGGTCCCTGGCCTTGTGGCGACAATCGGAGCAGTCGCGATCGGTATTTTGCTCAGTACGATCGTCCTTTGAAAAAAGCCGGGCGTCCATCGGCTGGACGCCCGGCTTACGTTAATTGAAAAAGCGGACCGGCTTGGTCCGCTTTTGAGTAACTTGCTACCTCACAAGATGTATATTGTCCATCAATTATAAACTGTGCCGCGGTACAAAATTCCACTTGGCCATTTTTAAAACCTAAACGACGCAAGCCCTACCTCTCTTGCATCCTAACGGCTCCGAAGCCGATCCAGTGTGAATAAGTTGTTACCTAAAAAATAAAGCAGAATGCCATTTCATGTTTACATTGTTTAATGGTGTGTTTCAAGTTACTTCTTTTATAAAGGCGAAGCAATATATAACTTTACATGATATTTTTTGTGCTGTCAAGGGATCTTATTTGTTTTTTAAGTTTTCCTGTGCCATTTTTACAAGTTCCCTTACCATGCTTCCGCCTAGCTTGCCGCCAATCCTTCCAGCCTCCCGGGTTGTCAGGTTTCCGTTATAGCCTTTTTTCAGTGGGATACCTGCTTCTCTCGCGGTTTCGAATTTTGCATCTTCGGCTTTCAGCGTACCGGCGACCCTGGCTTTCAAATCATCAAGCGCATCTCGTGCTTCTGGTACAAGGATCTTTCTTCTTCTAGCCATTGCTAACCCTCCTTGAATTGCATTTTGCTTTATTGTTTGTAAAGGTGAATAAATTTATTTGTTCAAGCTTTTGGAAAGAGTTATGACGAGTTCATCACAGCTGCAACATTGGTAAAAAAGCAGGAGGAAAATAAGGTGTGCCAGGCTTTCGGCACTCTGGAAAACGATTGGTACAGGGAGGTTATATCTGCGCAGCTTGTCGATAGCGGCTTTTTTTATCCTCAAACATATCAACAGATAAAATGCTTGATTCATAAGTATTCCACAGGTTTATCCACATTATCCACAAAAACAAGGGAGTTTGTCCTCAATTAAGCAAGTGTTGCTCGATAAGGCATGTGGAAAGTTATCAACAGTATCCACAGCGTTGTGGATATCCGCATTTTTTTTTGTGAATTATTGGTGAACCTCATTGTATCGAGGAGAAAAATAGAGTATATTTAAATTATCAAAAGTTAGTGAATTTATTCACAAACTTTGATCCCATCATTACTTGTGATGAACATTTCCCCCTCCCCCTTTAAACAAAGCAAAAAGCAGGATGAATATCCTGCTTTTTGCTTTGTTTAAAGGGTTATTTTCTGTTCCTGGCACGTTCGTCGGCTGCTTTTGAACGGGCCATGGCTTCCAGATCATCATGGTCTGCAAGGTCACGGGCGATTTCAACATCAAGGCCGTCAGACTTAAGATTCTTGGGAACCTGTGGAAGTGATGCTTTGTTTCGGTCGCGTGTTCTTTGTCCTCTTGAACGTCCCATTTGGAAAACCCCTTCCTGTCTAAAATGCGGAAATGGAATATTCCCGCACCTTTAAGGTTTGCCGGTTGCTGTTCTTTCATACAGGTTATCTCTTTCCAATATACCCGCCGGCCCGGTCTGCCTTTTTGAATTCACGGCTGTAGGTTACTTCCTGCATACTTGATAAAGTGTTTTTTGTTTGTTCGCGCTTCTTTTTTTCCAACTGGATCCGTCCCTTCCAAACTGATTTACCTTACAAGTATCTCCCCAGGCGGAAAGGTTAAACATCGAAAATGTTTTTCAATGCCTGATTCAGCTCTGGATAGCGGAAGGCATAACCAGAGGTAAGGAGTTTTTCAGGAATTGCCCGCTGGCCTTGAAGCACAAGCATACTCATTTCGCCAAGCAGCAATTTCAGCATGAAGGAAGGAACTGGAAACCAATGTGGCCGTTCCATGACATTGGACAGGGTCTTTCCGAACTGCTCCATTCGTACAGGTGAGGGGGCTGTGAAGTTTACGGGCCCGGCAAGGTGGGGGTGCTTAATCGCAAAAATGATTCCTTGGACCACATCTTCAATATGGATCCATGAAAGCCATTGGGAACCTGACCCGACTCTGCCGCCTGCGAACAATTTATATGGCTGCGCCATCCTTGGAAGGGCACCGCCATTTTTATCGAGTATGACACCGAACCGGGATAATACTACACGGAGTCCTAAATCCCCTGCTTTCATTGCTGCAGCTTCCCACTGAACGGTCGTTGATGCAAGGAAATACTTTCCTGCCGGCGATGTTTCAGTGAATACTTCGTCTTCGGAAGTGCCATAAAATCCAACTGCACTGGCATTGATCAGCGCTTCGGGTTTGGTTTTCAACGAGCTGATAATTCTGGTGATTTCCGCGGCTGCATCCAGCCTGCTGTCCAGGATTTTTTGTTTGTAATCTTCTGTCCATCGTCCGTTGATCGTGGCGCCTGCAAGATTCACGATTGCATTTGTTCCATCAAGCATTTCTTCAGGTTTATCACCAGGATTTAGCCACCGGACATATTGAATGCCTTGATTATCAGCCGTCCTGCTTTTTCTCGTAAGGATAACCACATTATGGCCGTTTCGGATCAATTCGCTGGTCAATGCCTGGCCGACAAGGCCCGTGCCGCCTGTAATCACTATCTTCATCAATGATTCCTCCTTAAGGTCCACTTCTTTAATTGTACTTCCTTTTCCATGAAATACCCTCTTTCAATGTGTTACATTTAAAACAGAGGTGAAAAAAATGCCTGTCATTACGAAAATATCTGTTCAAAAGCATAACAAGGACCGATACAGCATTTTTACCGACAGTGGCAGCGGTGAAGAATATGCTTTCAGTGTCGATGAAGACGTCCTGATCCGGCATCAGTTGAAAAAAGGGATGGAACTTGATGAGTTGTCGATCTCGGAAATGCTTGTCCAGGATGATATCCGCAAAGCCTTCAATATGGCCGTCCAGTATATGGCATATAGAATGCGTTCAGAGGCAGAAGTTCGCGACTACCTGAAAAAGAAGGACATGGCAGAGCATGTCATCCAGGAAGCAGTGCACAAGCTTTATGAATTGAAATTTTTGAATGATGATGAATTTGCGGCTGCTTTTGTACGTACGCAATTGAATACGACTGACAAGGGGGCTGAGCTGATCAAACGTGGGTTAAAGGAAAAAGGGATTGATCAGGGAAAAATCGATAAAGTGATTGGGGAAGCCACTTTTGATGACCAGCTTGCAAAAGCTATCAAGCTCAGTGAAAAGTATGCCCATAAAAATAGGAAGGATTCTTCAAGGATCCTTAAACAGAAGCTTGAGCAGATGCTGCAAAGGAAAGGTTACTCCTTTTCGATTATCCGCGCTGCCCTTGAAGAAATAGAGCTGGAAAAAGACGAAGTGGATGAGATGGAGGCACTCCGCTATCATGGTGAAAAATTCCATGGCAAGTTTGCGACGCTCCCGGAACATGAGTACAGGCAAAAAATGAAAATGGCTCTTTACCGGAAAGGCTTTACGATGGATCTGATTGACCACTTCATCTCTGAAAAGGAAAAGGAAGAATCAAAAAAATCATGACAGTTGTCATGATTTTTTTGATTCTATAATGATTTCTTCCTTGTCCAGGTTGTCGATGATCAATGCCGCTACTTCGGCAGGTGACCGGAGCCTTGAAGGGTCTGAGACATGGTCGCTGCCTTCCCAGAACTTGGTATCCATCCCGCCCATATAGGCTCCAACGATACGCACCCCTGAGTTTTCATATTCCTTTTGAAGGCTTTCGGTGAATCCTCTTACCGCGAATTTACTTGCGCAATAGACAGCCTCGTTCTTCTTGCCGCGCAGCCCGGCTGTCGATATGATATTCAAAACAAGCCCTTCCTCGTTCATTTCTAAATAAGGAAGGAAGGCATTTGTCATTTGGATGGTGCCTAGTACATTGATCTGTACCATCTCTTCGATTTCCTTGTCGGATGTCTGGAGGAACGGGCCAAAATAGCCGACTCCTGCGTTATTGACGAGACCATATAGCGTGAATTTTTTATTCAACAGGATTGCCTTTTCTTTCACATCCTCGAGATTCCTGACATCGAGTACGATTGTTGTTGCGTTCCCGCCGGACTTCTCGATTCGGGATTTCGTCTCAGCCAGCTTAGCTTCGGACCTTCCTGCCAAAATCAAATGGTATCCTTGACCGGCCAACAGCAAAGAGAGTTCCCTTCCAAGCCCTGAACCAGCTCCTGTGATAATGATCGCTTTCATGATAGCCTCCTTAAAATTACATGCTATACTTTAGTTATATAGTAAATTTAAATATGTTGAAAGCAAAAGCAATCCGGGAGTGAAGGATATGACAAGAGATAAACGCTACAGCGAGATGTCGGAATACGAATTGAAGCAGGAGATTGCTGCCTTGCATGAAAAAGCAAGGAAGGCTGAGCAGATGGGCATGGTGAACGAATATGCTGTCCTTGAACGGAAAGCCGCGATGGCAAAGGCCTATTTGCTGGATCCCGAAGATTTTAAGCCTGGGGAGGTTTATCAAATCGAGGGGGATCCGGGACAGTATTTCAAAATTGGGTATATGAATGGGATATTTGCCTGGGGGACACGCCTTGGAGGCACTGGAAAAGAAGAAGCACTCCCTATTTCCCTTCTGGTAAAATTGGAGCAAAACCAGAAATGAGTTCTGGTTTTGCCTTGAGTCTATTTTTGATCTTTGATGGCGGCTGAAGTATCGTCCTCGCGATGGGATGAAGCATACATGCGTTCCTGCGGATGAGTATTGATCGTACCATCCGCCCTTGTGGAAGCATATTCCGCTTTTGCCCGCGGTTCGCCTTCAAGCTTATTGCCATGCACATTCGGGAAGTTCTTCGCTTTATTGCGCATATGGGCCTCCATGACAGGTGAGATTACGTGTACGCCAAAGGCTGCACGCATTAATAGTATGGGATAAAGATGCATTAGGCATGAAATCAAAAATTGGCAAAGGAGGAGCTGCATGCAGGAATATCATGACCGGTTGGCCAAATTGTTGCTGGAAAAGAATAAGGAGCTAACCTACGAACAAGCGTTGACATGGGTTGAATTATTATCGGAGGATTTTGAAGCCACGTATGCAAAAGCAGGCCATGATTATATGGGCAGCGCTGTGACCGAGAAGGTCGTCCGCCAATGGATCGAGCACTATGGCGCCCAACTCCATGACTTTGTGAAAAGAAACCCCAAATACAAGCATCTGCTGGGACTGGGCGATGAGGGGCCAAAACATCATTAAGCTAAAAACCCCGGCTCTTTGCCAGGGTTTTTAGCTTAATGATGAATTTTTACTTTCCAGCCGGCTCCCAGCCTAGCTAGGCCGGTTGGCACACGCGATGAAGTCAAGGAGAAGCTTCCACCGCCTCGATTTCATGCCTCTCATGGATGAGTTTCCAGCATTCCGGTATATATCGGCTGCTTATGCTTTCCTTAACCTTCACCTGGGATGAATTCGAGTTTTTTCCTCAGTTTTTCTTCACTGTAGATCCAGCCTGTGTATGAGCTTAGGATCTCCAGATCCTTGTTAAGGTTCACGACTGCAACAAAGGGGTAATACCCATTGCTCCGGTAACGCAAATCGATGAACCTGACCTCGTAATAATCATCATATTCATCGCATTCCCAGCGGTACACCGGAGAAAACGAAAGGAAAGCCGAAAGGTTCTTATCTTTTTTAGCAGCTTCGAGTACAGGTGTCTCCGGCACGGGAACCCGGTTGAACTGATCGAGAATGCGGACGTGGTTTTTATGGGCCCGCCCTACAAAAAACTGGCGTTTGTTCATGACCGCTACTCTCCAATGATGGAATCTCATTGTCGGGGCGACAATGATGTCCGTTGCGTCGGGCACGATTTTTTTCACAGCTTTAAGGACACGGCGCTTATGGATGTATCGGTAGATATAGTAGCCAATCAGGGAGAAGTAAATCGCCAGGAACGTATAACCGGGGTCTGCCCCGAAAGCCCAAAGGAACAATCCAGCGACATGGACCGCAAAAATAATCGGATCAAACGTGTTGATGATCCCCAAAGCGACCCATTTCGACGAAAACGGCCTTAAAGCCTGGGTTCCATAGGCGTTGAAAATGTCGACAAAAACATGAAGGAAAACCGCAATGAATGTCCAAATCCATAAATGCAGCAGGTTCGCTTCCGGATAAAAAGAGTATATCACCCCGGTTATCAGGAGCGGCCAAAGCAGGACTGCAGGAATGGAATGCGTGATGCCGCGGTGGTTCCTGATATAGACCGCGTTATTCCTTAACTTTAAAATTGTATCAATATCCGGGATTTGTGAGCCAATGATTGTAGCGATCAGGACGCTTCCGGCCGTAGCGGAGCTTCCGCTGACGACTGGGTCCAGCGTGGCCAATCCGCCAAGCGCAAAGCCCATTACAACGTGGGTTCCTGTATCCATATTAGCCCCCTCCTCGTTAAAAATTTGATTTGAAATCCTTGTCATGGTTGTGATTATAGTTTACTTTTAAAGGGCTGTACAGCACCAGGCCTTTTGGGAGAAATTCAAAAAAAGGAGCTGTCCCGCATGATCCAAATGATTGTTCATTACGAGATTAAACAAAATCTACTCGAACCATACAAAGAAGTATTGAGCAAAATTTCTGCAATGCTTCCTGTTTTTGAGGCTGATATGTTCTCCTGCAGCCAGTCGGAACAGCTGAACCATTTTGTTGAAACCTTCTATCTGCCGACTGAAGCCCATTACCATGCGTTGAAAAAGCTGCGTCTTTCCCGCAGCCATCCAGTGTTTGGCAGCCTGGAGGATTTTGTCCCCGGAGGACTGGAAAAGATTGGGTTCGCGGCAATCAAGCAGGAACATTACTAATATATTCCCAAGTTTCCGGAACGATTAACACCAGGAGGAGCAAAAAGTGGCAAATAATCATATGACAACTGTAAGTTCAATAAACATAAAATCTTTTCAGGATGACTTGATTAGCTGGTTTTCGGCAGAACAACGGGAACTGCCCTGGAGACAGGACAAGGACCCGTATAAGGTTTGGGTATCTGAAATCATGCTTCAGCAAACAAGGGTGGATACTGTCATTCCTTATTTTACCCGTTTTCTCGAAAAATTCCCAACCATCGATGCGCTGGCAGAGGCTGATGAAGATAAAGTATTGAAAGCTTGGGAAGGTCTTGGCTATTATTCGCGCGTGCGCAATTTGCAGGCAGCCGTCAGGGAGGTCCAAGAGAAATATGGTGGCAAAGTGCCTGATACCCCTAAAGAAATCTCTTCTTTAAAGGGAGTCGGACCGTATACAGCAGGAGCGATTCTCAGTATAGCGTATGGAAAGCCTGAACCGGCTGTGGATGGAAATGTGATGAGGGTTTTATCGCGCATTCTGTTGATCTGGGAAGATATCGCAAAACCGTCCTCGCGTAAGGTTTTTGAACAAGCAGTAAGGGAAATCATCTCCCATGAAAATCCTTCCTATTTCAATCAGGCGATGATGGAGCTTGGCGCACTCATCTGTACGCCTACATCTCCATCGTGTCTTTTGTGCCCTGTAATGGATCATTGCAATGCATTCCATGAAGGCGTCCAGGACCAGCTGCCGGTGAAGACCAAAAAGAAGAAGCAGAGGAATGTCCAGCTTGCGGCAGGCGTTTTCACGAATGAAGAAGGGAAAATCCTGATCCGCAAACGTCCGGGGACAGGATTGCTGGCAAATTTGTGGGAGTTTCCTTCCGTGGAGCTGTCTCTGGGCTTCCGTCGGCAGCGGGACGAGTTGGCAGAGCATTTTGAAGAACATTATGGCATCAGGCCGAAGGTGGGCGATTCTATTGGCCAGATTGATCATGTTTTTTCCCATCTTGTTTGGAACATCCAGGCATACAAAGGAGCGTTTGAAGGAGACATTTCCGAAACCTCTAGGCTGAAGCTTGTGACCGATGAGGAAATCGGAGAGTACGCATTTCCTGTCCCATATCAAAAGATGCTGAAGCAATATGATGCCGAAAAAAGGGCTGACTAACCAGAATTGGTTTGCCAGCCCTTTTTTCAGTCGTAGTTTACTTTCGTACCGTGGGTATAGTCGGCCTCGCCTCTGTTCAAGCCGCCCCTCTGTTCGATTTCCTTAATGATTTCCTTGTGGATTGTCTGTCCTTCAGCATTCAGGTAAGGAACCATCTGCTGCAGTGAATGCTGGAAGAACGCAAGTTCACTATCCTTCCAGTCTGATTTCGGAATCATCGAAAGCTCTGTCATATCCCGGCCAACATACATTGCCATCATCCTTTCGAAAATAATATCTAACTAAGGGTAGTGTTTTCCGCTAATCAATATTTTATCAGGAGAGAGACTATCCTCCTCATTGTCATATATACCTGAAAAAGCTAAAATGAAACAAACAGGAGAAAGAAAGGATTTTTTACATATGACTCAAAAAGTTGCATTGATCACAGGAAGCAGCCGGGGGATTGGCAAGGCTGCCGCCATCAGGCTGGCAAAAGAAGGATACGATATTGTTATCAATTATGCCCGGAGCCGGACAGCTGCCCAGGAAACAGCAAAGGAAATAGAAGCGATGGGCAGGAAAGTACTCACAGTCAAAGCGAATGTAGGGGATGTCAGCAAAATCAAAAAGATGTTCGAACAAATCGAAGCGGAATTTGGCAGACTCGATATTTTCGTCAACAATGCCGCTTCGGGAGTGCTACGGCCCGCTATGGAGCTTGAAGAATCCCACTGGGACTGGACAATGAACATCAATAGCAAGGCATTGTTATTTTGCGCCCAGGAAGCAGCAAGGCTGATGGAGAGGAATGAAGGCGGAAAAATCGTCAGCATCAGCTCACTAGGTTCGATCCGCTATCTCGAGAATTACACCTCGGTTGGGGTTTCAAAAGCTGCGCTCGAAGCATTGACAAGGTACCTTGCCGTCGAGCTTGCGGATAAGAACATCGCAGTCAATGCCGTATCTGGCGGAGCAGTCGACACGGAAGCCCTTACGCATTTCCCGAACAGGGACGAACTTTTAGAAGAGGCAAGACAGAAGACACCCGCAGGCAGGATGGTAGAGATCGATGACATGATCAATGCGGTAATGTTCCTGCTCAAGGATGAATCAAGCATGATCCGCGGCCAGACGATCATTGTCGATGGAGGCATTTCCCTGCTTGTCTAATGCTTTGCTTGCCTGAATTTGGAATAAAATAGCCGGATAGACCACCTCCCGAATGGTTACATTAATATTCGTGGAGGTGATAACAATGGCAAAACAACCTAACCAAACTCAAGCTGGAACTAACGTTCAGCAGGTGAGACAAAAAAATGCTCAATCTGCTCAAGGCCAATTCGGAACTGAATTCGCCAGCGAAACAAACGCTCAGGAAGTGCGCCAGCAAAATCAGCAAGCTGAAGCTCGCAAAGGTCAAAACGCTGGCCAGCAGCAACAGCGCTAATATCACATCACCACAAAAGGCACTTTCCAATCTGGAAAGTGTCTTTTCCGATTGCTTTTTCCCGCTTGCCCCCCGGAAACCTCTTCATAATTCAGTCTTAAGCAAGGGGAAATCCGGATATTACTTCCATTTAAAATGAATTTAATCCTAAGGAATGAATCTTACGGTTGAGGCTGTCTTAATCTTAGTTGGAGTCGGTTTGCTGGGGTGTCACAGAGTCAGTTTAATCGATGGTCGATCAATTGATTATAGGAAGTTTATGAAGCCTCTCTGAATCCCTGGATCCATCCCGTAATCCTCTGAATTTAAGGTCATTCCTATCAGCGGGCAGGGAAGCGGTTTTTTAGGGGAATGCAGTTCGACAAAGATTCCAATCCATCTACATAACTAGCCAAAGGAATATAGCCAGGCCGACAGAATACTTATTAGGAGATTAAATTTCACAGGTGGTGGAAAAAGGGATGGAAAAATTTAATGAATTGGTTTCTTCGCAGATGCAAACGATGGAAAAGCTTCTCTATCTGCAGTCTGAATTGGAAAGATGCCAGGAGATTGAAAAGCAGCTCGATGCCCTCAAGCTAAAAGCTGGGCTCAAGGAAGTACGGGCCGAGATTGACATGAAAAAGCAGGAATTGAAGGAAATTCACAATATATTCGAGAGGCAGACAGAAGAAGTGATCGGCACTTATCAGGAGCTGACTGGGGCGGTATCGCTTAAAGGCTGAGCCACTGAGCCTTCCCCCGGGAAAAAATGAACTTTTATAAAACTATCCCGGTTTTTGGCTTGCCATCGATGGAAATCGGTGGCTCTTTTGTTTTAAATTCTCTGCTGAACCGTTATAATAATAAAAAACAGGAATCATTCTTTGTTGCCTTTTGTCGTTTTGATTTTATCGGTAGAATAAGCATAGATAGGTTGCAAAGCTTCCAGCAAGGAAAGTAGGGGAGAAGAACATGGGCGTACCCACAGAAGGTGAATCTGTGCAGATACACAGCTATAAGCATAATGGGCACATCCATCGGGTCTGGGAAGAAACAACCGTCTTAAAGGGAACACAAAATCTTGTGATTGGCGGCAATGACAGGACAGTCGTAACAGAGTCGGATGGAAGAACGTGGATCACACGGGAGCCAGCGATCTGTTACTTCCATTCTCAGCACTGGTTCAATGTGATTGGCATGATCCGGGAAGATGGCGTGTATTATTACTGCAATATCAGTTCCCCATTCATTTTTGATGGAGAAGCGTTGAAATATATTGATTATGATCTTGATATTAAAGTTTTCCCTGATATGACGTTCAACTTACTCGATGAAGATGAATATGAAAGACACAGAAAAGAAATGCAATATCCGGATGTGATCGATAAAATCCTGAAGTACAATGTAGAAAAGCTGAAGCGCTGGATCAGGCAGAGGAAAGGTCCGTTTGCGCCTGATTTCATCGACATATGGTACGAGCGGTACTTGACTTACCGGCGCTAAAAATCAAGGAGTCCGATAAAAGCCTGTTGATTTTTATCAACAGGTTTGTTTCGTATTTACCGCATGCAGTATCTAAGCAAACACGGTCAACAATCAGGCTCAATCCAAAAGGATATGCATCAGCCATTTTGAAATCCTGTCCAGCAGGGCACTCTTGTGCCTTGGAATTGTTATCCACTGAATTTTCTTGAAGAGTTGCCTAATTTGGCAGTTTCAAATGATCCAGAATCAGTTGTTTTTAACTTAGAGCAGGGAGCTGCTCGGCAACGACCTTTGGTGGCTGGCTATGATTCGCCGAAAGGCAGGAGCCCTGCGCTTTTTCAATGATTGGCTGTATCAAGCTTGCCTGTTGATTCCGCTTCAATCAACCTTGCCAACAAAATAAAAATGAGCTTTGACTAGAGATAGACAGCTCCGTGAGGGGGAAACAGGTTGGGCAGCATACGCAGATATTTAGAATTCGTAAAACCATATCGGATACAGATTATCGGGACAATTTTCATTGGAATCCTCAAATTCGCGATTCCGCTTCTGATCCCGTTATTGATTAAATTTGTCCTCGACGATATTATCGGCAATGAAACGATGAGCACAGCTGAAAAATCGAGCAGGTTATTTTGGGTGATGGGCATTATGGTCATCGTTTTTGTCGTGTTCCGTCCACCGATCGAATATTATCGGCAATATTTTGCGCAGTGGACTGCGAGCAAAATCCTTTATGACATCAGGGACAGGCTATTCACCCATCTTCAGAGGCTGAGTTTCAGATACTACTCGAATACCAGGGCTGGCGAGGTCATTTCGAGGGTCATCAACGATGTCGAGCAAACAAAGACTTTTGTGATTACAGGGTTGATGAATCTTTGGCTTGATATCGCAACGATTTTGATCGCAGCTGCAATCATGTTCACGATGGACGTCCAGCTCACACTCGTCTCCTTGATCCTGTTCCCATTTTATGCTTTTTCGGTAAAATATTTTTTCGGGAACTTGCGCAAGCTGACCCGGAAACGTTCGCAGGCCCTTGCAGAGGTACAAAGCTATTTGCATGAGCGCGTCGCCGGTATTTCCGTCATTAAAAGCTTCGCTATCGAGGATTACGAACAGACCCAGTTCGACCGGCAGAACAAGAATTTCCTGATGAAAGCATTGGAGCATACAAGCTGGAATGCGAAAGCGTTCGCAGCAGTCAATACGATCACGGACATCGCCCCGCTGATCGTCATCGGTTTTTCAGGTTATCAGGTTATCCAGGGGAACCTGAGTATCGGGGAAATGGTGGCCTTCATCGCCTACATCGACAGGCTGTATAATCCGCTCCGCAGGCTTGTCAACTCATCGACGACCCTGACGCAAGCCATTGCATCGATGGATCGTGTATTTGAATTCATGGATGAAAAATACGACATCCAGGACTCGGCTGACGCAGTCGAGCTGGACAAGGTGCATGGTGATATTTCATTCAGGAATGTCAGCTTTGCTTATGAGGAAGAGAGCGAAACTGTGTTGAAAAACCTGAACATTGATGTGAAAAAAGGCGAGACAATCGCGCTTGTCGGGATGAGTGGAGGCGGCAAGTCTTCTTTTGTCAGCCTGATTCCGAGGTTCTTCGATGTCACCGAGGGAGAGATCCTTCTTGACGGGAAAGATATCCGCTCTTTCAAGGTCCGTTCCCTGAGGGATAAAATCGGTATGGTGTCGCAGGATAATATTTTATTCAGCGAATCGGTCAAGTCAAATATTTTGTTAGGAAAGCCTGAAGCAAGCGACGAAGAAGTAATCGAGGCAGCAAAGGCCGCAAATGCGCATGAATTCATCATGAATCTGTCCGACGGGTATGATACGAAAGTTGGGGAAAGAGGAGTCAAGCTTTCAGGAGGCCAAAAACAGCGTATCGCTATTGCCCGCGTGTTTTTGAAGAATCCGCCGATCCTGATCCTTGATGAGGCAACGTCGGCCCTCGACCTAGAGAGCGAGCATTTGATCCAGGAAGCAATCGAAAAGCTGGCAAAGGACCGCACCACTTTCATTGTCGCCCACCGCCTGTCGACCATAACGCATGCTGACAGGATCGTACTCCTAGAGCATGGCCAGATCGTAGAGGTTGGCAGCCACGACGAACTGATGTCCATCAAGGGCGGGTATTATAGACTCTTCCAGGTGCAGCAGCTTGAAAACTGAATAATTTCTTTCCAACCGAAGTGCAATGAAGGCGCTTCGGTTTTTCTATGGTCAATTGCATCTTTTTCCCAACTTTCCCTGAATAAAAACGGGACTAAAGTCCTGATTATAGTTGAAATCTTCGTTATATTTAAACAATTTAGAAAAATCAGTGGACTATCTCATAGTATTTAATATAAAATGTTTTTACACAGACAGTATTCAACAATAATAATTTTGCAACGGAGAGGAGTAGAAAATTGGTACATGCTCCGGTATTGGATGTAAGAAATTTAAGAACATCTTTTATTACATCGGATGGAGAAGTCCCGGCTGTCGATGATGTGAGTTTTTCCGTCCATAAGGGGGAAATCCTCGGGATCGTCGGGGAATCCGGATGCGGCAAAAGCGTTACATCGCTATCCATCATGAAGCTGATTCCCCAGCCGCCGGGGAAAATAGTCGGGGGGAAAATCCTCCTGAATGGGGAAGACCTCGTCCATGCTACGGAAAAGAGGATGCGTGAAATCAGGGGAAATGAAATAGCGATGATTTTCCAGGAGCCGATGACTTCACTCAATCCGCTGTTCACGATTGGCCAGCAGCTGACTGAAGCCCTGAAGATACACAAGAAACTTGGTAAGAAGGCTGCACAGCAGCAGTCGATTGAAATGCTCAAGCTTGTCGGCCTTCCGAGAGCCGAACAAATAATGAATGAGTACCCCCATCAGCTGTCCGGAGGGATGAGGCAAAGGGTCATGATTGCGATGGCGCTTAGCTGTCATCCACGGGTGCTGATTGCGGATGAGCCGACAACCGCACTTGATGTGACTATCCAGGCGCAAATCCTCACACTGATGAAGGATTTGAATGAAAAACTTGATACCGCGATCATCATGATCACTCACGATCTCGGTGTTGTTGCCGAGGTCTGCCAGCGTGTAATAGTCATGTACGCCGGCAAGGTTGTCGAGGAAGGGCTTGTCAAGGATATTTTTAAAGATCCTAAACACCCATATACAATGGGGCTTCTTAAGTCGATTCCCGATATCCGTGCGAAACAGGAACGGCTGTACTCGATTCCAGGGAATGTTCCAAAGCCTGGTTCGATTAAGTCTGGATGCAGATTTGCGGCAAGGTGCGAATTTGCCATGGATAGATGCCTGAGTGAGAACCCTGAACTTTATGAAACAGGGAAGCCAGGTCATTCAGTGCGCTGCCTGCTGCATGAGAAGGAGGAAGTAACCGATGCCAGAAGTACTTTTACAGGTTGAAGGCCTTAAAAAATACTTCCCGATCACTGGAGGAGTGCTCGGGAAACAGACTGGGAACGTCAAGGCAGTGGATGATATCAGTTTCTGGGTCAATAAAGGGGAAACACTCGGGCTTGTTGGCGAGTCCGGATGTGGCAAATCAACCACTGGCAGGATGCTGATGCGCCTGATCAATCCTACGGAAGGAAAAGTTGTTTTCGAAGGAAAGGAACTGGTCGGGCTGTCGCAGGAAGAGATGCGAAAAACCCGGAAGGATATGCAGATGGTGTTCCAGGACCCATACGCATCGTTGAATCCGAGGCATACGGTTGAAAAGATTCTCGAAGAGCCTTTGATTGTCCATGGAATCGGGACAAAAAAAGAGCGTAAACAAATGGTGAAGGAGATGCTAGAGGTCGTCGGCCTCAGCAGCTATCACGCCAAAAGGTACCCCCACCAGTTCAGCGGCGGACAGCGCCAACGGATTGGGATTGCCCGGGCTTTGATGACCAGGCCTAAGCTGATTATTGCCGATGAGCCTGTGTCGGCGCTGGATGTGTCGATCCAATCACAGGTTTTGAATCTATTGGAGGACCTGCAAAGGGAATTCCAATTGACCTATATTTTCATCGCGCATGACCTCGGTGTCGTGAAGCACATTAGCGACAGGGTTGGCGTCATGTATTTGGGCAGGCTTGTTGAAATAACAGATGCGGAAAAGCTGTATGACAATCCGCTCCATCCTTATACAAAGGCACTGCTTGCAGCAGTTCCAATTCCTGATCCGGAAATCAAGAGGGACAGGGAGTTATTGGCCGGAGATATCCCAAGCCCGGCAAATCCGCCGCAAGGCTGTGCTTTCCATACAAGATGCAAGGAATGCATGGAAATTTGCATGACAGACAGACCGGAACTGAAAGAAGTTGAACCTGGTCATTTTGCTGCCTGTCACCTCTATTCATAGGAGGAAGCAGATAGCGTGAATGATAGATTTATGGACTGGCATTTAAAAGCTGGACCGAAAAAACAAAGGGGGAAAATCATGAAAAGGCGTCTTGGATTAATGTTTTTTGCGTTTATCCTGATCTTAAGCTTAGGCCTTGCTGGCTGCGGCAAAGAGCCGGCCGATTCAAAAACAGGCGGTGCCTCTTCTGATGGGGGAGATTCATCAGGAGGAACGCTCGTATTTGGCCGCGGAGGCGATTCAGAATCGCTTGACCCAGCAACAACAACAGAAGGGGAATCATTCAAGGTAACAGAGAATATCTATGAGACTCTCATCAACTTTGGTGAGCAGGATACTGAAATCGAACCTGGCCTTGCTGAAGATTGGGAAGAATCTCCTGATGGACTGAAGCACACATTGAAGCTTCGCAAAGGGGTTAAGTTCCACGATGGCACTGATTTCAACGCAGAAGCTGTTGTCTTCAACTTCGAACGCTGGAAAGCAGGAAACAAGGAACGATTCTATTACTACAACTCTCAATTCGGGGATGTCATCAAGGAAGTCAAAGCAGTTGACGAGCATACAGTAGAAATCACACTCAACCGCGTATTGGCACCATTCTACAAAAACCTGGCAATGTCGCCATTCGCGATCGCTAGCCCGGAAGCCATCAAGAACCACGGCGACAAGTTCGTTGAGAACCCAGTTGGTACTGGTCCATTCAAATTCAAGGAGTGGAAGCGAAACGATAAAATTACGGTCGTTAAGAATGAAGACTACTGGCAAAAAGGACTTCCGAAGCTTGACAGCGTCATTTTCCGCGTCATTCCGGAAAACTCCGCGCGTTTGAATGCATTGAATACTGGTGAAGTTGACTTGATCGATGGCGTAAACTTCAGCGATGTCGAGCAAATCAAGGCGAACCCTGATCTGCAGGCATTCTTCCGTCCATCCATGAACGTTGCCTACCTAGGCTTGAACAGTACACGCGGTCCATTGAAGGATAAAAAGGTCCGCCAGGCATTGAACCATGCGGTCGACAAGCAGGCATTGATCGATGCTTTCTATGCGGGCGCAGCAGAGCCAGCCATAAACCCTATGCCGAAAACAATCGCAGGCTACAATGACCAGGTCAAGGATTATGAATTTGATCTTGAAAAAGCGAAGCAATTATTGAAGGAAGCCGGCTATGAAAATGGCTTCGAGATGGAACTGTGGGCGATGCCGGTAGCAAGGCCATATATGCCGGATGGAAAGAAAGTTGCAGAAGCCATTCAAGCTAATTTCGAAAAAATCGGCGTAAAAGCTAAAATTGTTTCTTTCGAGTGGGCCACGTACCTTGAAAAAGCCCGTTTAGGCGAAGCGGATTCATTCCTGCTTGGCTGGACAGGCGATAATGGCGATGCTGATAACTTCCTTTACGTCCTTTTGGACCAGGACAGCATCGGCAGCAACAACTATTCTTACTATAAGAATCAAGAGGTTCACGACCTGTTCATCAAAGCACAATCTACGAACGATCAGGCTGAACGTGAAAAAATCTATAAACAAGCTCAAGAAATCATCAAAGATGACGCTCCTTGGGTACCGCTTGTCCACTCTGAGCCTGCCATTGCCGGAAAGGCAGATATAACAGGCTACAAGCCGCACCCTACAGGTTCTGACCTGCTTTCAAGTGTGGAATACAAAAAATAGAGCAACAGGGAAAGGGAGAACATGCGCTGTCTCCCTTTTCTTTTGAAAAAAGAAGATGCCAAAGCAATACTCGTAAACTGACATCATATGAAATGAGGTGGGGAAGGTGTTTGCCTATTCTATCAGAAGGATTTTATCCCTGGTTCCCGTACTTTTAGGTCTTTCTCTTATCGTATTTTTCATGATCCGGGCGATTCCCGGCGACCCTGCCCAGGTCATCCTCGGGCAGTTGGCGACAAAGGAAGCCGTTGCGGATTTGACGAAGCAGCTTGGTCTGGACCAGGCTTGGTATATTCAATATTTTAACTATCTTGGAGGATTGCTGACCGGTGACCTTGGCCAATCCCTCCGGACCAAATCGGAGATCAGCAATGAAATTTGGCCTTACCTCGCAGCGACGATGGAGTTATCCTTCGTTGCGATGATGATCGCGATTTTCATTGGAGTGAATGCGGGGATCATCAGCGCCTGGTTCCAGAATTCCTGGTTCGATTATGTCGCGATGATTTTGGCATTGATTGGGGTTTCCATGCCGATATTTTGGCTTGGTCTGATGGAACAATGGTTGTTCGCTATCAACTTGGACTGGCTGCCGACTTCTGGTCGTGAAGAGGTAAGAAATCCGGTCTCGGCTATCACCCACTTTTACATCATCGATACATTGATCCAGGGACAGACCGACCAGTTTGTCGAGGTACTCAAGCACCTGGTTCTCCCGGCAATCGCCCTCGCAACAATCCCGATGGCAATCATTGCCAGGATTACGCGTTCAACGATGTTAGAGGTCATGCGTTCCGATTTCATTAGGACGGCAAGGGCAAAGGGGATGCGTATGTTCTGGGTGGTCTATAAGCATTCCCTGAAGAATGCAATCATTCCTGTGCTTACTGTCATCGGTCTGCAGACTGGACTGCTCCTTGGCGGCGCAATCCTGACAGAGACGATTTTCAGTTGGCCAGGTATCGGCAGGTATATATATGAAGCCATCAACTACCGCGATTACCCTGTGATCCAGTCAGGCATCCTGATCATAGCCCTGATTTTTGTCTTGATCAACCTTGTAGTTGACCTGCTGTATGCCGCGATTGATCCTCGGATCAAATACTGATGAAAGGGGAGAATATGATGGAAATCTCAACAGATAAACAAATACAGCCATCCATCGTACAGGCGGAGGAAAAAGTAGCTTCTCCCTGGGCGGAAGCATGGTACAGTTTCAAGAAAAATAAACTGGGACTGGCAGGTACCTTCCTTGTCCTGTTCTTTATATTGCTCGCCATTTTCGCACCAGTGATTGCTCCGGAAGGGATCAATGACCAGGCGATGAAAGAACGCCTGCAGGCTCCATCTGCTGAACATTGGTTCGGTACGGATGACTTTGGCCGTGACATTTTCTCGCGTGTTGTGTATGGAGCGAGGATCTCTTTGTGGGTCGGGACTTTTTCAGTCATGGGCTCGATTGTGGCAGGATGCCTGCTTGGTATTCTTGCAGGTTACTATGGAAAATGGGTTGATGCCCTCATTTCTAGATTGTTTGATATCATGCTCGCTTTCCCGAGTATCCTGCTGGCTATCGCGATTGTTGCCGTTCTTGGGCCATCGCTGCGGAATGCCTTGATCGCGATTGCCATCATCAATATCCCGAACTTCGGAAGGCTGATCCGGTCAAGGGTGCTTAGTGTCAAGGAAGAAGAGTATATCATGGCTGCAAAGGCCGTCGGAATGAAGGATAGCAGGATCCTATTCCAGCACATCCTTCCGAACAGCATGGCGCCGATCATCGTCCAGGGAACCCTGGCAGTCGCCACGGCAATCATCGAGGCAGCGGCCCTTGGATTCCTCGGGCTGGGAGCAGAGGCGCCAAATCCCGAATGGGGCAAGATGCTGGCCGACGCAAAACAGTTCATGATCCAGGCACCTTGGACGATGATCTTCCCTGGATTGGCAATCATGCTGACAGTCCTTGGCTTTAACCTGATGGGAGACGGTCTGAGGGATGCGCTCGATCCGAAGATGAAAAATTAAAAAGCAAGCAAAAAAAGCAGCTGGGAAGCTGCTTTTTAAATTTCGATATTTTGTTCTATATCAACGTTGGGGTCATCTTTATGATAAGACTGGAAGCTTGTGACGAGCGTATCCAGGTGCTCGACCTGCTCTCCGTATTCCATGATGATCGAAATAAGCTGCATGACATGATAGAAGACTTGGCTATTTACATCGGAAAAGTCCTTTTTCTGCTCCAAAAATAATTCAAACAGCTGGTTTTTATTCAGGCAGACTTCTGCTTCAACATGAGGAGGAGTTTCAGGCCTGATTTTTCCCACGAATTTCAGCATCACCTGCTCATGGTGGTTGACAAGGCAGTCAAGCTGATATTGGATGACTTCCTTGAACTCAAGCGGCATATGGTTGAATTCATTTTCATAGCGATGGAGCCGCTTTAGCGTTTCCAGGGCTTTTCTCGTCGTGATGATCATCTGTCTGTAGATGACGAGCTTTCGCGATTTGGCCAGCTTGTTGTTTTTAAAATAATTGCGCTCCTCTTTGTACATATTATACAGCTGATCAAGCTTGAATGTTCCTTCACTCAGACGCTTAATGTCTGCTCTCAGAAGCTCACGCTCGGAGGCATGGCGGGTGCTCAGACGGATCCACTTCGTTATTTCCTCCGCCAGTGTCGAGGTTTTATTAAAAAGCTTGTTCTCATACTTTGGCGGCAGGAACACAAGATTGACAATGAAGGCAGAAATGACCCCTAACATGATCGTTGAAAAACGGATCAGCGCGAACTGGATGAAGTTTTCTCCGGGCGTTTCCATGATGGCAATCAAGGTGACGAGCGACAGGGAAATAGTATTTTCAAGCTTAAGCTTCAGGTTCAAAGTGATGACTAGAACAGCGGCCAGCCCAATGATGAAAATGCTGTTGCCAAACGCCATGACGAACAGGACGGCTGTCGCTGCTCCAATCAAGTTGCCCTGCACATGCTCGATGATGGTTTGATAAGAACGGTAAACAGTCGGCTGCAAGGCAAAAATTGCCGCAATGCCGGCAAACACCGGAGATGGAAGATTGAAAATATGAGACAAGAATAAAGCAAGGACAATGGCAATTCCCGTTTTCAAAATGCGGGCACCAAGTTTCATGGAAGATGTTTTCCTTTCATTGAGAGATGGGATATCTCATTCATTAATTAATACTTTAACAAAATCAGTTGAGACTAAACAACTATGTACTATACAATGGAAAGCCGATAAGTTCAAGCGGCAAGATGATGATAATACAATCTTTTAAATTGTAAGGGATTACATGATGGAGTGTTCCTGTTAAGCGGTTTATAAGAGGGAGGATGAAAAGCGATTTCATTGGCATGGCGGCTATAGGCAAAAAAGGAAAAAAATGCTTAAGATGCGAGGCCTTATAAGGCGCAAAGATTAAAAGAAAGGTACCGCGAAGAGGATGAGTGCCCTAAGGATGCTCATATAGGGGGGAAAAGGTACGCAAACGGGTTATGCGAGACCTTTCGAAGCCCTGGGAGTGGTCCAAGGTAGCGCAAGCGTGGTATGCGTCCCATTTGAGACATCAGAGAGAGGGAAAATGGGACGCAAGCGGGTTATGCGTCCCATTTGAGACATCAGAGAGAGGGGAAAGGTAGCGCAAGCGCGGTTTTCGTCCCATTTGAGACATCAGAGGGAGGGGAAAGGTAGCGCAAGCGCGGTATGCGTCCCATTTGAGACACCAAAGGGAGGGGAAAGGTAGCGCAAGCGCGGTTATGCATCCCATTTGAGACATCAGAGGGAGGGGAAAGGTAGCGCAAGCGGGGTTTTCATCCCATTTGAGACATCAAATAGAGGGAAAAGGTACCCCAAGAGCGGTTTGCATCCCATTTGAGACACCAGAGGGAGGGGAAAGGTAGCGCAAGCGGGGTTTTCATCCCATTTGAGACATCAAAGGGAGGGGAAAGGTAGCGCAAGCGGGGTTTTCATCCCATTTGAGACATCAGAGAGAGGGGAAAGGTAGCGCAAGCGGGGTTTTCATCCCATTTGAGACATCAGAGAGAGGGGAAAGGTAGCGCAAGCGCGGTTTGCGTCCCATTTGAGACACCAAAGGGAGGGGAAAGGTAGCGCAAGCGCGGTTTGCATCCCATTTGAGACATCAGAGGGAGGGGAAAGGTAGCGCAAGCGCGGTTTTCATCCCATTTGAGACATCAAGGAGAGGGGAAAGGTACCGCAAGAGTGGTATGCATCCCATTTGAGACATCAAATAGAGGGGAAAGGTAGCGCAAGCGCGGTTTGCGTCCCATTTGAGACACCAAAGGGAGGGGAAAGGTACCGCAAGCGCGGTTTGCATCCCATTTGAGACATCAGAGGGAGGGGAAAGGTAGCGCAAGCGCGGTTTGCATCCCATTTGAGACATCAAAGGGAGGGGAAAGGTACCGCAAGCGGGGTTTGCATCCCATTTGAGACATCAAGGAGAGGGGAAAGGTACCGCAAGAGTGGTATGCATCCCATTTGAGTCATCAGAGGGAGGGGAAAGGTAGCGCAAGCGGGGTTTTCATCCCATTTGAGACATCAGAGAGAGGGGAAAGGTAGCGCAAGAGTGGTATGCGAGACCTTTCAAGGCCCTGGGAGTGGCCTAAGGTATCGCAAGAACCGGATACCCGCCCTTAGCAGTTTCCCGGAGGGATGAAAGGTAACGCAAGAACCGGATACGCGCCCTTAGCAGTCCCACGGAGAGGTGGAAGGTAACTCAAAGGAATAAAAAAACCGTGCATATTCCAATAATCCGGAATATAGCACGGTTTTTTATTCGGATCCAAAATGGAAACAAAAAACAACAGATTTTCAGTATCCTGAGGATTTATGGCCGGTTTTCACCTTCTTATTCTGTTGACACTGCTGGGTCGGCCTGTTCTTTTACTGGCACGACCTGGATGAAGTGGTCTTCTGGATGGTCCATAAGCTTGGCGAGCTGTTCAGCTTCATTCTTTTGCCCATGACGTTCCAGCATTGCCGCGTATTGCCCAAGCAGTTCTTTTACATCGCCGATTCCTTTGGCGTTCAAGGCTTCAATTGAAACCTTCGCTCCTTTGGCAATCCGGCGGGAAATAGCTTCTGTAGTCAGTCCCATTTCAGGCTGGTGCCTTAAGTAAACGACACCGCCTGTCATGCCTGCGCAAATCCATGGTCCCGGGTCGCCAAGGACGAGACCGCGTCCGTTTGTCATATATTCGAAAGCAAAGCCTTTGATATTGGCATTTGAACCTATGTTGCCGTATTCCTTTTCAGGAATTGGCTTCTTGATAGTGCCTCCAATGATCATATCTGCTCCCGACAGCCGGATTCCGGCCCGTGCATCGGCATTTCCCTGTGCCACAAGCAGTCCTTTTTGTGCTCCATATCCAAACCCTTTTCCAACGGAACCATTATAGAAACGGCCATCCTTGCCAGGAGACTTTGCGATCAGGATCGTGCCTCCGAAGGAAGTCTTGCCTACCCCGTCCTGGGTGCCGCCATCGATCTCAATGTCGATGCCTTCAGTATTATAAGCACCAAGTCCGTTTCCAAGGATCGACCCTTTATAGCGTAGTGATATAGGCTGGAGCTTCCTGTATGAGCCATCAAGACGGCCGCGGACTCTATGGCAGGAAACCCTGCTCGCAAGCACCCGCTGCTCGGCTGTGACGCTTGAGAACTCACGGGATAGGTGAAGCTCCTCATCAACTGCATCAAGATACTCGGCACCTGCCGCCACTTGGAGCTGGGTAGCTTTCAGAGCAGCAGATGCTTCCTTCTGATGAGTCATCTGGCTGATTTCGAGCGGCTTCAGCAAGTAGGTCAGGTCAAGCAGGTCTTTCCCTTTAATTTGTTCCAGAAGGTCAGAAAATCCGACAGCTTCCTGCAGATTCCTGATGCCTGCAGAAGCGGCGAGCGCCTTGAGCTCGTTGCCGAAAGCCGTGAATAAGTTCATGATGCCTTGGACGGCAAGGTCGAACTGGCGCGGGACGAACCGCCGCAATCCGTGTTCCTTGGCCTGCGCCTCGGATTCGATCTGTGTTGCAATCCCGACATGGCAGGTATCCAGATGGCATCCCCGGCAGGTCGTACAGCCAATCGCAAGCATTGAGAGTGTGCCAAAGCCAACGCGGTTTGCACCAAGCAGCATGAATTTGATGACATCGAGAGAGCTTTTGACGCCCCCATCTGCCCAAAGTTCGACATTGTCGCGCAATCCAGCTTCCAAAAGGGCGTTATGCGCAGCCTTGATGCCAATTTCAGCAGGCAGTCCGACATGCTGGAGGGCATGGATCCGTGCTGCACCTGTCCCGCCATCGAAACCGCTGAGTGTGATGATATCAGCACCGGCTTTTGCAATTCCGACCGCGATCGTCCCGATATTCGGCACGACCGGCACCTTTACGGCAACCCGCGCCTGGTCGTTGGCTGTCTTCAACTCGTGAATCATCTGTGCAAGGTCCTCGATTGAATAGATGTCATGATTGTTGGATGGCGAAATCAAATCCGAACCGATCGTCGCATTCCTTGCTTCGGCTATTTTAGCGGTTACCTTTGAACCTGGGAGGTGTCCGCCTTCGCCAGGTTTTGCTCCCTGCCCAATCTTGATTTCAAGAAGGTTAGAGGAGTTGAGTAGTTCAGCATTGACCCCAAAGCGCCCTGATGCGACCTGCTGGCCCCGGGTGCGCGGATACTTTCCAAGCATATCCTTGATTTCGCCGCCTTCACCATTCATGCTGACCATATTGAGCCGGTCAGCTCCCTCAGCGTATGCCCGGAAGGCAATTTCGTTTTGAGATCCGAATGACATCGAGGCAATCACGAAGGGCAGGCTATGGTCGCCTACACCAATGTCAACCTCTTCAGGAGACACTGTTGAAGGAGCCTTCTTCAATCCAGTGAGGTGGCGAATTGTCGTCGGATTATTTTCCTCCTGCTCAGAGATCTTTTCGCGGAGCGCACTGTAATCACCAGTTGAGGCAACCTCACTGATGGCCTTCCAGATCCGGGGGAATAGGTGGAATGTTTTGCCGATTCGCTCTTTCTCGTTCTGGAAATCGGCTGCCCTCGCAATCGCATCTTCTTTCATCGCTTCGAAATTGTAGGCGATTCCGTTGGAACCAAAGAAGTTCACAATTACCAGGTATTCGGCGATTTCCTCATTCAATCCGATTGCTGAAAATAAACGTCCGTATCCGCGGAGTTCATGGATTCCGATCGTCGAAATCACCTTTTCAAGCCCTTTCGTCAATGCGCTGTACAAATTGACAAGAGGTTTTACGGAATCATCAAGGACAGTCATGAACAGGTAGTAAGGGCTGATGGCATCAGCGCCAAGTCCAAGAGCGACAATGATATCGTGGAGTGAACGGATCGATGCTGAACGTAGCAGGAGAGAACAATCACGCCGCAGACCGGCTTTTACGAGTGCCTGGTCGATTGCAGAAACAACGAGGTGCGGATCAAGCCATAGGGCATTTTCCTGGTGGGCGACTGCATCATCAAGCACAAGGAGTGTCCTGCCGCCTTTTACCGCTTCGATTGCTTCAGAAGCAATCCGTTCCAGCGCATCCTTTATGGTTTCTTCGTTGGTAAAAACTGTTTCAAGATAGGCTGCCAACTTTTCATCCTGGAAGCATTGGATCACCTGGTCCATGCTAGGCTGGCCAGTTTCAAGCGAACACTCATAGCCTGCTTTTCCTTCAATCAGAAGAGGCGTTACTAGTTCGATTACCTTTCCGGTTTCACTTTTTCCAAACAATGAAGGCCGCCTTCCAAGCACGGTCCTTGTGGAAAAATGCTCGGCTTCGCGATCCCGGTCGATGGCCGGGTTCGTGACGACAGCAACACTTTCCTTGATGAAATCTGCCACGTTCTTTCTTGCAGGGTTAAGGGCTGCAAGCGGGGCATCATGCCCAAGTGAACGGATCGGTTCAGCCCCTTTCTCGGCCATTTGTTCAATGAACTGGATATGATCACGTTCCCAGCCGAATGCTTTATATTGGCCATTATGGATTTTATCCGGGTAGGTCATTGTCACTGTTTTCGCGAGCTTCGGGGCTGCCAGGCGATGGCGTGCTTCTTTAAAAGACAGATGTTTTGAAAGGCGGTTGTATACTTCCTCCTGATATTGTTCGTGCTCAAAAACTACGATGGAATCTCCATTCCACTTCAGTCCGACTTTCTCCCCTGGAGCCAGCGGCTTTGGATCGCCTGTATATTCCGAGGATGGAATGATTCCAGGCTCTGACGAAAATAGGATCGAGCTGTCGGTATCCACCATCCAGAGAGGACGGAGCCCAAGTGCATCCACACTGAAAACAGCTTCGTCGCCAAAACGAGAAATGATTCCTGCAGGCCCTTGGGCAAAGTGGCCCCACGCTTCACGGATATACGTGTACAAATCCTGTAAATGTTCCGGATATCTTTTGATTTCATTGATGATTGGCGGGAAGACGATATCTATCGCTTCAAATAATGTATAGCCGTGCCTGCAGATGAATGTTTCCAATGTCCTGCTTAAATCCTGGGAATCACTGCCGTCCTTCACTAGCGGGACATTCACCATCCGCGCTTCATCGCGAAGCCTTGCAATCGTATTGATTTCCCCGTTATGTCCAAGGACACTGAACGGCTGTACGCGGAAAAAGCTTGATAGAGTGTTGGTTGAATAACGATTGTGGCCAAGAGTCATGGTGGAAGCCACTAATGGGCTAGCAAGGTCAGGATAGTACTTTGGGAGGATGTCGCCGGCCCCCATTACTTTATAGACTGCATGGTATTGGCTTAACGAGGCGACATGCACCTGTTCGTTTTTTTCAAAATCAACAATTAGCTTGAAAAGCTTGCTTGATAACTCACGTCCTGATTGATCAGCAAGGCAAGCGAATTGCCAGAAAACAGGGTTTTCCTGAATGGCGATTGGTCCAAGTGCATCTGCATCCGTTACATCAGTTGATGAGAAAACCAACTCCAGGCCACTGGCTCCAAGCTTTGCTTCGAGCTCTTCGAGTATTGACTGGGAACCTTCGTGCCTGGTAATGAATACATGCCCGACCACAAAGTTTTCCTGATCCGCTGCCGCAGGGTCGCTCCCTGAAACAGCCAGCTTTTCTCTCCACAGCGCCCGGGGAATATCGATATGGACTCCAACGCCATCTCCTTCGCCGTTGATGAAGCCGGCGCGATGGTTCATGGTGATAAGTCCATCTATGCAGTGGAATATATTTTCGCGGGTCGGGATTTTCTTTTTCTCAATGCTTGCCACAATTCCGCAGGCATCGTGTTCTTGTTTCGCAAAATCCTTGAATTGAGATGGGGACCAAGTTTTAGTCATAGAATTTCGGCTTGTAAAAGGGAATCCTTTAAGCCGGCTCACCTCCTGGAAAAATTGTAAGATTTTAAATGGATTTTCAGTTTGTGGGTGCAATGGTCGACGGGAAAGTTCTGCAGAATTTCAGTGGCCATTTGAATGACGAAGTGTAAAAAATGGTATGGCTAATAATATCATAAGAATTTTCAGAAATCAATTATTATACAAACATTTGGATAAAAAAAGTGAAGAGGATTGAGATGGATAAGTTATAAACCTTTGATTGTAAACGTTTTCATTGACAGCTAAAAAAAGAACAGGAGCCTTTACGACTCCTGTTGTGTATAGAGGATTGCATATTTATTCGTTTCCCATTGTATAAAAAACCTGGTCGACGGCGTGGAGTGTTGCCTCGATGTCTTCCTTTGTATGGGCAATCGTTATGAACCACGCTTCGTATTTAGACGGTGCCAGGTTGATGCCCTGCTTCAGCATCAGCTTGAAAAAGCGGGCGAACATTTCTCCATCCGTGTTTTCAGCCTGTTCGTAGTTCTCAATCTTTTCATCTGTGAAATAGATTGTAAGAGCACCCTTTAAACGGTTGATGGTTATAGGAATTCCATGCTTGCCTGCTGAAGCTGATATTCCTTCTTCAAGCATAGCGCCAAGCTGGTCAAGGTACTCATATACACCATCCTGTTTGAGAACTTCCAGGCAGGCAATGCCGGCCTGGATGGAAGCTGGGTTTCCAGCCATTGTGCCGGCCTGGTATGCAGGTCCAAGCGGGGCGACTTTTTCCATGATTTCTTCTCTGCCCCCATATGCGCCAATCGGCAACCCGCCTCCTATGATTTTGCCCATTGCAGTAAGATCCGGCGTCACGCCAAGAAGATCCTGTGCACCTCCGTACATGAAGCGGAAAGCGGTAATGACTTCATCAAAAATCACCAATGCCCCCGCCTGATGGGTAAGTTCCTTGACCTGTTCGAGGAAACCAGGCTTTGGCTCGACAATCCCGAAGTTGCCGACGATTGGCTCAACGAGTACTGCTGCGATTTGGCTGCCCCATTTTTCAAGTGCATCTTTGAAAGGGCCGATTTCATTAAAAGGAACCGTGATCACTTCCTGGGCTATGCTTTTTGGAACACCGGCGGAGTCTGGGGTTCCGAGTGTGGAGGGCCCAGAGCCCGCTGCGACAAGGACAAGGTCGGAGTGGCCGTGGTAACATCCGGCGAATTTGATGATTTTATCCCGGCCGGTATAGGCACGGGCAACACGGATGGTCGTCATCACTGCCTCTGTGCCAGAATTCACAAAACGGACCTTATCCAGCGCAGGCATCGCTTCCTTCAGCATCTTTGCGAACGTGACTTCATGTGGGGTAGGAGTTCCATATAGCACTCCTGTTTCCGCCGCCTTTTTGATTGCTTCGGTTATATGGGGGTGGGCATGGCCGGTAATGATCGGCCCGTATGCGGCCAGATAATCGATATATTGATTGCCATCGACATCCCAGAAGTAAGCTCCCTGGCCCCGCTCCATCACGACCGGAGCGCCTCCCCCTACGGCTTTGTAAGAACGCGAAGGACTGTTGACACCACCGACGATATGTTCAAGTGCTTCGCTATGTATACGTTCTGAATTTGTTATTTGCATCGTATAACCTCCTATATAAGCTGCTTTTCTATTCTATCATTAAATTTAATCTTTAACGGATTGTTTTACTAGTCAAAAAACAAAGCCCCAACTGAAAAAGTTTGAGGCCAGGTCAATCATTTTCCTGTTTAAGCGGCCAAAAAAAAGCCTTTTTGAATGCATTGTAATGCAGGAGCGGCTGTGATTGCAGCGGATTTTGGCCAACCATCGGAACCAGGTTTTCGTGCATGATTTCTGCTGACGCCCGCTGAAGCTCCCACTTGGTATGGTGAATATCGGCCCTGTACAGCCCATTTCCCCGTTTTGTCCAGAGGCAATACCGTTCAGTGAACCAGTGCTCCAGCGTTCCAGGTTCCGCGAAGAACACATCATTTTCCGGCCGGTAGCTGACATGGAGTTTTGCGGAGGCATCCGATACCGGAAGCCGGATGGAATCCAATTTTACAGTGTCATCCAGCCGGAAGCGGATATTGGCTTGTTTATAAGGAAGTCCAAAGAACAGTTTCGCACCAAAAACCACCGTCAGCTGATTGGCATCCAGGGAAAAGAAATAGACGCCAGGGTTCCCCTTATAAGTAACGTACGTTCTTGCATTCACTTCAATATAATGGCTGAAAAAAGGGATGGGGGGGATAAATCGGCCGCGCGTATTCTTCACCTGGAAGGGGACAATGCCTATCCAAGCATCCCCATCATAAGTATCGATTTCCAGTTCTGGCGGTACGTTGTCCCTCAGCATTCCTGCGGGCAGCGGCCAGTGGGCGAACAGTGTATGATGCCACTCCTGGGTCATGATCCATGGATCAACCGGCATCGGAAAGGTACGATGGCTTTGTACTAGTAATTCTTTCCTCATTGAATTCATCCCTTTTTGCGATTAAATTACCCTAAAAGGGTGTGTGCTAATCTTTCCAGGGCTTAGCATTTGTTTTACTCCATATGATTAGCTAAACTGTTTTGTTAGGGATAAAGGAGGAAATGAAATGGACGCTATAGAAGTGAAGGGGCTGAGGAAAGAATTTAAGGCTTATTCAAGCAGGTCGGGGCTGTCAGGGGCTTTCCGCGATCTTTTCACGCGGAATTATACCATCATTCCTGCTGTGAATGAAATCAGCTTCAATGTCCAGCAAGGTGAAATGGTCGGCTATATAGGGGAAAACGGGGCTGGGAAATCGACAACCATCAAAATGCTTACAGGGATCCTGACTCCTACATCTGGACAAATCACCGTAAATGGAATGAATCCCCATAAGGAGCGAGAAAAGTTTGTCCAGACAATCGGAGTCGTCTTCGGCCAACGATCACAGCTCTGGTGGGATATTGCGGTCCAGGAATCGTTCCGGCTGCTGAAAAAGGTGTATAAGGTATCTGATGCCGATTATAACGAGCATATGGACCATGTCATCAAAACGCTTGAAATCGGTCCGCTGCTGGACAAGCCGGTAAGGAAGCTTTCTCTTGGCCAAAGGATGAGGTGCGAGCTTGCAGCAGCCCTGATCCATAACCCGCCTCTGCTGTTCCTGGACGAGCCGACGATTGGGCTGGATGTGCTAGTGAAGCTCAGAATCAGGGATTTCCTTAAAGAAATCAATGAAAAATACAATACCACTATCTTGCTCACGACCCATGATCTTTCTGATATCGAAGCTCTTTGCGAACGAGTGATCATGCTTGATGAAGGATCGATTATCTATGATGGTGCTTTGAAAAGCCTGAAAGAGAAGTGGGGAGATGGACAGGAGATCAGTTTTGAATTCATCGAAAAAGCGGATATCAGCCGGCTTGAAGCATTGACAAGCGATTTGGACGCGAAGTGGCAGCTTGATGAGAAAGACCAGGTGTTCACCGTAGTTATAAGTGACAATGAAGAAGCGGTATCACAGTTGATTGCAAGGACGGTCTCTGCCTATAGAATAAAAGATGTAAAGATCAATGAACCATCTACTGAGGAAATCATCCGCAACATCTATGAAAAAGGAATGGCATAGAAATGGATAAATACATTGAAATGATCCGCATCCGCTTTTTAATGATGCTTGCATACAGGACGAATTATTACACCGGAATCTTGATCTACAGCATCAATATTGGAGCTTATTATTTCCTCTGGAATGCTATTTACGGCGGAAAAGATGAGATTCAAGGACTTTCAGTCATCCAGATGACAACCTACATCGCGGTGGCCTGGATGGCCCGGGCTTTTTACTTTAATAATATTGACCGGGAGATGGCGATGGAGATTAAGGAAGGCAAAGTTGCTGTGGAGCTGATCAGGCCATACAGCTATCTGGGCATGAAGACCATGCAGGGTCTTGGCGAAGGGATTTTTCGGCTGTTCTTCTTCTCAATGCCCGGGATGTTGATTGTCGCGCTGATCTTCCCGCTTGAATTCTCGGCAGACCTTACGACATGGATCCTGTTTGCTGTTTCGATCCTGCTGAGTTTTTTCATCAACACACAATTGAACCTGCTGACCGGGATTACGACTTTCTTCCTATATAATAATACGGGGCTGATTAGAGCCAAGCGGGTCATAATCGATCTATTCTCCGGCCTGCTTCTGCCGATCAGCTTTTTCCCTGGATGGGCACAAGAAATCATGAAGTTTTTGCCTTTCCAGGGGATCAGTTACATTCCGAGCATGATTTTCACAAATGGTTTTAATGGAAATCAAGCGTTTGAAGCCATCCTGTTACAGGCTGCCTGGGTAGTGATCCTGCTCATCCCGATTCAAATCCTCTGGGTGATAGCAAAAAAACAGCTCATTATACAAGGAGGGTGACACATGTTTTACGTTACGATGTTTTTTCGGTATGTCGCCCAATACATGAAAACAAGACTTGAATACCGTGCCGATCTGTTCGTCGAACTTTTTTCGGATTTGTTATTCCAAGCGGTTAATCTTATATTTATCCTTGTTGTATTTGACCATACAGATTTCCTTAATGGCTGGAACAAGGATGAAATTATTTTCATCTATGGCTTTTTCCTTGTACCGTATGCGATCTTTTCTTCTTTTTTTAATATATGGGATTTCAATGAACGCTATATTGTAAAAGGAGAGCTGGACAGGATTTTGACAAGGCCGATTCATAGCCTGTTCCAGGTTATCCTTGAAAGGATGGAACTGGAATCTCTTTTCGGTGCAGTTACAGGAATTGCTGTCATGCTTTATTCAGGCAGCCGTCTGGACCTTGTGTTCCATTGGTATGATCCTTTTCTCTTTATCATGCTCGTCATTGGAGGCGTTCTAGTGTATGCGGGAATCTTTGTAATGATTGCTTGTATAAGTTTCTGGGCGGATGCAAGGACGTCGATCATGCCGATGATGTACAACATCGGGAACTATGGACGGTATCCGGTCGATATTTACAATAAAGCCATCCGGTTTGTGTTAACCTGGATCCTTCCTTTTGCTTTTGTGGGCGTCTATCCTGCCGCCTATTTCCTAGGGCGGGACGAGTGGTATGGCTACTCCTTTTTGACGCCGGTTATCGGGATTGCTTTTTTCAGCCTGTCAGTTTTCCTCTGGAATGAAGGTGTAAAGCGCTACAGGGGAGCAGGGAACTAGTTTACCTGGGATGTAGCGTAAAACCCTTAATGCAGCGGGCTATAGATGAGGTGAGGACGTTTCCGGCAATTGTGTCCATCTACCGGTTTTAATTGAGGGAATAAACAGGACTTGCTTGCATACTGGCGTTCAAACGAGCGTATAGTTGGAAAGAGAGACTGGGAAGCGGGGCTGTGCCATGCAATTTTATCTGTCGATTTTTCTGATTGTAACCGCGATGACATTAAGTTTAAGAACACTGTTCATCCCCAACAAAATTAAAGGCAAGCAGCTTTCGTTCGAGAATTTCCTGACGCTGGCATTGACCTATGCAACCGTGATGGCTGGATTCGGTCTGCTGTATTACTTGCTCGAGCACAGGGGGATTGCTGTCCTCTCTGGCGGCGGATTCAGGGAGCTCACTACTTCATATGAAAGAATGGCAACCAGTGTCTATTTCAGTGCTGTCACTTTGTTTTCCGTTGGATATGGCGACATCGCACCAGTCGGTATCGGCCGAATCATCGCGGTTTTAGAAGCGTTGATCGGTTATACCATTCCTGCGGCCTTTGTTACCAGGGTGGTATTTGAAAGGGAGAAAAATAGCATTTAAATCCAGGCGGCCAATTTAACGGATTGGCCGCCTCGAATTTGTATTCCCAGCCAAAATTAGATAGGCTATTGGTAGCGAAGAATTTTTTGGAGGGATTAAGATGGCATTGGTTATTGGCGAAAACGCACCGCAATTCGAATTGCCGGCAAGCAATGGCAAAACAGTCAAGTTATCAGACTTTCTTGGGAAAAATGTCGTCCTTTATTTTTACCCTAAGGATATGACCCCCGGCTGCACGACTGAAGCTTGTGACTTCAGGGACCATCATGAGAGCTTTGAAGGACTGGACGCTGTGATCCTTGGTGTCAGTCCTGATCCGGTCAACAGGCATGAAAAATTCATCGAGAAGCATGGATTGCCCTTCCTGCTGCTCGCAGATGAAGACCACGAAGTAGCTGAAAAATATGGAGTCTGGAAGCTGAAGAAAAACTTCGGCAAAGAATACATGGGTATCGAACGATCTACCTTCATCATTGACAAGGAAGGCAAACTCGCCAAGGAATGGCGGAAAGTCAAGGTCAAAGGACATGTCGAAGAAGCACTCCAATTTATAAAGGAAAATCGATAATCAGGAAGGCAGCCTATACAGGGCTGCCTTCCTGCTAGTTCAGCCAGTATTCCAATTGCATTAGGAATATTAATCATTGGAACCGTCAGTCATGAATACGGCATTGAAATGTCAATCAGGAATAAGGAAATTGCCATTCCCGTTTTTATAGAGCGTGGTTTTGAAGGGTACAACATCAAGATGATAGACAGAGATTTTTACCGTACTTCGCTTGGCGGCCGATCTTAAAAAGAGAGAAGCGAACTATTTTAATCCAGAGGAAACCAACTGCATCTGTTTCAACCTCACGATAGGCCTTCAATTTTTCCCATTGTGCTTTACCGAGAACCCGTTTGGGCACGATTTGCCTCGGATTGTTTCCCTTTTGTCTTTCCGGGGTCTTCGCCTATTTTAAGGAAAGCAGGCTTTTGTCCATTCCTTTTCCTTCAAGCTGAATATTATTGTATTAGGGCATACCTCCTCAAACTTTATTTGCGGGCCAAAATGGTCCGCCTTTTTTATATAAAGCTTTGTTAAATTTGAATGTTGTTTTCAACTCCAGGCACTTCGCTTTCTGGGGGAGAGCCTTCTGTTCCAAACCGACTGGTATTCCAAATCAACGTTGATCTTAAAAATTTTTTTATGAAGAAACGAAGCAGCATGAAGAAGTGTACCTAGATATCACCTTTTTAGCCTTTGCAAGTCAGAGGTTTGGTTTTCTGGATAGTCTTAGAAGTTGTTTAAAAAAATGAAAATTAATACAATTAAATGGATAAATCAATTTTGAGGAGTTGAGATTGTGAACATCTATTCTTCGTTATTACCATCTGAATCAATTCGGGAAGAAGTAAAGAAAGCCTTTCCTGAAGTCCGATTCGAATTCCATAAAGGCATCAAGGAAGAGTTGTTTTTGGATGCGGAAGTTTTCATTACATATGGTGAAGATTTAACAGATGAATTAATTTTCAAGACCGATAAGCTGAAGTGGATCATGGTGATGTCGGCCGGGTTGGAGAAAATGCCGTTTGAAGCCTGCAAAACGCGGGGAATTTTAGTAACAAACGCAAGGGGCATCCATAAAATCCCGATGGCGGAATTCACAATCGGCCTGATGCTCCAGCATGTGAAGCAGATGAAAACGATATGGGAAAATGAAAAACAGCAGCTATGGGAGCGGAAGTTGCCGATGGGAGAATTATACGGTAAAACTTTGCTTATCCTAGGTATAGGGGCAATTGGCGGAGAGGTCGCCAGGCTAGCAAAAGCATTCAATATGAAAACAATTGGAGTAAACCGAAGTGGCAACATGGCGGATTGGGCGGACGAAATCTGTACGATGGAAAATTTCGGACTAGCGCTCCCAGAAGCGGATTTTATCGTCTCGGTATTGCCTAGCACGAAAGAGACGAAGCATTTCCTTGATTCACCCCATTTCGATGCAATGAAGGATACCTGTGTTTTTATCAATATTGGACGCGGTGATTTGGTGCGGGAGGATATCCTGCTGAAAGTCCTTAAAGAAAAGAAAATCGCACATGCATATTTAGATGTTTTTTCTAGCGAGCCGCTTCCTGAAGGACATCCATTTTGGACAATGGACAATGTGACGGTAACACCTCATATTTCAAGTTTGACAAAAAACTATTTGCCAAGGTCGTTCGAAATTTTCAACCATAATCTGCATACATATATGAACAAAGGCAATGACTATCTAAATGTGATAAACCTAGACAGGGGGTACTGAAATGAAGATCTATACGAAAACAGGTGATAAAGGAACAACCTCCCTTATCTATGGTTCACGAGTCAGTAAAAGCGATACCCGGGTAGAAGCTTATGGCACATGTGATGAAGCAAATTCTATGATCGGACTCGCATTGAGTTATTTGCAAGGTGAATACTTTCCGGGAAAGGAAGGACTTCAATCCATCTTCCATAAAATCCAGACTGTGCTATTCCATGCTGGGGCAGAACTTGCAACACCTGCAGGGAAAGAAGTGAAATGGACGCTCAAACAAGCGGACATTGAAGAATTGGAAAAAACCATCGATGAGTGGGATGCTTCTCTTCCTCAGTTAACCAACTTCATCCTTCCGGGGGGGCATCAGGCGGGTGCGGCGTTTCATGTTGCAAGGACAATTGTGAGAAGATCGGAACGGATCGCGGTCTGTCTGGGGGAAGAAGTGAATCCGCTCGTACTGTCTTACCTGAATCGTCTTTCGGACTTTTTGTTTGTCGCTGCTAGATATGTGAATATGCATCTTGGATCTAAGGAGCAAACCTTGCATCAAGAGTAACTTCATTGAAATAAATGTAAATGTTTGCGAGGTAGTAATATTGACAAAAGTGTCATCGAATTAGTACACTATTTATAAACATTATAAAATAAGAATGATATCTAAGGAAAAGTGAGGTGCATGGCGGTGGTACAGAATCAGTTAAAACAAGCCCTTGATACCCTGAAGGATACAGGAGTCCGTATTACTCCGCAACGTCATGCGATACTCGAATATTTGATAAACTCAATGTCGCATCCGACTGCCGACGAGATATATAAAGCGCTTGAAGGAAAGTTCCCGAATATGAGTGTTGCGACAGTTTATAACAATCTGAGAGTATTCCGTGAAGTTGGATTAGTCAAGGAACTGACCTTTGGTGATGCCTCAAGTCGTTTTGACTATGTGACGACCCATCATTATCACGTAATCTGTGATAAGTGCGGCAAGATCGTCGATTTCCATTACCCTGGTCTTGATGAAGTAGAACATCTTGCTTCACATGTTACAGGTTTCAAGGTCGGCAACCACAGAATGGAGATTTATGGAACATGTCCGGAATGCTCAGTAAAAGAGGTACATTAAATGTTGCTACAAAAAAACTCGGCTATCATGCCGAGTTTATTTTTGTTTCCTGTTATATTTTTCATCAAAGACCTTTCCCTCAAGATCAGAGTCGAGGGTTAACGGTTCATTGCAATACATACACATATCCACCCTGCCAAGCATCTTGGTCTGTTTCCCGCAATTCGGGCACACAACCTGGACAGTTTTTGTCGACAACATGCCGATCCAAAAATAAACGACCGTGCTGGCGATGATGAACAAAAGGCCCAGGATCATGAAGATTGTCATGACAACGGGGGAGTTGCGAAAGAAGATCCCAGCGTACATGACGATAAAGCCGATAAAGATCAGGCTTAAGGCGAAGGTGCGAATTTTATTTATTTTACTTGAATATTTAGCCATCAATTTCCCTCCCTAAAAAACAACTATATCATACTATTTAGGGGAGAATAAAACATAAAATACCGCCAAAGGTGTCGAAAAATGTCTAGAGTATTTGCAGGAGATTTTATATAATTGTCGAACATATATGCTAACAAACTAATGGGGGAGTTTTGAGATGGAGGATATCCTTCGTTCTATATATCAAGAGCGCGCAAGCCATCCGAGTACTGTAGGGGTCATCATAGTCGAGAAAAGGCAAAACGCCATTCCGACAACTGATACATTCGACGCAATTTTGCTTATCATCGTAAAGGAAAACAATGATCCGGTGTTCGTAAAACACTACACCTATAATGATAAAAAAGCTGCCATGCATATCGTAACGGAAAAGCAAATTCATGACTGGTTGTTATTGGGTAATAACAAGAAGATCTTCGATTGGATCTATAATGGGAAAATCATTTTTGACCGGAATGATTACATAGCTAATTTAAAACATGAACTGAAAGAGTTTCCATTCCTTGGACGGAAAATCAAAATGGGAATTGAATTTGCAAAGTTGATCAGAAGGTATATTGACGGAAAAGCCTTTTTTGATCATTATCACTATCTTGATGCCTACAATCATGTAGTGCATTCGCTCCATCATTTAGCAAGACTGGCGGTCATCGAAAACGGCTTTCATCCAGAGGTGACTGTCTGGCATCAAGTAAAGCAAATCGAGCCTGAGATTTATAAGTTATACGAAGAACTTGTCTGTAGTGAAGAAACATTGGAAAAAAGGCTTGAACTTTTGTTCCTCGCAAGTGAATTCCTAATCCATAAAAGTACAAAAGCAGGAATCCAGCATCTGATGGAGGTACTGCAGTCAAAAGAATCTTGGTCCTTCAATGACATGCTGATGCATCCGGAGCTGACTCCTTACTCGGTTGATCTTGGGATCCTAATTGAATACCTAATTGATAAAAAAATCCTTGAAGCAGTAGAAGCCGAAACTAAAGGTCAAGGTATTCATCATCGTTTCTATCGGATTCCTGAAAAGTTATCCTAAAAAAACAAAAAAGTTATTGACCTTTGAAATAATACTTGGTATATTAATAACCGTCGCTGCGAAACGCCATAAAAACACTTTCGTGGCAGACGGTCATACTTGATTATGTGTTATATGCGATATCATGTTTTAAATTAAAAAAGATATTGACATAAAGGACACAGGCTGGTATATTAATAAGGTCGCTTCCGGGCGACATAGTGAAAATTGCTCTTTGAAAACTAAACAAACAAGCGTCAACAAACAATAATCATCATGGCTTCTTTATGAAGATCATGAGCCAACGTTTTTTTATTATGAGCTAACTCATACTCTTTCTTGGAGAGTTTGATCCTGGCTCAGGACGAACGCTGGCGGCGTGCCTAATACATGCAAGTCGAGCGGACAGAAGGGAGCTTGCTCCCTGAAGTCAGCGGCGGACGGGTGAGTAACACGTGGGCAACCTGCCTGTAAGACTGGGATAACTCCGGGAAACCGGGGCTAATACCGGATAACCCTTTCCCTCGCATGAGGGAGAGCTGAAAGACGGTTTCGGCTGTCACTTACAGATGGGCCCGCGGCGCATTAGCTAGTTGGTGAGGTAATGGCTCACCAAGGCAACGATGCGTAGCCGACCTGAGAGGGTGATCGGCCACACTGGGACTGAGACACGGCCCAGACTCCTACGGGAGGCAGC
>NZ_JAERSD010000024.1:38075-68225 GCF_017912555.1 Bacillus sp. REN3 | reverse complement strand
TAATCGTTAAAAAGGGATGTTGGCAAGTAGCTACATTTTTAACTGCCAAATCATACATTTCCCGCTTGCCAAATACACTATTAAAGTTTTGTCTAAAGAATGGGTAGTATAATTAAGACTTGATGTTAGTATGGTATTTGTAACTCTTGGTAATGATGCTGCCCCACCTAATCCTAATCGACTTCTAGTATTTAAAATATTTCTATTGTTAAAGTAATTCGAGCCCAATAAATTCATAATTTGCCCGTTTTTAGTTACCGTTATAGGTTCTATAAAATTTCCTTCATCATCAAAAGAACAATCACCGCAAAGGCCGGCAGAAGGATTATCAACAACCGAAATAAACATAGGAATTTTTATCTCTTTGTCTTCTAGCTCCGCAAAATTATCTTCTTCGAATAAATGGCCAAAAACCTCGTGAGTAATTATGCTGCTTGGAAAGGAAGTAAAATAAATATTTTCAAACAAAGGTATTAATTCACTCTTAGGAGTTTTAAAAATATGTAATATTCTGTTTCTTAAGCTTAAAAAAAACTTAGTAAGTGAACTTAAATTGTAAATATTTAAATCAACACTATCTACCAGGATAACTTCATTGGAATCAAAAATTCCTATATCGATCACAACGTTTTTTCTGAATTGGGATACAAGTTTATTATCAATTCTTAAAAACCTTATTGATCCATTGCTGGAAATTGAAAACTCAAATTTTATAGCATTATTGAATTGGGTATACCATTCTCTTTCTGTATTTAGGATTGAAGAGATTTGTCTTATGAAATCTAAGTTGTTTTTTGAGTAGAACTCTAAGGCTTCAGTAGCTGATTTTGTGTCTATAAATTCCTGTAGTTGATTTTTAAAGTCTTTTCCAGACCATAATTTAATGTCATCCGTTATATTACTTCCCCATGAAAAACTTTCATTTTCCCCATCCTCAAATGATGTACCAAGTATCTCGTTGAAATTAAAAGATAGTATACTCTTTTCCATCTCCTCCCCCCTATTTGTAGTTGACCTCGTTTCCAGAAGTTAAATGATAATCTATGTTATTTAGTCACTAACACGAATTACTGGATTCTTTTTCTTTTCAAATAATTCAGGATGGACACTTTGGATAACGGAAGTTCTCGCCAGATACAGGACAGCTATTAAAAGAGAAAAACCGGCTGATAACATTACAATTTGAAACGGAATCAAGTCATAAAGAATTCCAAACAAAATTGTACTTAAAGGAACTAGCGCTTGTGCACCAGTTTCTAGGAGAGAGAAAACTCTTCCTTTAAATTCATCTGATATTTCCTTTTGTAACATAACCAGGATCGGTGTATTGATAAAAGTTAAAGCTGCTCCATATACAAGCATGATTGTTATATAGAAGGAGAAAACAAATGTATATGAAGGCCGGAAAAATGTAGGCAAAGTAAATATACAAATCAAAAGGCCTATTAAGATAATTCCGTATTTGGCTTTCATTAGCGGATATTTTAATTCTTTTCGAATAGATAAATAAATGGAGACTATGAGCATACCTGCTGCAAGAGCACTTTCTATCATTCCAAAGTGTTGAGAACTCATTTTCAGTTTGTTGATTAACGTGAATGAGGATCCAACCTGAAATGCGCCGGCAAAAAAGTTAATAAAAAGTGCAATAGAGATAATTGAGATGATCAAGGGCTTCCCTTTAATATAGACTAGCCCTTCTTTTATGTTTAACCACATTGTTGAGTTTTGCGATTTAGGAGTTTTAGTGGTCTGCTTTGCTGAAAATAAAGTGAAATTCATTGTTGATTCCAGAATTAGAGCAAGTATTACTGCACTCAAGTAAATGGTTAATAATACTGGCATGTTGACAAGGGCGAAGGTTAGTCCACCTATAGCTGGACTTGCTATTGAGGAAATCGAGATGACCATTTGATTTAATGACATTGCTTTTTGAATTCTTTTGGCATCAACAAGTCCACTAATGGACGAGGTAAAAGCAAGGCCAGCGAAGGTAGAAGTTAAAGTAAATAGTATGGTTGCAATATAGAATATCGGTAACGTTAGACCAACTAATTTGCTAAGAATGATCATGAAGCAGAGAATGAAAATATTTATAATATGAGAAATAATAACTATTCTTTTCCTTGGATATTTGTCTACAAAATATCCTGCTATTGGAGAAGCTAAAGTCCGGGGTAGTACATTACATAGAATATTTATCGCAAAGTAGGACGCAGATCCTGTTAAATGTAAAATATAGTAGCTGACTGCAAACGTATACACTTGGACACCAACACTGGATATGAATTTACTAATGGTGAAGGTCCAAATATGTTGTGTAGCTTTTCTTAATTTCAGATGCGCTTCCATGAGAACACCCCCTCTTTTTATCGTTATGTTTAATTTAATTAAACAAATTGTAACAATGAATGGAATTAATTTCAATATGTTTTTTAAATTTAATTAAACTTTTTATTTTCCATTACTTTTTCATCTATTCATTTTCCTTTATAATTGACTTATATAGATAAAGGGGGAGTTACCAATAGATACTCTAGGAGAAAGGATTCGTAAACTTAGAAAGGAAAAAAAGATCACATTGGAGGAATTAGCAAGTGGAAAAATCACTAAAGGGATGTTAAGTTTAATTGAAAACAATAAAGCCCAGCCTTCAATGGAGAGTTTAAGCCATATTGCTAAACAACTAGGTGTAAATACAGCTGATTTACTAAAAGAGGAAAATAAAGAAGAGCTGAGAAGCTTGGTTGACAAAACAGAAGCCCTTTATTTCTTGGAATCTTACGAAGACAATCATGACTCCTTTCAAAAATATAAAGACATTGTTGCTCATATCGAACCCCTATTTGAACAAATACAACATAATTCTGGCTATGAATCTGCCCGATTATTAGAGCTATATGGTTACAGCCTTTATTTTACAGGAGCAGAAAATTGGAAAGCTCCACTTGAGAAAGCTGATGGAATATATAATTATTTGAACATTTCATCCAGGAGTGCGTCGATTGGTAGCTTTCTTTCTAACATTGAATTTTCAAAGAAGAATTATCATGAGGCCTTAGCTGTTTTTCTAAAGGAGAAAGAAAAAATAATAAGGACAGGTGTCTATATAGAGCCTTTAACCTATCTAAATTATAATTATAATGAAGCAGTCTTTCGCTTGGCTGTTGGTGAGGGTAACAAGGCAATTGAAATAATCGAGGCTGCTGTTGAGTATTCCAAGAAACACAAAATATTTTATCGTATTGATGAACTATTATCTGCGGCAGCGAGCTATAGCCTTATAAGTAGAAATAAAAGTAAATTGGAATATTATTTAGATAAACTTAGACAATACGGTAAACTTACCAACAGTCGTTATTATTATGCTTTTTCTGATTTGTTAACAGCTGAAATGATGATCAGCAGTGAAGGTGAATATGAAAACGCCTTAAGACTGATTGAAGAGTATGTGGATGATACAGAAATAAAAATTATCGAGCCGTATGTATATATAGTTAAGGGAAAAGCATTATTCGGTATGGAGCGTTATCGTGTGGCAATTAGTTGGCTGGAGAAAGCAGAGGTACCGGACTACTTTAATCACCCCTATGATTTATCCTTACTATATACAGGAGAAATTTATAAGGCCCTGTGCTATTTAAAATTAGGAAACAATGAAAAAGCGCTTTGGCATTCAACCTTGGCATTAGAAAACTATAGAGATATGCCAGATAGTTACTATAAACAATTAGCTTATACAACTCAAAAGAGAATATTGGAAGAAATAGCACTGTAAAAAATTATACTTCACTTAATTATACTTCACTCTAAATAAAGGATTAACATTAATAATCACACATATAGTTGGCTTAAAACTAAAATGTCAACTCACCATACATCTCCATGTGTTGCCACATACACTCCGCACACTGCGAAGCTGTCGCGAAAATTGTATTAGCATAAGTAGGAGCCTTATCCTTTGGGGGATAAGGCTCTTGTAGTTTCAGGAAATCATACTAATTAATGAAGGCATTTAGGATCTCGAATGAGATGCAAGAACCGTTCTGTTTTGCTCATTATACATATAATCAAACTAAAGGAGTTTCATTAAAGGTCTAGCTACTTACAATGCGGCTTTTCTTATTGCATAAACGTGGGAGTATAGATTAATAATCGCATTTGTAAAAAATTTGAAAAACGTGATTGCTATAGGCATAATCATTTCAAATATACTTTAATTTCAAGTACTATTATGATTTGTAAAAAAGAACCCGATATTATCGGGTTCTCATAACATTCAGATTTAAAGTTCATTCTCAGGATATTTTACGAGGTCAATGATATTATAGCCATTGAAACCTTTATAATCTGGCTTAGTAAATAGGAACTCTATTCCTAAAAAGCTATATTTACTTAAAGACTTCTTGTTTTCACTAATCATAAATGTGGGTCCTGAATCATTTTTAGTATAAAAACTATCCTTATTAAAATTTAGAAGGGTCTTGGCTTCCTCTCCAAATAATTCCAACCCTACTATTCTTTTTTCTTTATCAATGTCTAGGGATATAAAAGGGTTTACTTCGAGTTCTTCTGTTTCTTCTATAAGATATTTCCCTTTTTTTTCAAAAACATAAATATATCCTAATTTGGTTTCATTATCAAAGCTAATTCTCTTATTCATTTGTAATCACCCTTATTGTTTAATCCATCTTGATTTAGGACTAGCCTGTTTATATGTAGTTGTAAGAGTATTTCCTGATCTACCAACTGCCACTCCGTTGTAATGATAAACTGTGGAATTATAAGCTGGATCGTAGTATTTTTTACCTTTTGTTATTGCATCGTATACTTGCTTAGGGCTAACCTTTCGCTCAATCATTCTTACACCAAGATGATAACTTACTTTTAAAATATTAATTCCAGCTTTTCTTAATAAAGCTACAGTTGCTGATATTCCAGCACGTACTAGAATAGGAGCAATTAAAGCTTCGGCATCAGTGTCAGTTGATAGTTCTTGTTCTATTGATTCTTCATTTTGAATTTCGGGATTAATTGAATCAGTATAAGCAAGTGTTTCTTCATCTATCAAAAACTTTTCCTCTGGTAGACTTAAAATCTTACTCTCAATTTGTACAACTTCTTCTTCAGATAAACTAGCTTGAGTGGTTGTTTCACTTACGGTTTCAACAATCTCAGTATCACTAACTATATCTTCAATTTGAAGGTTAAGCAACTCAGTGTCAGTTACATCCGTATTGCAATTATCTATTCCTTATTATTAAAATCTCCTTCACTATCAATAACTCAAGTAAAAGAAAAGTATGATCTGGACGGAGAGGGAGTTTCTATTGCCATACTTGACACAGGATTGGATATGAGGAATAGGGAAATTTCATTTAAAAAAGGAAAGGGTTTTACTTCAGGTAACAATGGAATTCAAGATACGGATGGACACGGTACCTTTATTACAAGTTTAATATCATCTAGTAAATTTGGATTAGCTCCAAAGGCGGATATCTATGTAGCGAAGGTTCTAGAGTCATCTAATAAAGGAGAATATATAGATATTGTAAGCGGAATTGAATGGGCTATTAAAGAAGATGTTGATATTATCTTAATGAGCTTGGGAGGAAAGAAATATTCGAAGAATTTGGAGATAGCCATTGAAAAGGCTAGCAATAAAGGTATCGTAATTGTATCAGCAATTGGAAATGATGGAGTATCAGTAAAGGATACAGTTAATTATCCCGCTAAGTTTAATCAAGTATTGGGAGTTGGAGCTATAAATGAAGATAATCGAAGGTGGTTTAAGTCCAGTAGAGGGGTACATATTGATGTTATGACTCAAGGGGAAAACATTGAAGGCTATTCACTAAATGGTAAAACCCAGAAGTCAAGTGGCACTTCCGTTGCAGCAGCAATGCCTATAAATTGAGAAGTCAATATACCAGTAATAAAGTTCTTTTGAACTTAATACTGATGAAGAAAAATAATAAATAGACAGGTGTCAGAAAAAGACCTATAATACAAAACGAAGTCGAAATCCCGTTAATATTTTCAAAGGAGAAAAATTAATCGCTGAATGTCCTAGTACTCAAGAGGCGGCAAGATTTTTCAAAAAAGAAATAAATTCTAAACGGTTCAATTGGTCTGCAATTAATAAGGGGATTTGGTACGGTGAATCGTATTCTAAAGGTGGAGCTACTCATTATTTTACAACCGATAAAGAAGCTGTTAAGAAGAAAACTGGATACGATGTAGTCTAAAACTAGATAAGATGATAATGCAGATTACTTTAAGTGGTATTATGAAAACCAAACTCTGATGAATACCAGAAGGATGAATTTGACCAAATCTGAATCTGTTGTTTAAGTATTTGAAAATAATGGGGAGAAAAAATTATGGAAGAATTTAGAGTTAATAGGAAGCAAACATCTAAGAAAAGAATTGTTATTACCATTATTTTTGCCTTGCTTTGTACCTCCGTTGGATCAGCAGGAACATATATGCTTTTGAAAGGTGGAGAAGAAAAAGTAGTAAAAGGAACAACAGCAATAGAAGGTGAGCTCATCATAGAAGACATCGCATACGATAAGGTGCGAGAAATCAGCAAACATTTCGGATATGAGGATGTCCAAGACTTCGATTACACCGAAGATGACACTTATGAATTTTTGAAAAATCAAGATGATGATATTTGGCTAGAAACAACAGGCAAAAAATTCGGAAAGTATCTTTTCGGAAAAGAATACAACATTCATTTATTCGGTTATTTTATGCTTGGTTATGATTTGAAAAATATCAAAAAAGAAGACTTTTATTTTGATGAAAAATCCAAGATTTTACACATTAAAGTACCAGCATTAGAATTAGCTTATATTCCTATGTTTGACAAGAGTTATTTTGATAGTTTTGTTGGATTATTTAGAAAGGAATACACTGAGAGTTACCGAAAGTTGATTTATGAAGATGCGATAAATCAAGGTATCCAGGCTATCCTTGATGATGAAAGCAAAGTTCTTGAAGGTTATAAATCAACAAATGATTCTCTTAAAGAAACATTATTCAACAAACCAGAGTTAAAAAAATATGTCAAAGATATTGTTTTTGAAAAGTCCGTTCAAGAATCAACTATAAGAGTAGAAAAAACTAGAGAAGCAGTTCTTGGTGAAAAAAGAAACTGAAAAATAAAATTCATTGCTACATTGTTTCTGTATTCTTAATGACAGTCCTCTTAAAGAAAGAGCTTATCCAATCTAAACTCAATTTAATGATTGAATTTGTTTGGTAAACCCACTTGTCAATTACAGTCCACACACTGTGAAGCTGTTGCGAAGACTATTCTTGCATACATATTAGAGCCTTATCCCCTGGTGGATAAGGCTCTTTCAGTAAAGAGAATTTCCCTAATTAAGATGGTATTTCAATTCTTGAATGATACACAAGAACAGTCCCCGTGTCTGAACTAGATTCCATATAATACAATGTTGTATATGACACTGAAAAACTCTGTTAATACCCTCTTTAAATAGGCACGGGGTTGATTAGGTTACTGTTTTATCGGATTGTTAAAGTGCGGTCAGTTTCACGTCCAAAACCATCTACTTCCAGACGGTCTTTGTAAACCTTTAATATGGAATATGCATTTGTATCAGCGGTTTCTACCATTCCCTTTAAATTTAAGTAGTGAATTCCATTTTTATATTCATAATTTCCCGCATGGTTATGTCCATTAATGTATGCAACAACATTGCCGGCTGCCTCAAGTTCTGCCATTACTGCCTCGGAATTCCACACATTATGCTCATTTGCTGGGTAAACAGGCATATGGGAGAAGACAACGACTTTTTCCTGTGATTTAGCGGCCTTTTCAAGCACACCGTGAAGCCATTTTAGCTGTTCTTCGCTTACCCCGCCGTTCCAGGTTTGAGCGTTGATTGCATTCTTTTCTTTTAGTGAAGTATACATTTTTTGAGCCTGTTGAAATTTTTCAGATCCTGCCGAGTTTGCGTAGAGGCTAAGGTCATTGGGATCTAGGGCGATAAATCGCCAGTTCTTGTATTTGAAATCATAATATTGATTCGGCATTCCGAGGATATCAACGACTTGATCTGTTGTTACAGGAAAGTCATGGTTGCCAAGAAGATGATATTTAGGACCCTCAATTGTGTTGAAGTATGGAAGAATGGTTGAAAAGCTGGATACATTGCGGTCAATCAAATCACCAGTTTGTACAGTAAAATCTACATCTTGCTCATTAAATGTTTGTGAAGCCTCCATAAGCTTGTCGATCGAGTTGCGGTAAAAGCGGGTTCCGTTGACGTTACAGTCACAGTACTGAATATCAGGTACAATACCAATTGTGAATTTTGGTTTTTCTTCAGTTTTTGCGAGCGCTGAAGTAGTAGGGTTGAATGCAGCAAGGGAAATCGTAAGTGCTGAAGCGGCTGCCAGGCCTTTAAGGTATATTCTTAGTTTCTGTTTCGTTTTTAGTCCATTAAACATAAAAATTCTCCTTTCCATGCAGGAAGTATGTGTGGCTCCTTTTAATAATAGACTATTTAATTTTTAAAAAAGGTATATTAACAATCTCTTTACCAAATTTTGATTTAACAAAAAAATCTAGTGATAATCTTTAAAAAAAATGGTACTTTTTTATCTTTACTATTTTTGCTAGGTAAAATGACAGATAGATTTGGGGTTCTCGAAAGTGCAAGAAGTCGAAGTTATCAGTACTGGGGAGATATTCAACAAAAGCCGACAGAACTATTTATGTAAATATATACTTGTCTCATTTTCAAATGAAAAAATGTAAAAAGGTTAGTAAATGTTAATAGAACAATGCATAAGGCAATGAAATGGTGACAGGGAAATTTATTTTACAATACCTTTATTTCGAATAAGACCTAAATCTTTTGAATAATGAAATCAATATTTATTGTTTCCTTAACTTTTCAATAAAGCTTTGCTCCAGTTCCTTTATGGGTAAGATTCTTTTAATTTTCCCTATCTAAAACGCTCCTTCGTTCAGTTTTTTTACGTTTTGTTGGTAACTCAACCCCTCCAGGTATTGCCGCATACACTCAACACACGTGGAGTGTGTAGTGTAGGACAACCAATTTTGAATTAAAAGGAATTTATTAAGCTCAGCATAAACGCTGGGCGTTATCATTTGTATACCGTCATTTTTTTTAGAAGTGATTTGATTGTTGTTTTCATGTTTTAGTTTTCCTGTGAATTTTTGTTTCGATAGTTCATCCATCGACAGGAAAAAAACATGACCATTTCATAAAAAGCGGATCGAAAGATGCAGTAAGGGGCATAAGATGAGCCGCACGCCCCCATCTAGTATTCTTGAATTGTTCACCTGGTGGTTCAAACATTTATCGTAATGACAATAAAAGAGAAATAAACGCCATTTCATGATTGTCCATGGATGGCATTTTTTATGTTTCAAATAGGAACAGATATTCAATCCAGTATCCGTCCATTTTACCCGTGTGAAAAGAAAGTTCTTTCATAAACTTGATGTGCGTCAAGGTTTCTATTCCCTTAACCACTTATTATAGAGTCAGAAGGAAGTTCACAAACAATATTTCAGGAGGATGAAGAAAATGAAAAAAGTCGTATTCGATCTTGAGCCACTAAGTTGTCCGTCATGTATTAAAAAAATCGAGGGGACATTAAAGAAGATGGATGGAGTCAGAGAAGCGAAGGTTCTTTTCCACTCCGGAAAAGTGCGTGTACAGTTCGATGACAATATCGTTCATGTGGATGAACTTCAGAAAACCATTGTCAATCTTGGTTATCCAGTTCTGTCACAAAGAGTTTCCTGACGGATGACAACAAATGAAAGGAGTGATTCTGATGAATGCAAAAAGGACGTCCCAAATTACCGCTATAACGGGACTGTTGCTCGCGTCGGCACTTGGACTCCATCTTGCCGGACTTCACGAATGGAGGCAGGTCATCCTCATCGCTTCAACGGTCATTGCAGGTATCCCTATTATGTTCAAAGCTGTAAAAGCGCTGCGCATGAAAGCATTCAGTATCGAGCTTCTTGTGACGATTGCAGTCATCGGTGCATTGTTCATCGGAGAATACATTGAATCTGCAGCAGTCACATTCCTGTTTCTGTTCGGTGCATTCCTTGAAGCTCGAACACTTGAAAAAACACGCTCTTCTCTAAAAGCATTAGTGGACATGGCGCCACTTGAAGCAACTGTCATCCGGAATGGCGAAACAATGACCATCGGGGTTGACGACATCAAAGAGGGAGATCGGGTCATCATCCGTTCTGGGGAAAAAGTGGCCGTCGATGGCCATATCATTTCTGGAAGGGCAAACTTGAACGAAGCAGCCATAACAGGTGAATCCGTCCCAGCTTCAAAAACGGTGGACGATCTCGTATTCAGCGGAACAATTGTAGATAATGGGTTCATAGAGGTCATTGCTGATCGCGTCGGCGATGATACAACATTTGCCCGAATCATCGAACTTGTGGAAGAAGCGCAGGAATCCCAATCAAAAACCCAGAAATTCCTGGACCGTTTCGCAAATATATATACGCCATCCATCGTCGTCCTCTCGATTCTTGTTTACATCTTTACACGTAATATCGAGATGACCTTGACCTTCCTCGTCATCGCTTGTCCAGGAGCTCTTGTCATATCCGCACCAGTTTCCTTTGTTGCGGGAATCGGAAACGGAGCACGGAACGGTGTCCTCGTCAAAGGCGGAGATATTATGGAAAAACTGGCAAGAATTGATACGGTCGTTTTCGACAAAACGGGTACGCTGACACGGGGACGCCCGGAAGTGACCGACATCCACCCCTTTTTGGGCAATGAAGAAGAATTGCTTCGACTTGTGGCGGAAGCTGAAATGATCTCGGAACACCACCTCGGGCAGACAATTGTCAATGAAGCGAAAAAACGAAGGATCCCACTGGTGAACCAACCCGACGAGGCCGAAGTGGTTAAAGGGAATGGGATTGGTGCACTTGTTGAAGGCAAGCGGCTCGTTGTCGGCAACCGAAAATTAATGGCCTCTGAAGGCATACGGATCGAAAAAACGGTGGAAGATTATGCTGTTAGTCGTGAAAAAGCAGGTAATACCGCAATCTTTGCGAGTATCGATGGGCAGCTTGCAGGCGTCATCTCCATCGCGGATCGAATCCGTCCTGAAGCTAAAAGTGCCCTGCAACAGTTACGTACAAAAGGCGTCAAGCGAATGATCATGTTGACAGGCGATAACAGCCATACAGCTGAACTTGTCGCGAATCAGCTCGGGCTCGATGAAGCTTATGCCGAATTGCTGCCTGAAGACAAAGTAGCGATGATAGAAAAACTGAAAGAAGCCGGACACCATGTCGCAATGGCCGGAGACGGGATCAATGATGCGCCTGCCATTGCAATGGCGGATATCGGGCTCGCCATGGGTAAAAGCGGTACGGATGTATCGATGGAAACAGCTGATGTCGTGTTAATGGCGGATCGGCTGGACCAGTTCGCCCATGCCTATTCACTTGCTAAAGCGACTGTTCGAAATATGAAACAAAATACGTTTTTCGCCGTCGGTACGGTCGTCCTGCTGCTTATCGGCGTATTGCTTGGAAAAGTGTTCCTTGCTTCTGGAATGCTCATCCATGAATTGAGTGTCCTGATTGTGATTCTTAACGCTACACGCCTGATCCGGTATACTGGTAGGAAGAAAGCAAATAAGAAGGTGGGTTTGACCCCAATAACAGAATAGGGTGAATCATCGATGACAGCCGACAAACAATGCGGGCAACCCGCAGAAAGCACAGTGGATATGAAGAAAGTGTGCATCTCCAAGGTCCCGATTTTCAACCACTTGTCCCCTTTTGAAATGTCCGACATCGTCAAGGACGCCCATTCCGTTTCGTATCGACGCGGACAGGCGATTTATCGCGCCGGCGAACAATCGGAAGGCCTGTACATCGTCCACAAAGGGCGCGTGAAAATTTACCGTTTATCCGATACCGGTAAAGAACAGCTTGTACGTATTTTAGATCCTGGCGATTTTACAGGTGAGCTTTCTTTATTCAATGAATCGATCCATGACGCCTATGCAGAAGCACTTGAACAAGTGGAATTATGTGTCATGGGACGGGATGACTTCCAGCAATTCTTACTGAAATACCCAGCCATTTCATTGAAAATGCTGAACGAATTTTCATCACGATTAGCAAAAACGGAAAAACAGGCGGCGCACATTGCGATGGAATCCGTAGAAACACGGATCGCCCTGTTTCTCGCCGACCAAGTCGAACAGCAAAAAAGGCGCCAGATCCACTTACCGATGAGTCGCAAAGATCTCGCCTCCCATCTTGGGACCACGCCTGAAACGGTAAGCCGCAAACTCGCTGATTTCCAAGATGCAGGTTGGATCAGGCAAACCAATCAGCGGGACATTGATATCTTAGATCTGGATGCATTGTTACTCTGTTAAATTCCCGAACCCCTTCATCGATCCATCGTTGTTAAGGGGTTTTTTTATGTCCGTGGAATAGGTGATGAACGTCTGCTATTGGCGGAAATAATGCTCTTCGTTCAACACATACATTTAAAGCCATGACGTTATAGTGTACCTCATAAAAAAAGCCCGTTTTTTAACGGACGGGCCTTAAGGTCAGAAGGATTAAGGAAATATTCAAGTGCCTGGTGCAAGGCTCTTCGCTTACCTGGCTTACCGCGAATTTTTAAAAGGGTTAATCGTTGTTGTGTACTGTTCACCCTCGTAATATTGCTGTCTTTTTTGAGATGATTTAGGTTGCGTCGCAGAGTCGGTATGGAAAGATACATTGTCGTTTGACACATGGGTACAGTTATAATTTTCAGGCTGATGCCCTGGATTTTTTGAACCTGACTTAATTGGGTGTGCCTGTATTTTTTGATTCATTTTGCTATTATTGAGTGTTTCAATGGTTTTATTTAAAATTTCAATGTCCTGCAGGTATTGTTTCTCCTTGTCTTCCAAGGCAGCGATCGCGTTGTTGGATATTTCAATGTCCTGCAGGTAATTCCTCTCCTTGTCTTCCAAAGCAGCGATTGTATTGTTCAATGTTTCAATGTCGTGCAGGTATTGTTTCTCCTTGTCTTCCAAGGCAGCGATCGCATTGTTGGATATTTCAATGTCCTGCAGGTATTGTTTCTCCCTGTCTTCCAAGGCGGCGATTGCGTTGTTGGATATTTCAATGTTCCGCAGGTAATTCTTCTCCTTGTCTTCCAAAGCAGCGATTGTATTGTTCAATGTTTCAATGTCGTGCAGGTATTGTTTCTCCTTGTCTTCCAAGGCAGCGATTGCGTTGTTGGATATTTCAATGTCCTGCAGGTAATTCCTCTCCTTGTCTTCCAAAGCAGCGATTGTATTGTTCAATGTTTCAATGTCGTGCAGGTATTGTTTCTCCTTGTCTTCCAAGGCAGCGATCGCATTGTTGGATATTTCAATGTCCTGCAGGTAATTCCTCTCCTTATCTTCCAAAGCAGCGATTGCGTTGTTAGATGTTTCAATGTCCTGCAGGTAATTCCTCTCCTTGTCTTTCAAGGCAGCGATTGCGTTGTTAGATGTTTCAATGTCCTGCAGGTAATTCCTCTCCTTGTCTTCCAAAGCAGCGATTGCATTCTTCAATGTTTCAATCTCAGTTTCTTTATTTTCCATAAAGGAGTTAATAATGCTCTGAATTTCAGAAAGAAAACTTTTCATCTCCGAAAGATCTTTTTCGATGTTTGCGATCGGATCGTGGTTTGATTGCTGAAGATCTTCTCTCTGCCTAAACCTCCTTGTAGCCACAAGCTCACTTCCTTGTTTCGGTTTTTCATTCTTCTTATATGCATATGCTTGGATTTTGGAAAAGTGAAGGGGGGGTTCAATCAACAGGCAAATCCGGGTGTTTCCGAACATATACATTTATTAAGGGACATTGACCCTTTTTTTCATATCCCGAGGGGGCTTGACGTGCAATTAATCATTCAACTCAAAGTGAACTTTCCCTATCAAGGGAAAAGCTTGAAGAGCACGCAGAAGAGGATCAATCTTGCCTGCTGAAAAAACTGAAGATAGAAAACAGGCATTTGAAAAAGGCAGGGAACCGAATTTTTTTGAAGCAACTAAGCTGCCCGATATCTACTTCTTCCTAATAATTTGAGGAGGAACTGGACAGCAATGAGAATTCAAAGAAAATGAAAGGGGGTGTTTTTCTGCGAGGTTTCAATTTTGAAAAATCCATCCTTACTACCAAGCAGACCTTAACACATATCGATTTAGCCATAAAGGAAGGAAAGCCCCTTTCGCTTTCCAGATTTGGCATTGGGGAATTGACCTATCTTTTCAGCGGGAAAATCCCCCTACTGGTCAAGCATTTTGAAAGATATAAGGATTATTCAGGAATCACACGTTCCGAAGAAACCATACGGCAGGAATTGATAAAAGCACTTAAGACATCAGATTTAACGGGTCTGCCTCCATCCTTTAGATCGGAATTCTGGGCGGATAAAACCCAGGAGATTTTAAAGGAGTTGAATTATTCCCCTTCGCTTGTCTGTTCTGCATGGGTGATGCATGACGCAGTCCTGGAGGGTAGTTTTTGGCCATGGATAAAAGGGAAGAGGGCCGTTATAGTCGGACGCCGTTCAACAGAGGCTGTCCCACTATTCACGCAAAATGGCGTCACTGTAGCAGGGGCCATCCATTTGGAGGGATACGAAGGTATTGCCCAGGCGCATTCAGGAATAGCGAAACTGCCAGAATGGGATATTGCTCTCGTTTCTGCAGGCATTCCGGCAACAATCCTTGTACCAAGGATCGCCGAGTCAACTGGAAAAGTGGCCATTGATTTCGGCCATGCTCTGGATATGCTGATGGATGGGGAACGTTACAATCACCTCAAGCTTGTTGACGATTATAATTCCGAAAAAGACTAAATCCATCCTGTTGAAAAAAGTGGATGGATTTTTTGGGGAAAGAATTTAATCTACCAATACAATTGGCAGTTTGAAAATTGATTTGCCTATTAATTGATAGCACTTTGCGACAGGTGCCCTGCCTGCTAGAGAAACAATTATATATCCTGCCTCTGGGTAGTTATGCATGGCTATGTCTTCGGCCGAAGGATATGCCCTGTCTGTTGGATGAGAATGATAGATGGCTAATAGTTCTTCTCTATTTTCTTCCATCTGTTCAAACGCCACGCGCAGTTGGTTCAAATCCATAGCGAAGGAGACAGGGCTCCGATCGATATTTTCCATCGGCCAGATCCTGGCAGCCATCCCTTCCTTTCCGGTAATCAGCCCGCAGGCTTCATAAGGCGATTCCTGTTCGCAGTGTGAAATCATTTTATTCCAAGCCTTTTGGGACATGGAAAATGAATCAAGTCTGGGGCTTCCTTCCGCAGCAACCCTTACTGGGTGAGGATTTTACCTGTTGAGGGGAAGTCATGTATCCAGGTTTGGAAGGCTGTTTGGGCATACCCTGAAGGCCCGTTTTTTTAGCCGCATGTATTTGTTTTAAAACTTGTTTCCTGAAATTATCAAAACCCATCTGCAATCATCTCTCCTTTCTGCTTGCATATATTTATTTATATGTTATCGGTTCTCATAAAGTAACGGTTCTTTGAGGAAATGGGTTGGATAAAAGTAGATTGGGAGGGTTTACGTTGAATATAAAAATGAGGGTTGCGGGAGTGGACAGTGGCGCGATTCCCTATCAACAACTTGCTGGTTATTATTATTTTTTCAAGGAAAGTGGAGTAAATGTCCGGTTGGATGTGAAAGGCCGAACGCTCGATCTCACTCAAGCACTATCAGGAAAAACCATTCTGCTTCGAGGTGAAAACCTATCAAAAAACAACATGGCAGAGCGGATGGAAGGCTTCCTGGAGTGCCATGGTGTGAAAGTCGTGAAAGCTTTGGAAAAAGATTCTTCAGTCAGGGCGAGTATGATAGTAGAATGGAATTTTATAAAAGATACAATGGGAATGGAAATAACCCACAATATGCCTTCGGTTGAGGCCTTAATCCAGGAAGAGTGCCGGACTTACGGTATACCCCTAACTTCCAACAAGATTGTGGATGATCACCTCCCCATTATGTCTGTAAAATTAGGGGACAATGAAGAATTTCAAGAACAGTTTGGGGAAACCGTAGCTTTGATTCTGGCAGTTGGGATCATTTCTTTTTTGCTTGAAGGGAAGGCGTTATCACCCTTGGCTGTCATGCTCGACTCCGGCCTTTTTCGGTTTGGATCAGCAGTTGAAAACAAGCAGGCGGATGATGAAAAAGTGAATAATGCTCCTAATGTATCATATGAAAACCATTCTCCCGAAAAGATGGAAGCTGACGCCTATTTTGATTCACATTTGATGATCGATAAGAAAGAGAAAGTGACAGTAATGGCGGACCTAACCATTAAGAATACAGGCTCTGCAGTACTTTCTGATCCAGCCATCTGCTTAAGAGTGACGCCACCGGCAAACATTCGTCTGTCTGGGCAAATCTTGCCGCCAGAATTCGTTCAGGTGATGGGGGTATTCAGCGATGAAGGGGCCAAGGGCTGGAAGTATATGAATGAAGACTGGATGCAGGAAATGGACGAAAAAGGTGAGGTGTGGATCGCTCCTATTGGGCGGCTGGCAATCGTGCCGGGGCAATCGGAATCATTATCCAATCTGCAAATGACGATTCTGGATGGCGAGGAAAATGTTCTTATCGAGGCATTCATCTTTTTTCAGGACCAGGAACTGAGAGTTGCGGCGAATAATCGGATTTCTCTGTCGTTCTTTAACTAAATAAATAAAATGGGGAAAAGATTTCCCCATTTTATAGTTGTTAACGATTTTTTAATTAGAAGTTTTGGCAAGCGTCTACGTTAACTGTTCCACCGGTAACGTCAATATATGCAAGAACTTCATACCCGCCTTGCTCTTCAATTCGGAGAACAACCCTGTTTGGTTCGGTTAAGATCAACTGGAATTGAGCATCTTCTTCTTCCTGTCCGGCTTGTTGATATTTACCAAAGCCAGTTACTGTTAAAGTAGTAAGACCTGCATCACATGTCGGCATATTGAATTGGGTTGCATAGAACGTGAAGCTTTGATCTACAGGATCTTCACCTGCAGGATCTTCCTGCGGGAAGTCTTGGAATGTCACAGTTAGATTACTTTTTGCAAGGGTGCATTGATCACAGATGGTCGAATTTAAAGATAATCTTCCTCTTACAGGGGTAGGAACTGGTCCAACTCCGCTTACAACAAGAATGGTTCTGTCGAGATTATTGAGAAGGGCACTGCCGCGGCATGTGCAGTTGTCAGGCGGGAATAAAGGTCCGCATTGCTCAGGGAAGTTCGGGAACCTTTGACATTGAGGAGCTAGTTCCTCAATTGGCAACGCTGCGCGAGGACCGCAGAACTTCGCTTCCACTTCAAGTTTTACTTCCCTCTCTACCTGGACATCCTTACAGACTACTACATCGATCAACAGCATGTTTCCAAGCATCTCACTGAAAACAACAGAGCATTCCACATCAAAAATTTCACAGTTAATGGTTGTTCCATCTGGGAAGCATAGAATCACATCATCGACAAAGCTTACTGGTATTTCCAAAGGCGGGATAGTAATGCCAGACTGGCTGCAAGAGAAAACTACCCTGATGTGTACATGGATGGCTAGTGTTACAATTCTCGCATTAGGGACATTTGGTATATTTGCTGGGCGTGACCTGACAAAGTCGCATCTGCGAGTGCCAGCGATCTCACTGCAAGTTGCAGTAACAGCCCCTCCTGCATGCCTGCACGCCTCGATTTGTTCAAACGTTGCGTCAGGGATCGGAACCTTATTCTGATCACGATTTGTAATGACTACCCAGTCATAGACTTTGGGCACCCGGATACATTCTGGCTGAATCGGGTTTGGCGCCTGCCTGCCCTGAATAGATTTAATATCTTTCTTCATTTAACACCTTTCCTTTCTATTGGTTACTTCCCTTTTATGGTATGAAGCTTTTAATAGATGGTAACGGTTCTTCAAACAAATAGGCCGCCTAATTTGTACAAGGCTTTTGAAAGGTAGTTTCCTTTTATCAAACGGCTCATACAATGAAGTAATTTCAATGGGAAAGGTGGATATGACGTTGTTTGAGATGGATTGGATCGATTTGTTTATTGTTGTCCTGGCCTCTTTCCGGATTACTCATTTACTTGTTATCGACCAGATTGCAGAGGTTATCCGCAATCCTTTCATCGAAGTGGTGACGAAGGAAAATGCAGCGGGGGAAATGGAACAATTCATTGAAATAAAGGGAACTGGCATCCGCCGCTTTATTGGTTTATTATTAAGCTGTTACTGGTGCACTGGATTCTGGGTATCATTGGGAGTGGTCCTGGTTTATAGCCTTATTCCTGTTTCACTTCCTGTTTTCCTTGTATTTGCCGTGGCAGGAGCCGCTGCGATACTAGAGTCGAAGATATGATAAATAGCATGTCCAAAAGAGGGATGACAAAAATAGGGCTGCCGCCGTAAAAAAAGAAAGAGTTAGAGCTGGGAACATAGACTACCAATTCCCGTGAAGCATGGGGACGTACCCTGTGCTTCTTTGTTCCTCCTTTGCAATTGCGATTCGGTGTTTGATTCAAGTTCCATTTCCTTTGGGGTTGCGATTTGGTGTTTGAATCAAGTTCCCTTTCCTTTGCAATTCGTTTGGGTGTTGATTTATGTTCCATCTCCTTTGGAATTGCGATTCGGTTGCTTGAATCATGTTCCTCCTTTGGAATTGCGATTTGGTGCCTGATCCATGTTCCATCTCATGTGTCTAATTAGGAGGCAAGTGTGATGAAGCCGCGCGCAAGCAAGCAGCCTTGTTCCTGGCATCCAATGGCTCTAGTTTTGTGAATGGAACAGTAGTGGCCATTGGCCATTGAGGGTGCATGGCCGCAGCGTTTTTAAATACGGCAAATATGAAGCTCCTTCTTAATCAGTAATGAAAAAACAATGGATCGTTAGAGGTTACCAATGAAGTTATATACATTAAAAAAGCAGTTTAAAGGATTTAAAAAAGGAACGCATTTTTACTTAATTGCTGAATCGGAATTTATAGGGGTTAAGGAGTTCGTATTAAGAACAGAGGATTTAACCGATCGAATTACACTCAATGAGAGAGAACTTGTCAGGAACTTTACTTTTATTAAGGAAGTCTTTTAAAAAAAGGCTGTTTTTGCTTTTAAATAAATGGATGATTTCCACTCAGATCGCTCGCTTTCCGCGGAGCGTGAATCGAGGTTCGCGCCTGTGACGCTGGACACTGAATGAACTTCACCTGCGCACGAAGTTCATTTTCGAGGAGTCTTCGTGCATTCTTCTCGAACCTGAAATAGGTTCAGAAAGAAAACAGCCCAATAATAGAAAGTGATTAACTGAGGAGATTGCGCAGCTTGCAGGAGTTGCGCTTTTACTCTCCATATCAGGCTATGCTTCTTTTCAACTGCAATAGGATAAGATAACTCATAAACTTATAAGGATGAAAAATGACTGGAGGTTAGGCTATGAAGCATCCCATCGTTATAGTCGGGGCTGGCTTGAGCGGGCTCCGTGCCGCATCGCTGCTGATCTCGCATGGCATTGAATGCCGTGTTCTGGAGGCGCGCGGGCGGATTGGCGGGAGAGTGTTGAGCACAACGGTTTCGGACAGGCCGGAGCTTGGGGAGTTTGATCTGGGACCCACTTGGTTCTGGCCGGAGTATGAGCATGCCATTTCCGATCTTGTCAGGGAACTTGGATTGCCAGCATTCGAACAATACACAAAAGGGGCCATGCTTTTTGAGCAATCCCCAAATGGGCCGATTCAGAGGCATGAGCTTCCGGAAGGGACTGTTGGAAAATCGTTCCGCCTTGTTGGAGGGGTACAGTCCCTCATTGACGCAGTGGCAGCGACTATCCCTGAAGGCACGGTGGAAGTGGACACGCGTGTCACGGCGATTCAGATGGGTGAGGAAGGGGCTATCAATGTGGAAGCAGAGCATGCTGGGAAAAAGAAACTCATTCCCGCCCGCGCAGTGATCCTGGCCTTGCCGCCTCGGCTCATCGCAGAGCGCATCGCTTTTTCTCCTTCGTTTCCCGCAGACGTTCTCACTAGTTTGAAGGACAAGCCTACGTGGATGGCAGGGCATGCGAAGGTGATAGCGGTCTATGACCGGCCTTTCTGGCGTGAAGCCGGGCTTTCCGGACAGGTAACGAGCTGGGCTGGACCATTGCAGGAAATCCATGATGCTTCACCTGAAACAGGCAGCGGCGCCCTGTTTGGTTTTTTCAGCATAACTGCGAAAGCGCGTCAGGAGCTGGGAGAGGACAAAGTTCTCGAGTTGGTTGTCGCTCAGCTGGCCAGGCTGTTCGGTCCAACTGCTGCAAAACCGGTTGCCCTGCTGTATAAGGACTGGTCCAGCGATGCTGAAACAGCGGTTGCGGAAGACGCCGAGCCGCTCACAAGCTTTCCTGAGTATGGTCTGCCGCTCGCAGAAGGACCATGGGAAAAGAAAATCCTTTTTGCGGGTACAGAAGCAGCTCCTGAAAGTGGAGGCCATCTTGAAGGAGCACTTCAGTCAGCAGAGCAGGCGGCTTCTATGGTTATGGATTTTCATAGGACACATCCATGATAAACGAATTGGTGAGGCTGTACAGCAACTATGCTACAATTGAACTTGCGGTTTTGGACAAAAAGCAGCAATAGGAGGCATTTGATGCTTAATAATGATATATTGATCCGGTTAAGATACGCCTTGGATATCAAGGATGCCGATATGGCAGAGATCTTTGAGCTGGGCGGCGTGCATGTGACAAAAGAAGACGTCAGGCTGATGCTGAAAAAGGCAGACGATGAGGAAAGCGAAGAGTACTATAGTGTCAATCATGCAATGATGGAGCAGTTTTTAAATGGTTTCATTATGTTAAAAAGAGGAAAGCAGGACCCGAAACCAGACCAGCCTGAAACTCCTGCTCTGACTGGCGAAAGTGTGAATAACCTGCTGTTGAAAAAGGTGAAAATCGCGCTCGCGCTAACGAGTGAGGACATGCTTGAAATCTTTGATCTGGCCGGAGTCCATGTCACCAAAGGGGAACTAGGGGCTATCCTGCGAAAAGAAGGCCATAAAAACTACCGCGAATGCGGCGATAAATTTGCCCGGAACTTCCTAAAGGGATTGGCTTTGAGATATAGGGGATAAACCCTGGTATGTAAGCCAAGTATAATCCTGGTTAACCCGACCGGCAGCCAAACTCAGATCGGCTGCCTTTTTATATTTTTGCCGTGCAACAACTGCAATCGTATTTGAAATTGTTATTGCCAGCATAACCCCCGTAATGAAGACCGCGATAACCATAAATCCCTTGGTTCCACATCTGCGGTATAAGATTGGAACTGACCTTTCGTTTTTGAAACCAACATGTGCCTTACTTCCAATCCAATTGCTGAATATGCCTTGATGATTTCGTTGATGTCCAAGATCATTCAACCATCGATTTTTGAACATTACAAAAGTTGGCGATATGATACTCAATTTGAAGGATGTTAAATAAAGAATTGAATTTGAGATAAAAAATATCCATTCTGAATTCCTCTTATTTTCATTTTTTCAGATATTCCATCCAAAACCCTTCATATTTTCGATGGCAGATTCTATTGTTTTGGAATCGTTTCCTGTCCTGTCCCCACGGCCCTGACACGCTGTTTCTCTGTGCGGGGAAGAAATTCAATGGGCAGAGTAAAAGAGCTGGTTAATCCAAGAATCAACGCCAAGACGGGCATTAATTGACTGCTGCCTTTTTGCGGTACGCCCACACCGTAAGCATACTCAGGTTGAAAGCCCCGCCGGGTACTGCAGGAAAGAAATAAGAAATTTTTACATATTTTGAACCATCTTCAGTTTGTTCTTTTACCGGAGCGGGTTGAAAAAAGGTAAGATAATGATAAACGGGTGAAGGGGGAGTTTAAGTGAGGATCGGGAAATTCGCGGAACAGAACGGGTTAAGCATTGATACGCTCCGCCACTATATGGAACTTGGCCTGCTTTTTCCTGAGAAAAAGGGCGGGCAATACGATTTTGATGAGAGCTGCCAGCACGATTTAGAGAATGTTCTCGAACTGAAAGAGATGGGGTTCAGTTTGAATGAAATCAAGATCATCAAGACATTCAACAGTCTTGGCATCCTTTCGCCTTATGAGGAAAATGCCCATTATCAGGCCCTATTCAGGGAAAAATCCCGAAAAACCCAACAGGAAATTGATATACTTTTACAGGCTAAGGAAAAGCTGGATTCAAAAATTGATACATATAACAAAAAGACGGCACAGAAGGCGGTGTCTCTTGGAGTCGCCTTGAAAAATCTCGATTTCCTGATCTGTCTCAACTGCGGCGAGGAGCTGTCCCTTGAGAATGGCACAATCCATAAAAACCAGGTGATGGATGGCGAGCTTGTCTGCCGCTGCGGCGGGAACTATCTCATAGAGTCCGGCATTCTCATTGCCGGAAATCCGGTGGAATGGGGTTCCATTGGAGAAGGAGATGTTTATGAGTATATTCTGCAGACGGATAAGGAGTATCTAGAGAATATCCAGAGAGGCCTTCAGCTGATTAAACGCAGAATCGAGGGAATGGATCTCGAAGGCAAAGCGATTCTTGAGCTTGGCACGGGAATCGGCTTCCTACTCCGTACCATTTATGGTGAACTCCCTGATAACTGCGTATATATCGCGGTGGATCATGATCTGGAAAAATTAAAATTGGTCAGGAGCATGCTTGGGAATACAGGCATCCGGAAAAACATCCTTTTCATCTGTACTGACTTTTCGGGGATACCAGTCAAGGCAGGCACAGTGGATGTCATTCTCGATCACGCCGGGACGAGTAATTACAGCTTCGGGGAAAGCGAGTTCCTGCTTAGGAAGATCGATCATCTCACAAGCAGGGAAGCAAGCTTGATCGGCACCTACATCATTTTTAAAAACTTCAGTATCAATAGCAAAGTTCCGCCTGGATTCAGGAGGTTATTCAAGCAAGAAAATATCAGGTCCGAACTTGAATGGCTAGGATTTGCCATCCAGGAAGAAAAGGAATCGAATTTCGTCCAGAAGGGAGGTCCCCATGAGAATTATTTCGTACAGGGGGAAAAGGTGTATTCATACATGTGCGTAGCGAAAAGGTAGGGTTCACCCTATCTTTTTTAAATTAAGCAGGGAAAAAAGTGTTTTTTGCCTGTTGCAGCGGGGCTGGGACCACAGCTTACACTTATGGAAAAGTGATCTGCTGGGAGGCTTTGCTATGAGTAATAAAAAAAACAGGGCGGAAATGCGCAATCTGCTGCTTTATGCTTCCGCCAAGACGGTCTCGGTATTCGGGACGGCCATTTATAACTTCGCTGTCAGCTTTTACGTGTTAAAAGTGACGGGGTCTGCGTTAAGCTTCGCAATTACCTTGATGCTTGGCATTCTGCCGATGGTTTTAATCATGCCATTCGCAGGGGTGATCATTGACAAAGTGGATAAAAAGAAGCTGGTTGTCAACATGGATTTGCTTTGCGGCGTCCTTATGGTGAGTGTTTTTACCGCCAGTATGGTGTATGGATTGAGTCTCCCGCTCATTTACGCAACGGCCTTTCTGCTCACCGTCTTCTCAACTTTTTTTGGGATTGGCATTGAAGCGGCAAAGCCGAATATCGTCTCGGATAAGATGCTCATGAACATCAATTCGATCAGCAAGATCATCTACTCGGTGTCTTCGATTCTCGGCCCTGCCCTTGGCGGCATGATTTTCGCATTCCTCGATATCCGGATGTTCATCCTTATAAACGGGATTACCTTCATCCTATCTGGACTCGCCATCCTTCTTATTGATTTCACTTTCAATCAAACAGGAGAGAGGGGGGCCGAGGAACCAATTCAGGTGTGGCAGGATATGCGCGAAGGGTACAGCTATATGTCCGGCAGGCAGGAGCTCCTCTGGTTGTTCTTGATCCTGGTTTTCTTGAATTTTTTCCTGACTTTTTCGGTCACCGTCCCGCTGCCTTACATCGTGAATACAATCCTTGGCATGGGTTCCAAGACATTCGGCCTGATTCAGGCTGCGTTTCCAATGGGTATGATCCTCGGCGCGCTTGTGGTGAAAAAATTGGTGGAAAGGGTCGCTTACTCGTTGATCATGAAGATCTTAAGCTTTGTGGGGGGTATCGCGATGATGGTCACCGGCATCCCGGTCCTCATTGATGGCGGCCCGCTCATGAATGGGGTCTTTTACGGCGGGATTATGTTTATGTTCGGGGTCATCGTCGCGTTCATCGATATCCCGCTCTCCTACTTCATGCAGCGAAACATCCCGGAGGAGTACAGGGGAAGGGTGATGAGCCTCGGAATCAGCATTGGCAAGACGATGGTCCCCGTCGCCATGATTCTCTCGGGAATGCTGCTCGACGTTGTTCCAGCATATGCCCTGCCGATTGGTGGTGGTCTGTTGTTCCTAGCAATGAACCTTTCTGCTGCAAAAAAAATGACCTTCAGCATATCGATATCCCGAATAGAAGTATCCAGGACTGACTGACGGCAAATAGTAACCATAAGAAACTAGCAGATAACTTGTTGTCCTTCCACTTACCGGACTCTCCTTATATACGGCTGCCATCATACGAATACGATCAGTAGGGAAAAGGAATTCATTGCGGAACCTGTCAGTTTCCATTTGGTCTCCATTAAGGAAGAACCTTCATTTCCAAAAGCTGTGGCATAGTGGAATCCCTCGAATCTTCTATGTTGCACGCAGTCGATGAATTCCGGCTGCTCTTTCCTAAGAAGAAATTACCACATGAATGATGTAACTTCATCGTATCCAGGAAAATCATTCAGAGGATTTCAATGAATCATCTGCACTTAAATAGGGAAGAGTTCCTATGATTGAAAAAGAACAATAGCTAGCCTGGCAGAGTATCCGCCCGATGCTTTTATCTCCATTAGGAATAGGGAAAGGGGCACAGCGACTTGTAAAGAGTAACACAAGCGCGGTATGCACTCCCTTTGGAGGTGCTCGGAGAGGTGAAAGGTATCGCAAGCGCGGTATGCACTCCCTTTGGAGGTGCTCGGAGTAGTAAAAGGTACCGCAAGCGCGGTATGCGCTCCCTTTGGAGGTGCACGGAGAGGTAAAAGGTACCGCAAGCGCGGTATGCACTCCCTTTGGAGGTGCTCGGAGAGGTGAAAGGTAACGCAAGCGTGGTATGCACTCCCTTTGAGGGTGCAGTGAGTGGAAAAAGGTAACGCAAGCGCGGCATGCACTCCCTTTGGAGGTGCTCGGAGTAGTAAAAGGTACCGCAAGCGCGGTATGCACTCCCTTAGGAGGTGCTCGGAGAGGTGAAAGGTAACGCAAGCGTGGCATGCGCTCCCTTTGGAGGTGCTCGGAGTAGTAAAAGGTATCGCAAGCGCGGCATGCACTCCCTTTGGAGGTGCACGGAGAGGTAAAAGGTACCGCAAGCGCGGTATGCACTCCCTTTGGAGGTGCTCGGAGTAGTAAAAGGTATCGCAAGCGTGGCATGCGCTCCCTTTGAAGGTGCTCGGAGAGGTGAAAGGTACCGCAAGCGCGGTATGCGCTCCCTTTGGAGGTGCTCGGAGTAGTAAAAGGTACCGCAAGCGCGGTATGCGCTCCCTTTGGAGGTGCACGGAGAGGTAAAAGGTACCGCAAGCGCGAAATGCACTCCCTTTGGAGGTGCTCGGAGAGGTGAAAGGTAACGCAAGCGCGAAATGCACTCCCTTTGGAGGTGCTCGGAGTAGTAAAAGGTACCGCAAGCGCGGTATGCACTCCCTTTGGAGGTGCTCGGAGTAGTAAAAGGTAACGCAAGCGCGTCACGCACTCCCTTTGTGGGTGCGGTGAGTGGTGAAAGGTAACGCAAGCGTGGCATGCGCTCCCTTTGGAGGTGCACGGAGAGGTAAAAGGTACCGCAAGCGCGAAATGCACTCCCTTTGGAGGTGCACGGAGAGGTAAAAGGTACCGCAAGCGCGGTATGCGCTCCCTTTGGAGGTGCTGTGAGTGGAAAAAGGTATCACAAGCGCGTCATGCACTCCCTTTGTGGGTGCGGTGAGTGGTGAAAGGTAACGCAAGCGCGGCATGCACTCCCTTTTTAGGGGTGCAGTAAGTGGTGAACACACAAACAGAAATACTAAAAATGCAATCAAGCAAGTTATTTACCTCACTTTCTATAATTTGGTTGAATAAAAGATTCATAGATGGGGAATACTATATTCAACAGCAAATAAAGAGGAGGAAGTAATCATGAAACAAATTACTGAATTTATCAATGAACAAGGTTTTGAGCTGGAGGGCTATATTTCCCAACTGTTTAAAGAGGTAACTGACAATAATAAAGATGAAAGGTGATCATGGAATCACGCTGATCACCTTCCTGGTTTCCCGTTTCATTTCCACTATTGATAGAGTGAATCGCTGCTCCCGGCTGTTGGGTTTTGGTAGTTCGCCGTATATTGCTGGATTTGGTCGAGGTTTTCGGGAACAACCTGATACATAGCTCCGATTTTAGCAATCTCGCCTGCAGCTGCGTTTTCAACCGGGTAGTATCCATTGGAGGCCATATATTGCCACATATCATAGGCATGGGCACAGCTCATCATGAAGGCGGTTTGGCAGAATGAACGGATCTCCGGGTTCACCATTTCCATCGCTGCCCACGCGTATTCCCTTCCTGCCCTCTTCAATGTCAAAAGATAAGCTGTCGCCATTTCCCGGTCATTCATGTTTTCGACCATGGTCCTTGGCTGGATCGCCGGTGCCGGAGCGGTCATTTGCAGGGATTCATCAGAAATTTGCCTATCTTCTTTTAGCAACGGCAGTTCCTTCGTCGCCCCTTCTGCCTTGTTAAGAAATTCCACCTTCATATTATAGTCCCTCACATGGAGAGGGAGATGCTTCTCGAGAATCCTTTTGAATTCGGGATCCTGGACATGGTATAGCATATAGCCCATGTTCGTGATCGAATTCACACAGCTCATCGTCAATTCATTCAAGTCATGCAATTCATGTGCTGCTAATTTCATTCTTTTACCTCCTTTTAATCAACCCCACCTCTCTTATCTTGTTAAAAATGAAACAAAAATATTCCGTTGTTCCAAGTTTGTTTGCCAATGCCTGGATAGGGGAATGTTCAGGATAGAACTCCCAGCTGTTTGCCGATACGGCATCAGCTGCGATATAGTTATAAGAAAAGTCTGGGAGGTCGTGTGATGTCATATCAATTTTCAGAAGAACAAGACCGTTTTGTCGTGAAGGATGAGCAAGGCAATGAGGCTGGTGAAATTACATATGTCCGGGATGGAGAAGATACTCTTGTGATCAATCATACTGGAGTGAATCCCCAACATCGCGGCCAGGGGCTTGCTGAAAAGCTTGTGAGCCATGTTGTGGAAAAAGCAAAAAAAGAAGGGCTGAAAATCGTGCCTGTCTGCTGGTTCGCCAAAAAGGAATTCGATGAAAAAGAAAGCTACAGAGAAGTACTGAAGCAATCATAATCGTTCATCAAACGTTTGATTAATAAGAAAAAAAAGCCTTTGAATCAACTGATTCAGAGGCTTTATTTGACTCAACAAAACCTCAAATACAAGATATTCCGCTTTTTTTTTTACAGTAAAATTATTGCAGTTATCGACGCCGGTAAAAATGGAAGAGCTATAAAAGGAATAGTTTTTTGAATGATGAAAAAAGTTAACGAAATATCCATATATTTTTCTTGGTGATTGTGATTCAATAGGGCTGTAGTGAAGATCAGAAAGGAAGTGGAGTATGTTTACTAAGGAACGCAAAAAATCAAAGGAATTAAAGATTCTGCAGGCGTTGGATCACCGGATGATTTTACCTGAGAAAGAAAAACTGCAATTAGTGAATTTAGTGAAAGGGTTGGAGGGTGAAATCGAATTAGATAGGTGGCTTGGAAAGCTTGAAATCGACTGCCTGATTTTAAACGATTTGCTTTTTGAAATGAATAACACGCATTTTCAAATTGATTCACTCCTCATCACCGAAGATACCATTTATGCATTCGATGCCAAAAATTATGAAGGGGAATTTTATTATGAAGGTGGCCGGCTAAAGACACTTGCTGGTAATGAGGTGAAGGATCCCCTCCTCCAGCTTAGGCGCAGTGAAACACTAATGCGACAAATGTTGAAGAGCATTAACAGTAATCTTTCCCTCGAAGCCTACGACGTTTTTACCAACCCCGAATTCACCTTATGGCAAGCCCCACTCAACCAGCCAATCATTCTCCCCACAAAGATCAACCGGTTCATGAAAAAAATAAATAACAAACATTCAAGATTAAATAGTAACCATAAGAAACTAGCAGAAAAATTGATGTCCTTAAACTTACCTGAGTCTCCTTATATACGGCTGCCATCATACGAATATGATCAATTGGAAAAAGGGATTCATTGCGGAACCTGCCAGTTTCCATTACGTCCCCACAAAGGAAGAACCCTCATTTGCGAAAACTGTAGCACAGTGGAATCCACCGAATCCGCTGTATTGCGCGCAGTCGATGAATTCCGGCTGCTCTTTCCTAAAAAGAAAATTACCACAAGCAGCATACATGAATGGTGTAACTTCATAGTATCCAGGAAAATCATTCAAAGAATTTTAATGAATTATCTGCACTTAAATAGAGAAGGTAAAATGAGTTACTATGATTGAAAAATAAAATTAGCTGCTTGGCAGAGGAATGCGATCCCGATGTCTCCAGAGGGAGTGGTGAAAGGTACCGCAAGCGCAGAATGCGCTCCCTTTGGATGTGCTGTGAGTGGTAAAAGGTACCGCAAAGGCGGTATGCACTCCCTTTGGATGTGCTGTGAGTAGTAAAAGGTACCGCAAGCGCAGAATGCGCTCCCTTTGGATGTGCTGTGAGTGGTAAAAGGTACCGCAAGCGCAGAATGCACTCCCTTTGGATGTGCTGTGAGTAGTGAAAGGTATCGCAAGCGCAGAATGCGCTCCCTTTTGATGTGCTGTGAGTGGTAAAAGGTAACGCAAGCGCAGAATGCACTCCCTTTGGATGTGCTCGGAGTGGTAAAAGGTAACGCAAACGCGGTATGCACTCCCTTTGGAGGTGCTGGAAGCAGTGAAAGGTACCGCAAGCGCAGAATGCACTCCCTTTGGATGTGCTGTGAGTAGTAAAAGGTAACGCAAACGCGGTATGCGCTCCCTATGGAGGTGCTCGGAGTGGTAAAAGGTAACGTAAAAGCGGAATGCACTCCCTTTGGATGTGCTCGGAGTGGAAAAAGGTAACGCAAACGCGGAATGCACTCCCTTTTGATGTGCTGTGAGTAGTAAAAGGTAACGCAAGCGCGGAATGCGCTCCCTTTTGATGTGCTGTGAGTGGTAAAAGGTAACGCAAGCGCAGAATGCACTCCCTTTGGATGTGCTCGGAGTGGTAAAAGGTAACGCAAACGCGGTATGCACTCCCTTTGGAGGTGCTGTGAGTGGTAAAAGGTAACGCAAGCGCAGAATGCACTCCCTTTGGATGTGCTCGGAGTGGTAAAAGGTAACGCAAACGCGGTATGCACTCCCTTTTGAGGTGCTGGAAGCAGTGAAAGGTACCGCAAGCGCAGAATGCACTCCCTTTGGATGTGCTGTGAGTAGTAAAAGGTAACGCAAACGCGGTATGCACTCCCTTTGGATGTGCTGTGAGTAGTAAAAGGTATCGCAAGCGCGGAATGCGCTCCCTTTGGAGGTGCTGGAAGCAGTGAAAGGTACCGCAAGCGCAGAATGCGCTCCCTTTGGAGGTGCTCGGAGTGGTAAAAGGTACCGCAAGCGCAGAATGCGCTCCCTTTGGAGGTGCTCGGGGTGGTAAAAGGTAACGCAAACGCGGTACGCACTCCCTTTGGATGTGCTGTGAGTAGTAAAAGGTACCGCAAGCGCAGAATGCGCTCCCTTTGGATGTGCTCGGAGTGGTAAAAGGTAACGCAAGCGCAGAATGCACTCCCTTTGGATGTGCTCGGAGTGGTAAAAGGTAACGCAAGAGCGGAATGCGCTCCCTTTTGATGTGCTGTGAGTGGTAAAAGGTAACGCAAGCGCAGAATGCACTCCCTTTGGATGTGCTCGGAGTGGTAAAAGGTAACGCAAGAGCG
>NZ_JAERSD010000024.1:0-38067 GCF_017912555.1 Bacillus sp. REN3 | reverse complement strand
TGAGTGGTAAAAGGTAACGCAAGCGCAGAATGCACTCCCTTTGGATGTGCTCGGAGTGGTAAAAGGTAACGCAAGAGCGGAATGCACTCCCTTTTGAGGTGCTCGGAGTGGTAAAAGGTAACGCAAGCGCGGTATGCGACCTCTTTTTAGGCCTAAGGAGTGGAAAAAGGTAACGCAAACAGGTGAAGCGTTCCTTTTTCAGGCCAAAGTAGTATAGAGAGGGAACTTAAAATTGGAGTCAACTCAAAGGCTATTCGGTATTCATAGGAAAACTTGAATCAGCGGATTCGAAGGCTTTATTTGACTCCAAATAACAAACGTGATACTATTATCTCGAATTCGAGATATTATCCCAACTGAATTAATATATGGAAAAAATCTCAAAAAAGGAGAGATGAAAATGAACCGATTAAAAGGAATCCACCATGTGACTGCCATTACCAGCAGCGCTGAAAAGAACTATGAATTTTTCACATATGTCCTTGGCATGCGTTTGGTGAAGAAGACGGTGAACCAGGATGATATCCGTACGTATCATTTATTTTTCGCGGATGATAAAGGGTCAGCCGGCACGGATATGACGTTCTTCGATTTTCCGGGAATTCCAAAGGGAACGCACGGGACGGATGAAATCCATAAAACATCCTTCCGTGTTCCGGCCGATGTGGCCCTTGATTACTGGCTCAAACGATTTGATAAGTACAATGTAAACCATACGGGCATCAAAGAGGTGTTCGGCAAGAAGACGATTTCGTTCGCGGATTTCGATGACCAGCAGTACATGCTTGTGTCCGACGAGAACAATGAAGGCGTCGCTTCTGGAACACCCTGGCAGAATGGGCCAGTGCCGCTGGAATACGCCATCACCGGTTTGGGCCCAGTCCATATCCGCATCTCAAGATTCGATTATTTCAAGGAAGTTTTGGAGAAAGTCATGGATATGCAGGAAATCGCCCAGGAAGGAGCGCTGCACCTGTTTGAAATGGGGGAAGGCGGGAACGGTGCCCAGGTCATCGTGGAGCATAACACTGTTTTGCCGTCAGGCCGCCAGGGGTATGGGACTGTGCACCATACAGCGTTCCGTGTAGAGGATACCGCTGCCCTGAACGAGTGGATCGATCATATGCAGGTCGCCGGTTTCGCCACTTCCGGGTATGTCGACCGATTCTTTTTCGAATCGTTATACGCAAGAGTTTCCCCAGGCATCCTCTTCGAATGGGCGACGGACGGACCGGGGTTCATGGGCGACGAGCCGTACGAAACCCTCGGCGAAAAATTATCGCTCCCTCCATTTCTTGAGCCAAAGCGCGAACAGATTGAGAAATTAGTCCGTCCAATCGATACAGTTCGCAGTACGCTTGAATTGGAGAAAGAGTATGTATAATGTAACAATCCAGCAAAAACGGCCGAAGTTATCCCAAGAAACTTCGGCCGTTTTTCTTTTTAGCTATGTTAAATTTTCCACTCCAGGCACTTTACTTTCGGCAGGCGTGTCGGGAAGCCTCTTCGGCGTTTTGCGCCTCCGGGGTCCCTTGCCTTGCCCCGTACTCCCGCTGGAGTCTGCTTGTCTTCCGCTCTACCCGGTCCCTCAAAGCTTTTTTTTAGCTCTGTAAAACCTGGGTTGATTTCCTCTCCCGGCACTTTGCTTTCCGCGAGGCGTCAGTGGAGCTGGTCCAGCTTCAGCGCTTAGCCCCTCCGAGTCGCTTCGCTCCTGCCAATGAAGTCAAAGAGCGACTTCACTGGCAGGCCCTTCGACGGACAGGACGTAGTGCCGAGGTTGCCGCAGGACGCGGCGGTCTTAGTCGGCCAGCGCTTGTCGGGGCTGACCAAAGCGCTTCAGCTCCCCTTTCTCCTCGGCCCTTTGCGCCTGCGGGGTCTCCACCTTGCCACTGCATCCCCCATGAGTCAGCCCCTTCCGTTCCAATCAACTCTTTAAAAACAACATTCAGCTTTAACACAGCATTTTTTTAAAAAACTATGTTAACAATCAGTGTGGATTTTTGAATACCTGTTGGGTTGTTGGAAATGGTTTGGATGGCACACCTGCAGGATTAGCCTTCAACCACATTGCCTTCCGCTGGAATCGGATTCGACTTCAACAAGTTGGCGAAGTGCACCAGGTTGTATGCCATGATTCTCGCATGCTGCATCGTGAAATCGTTTTGATGACCTTTTGCTTCGATATAGGAAGGGCCAGGTCCCGCTTCGCCAACCCAATACGTATCAACATTTGGCGGAACTGTAAATCCGATATGCGATAGTGCGTAGATGAGGTAGCTTGAGACATTTTTGGCGCCATCTTCATTGCCTGTCACCACCGCTCCTCCAACCTTGTTATAGTAAATGTATTGCCCTTTTTCATTAGTGAGGCTGCTTCCCCCATAGAGCCTTTCAACAACTAAAGTGGCCAGGCTGCTCTGCTCACCGAGCCAGACGGAGGAACCAATCACGAGAATATCTGCCTGCTTTACTTTTTCAAAAATGGCTGGCCATTCATCTTGCTCGCTGACTGCCTCGTTGGTGATTCCGAAGCCTATATGGTAATCGGCCATTGTAAGGATATCCGTCTCTACGTTGAGCTCGTTGAAAATCTTGACGGCTTCATCAATAAGGGCGCGGGTATTGGAAGGTTTTGAGCTATCCTTGAGGCTGCAGTTCAGAACCAATGCTTTTATGGTCATATCCTCCACTCCTTTATTAGGTTTCCATGGATTCTTTTCCCCTCTTGAACTGTTAAAAACTTACGGGTGTGCAAGCAAATAAGGCCACACTCCTTGCAGCATGTCATTGGCGCTTGCCCCTCCGCAAGTGCAGCCCCCGACAATGCAGTTGTTCGCCACAACGAGTTCCTGTCTCATCCAATCAATTGGCCATCACACACCATTACGGAAATTTACATTGTCTTCATCTTGTAAAAAGACTTTACAAACTTTAACACTGCTTTAATTCAGAATTTTCATAGTGAAAATATAATTCTAGTTGGGAGTGGAGAATTCCTAAAAAAGCGATAAAGGGGAATCGGAAGAATGGATCGGCGATTATTCTTGACTTATGCAGGGAGTACGACTGCAGCATTGGTTGCAGCATCGACTGGGAATGCCATGACCGCAAACCATTTACTGAACGGTCAGCCTTCAGGAAAAGGCAAGCCTTTGACTGCGCCTTTTAAACCAATAAGCCGCACATGGGAAAATGACTTGGTATTGCCTCCTGGGTACAACTATTCGATTATCGCTTCCTACGGGGAAGAAATCAATTCAAAGGGGGAGCGGTTTGGGGATGCAGCGGACCTCACCGTATATTTCCCGATCGACGCACTTCAGGGCGGAAATAACTCGGAAGAAGGCCTGATTTGGGTGAACCATGAGTTTCCTGAACCGTCCAACTACATGAAGCTTCTTGGAATAAACGAAGCTACTTTCAAAAAAGAGAACCTGGCAAGTTATCCGGAATTGCTTAAGCTGGAAAAAGAAGCTGTTGGCGGCTCTGTCATTCACGTCAGGAAAGAACGGGGAACATGGAAGCTAGTGAAAAATGATACATATAACAGACGCGTGGACGGGAATACACCAATCGAATTGACTGGTCCGGCACGTGGGAGCAAGGCTGTAGGCGGGGCGACGAAAGTAATAGGATCCCTTGGAAATTGCAGCGGCGGAAGTACTTTATGGAACACGGCTTTATCCTGTGAGGAAAACACGGAATACGGCAGCTCTTATGGGTGGCCGAATTTCAATGACAATCATTATGGATGGGTAATGGAGGTCGATCCATTCGATCCAAACAAGCCTGTCAAGAAACATACCGCCCTTGGGCGTTTTGCTCATGAAAATGCAGCGATGGGCCTTACGAAAGATGGACGGGTTGTTGTTTATATGGGGGACGACAAGGGGGATGAATGCTTCTATAAATTCGTCAGCAGCAAGAAATTCAACCCTGCGAACCGTGAAGCCAACTTCGACATTTTGGAAAAAGGAACCCTGTTCGTAGCAAACCTTGGAGCGCAGAAGTGGATTGCGCTTGATCATGCAGCGAATGAAAAACTTCAATCCCAATTCGCTGACCAGGCAGATGTGCTGACGAATGCTCGCGCTGCAGCAAAAGCTGTCGGCGGTACGAAATTGGACCGTCCGGAGGATGTGGAAATCCACCCGAAAGATGGAACGGTATTCCTGTCGCTGACAAACAATTCAAAACACGGGAACTTCCACGGACAAATCATCCGGTTCATTCCAGCTGACGGAGACCACGGCAGTGATGCCTTTACGTTTGATGTATTTGTTGCTGGTGGGCAGCAAAGCGGGATCACCTGCCCTGACAATCTGCACTTTGACAGCAAAGGGAACCTCTGGGTGGTAGAAGATTACAGCGCAACGGAAGATAACGTATATGCGGCTTACAAGAATTGCGGAGTCTTCCTGATTCCGACCGATGGAAAAAACTACGGCATTCCCCACCAGTTCGCATCCGGCCCTAAAGGCTGCGAAGTAACAGGACCATGGCTGACACCAGATGAACGCACTTTATTCCTGGATGTCCAGCATCCAGAAACATGGAATCCTTATCCTGGCCAAACGTTTGGCAGATCCTGCCTAGTCGCTGTCCAGGGCGGAAGCTTCGTTAAATAATCATGTGGAGGTATGCTGAAATGATCTTTTCCTGCGAGAAACACGTCAAGGAAGGTCTCAAAGCGATCGACCTCCCGCATGTCCATACTATTTCAGAGTACGATAGTGACTTTGTCCAACAAGCGAAATGCGACATTTGCGGCAGAAGAGCAAGATACAAGCTGTTCAACTATTTATGCCACCGGAAAAAGAAACAGGCAATCTAAGAAGGAGGCAAGATCCATGCTTCAGAACATCGGAATTCCTGGGTTGATTTTAATCCTGGTGATTGCTCTCATTATATTCGGCCCTTCCAAGCTGCCTGAGATTGGCCGAGCCTTTGGCCGTACTCTGACAGAATTCAAGAGTGCCACAAAAGGACTTGTATCAGGAGAAGAAAAAGAGGAAGCATCAAAGGCTGAAATCAGCACAGCAGAAAAAAATTAAAATGCGGAAGGGGTAGGCGAGTGTTCTCGTCTACTTCTTTTTAAGAGAGTAGGATAAAATTCCACTTCGCACCAGCGATTATCCCCTCGCGGAAGCCTCGCCCTCCGATGAGCGATTGTCCTCTGGCTTAGGGTTGCGGGGAAGGTAAACGCCAAGGCTATTTCCTGTTCCAATGATGACGCCAAACCAGGGCGGTTAAGGACGACTTCACTGGCTGGCTCTTCCGTGTTTATTGCCGACGCTGTGCAGTGCTCAGCGTTCTTAGGCGGCCTGCGCTAGCCGGGCTGGTCGCGGTTGCACTTTTCTCATAAATGGAGGTTCAAGGATGGATACCAATGATCAGCAGCTTGTTGAACACCTGGGGGAGCTTCGCCAGCGGCTTATTTTAACAGTTGTGGTGTTTGCCTGTCTTTTTATTGCCAGTTTCATTTATGTCCATGATATTTATTACTGGTTAATGGGAGACATGGCTGTTAAGCTGGCGATTTTAGGACCCAGTGATATTTTAGTGGTGTATATGATTCTTTCAGGGGTTGTGGCGCTGGCTGGGACGATTCCATTTGCCGCATACCAGATATGGCGTTTCGTTGCCCCTGCGCTTACGAAGGAGGAGCGGAAGGTCACCCTGAGGTTCATACCTGGCCTGTTCCTGTTATTCATCACCGGGATTTCCTTCGGGTATTACGTGGTTTTTCCAATCGTGTTAGGTTTTTTAATGGAATTATCCACGGGGACCTTCGAGTTGATGTTTACAGCGGATAAGTATTTCCGGTTCATGGTCAGCCTCAGCCTGCCATTTGGCTTTCTCTTCGAAATGCCGCTTGTTGTCATGTTTTTGACAAGGCTGGGAATTCTCAATCCGATGATCCTTTCGAAGGCCCGGAAACTATCTTATTTTGTCCTGGTCGTCGTCTCGATCCTGATTACCCCGCCAGACTTGATTTCCGATATCCTGGTCATTGTTCCATTGCTCCTGCTCTACGAAATCAGCATCACGATATCCAAATTTGTGTACCGAAAAAAACTGATCAATGAAATGGACATGGCTTCCCAGCCGTGATCACTGCTGCAGACCTTCGAATTTCCTTAATTCCTATTCATGCGTGATCTGCCATATGCGGGAAAGAAGGGGAATTTTTAAAAAGACCTTGATTGGCACTCTGCCTTTCAAGGTTTATTTAGGATCGCGGGATGATTCCTTTTTCTGATGGAAAAGGATGGGCCACCGCCTCATGCCAGCGGGAATGGATAGGCCGGCCATCCGAAAATCTCTTGATCAACACCCCACTCCTTCATGTGAATCCCCAGGATGATTAGCATATTTGCTGATTACTGGGGAATAGGACAATAGGAGGCAATTGTTCCACCGAGAATAATTTGATTCCCTCCATCGCAGCCTAAGAAACAATATTATGAACAAGAGAATGGAGCATGATGTATGACAGGGATATTATTGGCTTTGATTCCGGCAGTGGCCTGGGGCAGCCTTGTTTTTTTCAGCAACAAGCTTGGCGGGGACGAGGATAGCCAGACATTGGGGACCACGGTGGGCGCACTGATTTTTGCGATTGCCATGTACATATATAAGGGGCCGGATTTGTCGGTTCTTATTTGGATTGTAGGATTCATTTCCGGTTTGTTCTGGTCCCTCGGGCAAAAAAATCAGTTTGGAGCTGTCCGGTATCTTGGCGTTGCAAAAACAGTTCCGATGTCGACGGGCTTGCAGCTGCTCGGCACGACTTTTTTCGGAGTCGCCATTTTCCATGAGTGGGAAACAAAGTTCACCATCCTCATAGGGGTTGCGGCGCTCGCCTGCATCATTGCAGGGGCGCTGATCATCTCGTTCAATAAAAGCGCGGATGACGATGGGACGAAAAACATGAAGAAAGGGTTGCTTGTCCTGCTTTTGTCGACTGTAGGATTCGTTACGTATGTCGTATTGATCCGCTGGTTTGAAATCGATGGCTGGTCAGCGATCCTTCCCCAGGCGGTGGGGATGGTATCAGGCGGCTTGCTGCTGACCATCAAGGACAAGCCATACAACAAGTATGCGGTGCGCAATATCTTGACCGGCCTGCTATGGGGAACCGGGAATCTTGGGCTGCTGCTCGCTTTGCCGAAAATAGGGGTGGCGACGAGCTTCTCGCTTTCGCAAACGGGCATTGTCATTTCCACCATCGGCGGCCTGTTCTTTTTGGACGAACGCAAGAGCAAAAAACAGGTATGGCTTGTCCTCCTGGGCTGCATCCTGATCATCGCAGGCGGAGTGTTGCTGGGAGTCACGAAAAAGTAAAGGAGCGAAGGATATGTATCCGGATTTGGAAGGGAAAGTCGTAGTCATCACAGGTGCCGGTACGGGGCTTGGCAAGGCAATGGCTGAGCGGTTCGGCGCGGAAAAAGCAAAGGTTGTCATCAATTATTACAAAGAGGAACAGGAAGTGAAAAGCATAATCGAGACGATTGAACAAGCTGGCGGCAGCGCGACAGCCATCCAGGGAGATGTCACAAAGGAAGAAGATATCAAACGGATGGTCGCCCACGCAGTCAAGACATATGGTTCACTCGATGTCATGGTCAACAACGCTGGAATCGAGAATGAAGTTCCATCAGAGGACCTCACGCTGGAAGATTGGAACAAAGTCATTTCCACAAATCTGACCGGCCAATTTTTAGGCTGCCGCGAGGCAATCGACTACATGATGGACAATAACATCAAAGGCTCCATCATCAACATGTCATCGGTCCACCAGGAAATTCCCTGGCCGCACTTTGTCCATTATGCAGCAAGCAAAGGCGGTGTGAAGCTGATGACCGAAACGCTTGCGCTTGAATTCGCCCCGCACGGAATCCGGGTGAACTGCATTGCGCCGGGAGCGATTGACACCCCGATCAATGCGGAAAAATTCGGGGATCCTGAATTGAAAAAGGGTGTAGAAGAACTCATCCCGATGGGCTACATCGGAAAACCGGAAGAAATCGCTGCCTGTGCGGCATGGCTTGCATCAGGCGAAGCCAGCTACGTCACCGGGCTGACACTGTTCGCCGATGGCGGCATGACCCAATACCCTGGTTTCCAGGCGGGGAAAGGATGAATTCATCAGTTTGGGCTTGGGCCAATTTTAGATCCTGATCCGCCATGGGATCAGGATCTTCCTTTGTCTCCGAACCTGCCAGCTAATCTCTGCAAGAAAGATTTCTTTTTTGGAGCATGGGGCTCTGCTATTTTTATAGACGTCCAATGGTCATCATATTCAGATGGATCCGTTAAAGGATCGATGTCGAAGTTCCGGCAAAAATCGTCGATGTCTTCATAATCAAAAAGCTGATTGTCCTGGCCATCATTTATTTCAAATGGGAATGGCATTCCTTCCTGTTCAACTCCATCGGTATCTTCGCCGTTGCGGATCATCCTGGACATTTGACCATCCTCGTGGACGCTCAGGCAATAGGTATCCACCGTGCTCTGGCCCATCACCTGGATGGCTGTACAGGAAAATTGCGCGGACAGTTTACTCGCCAGGCCAAATGGCGGTTCATATGCGTCGTGAAGGACGCTGATCCATTTCCCGGGAAGAATAGTTACCGCAAACCATTTTGGCTGTTCATTTTCGAAGAACGGAATGCCGGAATCCTGTCCAGCTTCCTGTCTCACTTCTTTTCCGTATTCATTGCTAAGCCAGTTCGCTAAAAACTCTTTTACTTCTTCAAGCTTGTCAGTGTGGATGTACATTGCATAAAAATTGATTGCCATTCGGCTGTCCTCCAGTAAGGTGATTTTAATGGCTGTGTGTTGATTTTCCGCTCTAGGCACGTCGCTTTCCCGCTGGCTTGCCGGGGACCTTCCCCCACACTCAGCGCCTCCTGGGTCTCCCTCTAGCGTTTCTCCTGTGGAAACCTTCGCGCCTCCCGATCCAAACCAGCAAACGAATCAAAAATATAACATTACTATTTTAATAGGAAGATGTGAGGCAAGGAAAGGAGTTTTTTCCTGTTCGGGCAACATTTGTTGTATTCTAGTAAAGGGACTTAAGAAGAGATTCATAATCGAGGTGAATGAAATTGGCTTGGAAAATCATGAATTCTAACACCCATAAAGTGGACCGGTTCGAAGTCCATGTTGATCGGGTCATCGTTCCGGATGGAGGAAAAGACCTATTCTTATTTGGATTTTGCCAAAGGAGTGTGCATCCTGCCTATCACGAATGAGAATAAAATCATCTGTTTGAGGCAATACCGCCATCCAATAAAAAGCTGGGAATGGGAGTTGCCGGCCGGAACGATAGAAGGAAGCTCGCCGATTGAGGCAGCCAAGACAGAGCTGGAAGAAGAGACAGGGCATGTTGCCGAGCACTGGCTGGAGCTGGGAAGCTTCTATCCTTCACCCGGTTCGACAACGGAGGAAATCTTTTTGTATGCAGCAGCCGGCCTGACAGAAACGGGGCAAAAGCTTGAAAACAGCGAACAGATTGAACTCCATGAGCTGGAGATGGAGGAAGTAAAGGAACTGATTGCAAGGGGCGAGTTCAAGCATGGTGCAGGATTAGCCGCCATTTTGCGGTACAAATTCATGACCGATTGATTCGTGAGTCCTATCCTTAACTGGGTAGGATTTTTTTGCATTATATTCCCAATTTTTGTATCTTTTATATAAAAATAGTTACCTAGGTAAACAATTGTGTTATAGTAGTAATATTGTAAATTAGCGAAAAAGAGGAGCAGTGGCAACCATGGAGGAGAGGCACGAACTGTTTCATGGCATCCGGCGGCTATCGAGGATCTTGGCGAAGAGGCTGAATGAGGCGCTGGAACCATATGGGATTTACAGTTCCCAGTGGTCGGTCCTTTTTGTATTGAAGGAAAAAGGATCGATGACGCAGAAGGAACTCGCAAGCTATCTGGAAATAGAAGCACCGCCTTTGACAAGGACGCTCCAGAAGCTCCATGCGCTTGGCTATATCGAACAGCGGGCGGGAGCGGATAAAAGGACAAAGCATATTGTTTTGACAGAGAGAGCTCTTGAAAGTTATCCGGAGCTGGAAAAAGCCGTCCTGGCTGCAAATGAGCAGATTGTCAGCGGGCTTCCCGAAACCAGCCAGAAAGAGCTTAAAAATATCCTTTCGGAATGGCTGGAGAAATTATAAGAAAGAAGTGATCAACTTGAATGGAACACCAAAATTGTGGACAAGGAATTTTATCGCCGTATCGGCCGGCAATTTCTTCTTATTCATGAATTTCTATTTTCTCCTCGTCACACTCCCCGTGTATGTCCTCGATGAACTTGGAGGCTCCAAGTCATCCGCAGGATTGCTGACGACTGCTTTCCTCCTCGCCGCGATTTTCATCAGGCCGTTTGCCGGACAGTTGATTGAGCGTACGAGTGCCAGAAACGTCCTGCTGATTTCCTTGGGAATCTTCCTGGCTACGACGCTCGTATATTTTTTCATACATGATGTGGGGCAAATAGTGGCTGTTCGTTTTTTCCATGGGCTAAGCTTTGGAGCGGCAACGACAGCAGCGGGTTCGATTGTCGCAGAAATCATCCCGGATCAAAGAAGGGGAGAGGGGATGGGCTATTTTGTCCTATCCTCCACACTGGCGATGGTCATGGGGCCGTACCTCGGATTGACGGCTTTGCAAAATGGCGGTGTCAACTTGATGCTATCCATTGCTGCAGCAGCTTCGATTGGCGGCCTGGCGGCAGGTCTGATGCTGACGGAATCCAAGAAGGCAGGAGCAACGGCCTCAAAAGGATGGTCAAAGCTGACAATGGATTCGCTTTTCGAAGTCACCGCACTCCCGATCGCTGCCACTGGAGCATTTTTCGCTGTCGTGTATTCCTCGATTCTTTCCTTCATTTCTGTATATGCAAGTGAATTGAATCTCGGCCATGTCGCAAGCTTCTTCTTCGTGGTATATGCGGTTGTCCTCCTGCTATCGCGCCCGGTCACCGGAAGATGGTACGACCAGTTTGGAGCCAATGTCATCGTTTTCCCGGCCATCCTTCTTTTCGCGATCGGAATGTTCTTGCTGAGCCAGACAGACTCAGCTTTCATGTTCTTATTGGCAGCCGCCTTCACAGGGCTCGGCTGGGGTACGTTGTTCCCGACGTTCCAGACGATTGCGATCGAGTCTGCCTCACCGAAGCGCAAGGCAATGGCGACGGCAACGTTCCTGTCCGTCTTTGATGCCGGGCTTGGCCTTGGTTCTTATGTCATCGGCCTGGTCGCGGCAGGGATCCCGTTCAGCCAGCTGTATTTTTACAGTTCTTTCTATGTGCTGGCAGGAATGGCGGTTTACTTTTTCCTTCATTTAAAAAAAGATGCCAAAGCAGCTGGACAAGTGTCCTATTCAAAAGTGAACGATGCAAATTAGATGATAACAGCCTTTTCCCATTCGCGGATTAGGCTGTTTTTTTTATATAAAGGCTCTACTGTCCGTATTCTTGTTATAATCAACATAAGAACAAGTATTCGGGGGTGTCAAGGTGAGCAAAGCGTTTAGCAACTTGTTGAAGTATATCGACAAATTACCACACACCCAAAAAGAACAAGTATATCAATGGGTTAAACGCTATGTTGAACTTTCATCCTTTGTTGGTGGTCGTTTAATCAATGAAATGAGAGAAACCCGATTCAAGGAAGGGTTTGAGTGTCCTCATTGTTCATCAGAACACGTTGTTCGGTTCGGAAAGTATAACGGTCGCCAACGCTACCGTTGTAAGTGTTGCAACAAGACTTTTACTGACACAACCAACACTGTTTTGTATCGAACTCGGAAAGGTGACGAATGGATTACATTTGTTGATTGTATGTTCAAAGGATATTCCTTGCGAAAATCGGCTGAAATCGTAGGTGTTACTTGGGTTACACTTTTTTATTGGAGGCACAAACTGTTAAACGCCTTGAAACAAATGGATATTGAACATTTTGATGGTGTCGTTGAAATTGACGAGACCTATTTCCTGTACTCTCAAAAGGGACAACGGGGCATTACGGAACGTAAACCTCGTAAACGTGGCGGAAAGTCCAAACATAGAGGAATAAGCCACGAACAGGTTTGTGTTCTCGTTGCAAGAGACCGAACAAAGGCAACCGTATCCAAAGTTGCTTGTATGGGGCGTATTGTGAAAACAAAAGTCGATACTTTAATTGGTTCTAAACTTTCCAACGAAAACGTACTTGTCACAGATGCTTGGAGAGCCTATAAAACCTATGCAAAAGAAAAAGGATGAGAGCATTACAGAATTAAATCAGACGGTGGCAAACACGTTATTAAGGGCTTGTATCATATTCAAAATGTAAATGGTCTCCATTCTCGTTTGAAACAATGGATAGACCGCTTTAAAGGTGTGGCTACGAAATATCTTGATAATTACCTTGCTTGGTTCTTATTTGTCGATAGTCGTAGTAACGAAAGCACTAAACAGCATATAAAAGAATTCCTATTAACATCATTTGTATTTGAAATGATAGACACATATGATAGTTTACGACTGTTAAAATTTAATGTGTAATCTTTATTCAACGAGGCAGGTTATTGGACAATGTTGCTTCTAAACGGGTTATTTGAAACTTATTTCAATTGAAACCGTAAAAATAGTTATATTCAAAAGGAGGATAATAAAATGTTTGAATACAAGTTCGTCAAAATAGAGTTTAAAAAAATTTCTGGTAAGCCTAATGAAGATTATCGAGAAGTAATTAAAAGTCACGCAGAACAGGGATGGCGGTTTGTTCAAATTTTCTCTCCTGACTTTGCAACTTCAGGAGTTGCAGTGGGTTCTTATTATGAACTAATCTTTGAAAGACCTTTACAACAGTAAACTGAGCAGTAACCATAGGTTAAAAAGTTTGTAAAACATTGCACTTAACTATCAGTGAAAAAGATTAAAGGAAACCCTACTAAATTGGGTTTCCTTTAATTTTTATGCGATTTCAACATTAAAATTTAACAGAGCCTATATAAAAAGCGGACGTGCTCATTTCTTTCTCCTTTTTCATAAATTGAATGGGAACTATTTGCCTGGAGGGATCACGATGTATGTTTACCCGGGTTATCAGGGGAGCCAGTTTGCTGATGGTTTTTATGAGCGGCAGCAGCCTTATCCCTATCCTTTCAATCAGTACTACCTGAATCATCATCCGAATTATCTGTATTATGGTCAGATCCACCCGCACCATCCGCACCACTCACAGTACCATGAACATCACCACCATCCGTTTCCCGGATACCTTTATCCCTGGCACCATTATTATTGATAGGATGGTCAGCCAGTAAGCTGGAAGGAATGGGATCACCCAGGGAAGGCTGTCTACTTCACACCAGAACATGCCTGATTGGAGAAATGCGCGCCCGTCCAAATCATGTAGCTTACGAGCAATAGTACGGGACGATAGAAGCGGATGCACAGGGATCGCTTTAGATACAATGGCAGGACGGCAATCGCGTTAATTGAAATTTTGGAGAAATATGGGGGCAATGTCCCTCATGTTTTTTGTAAAAAAATTATATTTTCAGTAAAAAAATGATAGAAATCCAGCGTTCGGCGTTATAAAATATTCTCACCAAAAGTGAATTCAATCTCAGCCATCGACAGGAGGAAACGAAACACACCTAAACAATCAACGGTTCCGGCAAGGCCATTCCAGTTGTTCAAAAATTTCATACGAGAATAAGAGGTAGGCGAAATGACTCTATATGAATCATCCATTAAAGAACAAACTATCTTTAACCATGTTGGGAATAAAATCATCACAGATGATCGGGAAATCAGCATCATTGCCAGATTAGAGGAACCATTGATTGTAATTTTAGGAAATGTTTTAAGCGATATCGAATGCGATGGACTGATCAGGCTGTCAAGCGACAGGATGAAGCGTTCCAAGATTGGGAATGTCCGTGAAGTCGATGAGTTGAGGACGAGCAGCAGCATGTTTTTCCAGGAAGGTGAAAATGAGCTGGTGGAAAGGATTGAGAAAAGGGTTTCCCAGATCATGAATGTCCCTGCTGCGCATGGCGATGGCCTGCAGGTCATGAATTATGAAATTGGCCAGGAGTACAAAGCCCACTTCGATTATTTTTCAGAGGCCAGCAATCCGCGGATCAGCACGCTGGTCATGTACCTGAATGATGTCGAACAAGGCGGGGAAACCTACTTCCCGAAATTGAATTTTGCTGTGTCGCCGCAAAAGGGCATGGCCGTTTATTTTGAGTATTTCTATGACAACCCGGCATCGAATGAACTGACCCTCCACGGAGGAGCGCCAGTCGTCATCGGTGACAAATGGGCAGCAACGCAGTGGATGAGAAGGAAAAGATTGAAATAGATACCTTTGGAGGGAGAAGCAATCATTTGCTTCTTTTTTTAATAAAATAGTCAATCTGACGCTGAGTGCATTTTTTTCGGAAGTGATTTTTCAATACATTTTGGTTGGAGCACTCCAGCGGGGGTACGGGGCAGGGGAGACCATGGAGGCGGAAAGTGCCTGGGAGGCTCCCCGGCACGCCCGCGGAATGCGAGGTGCCTGGAGTGGAAACGACAATCAAATGTAATACAGCCTTTCGGAAAACCGCGCTGCCATCATAAAGGAAGCCGCCGCTAGTCCAGTTCCCGATCAATGGCAGCGTTGATTGGAATCCGCCACCCGCTTTAAATGGACGGCGGATTTCCTTATTCCCGATACACATCAAATAAGAAAGCGTAATCGTCTTTCGCATCCATTCCCGTCCGTTTACCAAAGCGCTTCTTCTGGTATTCGGAAACAGGGAATGATGTTAAGATCAAAATAGTGATGCACAGGATCATCAAGATCGCAATGCCTGTGAGAATAACCATAGAGCAAGCCTCCCTTTATTTGTATTTAAAGCATAATTTGTGAAACGCGTTTCAGGGCAAGGGAAAATTTCCGGAGGGGTGAAGTGGATGGCGAACATCAAAGATATTGCGAAGATGGCAGGAGTATCTGTGACAACGGTTTCCCGCGTCTTGAATGACCATCCGTATGTCAGCGATGGAAAAAGGGAAGCCGTCTTAAGGGCAATCGAGAAGAGTGATTACCAGCGCAATATCAATGCGGTTCACCTAAGCAAAGGCGAGACGATGCTGATCGGGGTTGTTGTGCCGTTCATCAACCATGCTTATTTCGGGCTGATGCTCGAGGGGATTGCGGATGAGGCGGTGAAAAACAATTACAAGCTCGTCCTTTTCCAGACGAATTACGAGGAAAGCAGGGAAATCGAAGCGCTGAATATGCTGCAGAACAAGCAAATTGATGCGCTGGTCATCTGTTCGCGGATTTGCCGCTGGGAAATCATTGAGGAATACACATCATACGGGCCGATCGTGTTCAGTGAAGATGCCAGGGAACGGGAGGTTTCTTCAACTTACATCAACCATTATAAAACCTTTCGGGATGCGCTTAAATACCTCCATGATAAGGGCCACCGGAAAATCGGCTATTGCATCGGCAGGAAAGCGGGAGCGAACAGTATCCAGAGGGACAGGGCCTACCGGGATTTTCTCGGAAAAATCAAGATGCCGTACAATCCTGATTTCGTCTTCCACGACTGCTTTCATTTCGAAGACGGGGCGAAGGTGGTCGAGCGGCTGGCAAGGATGGGCGAGCCACCGACTGCGCTGCTGGTCACAAGTGACAGTGTTGCCGCCGGGATCATGACCTGCTGCCAGGAACGGGGAATCAGGATTCCTGAAGACCTTGCGATCATGGGTTTCGATAATCAACCGGTCGCACAGGTCATGCACATCTCCACGCTGGAGATCCCGCTCGCTGAAATAGGGAGGAATTTATTTCTTCAGGCAACAAACAAGGCTGAGCATACCCATGAGGAAGTATCCGTGAAGGTGATCGAGCGGCACACGGTGTAAGGGAGAAGCCTATCACAGGTGAGGGCAGGACTCCTGTAAGGAGTAAAGGACAGAGGACAGTCCAAAAGGAAATCAGAAAGCTGGATTTGGGACCTAGCCTCCCAAATCCAGCCGTTTTTTTTTGGAAATTGGTGCTGGAAAAAATAGAATTCGCAGGTTTAATAGAAAAGGATGGAATTAGTGGCAGGAAACATGGAAAATCACTCGAACAAATATATTTAAATGAAAACAATAAGCGCGGTTGATTAACTGCAGGGGGTAAGGGTATGGAGATCGAAATCAGGAAATTAAGTGATTGCCCATTACAGGATGGAGTGGAAGCGTTCAATGCGGGATTTGAGGGATATTTCCACGAACAAAGGGTGGATATCCATTCGCTGGCAAAGAGATTTGGACAGGAGGATCTTTCACCAGACTATTCAGTTGTCGCGTACCATGATGGCAAACCTTCAGGCATCGTCATCAGCGGCATAAAGGAAATGGGCGGTGAAATTGTTGCCTGGAATGGCGGGACAGGGGTCGCAAAGGAATTAAGGGGCAAGGGAATCGGAAAAAAATTAATGGAAGCCGCATTAGAAATTTATAAAGAAAACCATGTAAGATTTGCAACGCTCGAAGCGCTGACAAAAAATGAAGCCGCAATCCATCTGTATAAACAAATGGGCTATTCAGTAACGAAACGCCTGAAGTTCCTCAAATACAATGAAGCATTCGCTGAAGATCCATTCCGGTCAGAATCCAGCCATGCAGTGGAAATCGTATCACCTGCAGAATTGACAGCCATTGATTTTTATTTGCACAAAACTCCGTGGCAGACCCACGCAAGCAATGTCCGTGACGGGCATGCAGCCATCTTGCGTGATGGAAAGAATGGGATTGCCGGATACTCTCTTTATAAGAAGCAATATAAAGAAGGCAAGGTTGCGAGCATCAGCTTATTCCAGCTCGAGGCCGCAGAAGATCGCCCAGATAAAACGGAGGTGATGAAAGCCTTGCTGGCCCATACATTCGCACCCCTCCAGGGCGAAGTAAAAAGGACGACGTTCAATTTACGTGATGACAACGATGACTTGCTGGAACTGTTAATTGAAAATAGTTTCAAGGAATGGGAAGAGCAGGTGTGGATGATCAAGGAATTAGGAGAATGAGTTAAGGTGAGCCGGTCCCAGGAGTAAGCATCCCAGGTCTTTTTTTAACTAGACAATCACCTTACTTGGTGAAAAAGGGGAATTCTGGAAAGTTAAGCCATGCCCTGTTGAAAAGACTGTCCTTCAATTGCAAACCATTGAGTGCAAGGAAGAAAGGTCTGCGAGGATGAGAATGGAACTTATCGGAAACGGATGAACGCATCTATGGCTTGGGGCAAGAGACCCCAGCCTTTTGTTTTTAAAGGCGAAGCTTTACACTATGGCTGAAGGGTATAATACAATAATCAAAGTATACTTTAAAGGATATGGACCAACAATGGAACGGAGGGGGATTCGATGATTGATAAAAATCAACCAGGCTGGAATCTCGATAACAGCTACGCGCAGCTGCCCCAGCCCTTTTATACGAAAATAGATTTGAACCCGGTTAAGGCTCCGAAGCTGGTGAAGCTGAACGAGAAGCTGGCGGACTCTCTCGGACTGGAAGCGGAAGCACTCAGGGAGGAAGAAACAGTCGCGATGTTTGCAGGGAATAAGGTTCCCGCAGAGGCGGAACCGCTGGCACAGGCGTATGCTGGGCACCAGTTCGGCCACTTTACGATGCTCGGCGATGGCAGGGCGCTGCTGATCGGCGAGCAGCTTGACCCCGATGGGATGAGGTTTGATATCCAGCTCAAAGGTTCAGGCAGGACCCCGTATTCGCGGGGAGGCGATGGCCGCGCGGGTCTTGGGCCGATGCTTCGCGAATATATCATCAGTGAAGCGATGCATGCACTGGGAATCCCTACTTCCCGCAGCCTGGCAGTCGTGACGACAGGCGAAACGATCATCCGAGAGACGATGCAGCAAGGGGCGATCCTCACCCGCGTCGCGTCCAGCCATCTTCGTGTCGGGACTTTCCAATATGCTGCAAACTGGGGTACCGAAGAAAATCTTCGGGCACTTGCTGATTATACGATCAACCGTCACTATCCACGTATCAAGGACGCGGAAAACCCATACCTTTCCCTGTTAAAAAAAGTGATCGACCGCCAGGCAGGACTGATTGCCAAATGGCAGCTTGCCGGTTTCATCCATGGCGTGATGAACACGGATAATATGACGATCAGCGGGGAGACCATCGATTATGGTCCATGCGCGTTCATGGACACGTATGATCCGGCTACAGTGTTCAGCTCGATTGACCGGGAAGGCCGCTATGCGTATGGCAATCAGCCATACATAGGCGGCTGGAACCTGGCGCGTTTCGCTGAAACCCTTCTGCCCCTGCTTCATGAGGAAGAAAAACAGGCGATTGAACTGGCGCAGGCCGCGATTTCCGAATACCCTGACCTGTTCGAAGCGAAGTGGCTGGCGGGGATGAGGGCGAAGCTTGGGCTCTTTAACGAGGAGAAAGGGGACAAAGCACTGGTTGAGGAACTATTGAAACTCATGAATGCCAATCGCGCGGATTATACAAATACCTTCCGTGCGCTGACGATGGGGAAACAGGATGAAACCGAACTGTTCAAAAGTGAAGAATATGCGAAATGGCATGAGAAGTGGCAGGAAAGGCTGAGCAGGCAGCAGGAATCCAAGGAGTCCTCGAATCAGCTGATGAAAAACAGCAATCCGGCGGTCATCCCGCGGAACCACCGGGTGGAAGCTGCGCTTGAAGCCGCAATTGAACAAGGCGACTACAGTGTGATGGAGGAACTGCTTGCTATACTGGCAGACCCATACGCCTATTCCCAAGAACAGGCAGAGTATTGCCAGCCGCCTGCGCCATCGAAAGTTCCATATCGAACGTATTGCGGCACATGATAAAAAGAAGGTAGCAAACCTTTTCCGATGACGGAAGAGGTTTTTTCTTTTGCCATAGATGAATCTGGAAACCCACCAGGGGGAGCCAGAGCCTTGAGCAGATTGGCCGAAAAGCGCACCTCGAACCGATGGAGGGGAGGGCAAATAACAGTGGTTCACTGCCAGGCATCTTCCCGGGGCGATGATTGATTGTTGATAAAGTGCATACAATCCTGGGAAAATGCAAAAATTATTCCAAGAATAGTTATTTCCGGGGGTTGCCATGAAATTCACTCGTCTCCAGATCTCTTTTGTTTTATTGCTGTTTAGCGGGATATCGAACCATGTCTTGTTGCTTCCCCATCTTCTGACGATTTCCCATCGGGATGCGTGGATTTGTGTCTTACTTGCTTACGTGTTGCTGATTATCTGGCTAAGGTTCATTTTTTTGATCATGAAGCGAATGGGAGGAGAAGAACTTTTTTCCTGGCTTAAAGCAAGGTGTGGACCCTATTTGACTTTGGGGGTTCTGGCGATATTCTGCGGATACTTTTTCACCTCTGGGGTGATTGCCTCCTACGACTTGATCCAGCTGATGGGGATGTATTATCTTCCGAGGACACCTTTATGGATCATCGCGTCAAGCTTCCTGTTCATTTGCCTATGGGCTGGCTACAAGGGGCTTCACGTCATCGTGTACCTGGCTGCGGTGCTCTTGCCATTCGTGTGGGTTCTTGGCCATTTTGTGGCGATTGTCACACTGAATGAAAAAGATTATGCGATGATTTTCCCGGTGTTGATTGACGGCAAAGGGCCAGTCCTGCAAGGAACACTCGCGGTACTTGGCGGCAGTATTGATATCCTTGTCCTGCTTTTATTGCAGAACAAGCTCGAGAAGCCATTTACCTACCCGCAAATCATCATCCTGATCTCGCTGTTAATGATGCTTGTCCTTGGGCCAACTCTTGGTTCGATTGCTTCCTTTGGTCCGAGCGTTGCTTCGTACTTGCGTTATCCTGCGTTTGAACAGTGGCGGCTTGTTTCAATCGGAAGACAGATTTCCCATCTGGATTTTTTGGCCGTGTTTCAATTCCTGTCAGGGTCGGTCATTAAAGTTTCCTTATGTTTATTTCTTTTATCCGATCAGATTGGCAAAAATAGTCCTCGGCTGAGATTTATCTCAATCATCATTTACGCAGGGATTTTTGCGATTATCCCATCCATCCCAGTGAGTGATCTTTGGATACAAAGAATGATTGAAAAATACTTTTATCCTGTCTCACTGATTATTGGGATTTCCCTTTCTGTCTTTTTTTTCATCATCAGTTATTTTCATAAAACAAAGGAGGTGAACTATTAATGAGCAACGATAAGCGCCAATCGGAAAAGCTGGCGGCACTTGAAGGTTCCTTTCGTGCGGGCAAGCTCGATGAAGGCAAGCTAAGTGATTTTTTATCCCATTATGCTGATGTCTGTATGGCCCGGGTGAATGAAAAAGCGATTTTGTCCTTTTATTGCGAAGGGATGGTCGACAGCCTCCAGCTGAATGAGTATTATCATTTGGTCAATGCGCATCTATGGAGCAGAGCCAAGTACTTGAAGGATGAGGGAAAAGTCCCTCCGATTGATAAAATTTCAACCGTAACAGACATGATTGAGAAACTCTTCTCTGGATACCTCCTTTACCATAAGAACGGTGAAACCCATTTCTATGGCGTGAATATTGCCAAAATCCCTCAGAGAACGCCAGAGGAATCGAATACGGAAGTATCGATAAAAGGGCCGAAAGATGCGTTTACAGAGGAAATCCAAACTAATATTTCCCTAATTAGGAAACGGATCAAAACCCCCACTTTATATAATGAATCATTCACATTGGGATCGATCAGCCAAACGAAGGTATCGCTCCTTTATTTAACCGATAAGGTGAATCACGAAGTAATAAAGGAAGTACGCGACCGTCTGGGGAGCTTCCGGGCTGAAAGTGTATTGAGCGCTGCGCAGCTGGAGCAATGGTTGGCAAATCGGACCTTTTCGTTATTTCCGCTGTTCGACTATATCACCCGGCCGGATTTCGTGATCGAGTCCATGCTAAGGGGGCGTTTCATCATCATTGTTGATGGTTCGCCGATGGTCCTTATTGGTCCAGTCAACCTGACGGAATTATTGAAATCCCCGGAAGATGTCCATTTTCCTTATTATTTTGTCATTTTCCAGAGGGCGTTAAGGATTATTGGGATCACCATCGCCATCACGCTTCCCGGCTTCTGGATGGCAATTTCAAGCATCAACCTTGATCAGCTGCCGTTCTCCCTTCTCGCTACCCTGGTTGTTTCCCGCCAGGGCCTGCCATTCCCAGCGGCATTGGAAGCTTTTTTCATCATGGGGATGTTTGAATTGCTGAGGGAAGCAGGTGTCAGGATGCCTACGGCAGTCGGGCAAACGATCGCGATCGTCGGGGGGTTGATAATCGGGGATGCCGCCATAAGAGCAGGCATATCCTCCCCGACGATCATTGTCGTCATTGCCCTGACAGCAGTCGCTACCTATACGCTCGTGAATCAATCTCTATCAGGCACCGTGACCGTCCTTCGCCTGATCATCCTTTTGATCTCGTCCTTTTTAGGGGTGTATGGTTTCTTTATCAGCACCTTTGCTGTCTTGATTTATTTGTGCGAATTGGAGTCCTTTAAGCTAGCTTATCTAGACCCGATCGTGTCCATTAAGCCTAAAGAAATTCTCTCAGCTTTGCTGATCAATCCGTTCAAAAGACGGGACCTGACTGTCCCGATGCTTAAGAAAGGGAGGGAATGACGTTGAACAACCCAAAGAAGGTGCTAGTGTGGATGGCTGGTTTGCTGGTGTTGTTCCTGGCTGGGTGCGGAGAGGTGAAAGAAACACAGGATATCAATTATGCCACGGCAGTAGGAGTGGATTTCAAGGATGGGAAATATCATTGTTATGTCCAGTTCATCGACCTGAAAAAGGTGGCAAAGACCGAAACCGCGGACAGCCGCCCCCCGAAGGTCTGGGTGTCCAAGGCTGACGGAACGACATTCACTGATGCATTCTTTGAAGTGTATAATACAGCGCAGGAAAGGATCCTTTGGGCGTATGTAACTTCGATTGTCTTAAGTGAATCCGCGATCAAGGAAGGTTTCCCCGATATTTTTGACGGGCTCACCCGATACTATGAATTCAGGCTGACACCATGGATATTTGGCACTAAAGAATCCATTCCCGACCTTTTATCCACTCTGGGCTTTTATGACCAAACTTCCCTGAATACGATCCTTCATAAACCCGAGGGAACCTTCCAGCAGAATTCTGTTCTAAAACCGATTCAAGTATTCAAGTTTGCCAGTCATATATTTGAACCTGTCTATACTTCCTATCTCCCTTCTTTAGCGATCAATGACACCCAATGGGAGCAGAATAAGAAAGATGAACCGAAGCTGGAGTATGATGGGGCCTTTTTTATGGAGAATGACGAATACAAAGGGTTTTACGGCCTTAATGAAATAAAAGGGTTCAGATGGGCCATCCCCGATATGGAGAGACTTTCAATGTTGGTCCCGAATTTTCAGAATCCTGATTTTTTGGCTGTTTTTGAAGCGCCAAAAACCAAACTCAGGGCCGGGGACTCTCCCATGATCAATGTCCAGGTGAAAGCAAAAGGATATGTAGTCAACCGTGAAAATAACTCTGCTACCCGCCTAAAGCAGATGGAGGAACTGACCAGTGCCAATATTGAAAAGGAAATACGGGAATTGTATGAATTTGGATTAAAGGAAAATGTGGACTTCCTTAATCTGCAGCACGCCCTTTACCGGAGCAATTGGAAAGCGTGGAATAAACTATACGGAAAAGCAGAAGATGACGAGGAACATGAATTGCTGGATAAAATTACAGTGGATGTGAAGATAAAACATGGCGGGGCACTCCGTAACCGCTTGCTGAAAGTCAAGGAAATAGACTGATGAATGAAGGAAGGGCAAGCTTCATGAAATATATCCGCTTTCGGCCCTTCGACAAAAAAAGCCATGTGTTTAGGAACACATGGCTTTCATGCAGATTTTAAAAGAAGATACCAATCGAAAAATAAAACATTCAATGTTGTTTATTTCGCTGGTATTTGATAATCAGCTTGTCCAGCTTCCTGCTATACTCCAATGTTTCCGGGTGATTCAGTCCTTTAGTATTCCCGATGTATAGCATCTTTTCCCTTAAAGCTTGGATCTTTTGAGAAAGGTAACTTGGTTTGGTGGAAGGATTCATTTTTTAACTTCGCTCCTACCTAGGAATTTATTTTATCCATTATCTCCTAAAAGTGGGTAATATAAACCCATTCGACAAAACTTTACCAAATTGGACAAATTTCTATGATTATAGGAGCAGCTTGCTTGAAGAGCACCAGCCCCCAGCCTGAAAAAATCATCCCCTTCAAGTTTTGTTGGTTTGCGGAGGGGAAAGAGGATAAGGAAAGCCGGATTGAAAGGGGGGCGGATCATGAGTTGGCTTTACAGCAAGGCGATAGAGGCGCTTAAAAAGGATGCGGCTAAGCAGGAATCAGTCAAACTTCAAGTCGCGAAACCAAACGACAAAAAAATAGAATGATATTTGTTTCCTAAAGCTTTGTCCAACCTTGCTATATCTTTTTTCTGTGACTTATGTCACAATTCGTTCAAAACATTTTTAAGACTCTGTGAATTAAACGTAAAAATCCACCATATGGAGTTAAAATTTGTTATTTTATAAGTGTAATAATATTAAATAACTTATTGGAGATGAGTAAGATGTTTGCAAAGTGGTTAAGGGAAAACAATGTTGCTGCTGCTTTATTGACTGTAATCCGCGTATGGCTTGGTTATAACTGGATGACTGCTGGATGGGGAAAATTGAGTGGCGGATTTGACGCCAGCGGTTATTTGAAAAATGCAATTGCGAATCCTGTCAAAGGTCCTGATGGAAATATGGTTTACGGATGGTATGTATCTTTCCTTGAGAACTTCGCCCTGCCGAACATTGATCTTTTCAACTTCGTCGTTCCACTTGGCGAATTCCTGGTCGGCCTTGGACTGATCCTTGGATGCCTGACAACTGCCGCTATGTTCTTTGGCTTAGTGATGAACTTCTCTTTCTTCCTGGCAGGTACTGTATCCCACAACCCAACTGACATCTTCTTCGGATTCATCATCCTGTTCGCCGGCTACAACGCAGGCAAATACGGCCTAGATCGCTGGGTAGTGCCATTCATCCGGAAAAATGTCTTCAAGCAAACACCAGAATCTGAACATAAAGTCGCATAACCCAAAAAGAAAAATGGCTGCCGAACCCGGCAGCCATTTCTTTTTGTGAAGCGCGGGGACGGTTCTCGTGCTTCACTCCCGCTGGCGGGAGTGAAGCATCAGAACCGTCCCTCTGCTACCTCTGCTACATTTTTTTTACATACTTAACCTATTGAATTTTGGCGTCCCTCATGTATAATTATCCCGAATGAAAATAGATTCTTAGGTACATTTATTCGTTTTTTTATAAAATTCTATACTTCCACTGGAAGGAGATTGAGATGGACAGTTCTGTAATTATTCAATTTAAGAATGTGACAAAACAATATGATGATGATTCCCCCGTGCTGGACAATGTCAGTTTCGAGATTGAGCGCGGCAAGTTCTATACCCTGCTTGGCCCGTCCGGATGCGGAAAGACAACCATCCTGCGGCTGATTGCCGGGTTCACGGAAGCCACTTTAGGCGACATTTATTTCCACGGAAAAAGGATTAATAACCTTCCAGCCAATAAGCGGCAGGTGAACACGGTTTTCCAGGATTACGCGCTGTTCCCTCATTTAAATGTATTCGAGAATGTCGCCTTTGGGCTGCGGATCAAGAAAATGAAGAAGGCTGACATTGATGCCAAGGTAAAAGAAGCGCTCCAGTTCGTCAACCTGACAGGCTACGAGAATAGGGAAATCAGGGAAATGTCGGGCGGGCAGCGCCAGCGCGTCGCGATCGCGCGGGCGATTGTCAACGAGCCGGAGGTCATCCTCCTCGATGAGCCGTTGTCTGCGCTCGATTTGAAGCTGCGGACGGAAATGCAGTATGAATTGCGCGAGCTGCAGCGGAGGCTTGGAATCACTTTCATCTTCGTCACCCATGACCAGGAAGAAGCCCTGGCGATGTCGGATGAAATCTTCGTCATCAATAAAGGGAAGATCATGCAAAGCGGCAGCCCAACGGATATTTATGATGAACCAATCAACCGCTTCGTGGCTGATTTTATTGGTGAGTCCAATATCGTCAATGGAACGATGATTGAGGATTACCTCGTCGAGTTTGCGGGCAAGCGATTCGAATGTGTCGACCAGGGCCTGAACCCGAACGAGCCGGTTGAAATCGTCATCCGCCCAGAGGATTTGGAGATCACCTCTTTTGAAAAAGGAAAGCTGCAGGTAACCGTGGATTCGCAATTATTCCGCGGAGTGCATTACGAGTTGAGCTGTTACGACCAGGCAGGGAATGAATGGCTCGTCCATTCGACCAAAAAAGCTGCTGTCGGCGACCAAATCGGACTCTATTTCGAACCTGAAGCGATCCATGTCATGCGCCTGAATGAAACAGAGGAAGAATTCGACCGCCGATTAGAAGCGTATAAGGACGGCGACGCAAATGAATAGCAGGGTCGCGCGCCAGTGGTACATGCTCCCTTATACGCTCTGGATGGTGTTCTTCGTCATTGCGCCGATCCTGCTCGTCCTGTATTACTCATTCCTGGATGTCAACGGCCAATTTTCGCTGGCGAATTACCAAAAGTTCTTTACGCCTGTTTATTTGAAGATGACCTTCAGTTCATTTTGGTACGCGTTCCTGATCACGCTGTTTTCCCTGCTGGTCGCGTATCCAACGGCTTATCTTTTAACAAAGACAAAGCATAAGCAGCTCTGGCTGCTCTTGATCATCGTTCCTTCGTGGATCAATCTGCTGTTAAAAGCATACGCCTTCCTTGGCATTTTCGGGACGTATGGCATCAGCAACCAATTTCTTGAAGCGATCGGAATCGGCACGAGGCAAATCCTGTTCACGGATTTCAGCTTTGTGTTCGTGTCCGTCTATATTTTCATCCCATTCATGATTTTGCCGATTTTCAATTCATTGAATGAACTGAATCCAAGCCTGGTTGACGCCGCAAACGACCTGGGGGCATCGAAATGGACGACCTTCAGCCGGGTCATTTTCCCGCTGACAATTGAAGGCGTGAAATCAGGCATCCAGGTCACGTTCATTCCGGCGCTGTCATTGTTCATGCTGACAAGGCTGATTGCCGGAAACCGCGTGATCACGCTCGGAACCGCGATCGAACAGCATTTCCTTGTCACACAGGACTGGGGAATGGGTTCGACGATCGCCGTCTTCCTGATCCTGATCATGTTTGGGATCATGGCAGCTACAGGCAACCGAAAGAGGGGTGTGTAAGGTGGAGCGGAAAAAGTCTCCCATTGCGAATCTGTTCTTGTTCATTGTGTTCCTGATCCTTTATGCACCAATCTTTTTCCTGATTTTCTACTCGTTCAACAGCGGCGGAACAATGCATCATTTTGAAAACTTCACGCTTGATTGGTATAAGGAATTGTTCAACGATGTGCGGCTGCTCATCATCGTATTGAATACAATGGTCGTGGCACTGCTGTCCGCGCTGATCGCGACGGTCATCGGGGTCATTGGCGCTCTTGGGATCCATTCTTTTAAAAGAAGGTCGACCAAGAATACGATGCTGTCGCTGAATAATGTCCTGATCGTCAGCCCGGACGTCATCATCGGGGCTTCGTTCCTGATCCTATTCACTATTTCCGGCTATAAGCTCGGATTTTATTCAGTTTTGCTCTCACACATCGCCTTCAGCGTGCCGATTGTCGTCCTGATGGTGCTGCCGAAGCTGTCGGAAATGAGCTCATCGCTCGTTGATGCGGCGAAGGACCTGGGGGCAAGCGGCTGGGATGTGCTGACAAAGGTGATGCTGCCTTATTTATCGCCTGGCATCATGGCAGGGTTTTTCATGGCCCTGACCTACTCGCTCGATGATTTCGCCGTGACATTTTTCGTGACAGGCAACGGCTTCAGCACACTGTCCGTCGAAATTTATTCGCTCGCCCGCCGCGGCGTATCATTGAATATCAATGCCCTCTCGACGCTGCTGTTCCTGTTCACCATCATTCTCGTGGTCGTGTACTATTTCATCAGCCAGCGGACACGGACAAACGGATTGGGGGTTAGGAAATGAAGCAGCTAATGCGCGTTTTTGCCTCGATCATCATTGCCTCGGCGGTGCTGCTGGCGATGATTTCAAAGCTGAACGACACCCAGGGCTATTCGGGAAAAAATACATTGACCGTCTATAACTGGGGAGATTATATTGACCCCGACCTGATCAAACGGTTCGAGAAAGAAACCGGGATCAGCGTCGTCTATGAAACGTTTGATTCGAATGAAGCGATGATGACAAAGGTGAAGCAGGGCGGAACATCATATGATATCGCCGTCCCTTCCGAATATATGATTGAAAAAATGCGGGAAGAGGATTTGCTGATCCCGATCGATCATTCGAAGCTCCCGAACCTGAAGAACATCGATGAGCGCTTCATGGATCTTCCGTTCGACCCGGATAACAAATACTCAATCCCTTATTTCTGGGGTACAGTAGGGATTGTCTATAATCCTAAAATGCTCGGCGGCAGGGAGCTGACGAGCTGGAACGACTTGTGGGATCCGGAGCTTGAAAACGAAATCCTGCTCGTCGATGGTGCCCGCGAAGTCATGGGAATGGGACTGAACAGCCTTGGCTATTCGCTCAATGATAAAAATAAAGATCACCTGCGCGAAGCAAAAAACAAGCTTGATTCCCTGACACCGAACATCAAGGCGATCGTAGGCGATGAAATCAAGATCCTCCTCGCAAACGAAGAAGCATCCATCGGGCTCGTCTGGTCAGGGGATGCTGCCGATATCATGTCCGAAAATGAAGATCTCGACTATGTCGTCCCAAGCGAGGGATCCAATCTCTGGTTTGACAACATTGTCATCCCGAAAACGGCCAAAAATGTCGAAGCAGCCCATAAGTTCATCAATTTCCTGCTCGATGCAGAGGTAGCGGCACAGAACACCGAATGGGTGAGCTATTCCACGCCGAACAAAGCCGCCCTTCCGCTGATGCCGGAGGAAATGACCTCGGATGAACGGTTTTACCCATCCCAAGAATTGACAGAGAAGCTCGAGGTATACGAGAACCTGGGCCAGAAGAATTTGGCTTATTACAACGAACTGTTCCTGGAATTCAAGATGCATAGGAAATGACGGAGAAGCCCTGACGTGATGTCAGGGCTTTTTCAAACACAGGAGCATCACTGTGTCTCTTTGATCATTTTGCACTCGACTCCTCTGCTATCTGCTTTCTCCAAATGGCCCTTCGCCTCCTTGATCATCCAACGACTTTTGATATACTTCCAAATTACGCCCTTAGACGGCCTGAATTGTGATTAGCCCACCCTTATGTTCCTTTTCTTTAAAATGTTACCGCTTCCATTCACTATCTTGGCCGTATCCTCACGAATGTCCCCATATCCCTTGAAACTGTCCATCAGGATGTTACCATTAGTAACGTTGGCAAAATAAGAACGGTAAACGAACACTTAATGAGGTGCTTGTTCCTTTTGTTGCAGTCAAATTTACAAGGAGGTATTGGATGTTAAACCAGGACAAGAAGATAAAAAGAGTTGTTATTAAGATTGGCAGCAGTTCGCTGACAAGCATGCACGGGGAAATCAGCCGCCGCAAGCTGGAAAACCTTGCGGACCAGATTGTCGCCTTGAGGGATGCGGGCTATGAAACGGCAGTCGTTTCATCAGGCGCTGTCGCGGCAGGATACCGCAAGCTTGGATGCATACAGCGGCCGACTTCATTGCCGGAAAAGCAGGCAGCCGCTTCCATCGGCCAGGGCCTGTTAATGGAATCTTACTCAGAACTGTTTTTATCTCATGGGTATGTGGCTTCGCAGATACTGATCACAAGAAGCGATTTCGCGAATGAAAATCGCTACAACAATATGAAAAATACATTGAACGTCTTGCTGGAGAGAGGGATCATCCCGATCATCAATGAAAATGACACGGTAACGGTCGACCGGCTTCGCTTCGGCGACAATGATACATTATCGGCCAAGGTCGCGGCGCTGATCGAGGCGGACCAGCTGATCATCCTATCCGACATCGATGGCTTGTATGATGCGAATCCGAACACTAACGCTGATGCGCAGCTGCTGGAGAAGGTCCATGCAATCACTCCCGAAATCGAAGCAGCGGCAGGCGGCTCCGGAAGCTCGGTCGGTACAGGGGGGATGAAATCGAAAATCTCCGCGGTGAAAATTGCGATGGCATCAGGCATCGACTCGTTTTTAGGGAAGGCCGATAGCAAGGATATCCTGATGGACGCAGTGAGCGGTACGGCAAAGGGAACGTATTTCAACCAGGACCCGGAAGGCTTTAACCTCGACAACAACCAGCAATGGATCGCTTTCCATTCTGGACCGGAGGGCGAGGTGATCATCCGCGCGGAATCAGGAACGGCCATCATCGAGGATCGGAAAACCATCGTCCCGGCGGACATCCTTTATGTAAAAGGTGAATTTCGCGAAGGAGCCGTTGTCAGGGTGAAGGATGAAAATGGAGAAGAAATCGGGCTCGGACGGATCAATTTTTCGCATGAAAAACTGGCAGAAATCCTCATTGGAGAAGAATGTGGACAAAAGGAAGCAATCGAACAGGACACCTTCGTCTGTTCGCGTGATTTCGCATTGCCGGTATCAGTCTAAAAAAATTTCAGGAGGCGTTTTGATGACATTGACAATGACTCAGACAAAGACAGTGGAAGAACAAGCAATCCTGGCAAAGAAGGCAGCTAAACAACTAAGCATCCTGTCGGCCGAGGATAAAAATGAGGCGCTGCTGATCCTGGCTGACGCTCTTGAAAAGAATTGTGAAGCGATTTTGACTGAAAACGAAAAGGATTTAAAGAACGGAAAGGATAAAGACTTCGAAAGTGCCTTCATCGATCGGCTGGCACTCACTCCCGAGCGGATCGCCGGCTTCGCGGAAGGGCTGCGCCAAGTGGCAGAGCATGCGGACCCAGTCGGGGATGTCCTTTCAGACTGGACACTGGAAAATGGGCTTAATGTAAAAGAAATCCGCGTTCCACTGGGTGTGATTGGCATGATTTACGAAGCCCGCCCGAATGTAACCGTCGATGCAGCTGGCCTGGCGCTCAAATCAGGAAATGCAATCATTTTAAAAGGCGGATCATCTGCGCTGTCTTCAAACAAAGCCATCGTCGCCATCATGCACGAAGCACTTGAAAACACAAAGGTGCCAAAAGACGCAATCCAGTTCATCGCCACAGCAGACCGGGAAGCAACACAACAGCTGTTCACGATGAAGGACCATATCGACGTCCTGATCCCGCGCGGCGGCGGAGCCTTGATCAAGGCAGTGGTCGAAAACGCGACCGTCCCCGTCCTCGAAACCGGAGTAGGGAACTGCCACCTGTACATCGACGAAGAAGCCGACACCGAAAAAGCGCTGAACATCATGATCAACGCCAAGACTGACCGCCCGGCCGTATGCAACGCAGCCGAAACACTCATCATTCATCAAGAATGGCTCGATAAGAACAAAGACCAGCTCGCCGCCGCATTATGGGACAGCGGCATCACCATCCATGGAGATGAAGCAGCCGCCGCTGCACTGCCAAACGTAGTGCCAGCAACCGAGAGCGATTGGGCAGACGAATACCTCAGCCTCGACATCGCCGTCAGGGTTGTCGGCGGTCTAGATGAAGCAATCGAGCACATTGACCAGTACGGCACAAAACACTCAGAGGCCATCATCACCGAAAATAACGGCAACGCAGAAAAATTCCTCCAGCTTGTCGACGCCGCCGCCCTTTACCACAACGCCTCCACCCGGTTCACAGATGGAGGAGCCCTGGGATTTGGCGCAGAGATCGGGATTTCCACCCAGAAGCTGCATACGCGAGGGCCAATGGGGCTTGAGGCTCTGACCACGAAAAAGTATGTTATGACCGGGGATGGGTTGGTAAGGTAACCCATAGGAAAATTAAAAAAGGATGTTCCACACGATAATCATATAGTGGGTGGAGCACAGGGACGGTTCTTGTGCTTCACTTTTGAGGTCGAATTACACTTATTAGGTCGAATAAATTCCAGTATGAACTTGCACAACCCGCTTTTCCCAAAAAACAAAAAGAAGGCTTTCCCTTAAAAGCGACAGGGAAAGCCTTTTTTGTCAAGAGGCTTGTTCTTTATCGGTTATGGAGTGAATCTGGGAGTTTTCGATTTTTAGGATGCTTTTTCGCAAGTCTTTCTTGTCGTTGAGGATGATGACGCTAGTATCCTCGAACTCTCCCAGGCCATTAATGTATTTTTCGTATAGAGCCGCTTCAGCTTCCTCCAGGTCTGTGCCTTTCGGAAGTTCGAGGTCGAGCCCAAGTACATACTGTTTTCGCTCAGGAATCGACGCATGCTGCTTTCGTACAAGGTAAGCTTTTGTAATTTCGCTGAACTGCCTAAGCTGATCAATCCCGGCCAGTATTTCTTCTCTTTCTTTGTCATGAGTTGTAAAGTTGTCTGTTGGTTGGATAAAATCGCACTCTTCATTTGAAGCTTCAACGATTGCTTCCCACCTTTCCAGTTCCTCTCTGGTTTTTTCAAATAAATCGTTTTGCTCAGTCTCATAATAGTATCCACATAAGAGATCAAGTCCTGGCAAACGCAATTCCCAATCATATGACATCGCAAGATTGATTAGTTCTATTCCTTTGTCCGCATTGTCCCTGTATTCCAGATGATGATCGCCCAAGGTCAATAATGCCCCTGCAGTCCGTTGATCGTGATGATACTTTTCGGCAATTTCCTCATATATCGGAATCGCTGCTTCCAAGCTATCGAATTCAACTGTCAAAAATGCTTTCTCCAGCAGCTCTTCAAGGCTGGTCACTTGTTTGCCGGATAACTCTCTGAATCTCTTCTTTGATTCATTGAAGTTTTCAATCTCTTCTTTCCATGTATCCTGATTGTAGTCCACCCACATATCATTAAAGGCACTTATCACCCGGCCTGGGTATGCGAAGAAGGATTCAAGCGCGGACTCTTGCTGTCTTTCCGGCAATTCGGCTTTTACGCCTAGAGCAGAAAGTCGGTCCTTTAGACAAGGATGGGTATCTGTCATATAACTTTCCTCTTCAAGCTGATCCTTGAAATATTCGCTTGCCTTTTTTTCATTAAGTGACTGGAGCTTCTCGGAAAAATTCGAATAAGGCTGCGGAACACTGTTCGTCACCGCACATTCTTCAAACAGCTCGCTGTAAAAATCACGGTAGTAATAGGGCGCGGCCACAGAGGTAACAGCCAATGCTTCACCCATTGCCTGAGGGGATGTGACTGCGGCTGCCGAACGGTCGGCGTCGTATTCCTCTTGCCTGGCCATTGCAAATGTATAGGCGTCAAACCTTGGGTAAAACCACTGGAAGAATTTCCTGAAGATGAAAGTTCCGAATTGTTCGTTTTCCTCCAAGGAATGCAATAAACGACCCCAGCTCATCCGCAGGCGGTATATTCTTGCGCCCAGGGCAGTGTCTGAGTTGGAAATGTGAGCAAGCTCATGGGCAAGGACAGCAGTGAATTGCTGCTGGGAAAGTGCTGATAGGAGCGGGATCCCGATGACCAGGACGTTCCGTTTTTTACCGAACATTCCATATGTGGAAATTTGCGCGACCGAGGCATTAAATTCACTGTCCAGCACAATTTCATCGATAGGTGGGGTGTTCAATTTTTGGCGCAAAGATTCGATCATCCCGAACAATTTTGGAGCTTCTTCCCTTTGCAGGTAATATCCATCAGGCATGTCCATTTTCATAATCAGGGCCCTAATTATGAAGAAAGACAAGGTACCTGTCAAGAGCAGCACTTTCACATTTCCAAAAGTAAAACTTCCATCCGCAATCATGGCGATCGAAATGGCCATCAACAATAAAAATAACGCCAAAAATAAGGCAACGTAACCAAAACCAAGCCCAGTAAGCATGATGACTTTGAATCTGTACAGCTTCGGATTGGCCGATGCCTGTTTTTCAAGCTTGTTCACCAGGGTTTCAAACTCTTGATTTGTCATTCTCATTCCCCTTTAAGAAGTTGTTGATTGTATTATAACAGGGAGGAAGATCTTGCTAATAGCTGTTTTTTATTGAAAAAAATACTAGGCAATCATTCAAAGGTTTACATACAGAAATAGCTGCAGACTGGTCTAGTTCCTTCCTCATTTCATTTTGTTCTGATGGCAATAAGAGCTGGACTTTCTCCAAATTGCCAAGGCGATTCTCTATAGAATCAAATCTTCCATCATTGGCACCAAAACGTCGATCCATGGAGTCGAAACGCTTTTCCATGGCATCAAAACGCTGATCCATTGAATCCAGCCGATTTAAAATTCGATTCAATAATTCTTCCGGCTTCTTCCAATCCATTCTCTATGACCTTATAATACCCAGTCCAGTAAAACAGGTCATCGCCTAAATTCATCTATCTCATCAAAAAGTCTAGCATAACAGGAAATTAAAGGTAAAATAAAGAGGGAGAGGGTAAGCGGCAGGACGGTTTTCATGGCCGCCTGGCTTTTGCGCTTCGTTACAAGAAACTTTTCTTAAGCACGAGTACCTTCCTCATGAAAACCAATGGGAGAGACACATTGATGCCTATAAGGGAAAAAGGGATAGAATCGATAATCAATTGGTTTGATCAGCATAAGCAATCATTCTATAGACTTGGTTGGTTTTATCTCCGTGATCAGGAGCAGATGGAGGAGTTTTTTTACCGGACAATCATAAGGGTGCACAAGGAATCACCACGGTATAAAAGTGATGCCTCATACGAAACGTGGGTTACTTCCATCTTCATTGATAATTGTCGAGAGCTTTCTGGCAATAAAGGCTTTCAGCATTCAGAGGAAAAGCGGGATGTATCCGAAGCGCTGGAACTGCTGGATCATGAGGAAAAAGAAGCGCTGCTTCTCACATATGTTAACGGGTTTTCCAGGGAAGAAGCTGCGCATATACTCCGAGTTTCCGAGGATAAAATGAAGGAGCTTATATTCTGCGGGATTCAGTCCGTCAGAAGGCAATTGTCTGATATAAACTTCAATGGGTGCAGGGAGTATCATCTAAATTACCTTGATTACTTAGAGAACTCCATGCCAAGACCCGAAAAAATTGAGTTCGAGATGCATATTTACCATTGCCGAGAATGCCAGGAGGATTTGGCTGCCTTCCAGGGTGTGATGCTGAATCTTGCTGAGGGGATGAATGATTCGGATGTGCCGCCTTATTTCTTGGAGAACGTCAGAAAGAGACTGAGAGAAAAAGAGGAGCATAGGCAACAGAAGGATAAAAAACGGAAACAAACGGCACTTGTTTTAGCAGGTGTTCTGGCGTTCTTCATCGGGATTGGTTTCTTCACCGGTGCCTTTCGCTACGCCTTCTACTCATGGACGGAAGAAGACGAGCAACTTCGTGCCTTTTTGCAAAATGGCCTGGGTGAAAGGGTGAACCTGGAAGCGGAAAGTGACGGGGTGAAGATCAAGATCAAGGGAGTAGTCGCTGACGACATACAGACGCTTGTTTTTTATGAAATAGAAGATACAAAAGAAAGCAATCAATTTTTCATGAATTTTGAGGATGGGCTCGTTGTGGAAAATGAAAGCGGGATAATGGACCAGGATGGGCTTCTACAGTTCTATCATCCTGACCTTAAAGCAGCGATGAACAAAAAAGATAAGAATGTATTTTACGGGAAAGTTGGTCTGCGGCCGCTTAAAAAAGACAACGGAAAAATCACTCTGGAAATCAGCAAGCTTGTAAAATTGAAGCAGGATGCATCCGATTCATTTGGACTTGATCCTGGCAACATCAAGTATAAAACAGGTGAGTGGAAATTCGAAATTCCCGTAACAAAGCAACCTTCCACTGAGTATGCATTGGATGAACAAACAGAAATCGAAGGGATCCCGATTCGCTTGGAAAAATTAACCGTTGCCCCAACAGCGACGGTTTTGCAATACGCTATTTTTATTGAAAAGCCGGAAAAGAGGTTAGATTTTGTCCAGTTTGACGATCTTGTAGTCAACGATAAAAAAGTGAAGACTGATTGGTATGACAGCGGTTCTGCGGACTTCTCGAATGGCAGGGGCTGGGATATGTTCCAAACACAATTTGCACCACTTTACGGAGAAAAACCAAAAGAGGCCAAGTTCCGGTTCGCATCTGCCTATTTTACATTCGAAAACGATAAAAGCATCGATTTGGATGTTACCAAGCCATATCCCCAGACTTTTGAATATGCAGGAAGCACAATCAGTATTGATAAAATGGAGGTTGGCCTGCCGACAACCATCATCCTCAGCGACCATGAAATTGAAAATCGAAAGTATGAAACCTTCCACTTTAATATAGTGGGTGAAAATGAAGATGAACCTGTTCCTACAGAAGTGGATATGGAAGGAGTGTTTGTTGATAGAAACGGGGTCAAATACAATCCAATGGAAGATTCAATCAACATTGGAAAAATAGAACAGCCCCGCCATTTCACTACTGTCCAAACTATTAAGTTAGGGGGCAAAGAGGTGATTCCCAAAAGACTTGATATTTATGAATATAAATCAATGAAATATCTTGATGAGGTTGTGGAGGTTAAATTGGAATGAGGAAGGGAGAAGAAGACGGCCGCTCTTTGATGTTAAGAAAAACCTGGCTTTTCGATTTTTATCGAAGAAAAATAAAGATTGAATACTGCGTCGTGACAATCTATATAAATAATGAGGTCTTTCAGGAACTGAGTGAATCTCAAATAAGGTAAGGCACGGGGAGCACCGTGCCTTTTTCGCGCAAACCTCCGAGAACCGAAACGAGAGAAAAATTGAAGCATTGTACTCCAGGTACTTAACTAACTTAGCATCATACTCTTAAACTTATAACAGATTGCTAAGGATCAGCACAAAAATTCCGATCCCAGCAACCAGGGAAATCAGGAATTGCCTTTTCGGGAATTTTTGATCTTCCTGCTTCGTTTTTCGGAAGGCAAGGATAAGAATAAGCACGAGTATGAAGCTTAAAACTGAGTTGATCATCAACCAATCCATCATTCTGTCTCCTTTCCAAAATCTTTCGTTTAAAATGAAACTTTTTCCTAACTTGTGCCGCATATACCGCGCTTGTCTACATACTCAGATGCACGGACTTCCTGTTTTTTGTCATGGCAGCCGGTATGTAGCTGTAAGGTGCCTTTCCAGGAGATGGGTACGGCGAGGAAGAGGGCGCCGGGCCATGCCTCGCCCAAACCAACAAGACTAATTCTCTATGGAGCACAAGAACCGTCCCTGTGCTTCTTTATTTAATCAGATCAGGGATCTTTGCTAAATCGACGTTGCCGCCGGAGATGACGGTAACTACTTTTTTATCTTTGAAAGGCAATTTGTTGTGCATGGCAGCTGCCACTGTTGTTGCGCTAGATGGTTCGATCAGTTGTTTCATTCGTTCGAGGATAAAGCTGAAGGCAAGGCGGATTTCCTCTTCGCTGACGAGGACAAGGTCATCGAGATATTTCATCAGGACAGGAAAAGTCAAATCCCCGGGCTGATTGGTCCTTAGGCCATCAGCGATTGTCAAGGTTCCTGGTATGGCGGTGATTTCTTTGTTTTTTAGCGACAGGTAAGTATCATTGGCAATCTCGGGCTCAACACCAATGACTTTTATCTTTGGATTGGTTTCTTTAATCGCTGTTAAGGTCCCCGAAATAAGTCCTCCCCCGCCAATCGGAACAATGACAGCCTCGACATCCTGGACCTGGTCCAGAATCTCCAATCCCACCGTTCCCTGTCCAGCCATGATAAAAGGGTCATCATATGGAGGGATGTATACACCATTCTCATGTTCAGCGATTTCCTTGGCCCTTGGCAACCGCTCCGCAGAAGTCGTGCCGCACATCTCGATCCTGCCATTGTAGGATTGAATGGCGTTCATTTTACACTGGCTAATATCTTCAGGAACGACGATGGTCGCAGGCACCCCAAATTTGTTCGCCACATAGGCCACCGCCTGGCCGTGATTGCCAGAGGAGGCTGCCGTTACATATCTTGCGCCATCCTCGATAGCTTGTTGCACTTTATTGCTGGCACCGCGGATCTTAAAAGAGCCCGTCTTTTGCAAATGCTCCGATTTTAAAAAAACCTGGTTCCCGCACGCCCTGGAGAGTTGATCAGACTTTAGGATTGGCGTTACATGAATGATGTCGCTAATACGTTCCCTGGCTTCTTTCACTTCATTTAATGAGATCATATGTATTCCTCCTTTGTTTTCAACAGTCAGCCATATGGTGCAATGGAGCCTTTAAATATATGTCTTTCTTTTCTGTATTCAATATCAAATTGGAATATCCTTTTAATTAGAAGCAGGAGGAGGGTATGTTAAAAAAAGGCTAGTCTGGGTAAGGAGAACCTCGGGGAGGAGCAAACATGGGGGCGTATTTTGTTTTTATGAGTGGTGTAGAAGCCAAGAACCGTCCCTATGACAACCTGCTGTTGCGATCGACTTTCATCGCAGTTGAACCGTAACGTTCTCATCCAACTAAAGTCCCTTGCAATTTTCCCTGAATCTTGTTATTCTTAGGTAGAATTATTTTTGTTCGGTGTAAAGTTCGACTCTTCGTTCTAATGATCACTTTGGGCAAGGATAGTAATACAATGTGCTTTAGCACTAGGAGGCAACAAACATGGAACAAGGTACAGTTAAATGGTTTAACGCAGAAAAAGGTTTCGGATTCATCGAGCGCGAAGGTGGAGAAGATGTATTCGTTCATTTCTCTGCAATCCAATCTGAAGGCTTCAAATCATTAGACGAAGGTCAAAAAGTTACTTTCGACGTTGAGCAAGGTGCACGTGGACCTCAAGCTGCTAACGTTCAAAAAGCTTAATTTTGATATAGCATACCGAAACAGACTCCAAAAGGGTCTGTTTTTTTATTTTGCGTGCCCAGGCAAGCCGTTAATTGCTAGTTGGTGAAAGTCCAATCTGAGTAAGTGCCAAGACGCT
>NZ_JAERSD010000023.1 GCF_017912555.1 Bacillus sp. REN3 | reverse complement strand
ACATCTCCTATACTACCTCCCGTAAAGATATGCCCAAACAGGAGTGTATGTATTTTTTCGGATGTTGGCAAGTGGCCTTTTTTATGTACATAAATTAGCTGCCGTTTCCTACATTTCTAGTCTGCCATAAACAACTTTAATAGTGGATTCTCTTAATTATGCCAGATATAGAAAGGGGAATATTTTATTAAAAAACGTTTCCGCTAGATATATACGAAACAACACTGAATATGGATTATACAATCTATCAATAGCAATTTCGGCAAAAGATTTTATTGAGAATATTATTTACACAATCGGTAAAAATCGATTCTACTCCTCAACGAAAGGCTGTATAAAAAAATCTCAATCACATCTTGCAGTGGGTTTTTCTTCACCTGGTTTAGTGATCTCAATTACAAAATGCAAGAGTTTCCAAATTAAGCTTAATTAATGGAGGTAGTTGTATGACAAAATTCCCTATATTATCGCCACATATTAATATCACTGATTTGAATGAAACGGATGGGTTGTTAACAAATTTAAATAATCACCATACAAAACTGCTCAAAAGCTACCAAAGACAAATTATTAAATATTGTACCGGAGAATACTCTATTGAAGAAATTACCCAGCTGCTAAAGTCACAAAGTGTACCTCCTTCAGTTTTGGGACAAGTTGAAGGTTATATCGAACGTCTAATTCATTGGGGATATTTGATTTGGAGTCCTACAAAAAACACAATTGTAACCAAGGAATTAGCTCCCTCTATTATTTCTCAGAATGTGAGTAATTCCGATAGAATTATGAATCCTAGCGGCTTACACACTATAACTATATCAATACTGGATGAATGTTGTCTTAGTTGTCATTACTGTTCTCAAAATGCGCCTGTTGGAAAGTCAGTAATGATAGAGTTCTCGAAGATTAAAGAGATACTTTTAGAAGCATATGAACTTGGCGCGCGTTATTTTGGTGTATTCGGCGGGGAACCGATGTTGCATCCCAATATTTTTGAAATTATTCAGTATGCGTATCAGATAGGCTATCGGAAGGTTTATATGTTTACTCGAGCCACCTTAATCACTTATGAGAAAGCCAAAAAGCTTAGATCGGTTGGAATTGATACTCTCCAGGTAACGGTCGATTCTCATATACCTTCCCAATACGATTCGATCGTTGGTGTTAAGGGATCATTTAATAGGATGTACAGAGGGCTATATTATCTTCAAAATGTCGGCATTAATGTTTTCTTAAAAATGATAATTAGTAAACAAAATATAGAAAACATCAGTGAATCTATCAAATTTTTCCGTGATGCAGGTATCAAGAGTTTTGGATTAGAAGTCGTAGTCCCTGTAGGAAGAGCAGACTTTGATATTCTTCCAACTGAACAACAAATAGACCGGTTAAAAGAAGAAATAAGTGAAATTACAAGCCTTTATCCTGATTTAGAATTTAATTTAACCTACTTGAAATACGGGACACCCAAGCAATGCGCTGGAGGAATTACATCCATTTTTGTTTACGCAGATGGAGAAACAGGACCTTGCGACAAAGCCCATGCTTTTAGAAAACAGTTATCATTTGGGAATATTTACAATGAAAGCCTGAAAGATATTTGGAAAGATGGTCCTGCTTTTTTTAGAAACATGAGAAATAACGACGAACGCTGTTTAAGTTGTGATGCTAAATCTACCTGCTTAGGTGGTTGTATACTAAATTCATTGATTCTAACAAAGAAAATTGAGGCTGATCCAATGTGCAAAAATATAAGCAACAAAGAAGGAGACCTCTTTCCAGCAATTGAAACGGTTTATATTTAATGATCTTTAGAATTAAATTATTAATTTAATAGAACCACCTTTAATAAGGTGTTTTCTATAAATTACATATGGAAAGGAGGAACTAACCATGAGAAAAGAAGAGGTTTTATTCACTATTGGTGAAACAGAAGACGATTGCTTTATCTGTTGCATAATCGGTGGTGGAAATAATGGTGGTTGATCAACTAATCTAAGTGAATAGGTTATACAAAAGGAACAAAAGAATTATAAAATGCTTTTGTTCCTTTTTATTTTTTCAGGTAATTAATGTATTAAAAAGATATTCGTTTTACGATTTAAACTTCGACAATAAAGAAACAAAGGGTACCAAACTGCTGCTTAAAAGCCTTATCCACCACAGGATAAGGCTCTTGTCATTATACTAATACAATTTTCGCTACAGCTTCACAGTGTGTCGTCTGCGGGAACATATCGACCGGCTGTACTTCGATCGTCTTATACCCGCCGTCCTCCAAAATCCGCAGATCCCTTGCAAGCGTGGCTGGGTTGCATGATACATAAACGACTTTCTTCGGTTTCATGTCGATGATGGTCTGCAAGAGTGCTTCATCGCAGCCTTTGCGCGGCGGATCCACCACTAACACGTCAGCGGTGTTGCCTTGTTTGTACCAGGCCGGGATGACCTTTTCAGCTTCACCCACCTCGAATTCGGCGTTGGTAATCCCATTCAGTTCGGCGTTGCGTTTAGCGTCTTCGATGGCTTCCGGGACGATTTCGACACCGGATACCCGCTTTGCTTTTTGCGCGAGGAACAGGGAAATCGTGCCGATGCCGCAATAAGCGTCGATGACGGACTCCTCGCCTGTCAGCCCTGCGTATTCGAGCGCTTTGTGATAGAGCACCCTCGTCTGCTCGGGATTGACCTGGTAAAACGAACGGGCTGAGATGGCGAACTTGATATCACCGATGTAATCATAGATGACCTCGCTGCCCCAGAGGACCTCTGTCCTGTCTCCCATGATCACATTCGTTTTCTTCGAATTGACGTTATGGACGATCGATCTCACTTTTGGCAGCCGAGCGGTGATTTCCTCGACCAGTTTATTCTTGTGCGGGATATCGTCTGTCCTTGTGATGATGACGACCATCAGTTCGCCAGTCTGCCTGCCGTAACGTGCCATGAAATGGCGGAGGACACCTTTGTGTTTCTCCTCATTGTATGGCTGGATTCCCAGCTCGCTGGCGATTTCTTTTACCACACGGATTGCTTCGTTTATTTCCATAATATGGAGCAGACTTTCGTTCGTGTCGACGATTTCATGGCTGCGCGGTTTGAAAAAGCCCGCAACCAGCTTGCCGTCCTTCTCGCCAACTGGTACCTGTGCCTTATTGCGGTAGTGCCACGGATGCTCCATCCCAAGAATCGGATGCACTTTTACATCCGCCAGTTTACCAATGCGCGCCAGCACCTGCCTCACTTGATTCTCCTTGTATTTCAGCTGGCCTTCATAGCTGATGTGCTGAAGCTGGCAGCCCCCGTATTTATGGGCATCCTCTGCCGGGCACTCCACGCGGAAGGGGCTTTTTTGGAGAAGCTCGATGAGTCGCCCAAAACCGTAGCCTTTGTTCACCTTGATCACTTTCACCTTTGCCTTTTCGCCAGGCAGGCCGCCGGGCACGAAAATCGGGTAGCCCTCAACCTTGGCCACGCCTGCCCCGTCATGCGTCAAATCCTCAAACTCGACATCTATATAATCATTCTTTTTAACAGGAATCGTTTTGCTCATGTTTTCCGTCCTTTGCTGTGGAATGGCTAAGTCAGATTTTATCATAACAATGGCCGGATTGCGAAAAGCTCCGGACGCGCAAGTTATTTAAGTCGGATTTCTTTAGCAGTTGCCTGCTCCGGATAGCTTTCTGCTACCACTCCGTCAATCCAGAACAAGATGTGGTCGCCTTCCTTATACTCCCTCGCCTTGTCATATCTTAGCGAAATCAGCTTCAGACCCTCCTCCTTGGTCCATTCGTTTTGATTCAGGTCCTTGACCTCTTCGTACCTTGCAAGATTGATATCCTGAGCAACGAGGACGGAATCGTCATTCACCTGTAAAATATACCCTTCTCTAGCCTCCTTCTCATTTGCACAGCCGGCAAACACCAAGAGGGCCGTGAATAGGAAAAAGAACTTAACATATTTCATACTTATTCCCCCTTAACCGATTTGACGGATTTCCGGGGGTGAAAGTTACTTCTCTTGTGATAAGGTATTCCTTTGAAATCGACCTAGGCTACCTTTCCTGCCAGGTTTCTTTTTCAAAAAAAGCGCGGGAGTATTCAACCACACCCGAAACCTGGTGGAGTGCACCGTCCTTGAGCTCAAGCGCCATAAACACTTCGTCCGGCACCTCAAATGGCGCTTTGATGCCCCATTCGTTCGCTTTTCGAAATCCGAACTTCGGATAGTAATCCGGATGGCCAAGGACAATGATGGAGGAGTGGCCAAGCTTTCGAGCTTCCTTAATTGCCTCGCTGATCAGAGATTTGCCGACCCCTTTTCCCTGATGCTCCGGCAACACCGATACAGGCGCTAAAGCCAGCGAATCTGCTTGCTGATCACCGATTTTGATTTTCGTTAACAGCACATGCCCGATGATTTTTTCGTCAAGGGTTGCGACCAGCGACAATTCTGGAATAAAGGCATCCGACTTCCGGAGGCGGGCAACCAGGTTATGTTCATCGCCATCGGTCGCCTCCGCAGTCTCGAATGCCGTTTTGACTACTTGTTCCGTGAGTTTATAATCTTCTGATTGCTCTTGCCTGATTGATAGGTTCATATTTCGGCTCCCAATTGTTCGTTTTTTAAATAAATTCTCGCCTGGGACGACTTTTTCCTTCCACTTCTAAGATGGAAGCATCCAACGGCTCTTTACTGATCTGTATGTGCTTCTACGGAATATAGGACTTAACTTCTGCCCCAGTCGTTTGCTTTCAACAGGGCGTGGGATGAGCCTCCTTTCCCATCTTGCGGTACCTTTCACCCTCTCAACTGAACCGAAAGGGAGCGCATTCGCTCCTTGCGGTACCTTTCACACCTTCTACTGCCTCGAAAGGGAGCGCATCCACTTCTTGCGGTACCTTTCACCCCTGCAGCTGCCTCGGAAGGGATTGCATTAGCTCCTTGCGATACCTTTCACACCTTCTACTGCCTCGAAAGGGACCGCATTCGCTCCTTGCGGTACCTTTCACACCTTCTACTGCCTCGAAAGGGATCGCATTCGCTTCTTGCGGTACCTTTCCACCCCTGCAGCTGCCTCGAAAGGGATCGCATCCACTCCTTGCGATACCTTTCACCCTCTCAACTGAACCGAAAGGGAGCGCATCCGCTCCTTGCGATACCTTTCACCCTCTCAACTGAACCAAAAGGGAGCGCATACGCTCCTTGCGATACCTTTCACCCTCTCAACTGAACCGAAAGGGAGCGCATACGCTCCTTGCGATACCTTTCACCCCTTCTACTGCCCGAAAGGGAGCGCATCCACTTCTTGCGGTACCTTTCACCCCTGCAGCTGCCTCGGAAGGGATTGCATTAGCTCCTTGCGATACCTTTCACCCTCTCAACTGAACCGAAAGGGATCGCATCCGCTCCTTGCGATACCTTTCACCCTCTCAACTGAACCGAAAGGGATCGCATTCGCTCCTTGCGGTACCTTTCACACCTTCTACTGCCTCGAAAGGGATCGCATCCGCTCCTTGCGATACCTTTCACCCTCTCAACTGAACCGAAAGGGAGCGCATACGCTCCTTGCGATACCTTTCACCCCTTCTACTGCCCCGAAAGGGATCGCATACGCTACTTACGGCAAATAAGACGGAGCTCCACAGCCCCGCCTTCAAAATCTTCTATACTCCAACCTTCATCCGATATAAAAATGCTTTGATCATGAAATAGCTCACTTCATCCGGCAGGAGTTCCTTTATCGGCTTGAGTTTGTCACGTCCGGCTTCAGCCACGGCCTGCTCAAGTTCAGTGACATATTGATCAGGGATCAGCAACGAATAGTCGACTACCATTCCCTGCTGGATGCACTGGATCAGATGGTTTTCAATCGTACTTTCGGCCAGCTCCCGCCTCCCTGCTATTTCAGCCACTCTCAGCTTCTCCTCGTGATGAAGCTTATATGTTTCCAGATGGGAGTCAGTTATCGCTTTCCTCGCCGGTTTTGGCGGCGCCGAAACTGCGTTCAGCTCTGGCTGCCTGTCCGGATTCGCCTCACAGAACGAATCAATCGCCTCGATGAATGGCGCACCGAACTTCGTCAGTTTATGCTCTCCCACGCCGCTGACCTTCAGGAATTCGTCGCCGTTCCTCGGCAGCTTCAGGCACATATCCTTCAGCGAGGAATCCGAGAAAATCATGAATGGCGGTACATTCTCCGCGTCGGCGATTTTTTTGCGGACAACTCGCAGTTCCTCGAATAACGGATCATCATTGGCGACCTGCTTGACCTGGACAGCTTCTTTCCGGAAAACCTGCACTTTGCCGAGCAGGACTTCCTTTCCTTTTTCCGGCACGAAAATCGTCGGATAGGTTCCATGCTCGACGCCAATCAGTTCCTGGGAAATAAGGAATTCAATCAGGTCGGTCACTTGCTTGCTGCTGCGGTCCTTCAACAATCCATAAGTCGGGAGCTTATCGAATCCAAACTCGATGACCTTCTTGTTCCGAGAGCCTGTCAGGACATTGGCGGTCATCGCCTTTCCGAACTTCTGCCCCATCCGGATGATGCAAGACAGCACCATTTGCGTTTCCTTCGTGACATCCTGCATTTCCCGGGAATCGGTACAGTTGCCGCAGCGGCCGCATGTCACGGATTCGGCTTCGCCAAAGTAATGGAGAATATAGGATTGCAGGCATTCCTCGGTATGGCAGTAGCCGACCATCTGCTGCAGTTTTTCCAGCTCAGGCGCGACCCGTTCGCGGTCAGCTGTCTGGTCAATTAGGTAACGCTGGACCTGGACATCCTGCGACGAGTATAGCACGATGCATTCACTGTCCAAACCGTCCCGTCCTGCACGTCCGGCCTCCTGATAGTAGCTTTCCATATTTTTCGGCAGCTGGAAATGGACGACGTACCGGATATTGCTCTTGTCAATCCCCATCCCGAAGGCTGAAGTCGCGACCATTACCGACGCCTCGTCCTGTAAAAATCGCTCCTGCTCGCTGTTTCGCTCATCATCATTCATGCCTGCGTGGTAGCGGGCTGCGTTGAAGCCTTGCTTCAAGAGCCATTCGTGCAGTTTGTCGACTGTCTTCCTGGTCGCCGCATAGATGATCCCTGCTTCCTTTTCGTTCTTCTTCACAAACTCTTTTAAAAATGCGGCTTTGTCCTGCCCTTTTACAACCGAAAAGCTTAGGTTCTTCCGCTCAAATCCTGTCATCACTGTGTTCTCAGGTCGAATTTTTAAAGAAGCGCAAATATCTTCCCTTACCTTTGGCGTCGCAGTGGCTGTCAAGGCGAGCACGATTGGCTGTTTCGGCAGGCGATCGGCGAGACCGGAAATTTGCAGGTAGCTCGGCCGGAAGTCATGCCCCCACTGGGAAATACAGTGTGCCTCGTCGACAGCGACCAGCGGAATATCCATGTCCTGAAGATCATCCATGAACTCCCAGGAACCAAGCCGTTCAGGCGCTATATACAATAGCTTATACTTGCCGTTCCTCGCGTCATTCATCCTTGCCGCTGTTTCACCGGCTGTAAGGGTGCTGTTGATATATGTAGCTGGGATGCCATGCTGGATCAATGTATCGACCTGATCTTTCATCAGTGATATCAGTGGAGAAATGACAATCGTCGTGCCCGGCAGTACGAGAGCAGGAATTTGATAGACAATCGACTTCCCTCCTCCTGTCGGCATCACGCAAACAGTGTTCTTTCCATCCAGCACCGAGCGGATCGCCTGCTCCTGTCCATGGCGGAAAGATGGATATCCAAAATGGCGCTGCAATAATTCTTGGGCTTTTTGTAGCAAAATGGGGAACTCCTTTCTGTGTGGAAAAATAGAGGCGATATTGCAAGATTAACAATTTTATTTTAACAGTTTAGATGTTGGGATGAAACTTCTTGGTTTTTCCAGAAAAAGGAGGGACGGGAGATTCCGGAGTTTTATTGGAAGAATATCCGCTAGTTTGGAATGAATAATCCTCCTGTTTGGGAGATTCCAGCTTTCAATTGGGAGATTATCAGGTCTGATCGGGAGATTGATATCCTCATGCGAGGCTTGCCAAAATTCTGCGGAATGCTGACTGCTCCATTGAGGGATTCTGGGGGATTGACTGCTCCAAACGAAGGCCCTGTCTTGGTGATTGATTCCCTTAGCAAAGCCCTAACTTACTGCAGAATGAAGACTTCTCGATGCAAAGACCCCGGCTTCTGCCGGAAAGTCGGTTCCCACAAACGAAAAATCCAGTTACTACCGAAAAATCGGTTTACACAAACAAAAAATCCAGTTGCTGCCGAAAAATCGGTTTACACAAACAAAAATCCAGTTGCTGCCGAAAAATCGGTTTACACAAACAAAAAGTCTAGTTGCTGCCGAAAAATCGGTTCCCACAAACGAAAAATCCAGCTACTGCCGAAAAATCGGTTTCCACAAACAAAAAGTCCAGTTGCTGCCGAAAAATCGGTTCCCACAAACAAAAAGTCCAGTTGCTGCCGGAAAGTCGATTGCTACAAACAAAAAGTCCAGCTGCTGCCGAAAAACGGTTTCCACAAACAAAAAATCCAGCTACTGCCGAAAAATCGGTTCCCACAAACAAAAAGTCCAGTTGCTGCCGAAAAGTCGATTGCCACAAACAAGTCTACTTCAGCAATCCACTTCCAGGGGATTGACCCGCATACGAAGTTCCTGGCGCAGTTTAGCAAGTTTGACGGAATGGGTCCCTGTTTTATAAAGCGTTCTGGCCATGAATAAGGGCTGCCCTCTATGAGCAGCCCTCCATTTTATTTTCCCGCGATCATCTCTGCCACTTTTTCCTTCACTGCTTCGATATTCTGCATTTTATTGTCCCAGCATTTCTGGCTGAGGTCTACTGGATATTCTTCCGGGTTGAGGATCCGTTTGTATTCGTCCCATAATACGCTAAGGCAGAACTTGGAATGGGAGCGGATTTCATCGAGTGTCGGCTGTTTGTAAACGAGCTTGCCCTCTTTGTAAATATCATCGTGAAGATCTCTCGCGTCGAAGTTTTTAACGAATTTGCTCACGAATGTGTGGACCGGATGGAACATCTTGAGGCGCCTTTCCTGCTGGGGCTTTTCGTCTTCAAGCGTGATGTAGTCCCCTTCTGAGCGGTTATTCGATTTATTGATGATTCGGTAGACATTTTTAATGCCTGGTGTCGTGACTTTTTCCGGGTTGGAGGAAATCTTGATCGTATCCTCCATCTCGCCGTTTTCATTCTCGATCGAAACCATTTTATAAACGGCTCCGAGGGCAGCCTGGTCATAGGCAGTGATCAGCTTCGTCCCTATCCCCCATGTATCGATTTTCGCTCCCTGGGCCTTCAGGTTCATGATCGTATGCTCGTCCAGGTCGCTTGAGGCAACGATTTTTGCGTCCTTGAACCCCGCTTCATCCAGCATCCTGCGGGCTTCCTTCGATAAATAGGCAAGGTCCCCGCTGTCGAGGCGGATGCCGATAAAGTTGATTTTGTCGCCAAATTCCTTTGCGACCCGGATGGCGTTCGGCACTCCTGATCGGAGCGTATCGTAGGTATCGACAAGGAAAACGCAGTCTTTATGCGTTTCGGCGTATTTTTTAAAAGCGAGATAATCATCCTTGTATGCCTGGACCATTGAATGGGCATGCGTTCCTGCAATAGGAATCCCGAACAGTTTGCCTGCCCGGACATTGCTTGTCGAATCGAAGCCACCGATGTAAGCGGCGCGCGTGCCCCAGATGGCTGCATCCATTTCATGTGCGCGGCGGGAACCGAATTCCATCGCGATTTCATCTCCGACAACCTGCTTGATCCTGGATGCCTTCGTTGCGATCAGTGTCTGGTAGTTCACGATATTCAACAGCGCCGTTTCAATTAGCTGGGCCTCGGCAAGCGGGGCATCGACCCTTACAAGCGGCTGGTTGGCAAAAACAAGCTCGCCCTCCTGCATCGCCCTGATCGAACCCGAAAAGCGCAAGCCTTTAAGGTACTCGAGAAAATCCTCACCGTATTTGGCCTCTTCCCTTAAATATTGGATATCTTGATCTGTAAATCCAAAACCTTCAATAAAATTGATGATCCGCTCAAGCCCGGCAAACACTGCGTACCCATTCCCAAAAGGGAGCTTGCGGAAATAAAGATCAAATACCGCGCGGCGATTGTGCACACCATCGCGCCAGTATGTTTCCATCATATTGATCTGGTATAAATCTGTATGCAGCATCAAGCTGTCGTCTGTATATTTCGTACTCATCCAAAAACCTCCACATCCAGTCGGAATCCTGTTCGGCTTCCTTGCCGGAGCGATTCCTTCTTATCACTTGAGCTATTACCTTACCTCTGCCCCGATTGAGCTCTCGAAATGGCGGAGCGACCACTCATGGCCAACCTGGTCAAAGGAAGCAACCGCATTCTTATAGACAATAACCTTAAACCCCTTATTGTAAGCATCGACTGCTGTATGAAGCACGCATATATCGGTACAGACGCCGACAAGATGGATTTCGGTGATGCCCCGCTCCCGCAGTTTGATTTCAAGGTCTGTACCCGCAAAGGCAGAATACCTTGTTTTATCGATATAATCTACATGGTCAAGGTGCTTGTTTTCTTCATAAACCGCCTGGAGGCTACCGTACAGATTCCTTCCTTTTGTCCCGCGGATATTATGCGGCGGGTATAGCTTTGTTTCCGGATGGAATTCATCGCCCTCATCATGCACATCGATCGCAAAAACAACAAAATCACCATTCTCGATGAATTCCTTCGTGATGCCCACCAGGTTCTCCTCGATTGCCTGGCCTGGGACACCGCATGTCAGGGCCCCGTCGTCCGCAACGAAATCATAAGTGTAATCAACGTTAATCAATGCCTTTTTAACCATTATGTACCCACATCCTTTATCTTATTATCATTCCAGTTATCTTTATTTTCTTTCATTTATGATTTGCTGGCAAATTTTATATACCGAAGGATCGAGGTACTTTTTTTCCAGTCCTTCCGTCATGTGATGGATTCGTTTTTGTTCGAAGTTATCGTTATCCAGAAAATCTTGGCCGATGATGAATAATACGCCCATTTCCCTTTTTCGAGTAATCCAGCGATCCTTCTATGCAATGATACCGGGGAATCCTCCCACTATCAACAGCACCTGCTGCTGCCGCCCTGTTTTTCATTCCCTATCGCCGGTTCGGTCGCCATCGCCACAAAGTCGTTTTCTATTAAAAAATCGCTCCCATAAAAGGAGCGATCCGTCATTCTGCTTTGAAATTGAGTTCCAGGTTTTCAGGACGGTCTTCCGGGCGGATTTCGTCCAGTGGCACGAATACGCGGATGTGCCTGTACAGGTTTTCGAATTCTGCCGGCAGGGTGCCGCCGTATTCACCATCCAGGTTCAGCAGGACGGTTTCTTTTGAGTGGACCTTGATCCGGTTCGCCTGGGTATAGATAACGCCAGGATCGTTGATGTGCTCGCCCCGGACAGCAAGTGTCGCGATCCGGATGAAATCGGCAAGGTTCGTCTTCTTCAGGATCAGCAGCGAGAACATGCCATCATTGATCGAGGAGTTCGGTGCCAGGCGTTCAAAGCCTCCGACGGAATTCGTCAGGCCAACGAGGAACATCATGACCTCTCCTTCGAACAGCTTGCCATCGTACTCGATCGTCACTTTCGATGCCCGCAAAGAAGGAAGCATCTCGATTCCTTTTAAATAATAGGCGAGTTGGCCCAGCATGGTCTTCAGCTTGCTTGGGACTTCATAGGTCAGTTCTGTCAGCCTGCCGCCGCCTGCAATGTTTATAAAATATTTATCGTTGATCCGTCCGACATCGACCGGAATCGTTTCGCCCTTGGTAATGATGTCGACTGCTGCCTCGATGTCCCTTGGGATATGGAGCGCACGCGCGAAGTCATTCGTTGTTCCGACTGGAATGATGCCCAGCTGCGGACGGTATTCTTGCTCAGCGATCCCGTTGACCACCTCATTGATCGTTCCGTCACCGCCAGCAGCGATTACGAGGTCGTAACGGCGCTCGACAGCAATCCTTGCTGCATGTGTTGCATCCCCTTCGCCCGTTGTCGCGTGGCAGGAGGTTTCATAGCCGGCATTCTCCAGTTTCACGAGAACATCAGCCAGGCTTTTCTTGAAAATTTCACGGCCTGAGGTTGGATTATAAATGATTCTAGCCCTTTTCATACCCATCATCCTAATTAATATGGTTTTAGATTCCATCATTTTACATCATAGCTCAATTTACGCGGACAAGCAATTGCCTGTCCTTCCTATACTACCGGATATATCATAAACCTTTTTAAGCATTTTGCCAAAGGGAATGGCGATTTTTTAAGCAAAAAGTAAGAATTGATTTTTAAAAACAGTTCCATTCACGCTGAATATTTTTTACAATACAGAAAGAGTGAATAATAAAAAAATTAAGGAGCCTGCGAGCATGGAGCTATTTACCTTTGAAGATCTTGTTTCTCGTTTTGTCAGCTGGGCCCAGGAGCAAGAAGAAATTGAGGCTGCCATTATCATTGGTTCAAGGGCAAGGTCGGAACTGCCGGCCGATGAATGGTCTGACCTGGACATCATCGTTTTGACCGGACAGCCGGAAAAGTACATTTATTCTGAAGAATGGCTTGAGGAGATTCACCCCTATTCCATCACTTTTCTTGAAAAAACGACAATCGGGGATGGCATTGAGCGGCGCGTCATGTTCGACCCATATCTGGATGTAGATTTCGCTCTCCTGTCTCCTGATGACTTCTCCCATCAGATCAAAGATGAAGAAGTTCAGCAGTTGTTCAAAAAAGGTTACCGGATCCTGTTCGATAAAACAGGCGTAACCGATTTGATCAAGCTTCAAAGTGTCCTGCCATCAACCAGGCCTCTCCCCTCGCAGGATGAATACACGAACGCCGTCAATGATTTCTGGTATCACATTGTCTGGCAGGCAAAGAAAATGCTCCGCGGCGAAGATTGGGTTGCCCGTGCGTGCCTCGATGGCAACTTGAAGGGACTGCTCACGACCATGGCGGAATGGCATGCGATTGCCGTGCTGAATCATGCACCATGGCACAATGGCCGTTTCATCGAAGATTGGGCCGACCCAAGGCTCATCGAATCCTTTTCAAAGATTTTCACTAATTACGAACGGACGAATACCTTGAAGGCCATGAAGGAAACGATGGAGATTTTCAGGCTGCTGGCAATCGAAACAGGGATTGCTCTTGAATGCCACTATCCTGCTCATGCTGACAGGGCTGCTGTAGGTTTTGTCTACTTATATGAAGATTTGATCAGCCAGGATAACGGGATGAAGACAAATCTCCATTAACATTTCGACTAAGGGTGAATGATATGACGTGGATCATTGTTTTAGCTGCTTATTTGATTGGATCGATTCCGACAGCTTTATTGATAGGCAAATGTTTTTTCAATGTAGATATCAGGGATCATGGCAGCAAAAATCCAGGCGCGACGAACACATTCAGGGTACTCGGGAAAAGGGCGGCGGTTACTGTCCTGCTGGTTGATGTCGCAAAAGGCATGCTTGCGGCATCGCTCCCTTTGCTTTTCAACCTGTCGATCGATCCGCTGTACACAGGGCTGATTGCCGTAGTCGGCCACTGTTTTCCGGTTTTTGCTGGCCTCCGGGGAGGAAAGGCGATTGCCACTACGGCAGGTACGCTCCTGGTTGCCGACCTTGAGATGTTTTTCATCGCTTATCTGGCATTTTTTCTGGTGACGTTCGCAACCAAATATGTTTTCTTTGGATCCATTTCAGTCGGGCTTGCCCTGTTTGCCCATTCGTTGATCTCTGCTGATTATTCCCATGGATTCCTTTTCCTCGGATTTACTTTCTTGCTCGTTTTCCTCCACCGATCCAATATCCGCAATTTCCTTAGTGGAACGGAAAAGAAAATCAACGACCGAAAAAGGGATGACCGCATTCCTCCCAGAAACCAAGACTTGGTTCCATAAAACAGCCATGGCATTTTGTGTCGTGGTTTTCTTAATTTATATAAGTATATTGAAAAAGTAATTTACTATTAATTCCATAATCTTTTTAATGAAAAAAAGTGATTGAATGTTCTCTATATAAAATGATAGAATATTATATGAATTAGAAATATTTCATAAAAAGGAGACAGAAATATTTCTAAAAAATTTTTCCGGTATAACAAAGGGGGAAAGATTATGTCGAATGATGCTTATCAGCTAATTTCGATCGGGGTTTACATGGCTGCCATGCTGTATATCGGCTGGTATTCCTACAAAAAGACAAGCAACCTCACGGATTACATGCTTGGCGGCCGATCTCTGGGACCTGCTGTAACCGCACTTAGCGCTGGTGCCGCGGACATGAGCGGCTGGCTGCTCATGGGCCTGCCTGGGGGAATTTATGTAAGCGGTTTAGCAAATGCGTGGATCGCGATTGGCTTGACGATCGGCGCTTATCTCAACTGGCTTTTCATTGCGCCGCGCCTCCGTTCCTATTCGCATGTGTCCAACGATTCGATTACGATTCCAAGCTTCCTGGAAAACCGATTCAAGGACAACACAAAACTTCTAAGAATAGTCGCTGGCATTGTTATTTTGGTTTTCTTCACCTTCTATGTTTCTTCAGGAATGGTCGCAGGGGCCGTTTTCTTCCAGAGCTCCTTTGACCTTGACTACCACACTGGATTACTGCTTGTATCTGCCGTTGTTGTTGCCTATACATTATTCGGCGGATTCCTGGCGGTAAGCTACACCGATTTCATCCAGGGCTTGATGATGCTCATTGCCCTGCTGCTTGTTCCGATCCTTGGCTTCTCGAAAACAGGCGGACCTGCAGAGACATTCGATACAATTAGGGCAATCGACCCTGCTTTGCTGGATCTTTTCAAAGGGACTACTGTACTTGGTATCATTTCTACCGCTGCATGGGGACTTGGCTACTTTGGCCAGCCGCACATCATCGTACGCTTTATGGCGATCACAAGCGTGAAAGAAACCAAGAGTGCTAGGAGAATCGGGATGAGCTGGATGATCTTCTCCCTGATTGGAACGATCTTTACAGCCCTTATCGGTCTTGCCTTCTTCACTAAGAACCCACAATTTAAGCTGGACAACCCTGAAGCTGTCTTCATCGAACTTGGGCAGATCTTCTTCCATCCGCTGTTCGCCGGACTGATGCTTGCAGCTGTCCTTGCAGCGATCATGAGCACCATTTCATCACAGCTGATCGTGACTTCCAGCGCTCTTACAGAAGATTTGTACAAAGTGATTTTGAAAAAAGACGGCACAGATAAACAATATGTCTTCATCGGCCGGATGGCTGTACTGCTTGTTGCGATTATCGCCGCTTCCCTTGCCTGGGTGCAGAACGATACGATCCTCGGCCTCGTCGCTTATGCATGGGCAGGCTTCGGTGCCGCTTTTGGACCAGTCATCATCCTCAGCTTGTATTGGAGGAAAATGACGAACTGGGGCGCGATCCTTGGGATGATTGCCGGTGCCGCAACCGTCATCATCTGGAAAAATGTCGGACTTGGAGATACGATGTATGAAATCGTCCCTGGCTTCATCATCAACTTCATCATTTCTGTCGTAGTCAGCATGATCACCTACAAGCCGAATGCCGAAATTGAAAAAGAATTCGACCTAAGCATCAAGAACCTGGAATCCTAAGAGTGGAAGTGCCCCGTCAACAGGGGCACTTTTTTCGTGTTAGGCGGGATTGAGCCATGGATTAGGAATAAAAATGTTACGGGGCAAACATTCCATTCTATTTATTTTCAGGTAAGGAATTCAAGTCATGCAGCAACTATGATGAAAGCTGGCGATGGAAGATTTGCCCGATTTCCTTGTCTTCTTGCCAAAGGACTCGGAATAAACTATCTTTCCTCTGATTGTTCCACATGGAGAATCAGAAAAGTATGACATCTTCTCTTCCAGACGGACTCATTAATGTTTCAGAAAAGCCGGCTAAGGTTCCCTTTAACTGCCTTTTGGCTGTTTTCATGATCGATTTTAAGAGAAACAAAAAAAATTGATTGGAACGGAAGGTGCGAGACTTCAAAGTAATGCTGGCGCACTTTCTTCGTGGGTGGATCAATTTACAGTGTCGAGCGGGTTCAGGGGAAAATCGGAGATTCCCGGCTCAACTCAGCGAGCAGCCCGGAGTGGGAATAAAAAGCAACAAAGTTTACGGTAACAGCCTTGATTTTCACTATTGAAATCCTGCAGCAGGCAGTTGGGTTCGACGATCAAGGATCATCCTGAAAGTGAATGACGATTTAAAAAAGGACCCTGACTGGGCCCTTTTTATCTGAGTCTACTGTTGAACTGTTTCATCAATGATCCCAAGAAGCATTTCTGTGATTTTCACAAGCTCTTCAATTGGGATCCGTTCACTGGTTGTGTGGATATCCTCATAGCCGACAGCAAGGTTTACAGTCGGGATTCCGCAGCCAGATATGATGTTGGCGTCACTGCCGCCGCCGCTATGAAGCAGGGCACAGGGCCTTTCAATCCTGGCGGCAGCCCTATGGGCGATCCGCACGACTTCATCTTCTTCGCAGAGCTTGAATCCTGGGTAGAGGATTTCCACTTCCACCCTGGCTTTCCCGCCCATCTCCTCGGCTGCCTCCTCAAAAGCTGCTTTCATCGTTTTCAGCTGTTGATCCAGCTTGTCGTTCACTAATGAACGGGCTTCTGCAAGGACTGTAACTTCATCACAGACAACATTCAGTTGGCGTCCGCCTTCTATTTTCCCCAAATTCGCAGTGGTGTCTTCATCAATTCTGCCAAGCTGCATTTTGTTGATGGCTGCGGCAGCGATTTGGATCGCATTGATCCCTTTTTCAGGCTCAACACCTGCATGCGCTGTCTTCCCGTATAACACCGCCTTGATTTTCGCTCTCGAAGGGGCAGCCACAACGATATTCCCAACTTTATCATGGCTGTCTATGACAAATCCATATTGGGCATCGAGCAGAGTGGTATCCATTGCCTTCGCGCCTACAAGCCCCGATTCTTCCCCAACGCTGATTACAAACTGGATTTGGCCGTGAGGCAGCCCCGCTTCTTTCAACACTTTGATAGTCTCAAGCATAGCCGCAATCCCAGCTTTGTCATCAGAGCCAAGAATCGTCGTTCCATCAGATTGAATGAAGCCATCTTTGATGAGTGGCTTGATTCCTTTGCCTGGCACCACGGTATCCATATGCGAGGAAAAGAGAATGGGATGGACCCCTGGCCTGGCAGCCTCAATGGTGCAAATCAGGTTCCCTGCTCCATGCCCGGTCCGTTCCATCGAATCATCCTCAACAACTTTAAGCCCCAGCGCTGAGAATTTTCCCTTCAGCACCTTGGCAATTTCCGCTTCATTTTTCGTTTCCGAATCCACCTGAACCAACTCTAAAAACTCTTCTATTAATCTGTCCTGGTTAATCATGGCCGCCTCCTGTTATGCTAAATGGGCGGCGATTCTTTCCCCGCCCATCATGAAATTTGACTGCTTTCCAATTGTTTTTACATTCAACTGATCTCCGGACACTTGACTTTTACATTCAACTTAAAGCCAGCTGATCTCTGGACACTTCGACTTTTACATTCAACCCATAGCCGGCTGATCTTCGGATCCCTGACTTTTACATTCAACCCATAGCCGACTGATCTCCGGACACTTCGACTTTTACATTCAACTTAAAGCAGGCTGATCTCTGGACACTTCGACTTTTACATTCAACCTAAAGCAGGCTGATCTCGCCAGAACCCTTCGATAAGATCGTGCTCCAGCAGCGAACAAGCTTTTCACTTAAGGAATGTTTTTTTATTTGAACGAACCATTGTCTCTCTGTTAAAGGTCTAAAATCACAAAAGAATGATCATTGAGACAATGGTTGCGATGATGATGCCTGGTGCATTGCGCTTTGTCAATTCCATCGGGCTGACTTTGGCGATTCCGGCGCAAACAATGGCGGCACCCGCAATTGGTGACATTGTCCGTCCAAGTGCGCCGCTAAGTAATGCGATACTTCCCATATTAACTTGGCTGATTCCAAACTTCTCTGCGAATGGGGTGACCGCTTCATTGAACGCAAAAGTTGCGGCATCACCAGACCCTGATATGACCGCGAGCACAAATGGACCAAATGTCGCTGCGAACTTGGCGATGCTTGGAGAATTGGTCATGGCTTCAATAAAGGCATCGACAAGGCCAATCGCTGTCATGCCTCCTACAAACACTGCAGCGGCGATGATAATGCCCATGATGTCTCCATACGCCTTTCCCATTCCATCAAAGAAGGATTGGGTTACTTTCGTTGGATTTGAACGGGTTACGATTAGGGTCAGGATCACACCAATCAGCATGGCTGCTGGAACACTCATTTGGATGCTTGGAATCACGGTTGAACCAAGGACCAGGATAATCAGGGGAATGACCGGCATGATGGCATACAGGATATTCAGCTTTGTTTCTTGCTCCTCTACATCAGAAATATATTTAGAGCCTTTATCTTCTTTCAAAACCTTTGCCATCACAGCAAGTGAGATTGCGATGATGAGAACCGAAAGGACGTGGGCGAATGCATGTACTTTAACTACATCCATAGCAGACATCTTTGCGATTTCAGCAATGAAGGGGTTATGGGCCGTCCCGACATTCAGGTTGCTCCCGAATGTCCCTGCCATAACCGCTGCTGCAGCAATTGCCGGTGAGACGCCCGCTCCCATCAATACCGGAATCAGGATCGCCCCAACTGCCGCTGCCGCTCCTGCTGCACTAGGCAATGCAATATTTATGGCGAAGGTTGCGAGAGTCGCTCCAGGGATAAGGAATAAATGGAATCTCTTTAGACCTCCTGCAACCAATTTCACAAGCTGCTGATCACATTTTGTATACTTCATGACAAACGCAAAACCCATTACAGACAGGATTGCTTCAATCAACCCCGCCGTAGACATCCTTTCTGTAAAAGCGGTAAAAGCGGCCATTGGCTTGCCGGCAATCAGCGCCATCAATAAGCCCGCAGCGAACAGCACCATTCTTGCTTCTTTCCGTTTGACAAGGAAGTAGATAGCCCCCAGGATAATAGCCGTACCGATAAAAATTAGCATCGCAATCGCCCTTTCTATTGTTGTATATCCTCTACATTCCTGATTATAAAGAGGGATAAAAAGGAAAACTGTAGCTATTTTATGAATCTTTATTGGGAAATGACTTTGTTAACAAAACAATCATGGAAATGTACAAAAGTGTACATAAATAGAAATGGTATTGGAGGAATTTGTCGTTTCTTTCCTTTCCCGGGAAATATTTTCTTCATTCGACGAAAAAGCTGGCGAAAATTCGCCAGCTTTTTTGTTTATCTTTTATTTAGTTCTTCCACAAGCAGTTTGTTTACGAGCTGAGGATTGGCCTGGCCTTTCGTCGCTTTCATGATCTGACCGACAAGGAAGCCTTTTGCTTTGTCCTTTCCCCCTTTGAAATCTTCAACCGACTGCGGGTTGGCATCAATGATCTCGGAAATGATCTTTAACAGCTCACCTTCATCGGAAATCTGGACAAGCCCTTTTTCCTTCACGATTTTTTCCGGGTCTCCGCCCTTCTCGATGAGCTCCTTGAGTACCTGCTTAGCGATTTTTGAAGAGATAGTCCCGTTTTCAATCAAGGCAATCATTCCTGCTAATGCCTTAGGCGTCAATGCCGTTTCTTGCAGTTCCTTCGATTCTGCCTTTAAGTAAGCGGAGAATTCACCCATCAGCCAGTTGGAAGCCTGCTTTGCGTCTGCTCCGACTTCAACTGCCGCTTCGAAGAAATCCGCCATCTCCTTGGAAACAGTCAAAACTTCCGCATCATAAGCGGGAAGCCCCAGTTCGTCAACATAGCGTTTTTTGCGCTGATCAGGCAGTTCCGGGATTTCCGCACGGACCCTCGCCATCCACTCTTCGTCAATATAAATGTCAGGCAGATCCGGTTCAGGGAAATATCGATAATCATCCGATCCTTCCTTGACGCGCATCAGGATCGTCGTATTTGTATTTTCATCGTAACGGCGTGTCTCCTGCTGGATTTCGCGGCCAGCGAGGATTTCCTGCTCCTGACGTTTTTCTTCGTATTCAAGACCCTTGCGGACGAAATTGAATGAGTTCAGGTTTTTCAGTTCAGTTTTCGTCCCGAACTCTTTTTGGCCAACCGGCCTGATGGAAATGTTAGCGTCACAGCGCAGAGAGCCTTCTTCCATTTTACAGTCGGATACGCCTGTATACTGGATGATCGACTTCAATTTTTCCAAATAGGCATAAGCCTCGTCCGGCGTGCTGATATCCGGTTCGGATACAATCTCGACGAGCGGTGTTCCCTGGCGGTTATAATCGACAAGCGAATAGCCGTTTCCGTGTGTCAGCTTGCCAGCATCCTCTTCCATATGGATCCGTGTGATGCCGATTTTCTTTTTATAGCCGTTCACTTCAATTTCGATCCAGCCATTTTCCCCGATTGGCTTATCAAACTGGGAAATCTGGTAGGCCTTCGGGTTGTCCGGATAAAAGTAATTCTTCCGGTCGAACTTCGTATGTCTCGCGATTTCGCAGTTCAGCGCCATTGCTGCCTTCATCGCATAGTCGACTGCTTTTTTGTTGACGACAGGCAGTACGCCTGGATAGCCCAGATCAATGACACTTGTATTTGTATTCGGTTCGGCGCCGAAATGGTTCGGGCTCGCCGAGAAGATCTTCGATTCTGTTTTAAGCTCCACATGGACCTCAAGGCCGATAACCGTTTCAAACTTCATTGCTTTCACCCCTTACAGCTGCGGTTTTTGTTTATGGTAATCTGTTGCCTGTTCGAAAGCATGGGCAACCTTGTAAATCGTCTGTTCGTCAAAATGGCGGCCGATAATCTGCAGGCCAAGCGGAAGCCCTCCATCGAACCCACATGGAACGGAAATCGCAGGAACCCCAGCAAGGTTCACAGGAATCGTTAAAATATCATTCACATACATGGTCAGAGGGTCAGCGATATTCTCGCCAATTTTGAACGCCGGTGTCGGTGTCGTAGGCCCTACGATCACATCGTATTGCTCGAACACTTTTTCAAAGTCTTGCTTGATCAGCGTGCGGACCTTCTGTGCTTTTTTATAGTAGGCATCATAATAGCCAGAGCTCAGCGCAAATGTTCCAAGCATGATTCGCCGCTTCACTTCCTCGCCGAAGCCTTCCGCACGTGTCTTCTTGTACATTTCGATCAGGTTCTCGGCATCTGGAGTCCTGTATCCGTAGCGGACGCCGTCAAAGCGGGCAAGGTTCGCCGATGCCTCCGAGGAAGCCAGCAAATAATAAGCGGCAAGCGCGTATTTGGAATGCGGCAGGGAAACTTCTTCCCAGGTCGCTCCTTCCTTCTCCAGGACCTTCAAGCCTCCAAGCACGGAATTACGCACTTCTTCGCTGACACCTTCGCCCAGGTACTCTTTTGGCACAGCGATTTTTAAGCCTTTTATATCTCCAGTCAAAGACTTCACATAGTCAGGAATAACCACTTTGGCGGAAGTTGAGTCCATCTCATCATGCCCGGCTATTGCTTTCAGCAAGAAAGCATTGTCTTCAACGCTGCGTGTGATCGGGCCAATCTGGTCAAGCGACGACGCAAACGCTACGAGGCCGAAGCGAGAAACCAAGCCATATGTAGGCTTCATGCCGACCACTCCGCAGAAGGAAGCCGGCTGGCGGATCGATCCGCCTGTATCCGAGCCAAGCGAGAACAGGACTTCTCCAGCCGCGACCGCAGCAGCGGAGCCGCCTGAAGACCCGCCGGGAACTCTCTCAAGGTTCCACGGATTGAATGTTTTTTGGACGCTTGAATTCTCGTTTGAAGACCCCATCGCGAACTCGTCCATATTCAGCTTGCCAATCGTCACCGTTTCAGCCTGATTCAGTTTTTCCATAACCGTCGCGTCGTAAATAGGATCAAAGTTTTCGAGAATTTTGCTCGCGCAGGTGGTGCGCAATCCTTTTGTGACAATATTATCCTTGATGCCGATCGGCATTCCATATAATGTACCGGCCGGTGCCGCTTTTTCATCCAAAGCCTTTGCCGCTGCGCGGGCGTTCTCTTCATCAAAAGTCAGGAAAGCCTGCACCTTACCTTCCACCTCGCCGATCCGCTTGTACGACTCGTCAACGAGGTCGGTAACGCTGATTTCTTTTTTATGTAAAAACTCATGCAGCTCCGAAATCTTATGTTCAAATAAACTCATCGCCGATCCTCCCTACTCCATGATTCCAGGTACTTTAATTTGCCCATCCTGATGGTCTGGCGCATTCTTCAATACTTCCTCACGCGGCAGCCCCTGCTGTGCGCGGTCCTCACGCATCACATTCCTGACCTCCAGCGCATGCGCCATCGGCTCCACATTCTCTGTATCCAGCTCATTCAGCTGCTCCGCGAACGAAATAATGTCGTCCAGCTGCTTCGTGAACTTACTCGCCTCTTCCTCTGTGATCGCCAATCTCGCCAGGTGTGCGACATGCTTTACCTGATCGACTGAAATCCTTGACATAAAAACACCTCCGTATATCCATCCGCTAATCAATATTACTACTGATCATAGCAAAGTTTTTCACGTTAAAGCAATACAAGCTTCCGATGAGTTCTATTTTATCAGAAGTAAGGCCGGATCGCAGTTTTGTGAAGAAAAAGAAATGAAAATCGGCTCTTTCGGCTTGAAAGAGGGGGGTTCCTTTGTGATTATCCCGGTGGATGCTGATATTTTCCTCATTAGAGTGGATTTTCTCCTTTTGGATGCTGATATTTTCCTCATTAGAGTGGATTTTCTCCTTGTTTAGCCGATATTCACCCAGGTCAAGGCCACATCCTCGCGATGGAAGTCAATCCCTAGATGATATTCTCCCAAAGGAAGCCAATATTCTCCCAATTGACCCATGTAATCTCCCAAATCAACTCGTTATTCTCCCAATTCTTTGCCGGATTCTCCTAATCAAACCCTGGAATCCCCCGTTTCCCCTTTTTTTTGGAAAAAACACTGCCTATTTTCCTCATTAGAGTGGATTTTCTCCTTGTTTAGCCGATATTCACCCAGGCCGAGGCCACATCCTTGCGATGGAAGTCGCTCCCGAGATGATATTCTCCCAATGGAAGCCATTATTCTCCCAATCAACCCACGTAATCTCCCAAATCAACTCGTTATTCTCCCAATTCTTTGCCGGATTCTCCTAATCAAACCCTGGAATCTCCCGTTTCCCCTTTTTTTGGAAAAAATACTGCCTATTTTCCTCATTAGAGTGGATTTTCTCCTTGTGTAGCCGATATTCACCCAGGCCGGGGCCACATCCTCGCGATGGAAGTCGATCCCGAGATGATATTCTCCCAATGGAAGCCATTATTCTCCCATTTGACCCATGTAATCTCCCAAACGAACTCGTTATTCTCCCAATTCTTTGCCGGATTCTCCTAATCAAACCCTGGAATCTCCCGTTTCCCCTTTTTTTGGAAAAAGTTATCCCAGTTTGCCATTTTCCTAAAATAAAAAGAGGCCTTCAGATGGCCCCTTAAAATCATTTTTTAAACAGCTTCCCAAATCCCGAGAAAAGCCCTTTCTTCTCCTCGAGTTGGACTTGCGGCTTTTTCTTCGCGAGGTATATATCTTCTTTATCGATTGCGTGGTCATGGGCAAAAACCAGGCCGAGCTCGGAATCGTATTCCTTATTGGTGACGATTGTAAACTCGATGCCTCGTTTTTTGGCTGCTTTGATGTATTTGGAAAGATAGGAGTAAGATATATTGCCATTCAGGAACAGGTGTGCGCTCGGGTTCTCGTCCATCAGCACCAGGACTTCCATCTCGACTCCCTTTTTCATTACTTGCGCCTTTGTGAGTGCGATCACGACCCGTTCGCGGAGCGTTGTCAGGAACCGTCTTCTTTCATCCGGCTTGGTTTGTTTGGCGCCATGGATTCCCTGCTGCAAATACTCATCGACTTTATTGTTGCCCATACGGTCACCTCCATCATCCATTACTACTATGTATGATTCGCCTGAAAAGACGGTGCTAGTTTAATCATAGCCTAATTGTAACAAAAAAACCCTCCCCTTCGACGGAAGAGGAGGCACAAATAGGAGAATGCAAGGTGAAAAAATCAATCAATATGGTAAACCCTTGCGCGAGCCTGGAGCAAAGGCACGCGCAAGGAGAAGACCCAAAAATCAGGTAGTGGTGAATTGCTCTTCTTCGGTGGATCCCTTCAGAGCAGTCGTTGAAGAGGTTCCGCCTGAAATGACCATCGAAACTTGGTCGAAATAGCCAGTACCGACTTCGCGCTGGTGCCTTGTGGCGGTGTAGCCGTGCTTTTCGCTGGCGAATTCCGCCTGCTGCAGCTCGGAGTATGCAGCCATTCCGCGATTCTTGTAGCCGCGGGCAAGCTCGAACATGCTGTGGTTCAGGGCATGGAAGCCTGCCAGTGTAACGAATTGGAACTTGTAGCCCATCTTGCCAAGCTCGACCTGGAATTTCGCGATAGTTTCATCATCCAGCTTCTTTTTCCAGTTGAATGATGGTGAGCAGTTGTAGGCAAGCAGCTTGCCTGGGTATTTTTCATGGATTGCCTCGGCAAACCGGCGTGCTTCTTCAATATTAGGCTCTGCTGTTTCGCACCAGATAAGGTCTGCATATGGTGCGTAAGCCAGACCGCGGGCAATCGCCTGGTCAAGACCGGCAGAAGTCCGGAAGAAGCCTTCAGGCGTCCTTTCGCCCGTGATGAACGGAGCATCGTAAGGGTCGACATCGCTTGTGATCAAATCTGCGGCATTCGCATCAGTACGTGCAACAATCAATGTTGGAACGCCCATGACATCGGCTGCCAGGCGCGCCGCAACCAGGTTGCGTACAGCAGTTTGTGTTGGCAGGAGAACTTTTCCGCCAAGGTGGCCGCATTTCTTTTCAGATGACAGTTGGTCTTCAAAGTGGACACCTGCCGCACCTGCTTCAATCATCCCTTTCATCAGTTCGAACACATTCAACTGGCCGCCAAAGCCTGCTTCTGCATCGGCAACAATCGGCGCGAACCAGTCGACGGAGTCGTCTCCCTCTGAATGGGTGATCTGGTCGGCTCTTTGCAGTGCCTGGTTGATGCGCTTAACAACTGCAGGGACACTGTTTGCCGGATATAAACTTTGGTCAGGATACATATGTCCAGACAGGTTCGCATCGGCCGCAACCTGCCAGCCGCTCAAATAGATTGCCTTCAGTCCCGCTTTTACCTGCTGAACTGCCTGGTTTCCAGTCAAAGCACCAAGCGCGTTGACGAAATCTTCCTCATTCACAAGCTTCCAAAGCTTTTCCGCGCCGCGGCGGGCTAGCGTGTACTCGATATCGATGGACCCGCGGAGCCTGATGACCTCCTCAGCAGTGTAGGGCCTTTCGACTCCGTTCCAGCGGGATTCCAATTCCCAGCTTTCCTGCAATTGCTTTACTCTTTCTTGTGTCATAAAAAAGTTCCTCCTAAGTAATGGATTAGTCTATTCATCTGGCAAACTATCGAATCTGTAAGAAACGATTAGGCAAGCCTCTGGTAACCTGGCAGCGTGAGAAACTCGACAAAGTCATCCTGTAAAATCAACCCGTCGAATAGTTCGACTGCTTCTTTGAATCTTCCTTTTCCAAACTGGTCTTCGCCGACTTCCTGACGAATCTTCTCAAGCTCTTCAACTTTTAGCTCTTCATACATTTCAACGGTGACTTTACGGCCGTCATCGAGAACGCCCTTCGGATGGCGGATCCACTGCCAAAGCTGGGCCCGTGAAATTTCTGCGGTTGCTGCATCCTCCATCAGATTGTGGATCGGAGCAGCGCCTCGGCCGTTCAGCCATGAAGCGACGTATTGGATGCCGACATTGATATTCATCCTTACGCCCTGCTCGGTGATCGTTCCTTCTGGGACAGCAAGCAAGTCCTCCGCAGTTACTTCAATATCCATCTGCTTGCCAGATTCAATCTGGTTGGCCTCATGCATCTCCCGGTTGAAGGCTTCAAGAGCAACTGGGACAAGCCCTGGATGGGCGACCCATGTGCCGTCATGTCCATCGCGCGCTTCGCGTTCCTTATCTGCACGGACTTTGGCAAAGGCTTCTTCGTTTGCTTCCGGATCATTCTTGATCGGGATTTGTGCAGCCATTCCACCCATAGCCGGTGCCTTGCGGCGGTGGCACGTCTGGATTGTCAACAGCGAGTAAGATCTCATGAATGGAACCGTCATCGTCACCTGCGAGCGGTCCGGTAAAATGACATCATCTTGTGAGCGGAGCTTTTTCAAATAACTGAAGATGTAATCCCATCGGCCACAGTTCAAGCCTGCCGAATGCTCCCGCAGCTCATATAGGATTTCATTCATTTCAAAAGCTGCCATGATGGTTTCAATAAGGACCGTTGCTTTAATCGTCCCCTGCGGGATTCCCAGTTCGTCCTGTGCATATTTGAATACATCGTTCCACAGGCGCGCTTCGAGGTGGCTCTCCATCTTCGGAAGGTAGAAGTATGGGCCGGACCCCTTCTCGATAAGGTTCTTGGCATTATGGAAAAAGTACATCGCAAAATCGAACAGTCCTCCGGAAATCGGATTTCCATCGAGCAGCACATGCTTTTCTTCCAGGTGCCAGCCCCTTGGGCGGACCATTAAAACAGCGGTTTCATCTTTCAATTCGTATTTTTTCCCGTTTTGATTCTCGAACGAAATCGTCCGGTTGACCGCATCCCGCAGGTTGATCTGCCCTTCGATGATGCTTTCCCACGTTGGCGAGGTTGCATCTTCGCAGTCTGCCATGAACACTTTCGCTCCAGAATTCAAAGCGTTGATGACCATTTTCCTGTCAGTCGGCCCTGTGATTTCAACCCGGCGATCCTTCAAATCATCCGGCAATGGCGCGATTGTCCATTCACTTTCACGGATATGCTTCGTATCCGCCAAAAACTCCGGCAGCTTGCCGGCATTGATTTCTTCTTGACGTTGTTCCCGTGCCTCCAGCAATTCCCTTCGGCGCTGGCCGAAACGACGTTCAAGCTGTTCGACAAAATTCAGTGCTTCCGGGGTTAGGATCTCGCTGTATTCGGTTTTCAAGTTGCCAATAATCTCAATTCCTGTTGTCTGTGTCGACATCTGCAGCCTTCACTCCTTTTGTTATAGTACAGTAAGAATTACTATAATTCGTATTATATAACAGAAAATTCGAAATGCAATTGTTTTGTTGAATTTTTCTGAAAAAATTTTAGAATTGATTCAAATGCCCTAAAAGCGGAAAAGCCTCTTTTCCTTCGAAAAGAGGCAGTCTATCAGGGTTTAATCTACTTTTGAATAAGTCTTTCTTACTAATGGGAATCTTTGATGAATAATCTGAAGGGCCAGATTTAAACCCAGCAGATCAGAAAAATCTCTTGATGAGGGATGTAGCGGGATCTGTTTGACATCCTCAAGAACCTTAACCTTACATTGGAATTCAAAAAACTCTTTTACTCCCCAAGAACGGCTTAACCCCTCACATCGGAATCCAATGAACCACTTTGACTTCTCAAGACCAGCTTAAATACACATTGGAATCCAATGAAGCTGTTTGACATCCTCAAGAACAGCTTAACTGCAGATTGGAATCCAATGAAGCTGTTTAACATCCACAAGAACAGCTTAATTGCAGATTGGAATCCAAAAAAATTCGCTGACTCGCCCCTTAACCACGCTCTGGGACCGTTTGAACGTTTTTTGCTTACTAAGAGCCTGCTTACTCCTATGCTGGGGCCCTTTGATCCTGCCTGGCAATTCCAGGGAAGGAGCTGAGGGACAAAAAAACCCTTCTCTGAAAAAAGAGAAGGGTTTCACTTGTATTAGAACATTTCTGAAGTTGTCTTCGCTTGCATGTGGAGGAGCAGATAGTCTGGTCCGCCGGCTTTTGAGTCGGTTCCTGACATGTTGAAGCCGCCGAATGGCTGGTAACCGACAATGGCACCGGTGCAGCCACGGTTGAAGTAAAGGTTTCCAACATGGAAATCTTCGCGTGCCTTTTCGATGTTCTCGCGGTTCCTCGTGATGACTGCGCCAGTCAGGCCGTATTCTGTGTTGTTGGCAATTTCAAGCGCGTGGTCAAAGTCCTTCGCTTTCGCGAACGCAACAACCGGACCGAAGATTTCTTCCTGCATGATCGTTGCCTTAGGGTCAACATCAGCAAAGATTGTTGGCTTGATGAAGTAGCCCTTGGAGTTGTCACCTTCACCGCCGGCCATCAATCGGCCTTCCTTCTTGCCGATTTCGATGTACTTCATGATCTTGTCGAATGCGCCCTGATCGTTAACAGGACCCATGAATGTACTCTGGTCTGTCGGATCGTCAAGCTTCAGCTGGTTTGTCAGCTCAACTGCGCGGTTAAGAACTTCATCGTACACGTCCTCTACGATAACAGCACGCGAGCATGCGGAACACTTCTGGCCAGAGAAACCGAATGCGGAAGCAACGATGGATTGCGCTGCCAATTCAAGGTCAGCATCCTTGTCAACAACAATCGTGTCTTTTCCGCCCATCTCTGCGATGACACGCTTCAGCCAGATTTGCCCTTCATTCAATTTAGATGCGCGTTCGTTAATGCGCAGCCCTACATCGCGTGAACCTGTGAAGCTTACGAAACGGGTGTCTTTGTGGTCGACGAGGAAGTCACCCACTTCTGCGCCGCTTCCTGGGACGAAGTTCAGGACGCCTGCTGGCAGGCCTGCTTCTTCCATGACCTCGACGAACTTCGCAGCAACCACTGGAGTCGTGGAAGCTGGCTTCAATAGAACCGTGTTGCCGGAAACAATCGCAGCCACAGTTGTCCCAGCCATGATTGCAAGCGGGAAGTTCCAAGGCGAGATGATGATTCCGACCCCAAGGGGAATGTAGTCATAGCGATTATATTCATTCGGACGGCTTTGTACTGGCACACCGTCTTTAATCCTGAGCATTTGGCGGGCATAGAACTCAAGGAAATCGATTGCTTCTGCTGTATCAGCATCCGCTTCGTTCCATGGCTTCCCTGCTTCTTTTGTTAAAAGCGCGGAGAACTCGTGCTTGCGGCGGCGAATGATCGCAGCTGCCTTGAAAAGAACATCCGCACGTGTCTCAGGCTTCACTTTTTTCCATGTCTTGAACGTTTCAACGGCAGCTTGCATCGCTTTTTCAGCAAGGTCACGGTTTGCCTTTGAAACTCGTCCGATCACTTCTTCTTTATTGGATGGGTTGTAAGATACAATCTTTTCTTCAGTCGAGATGCGCTCCCCGCCAATAACCAAGTCATAATCCTGGCCAAGATAGCCTTCTACTGTCTTCAATCCTTGCAAGTATGCCTGACGGTTTTCCTCAACTTTGAAATCCGTGAAAGGCTCATGTTTGTATGGCTGAACCATTCCTAATCCCCTCCTATGTATTAAAGCGTTTTCATACCCCTTTATTTTATCATGATATCGCAATAGTATTCAATGGCCGAGCCTCATGAAAGAATGGTTTGCGGAATTACTTTATTCTCATCGTCCGTACATGGGAAAGCTTGCTGGGAGGGCTGTTTGCGGTGGCTGATTTGCTCCACTAACTGCACCGTGTTAAGAACCAGGACATGGGGGTAGACATGTTGCAGCTCTTTCACGGAGGCTCGCTCCTAACTCTTCTCCCTATTTATTCGCTAAATGGAAAAAGCCGAATTCCACAAAGGGAATCCGGCTTTCTGACTATTGGAAGTAAATAATAAAGATCAGCCCTGCCAACACGATTCGATAGATGGCGAATGGAATCAATTTGATCCGGCCGATTAATTTCAGGAAAAACTTAATGGATAACAACGCAAAAACAAATGCGCTGATGAAACCGACAGCAAAGACCGGGATGGCATCCAGAGTGAAATATTGCCATTTGCTGATAAGCGACAGCAAGCTGGCGCCAACCATGATTGGAACGGCCATAATGAAGGTGAAATCAGCGGCTGCGCGGTGGCTCATGCCTAGCAGGACACCTCCGGATATGGTAGATCCGGAACGGGAGAAGCCTGGCCACAATGAAAGACATTGGATGAGGCCCACAGCAAACGCCTGCTTATAGGTGATCTGATCGACTGTTTCGATCGTGCGCTTCCTTCCGCCAAAAAGGTCCGCGGCAATCATCAGCAGCGCGCCAACAACAAGTCCGACCAAAACCGTCTTTGTTGAAAATAAATGCTCATCGATGTAATCCTCGAACAGCACACCTAAAATACCGGCGGGCAGCAAACCGACGATTACATGGGTCAGCCGGAGCCTCTCTTCTTTGGCGCGTGCATCTTTCTTCAGTCCAAGCATTTCAATGAACCGGTTCCAGAATACGACGACAACGGCAAGGATGGATCCGAGCTGGATGACTACCTTAAAAGTGTTGGCTACTTTTTCGCCAAGGAAATCCCCGGAGCGGAGCCACATATCATCGACGATGATCATGTGGCCGGTGGATGATACTGGCGCAAATTCCGTAAGCCCTTCTACCAATCCTAAAATCAACGCAACGATCAATTCCCATATATTCATAGCATAACTCCCATTTTTTCATATTTTCCTAACTTAGTATTCAACAATTCAATACCTTATCTACTTTTCCTTAATCGTGCAAGTCCCAAGGAAACAGCCGCCTGCGGGAATAGTACGATGGCTTTCTCAACAATCCGGGAACCCAGTGAAGGGATGGATCAAAATTGAGGGTAAAAAGGCAAAGAGCCTAGGCCCTTTGCCTTTCCTTATTGGTAAATATGGACAAAAGGTTCATCCTTTTCCGGTTTACGTACAATCAGCGCCTCGGGTCCCATGACGGATGAGATGTTGACTTCGACGGTCACATAGTCAGGGAAATGCTCCATCACAAGCCCTGTGACGAACTGGGTAAAACCGATCGCTTCGGCTTTCCCATAAAATTGGATAGGAATATCAATGCTCAATTCCTGCAGCTGGCCGTCAATGTAGAAGCCTCTTCCGATCACTCCGTTGAAGTTAGGAAAATACTTTTCGACCTCTTGTTTGAAATTCTCATAGAACGTCATATCATCACGATGATTCTCTTTCGCATAAGCAGATGGGAACAACACGTATTTTTCCTTTACACTTTCCCAGCTGCCGATGTTGCTGCCATTCTTTGGCACTTTCGTGTAGGCAAAGTAATTGCCGGGGACGACCGAGGAACGGCTTTCCTGCTCAAACAGGCCGATTGTAATCGGCACATCCTTCAATTCATCAATTTTCCGCATCCTGGTCAGTACTTCCTGTGCGATCTTCTTGCCCTCTTTTTCGAGGACAGACCTAGGAATCTTTTTTTCGTACACTGCGCCATATGCTTCTTTCGTATAATAATGGACCGAGTTCAGCGCAATCCCGATCGCCACCCCGCCAAGCTGGTATGTTTCCTTTTTCACATTGACAAGATAGTTGTGTTCAAGGATATGGGAAAGGTAGATTGGATACTTTTCATTCAGTGCCTTGATATCTCCACTATCAGGCATCATCGGGTTCAGGCCAATATTCTCTTCTTTACTCAGCTTCTCTTCCTTCAGCTGTTTATCCGTGAATTTGCGGTTGAGCCAAAGGCGAACCGTCTTGTTGTCAAGGTATTGCCCTTCCTTGAACGCATATTGATCCGTCGGGAAAGAGTTTTGCGCAATTCGCATCAGGCCGGTTTCAAACTCGTTGATATCGTACCGGGTATTCAAGTTGTTGACTGTCATCCCCCTGGTAGCCCCTGGTTCAAATGGCAGTTTTGTCCGGTAGTATTCATCTGAAATCTTGTATTTAGGAATAATCGCTTTTTCCGTCGTGTCGTTATCCTTCTTTTGGACAATCTGTTCTTCCTTCTGAAAGTTGGGAGCACAGGCCGTCAGCAAAAGGACAAGAGATAGAGCGACCATTGAGATCTTCCTCATGGCGTTTACACCTCTTACTTATTTAATTCTCCAAGCATTCTCTCCTCGTTCCACACTTCAATTCCAAGGCTTTCCGCTTTTGTCAGCTTCGAGCCAGCATCCTCTCCGGCAATGACCAGATCGGTCTTCTTGCTGACGCTTCCAGCTACATTGCCGCCAAGCGCCTCGATTTTTTCCTTTGCTTCGTTCCGCGACATTTGCTCAAGCTTTCCAGTAAGGACAATCGTCTTGCCGGCAAAAAACGAATCCGATTCTTCAGCGGATACAGGCCTAGGGCCTTTGTATTCCATATTGACGCCAGCGGCCTTCAGCTCGGAAATAAGTTCCTGGACTTCTTCGCTGTCGAAGTAGGTGACGACCGAGTCGGCCATTTTATCGCCAATTTCATTGATTGCTGTCAAATCCTCGCGTGATGCATCCATCAGTTTGTCCATTGTGATAAATTGCTGTGCGAGCGTCTTTGCTGCCTTGGCTCCGACCAGGCGGATGCCCAGGCCAAATAATAGCCTTTCAAGTGAGTTCGATTTTGAGGCTTCGATGGCTGACAGCAGGTTGCTGACGGATTTTTCACCCATCCGCTCCATAGCAAGCAGCTGCTCGCGCGTCAATTTATAAATATCGGCTACGTCCTTGATCAACTGTTCAGCAAACAGCTGGCTGATGACTCTCTCGCCAAGGCCATCGATATTCATCGCATTTCGGGAGACGAAGTGGATCAACCCTTCCCTGATTTGCGCCGGGCATTTTGGGTTGATGCAGCGGAGCGCGACTTCCCCTTCGATCCTGACAAGGTCGCTTCCGCATTCAGGACAATGGGTAGGCATTTGGAATTCCACTTCATCCCCGGTCCTGTGATCCGCAAGGACATTGACGACCTCGGGTATGATGTCGCCTGCCTTTTTGACGACGACTTTATCGCCGATCTTTATGTCTTTTTCCCGGATCAGATCCTCGTTGTGCAATGACGCCCGGCCGACTGTCGTTCCTGCAACCTGGACTGGTTCAAGTATCGCTGTCGGCGTGACAACACCTGTACGGCCGACGCTCAGTTCAATATCCTTTAATGTCGTGACGACTTCTTCGGCAGGGAATTTATAAGCGATTGCCCAGCGCGGATTTTTCACAGTCGCACCCAGCTTGGCCTGCTGCTCAAGGGAATCGACTTTGATAACGATGCCGTCAATATCATAAGGCAAGCTTGGGCGTCTTTCCACCCAGCTGTTCACATATTCAATCACGCCTTCGATATCCGCTACTTTCCGGCGCTCCTTGTTTGTCTTGAAGCCCATTTTTTCGAGGAAGTCCAGTCCGTCGCTTTGTGACTGAATCCCAGTCTCCCCTAAATTCGCAATCCCATAGAGGAAAATATCGAGATGCCTTGAGGCAGCGATTTTCGGATCTAGCTGACGAAGCGATCCCGCTGCTGCGTTACGAGGGTTGGCGAATGGCTCTTCATCGCGTTCACCTCTCGCCCTGTTCAAAGCTTCAAAGGACTTTTTCGGCATGAATGCCTCTCCCCGGACTTCAATGGACACCGGTTCCTTCAGACGAATCGGCAGTGAACGGATGGTTCTTAAATTAGACGTAATGTCCTCGCCAATCGTTCCATCCCCACGAGTCGCGCCGCGGACGAACAGTCCATCCTCATAAACGAGCGAGACAGCCAGACCGTCGATTTTCAGCTCGCACACATAGGAAACATCATCGCCCGTTCCCTGGCGCACCCTGCGGTCAAAATCGCGAAGGTCCTGCTCATCAAAGGCGTTGCCGAGGCTAAGCATTGGCGTATTGTGTTCAACCTTCCTGAACATATCCAGCACTTCGCCACCTACCCGCTGTGTTGGGGAATCTGATGTCTGCAGTTGTGGATATTGCTCTTCGATCTCAATCAATTCTCTTAATAAACGGTCATATTCCGCATCAGGAACAGACGGCTGGTCAAGAACATGATATTCATAACTATATTGATTCAGCAGATTTTGCAAATCCTTTGCTTTTTTTTCAGCGGTCTGAAAATCCATAAATCCAGCCCCTTCATTCATGAATTTAATGATAGATGCACTTCATTAAGCTTTTTGGATTGGAGCGAATTTAGCCAGCAGGCGTTTGATGCCGATCGGGCTTGGGAATGCGATGTCAAGCTCCATCCCTTCGCCGGAGCCCTTTACGCTGACAACGGTGCCTGTGCCCCACTTGCCGTGCTGTGCTTTGTCCCCGACCTTCCAGCTGATTTCTGCGCCGCCGTTTGAAGCTGAAACTGGCCGGACGACCGCGCTGCGCTGAGGCTGTCTTGGTGTGCTGGCTGCCGGCCTATCTCCGAATGGAGACGGCCGCTTCGCTTTCGGTGCCGCATCCTCAATCAGTTCAGCCGGGATTTCCTTAATGAACCGGGATTCCGGATTGATATTTGTGCGGCCGAACAAGGTCCGCATCTGGGCGTTCGTGATGAATAGTTCTTCCTCTGCCCTGGTTATGCCCACATAAGCGAGACGGCGTTCTTCCTCCATCTCTGCTTCCTCCATCAGCGAACGGCTATGCGGGAAGACTCCCTCTTCCATGCCGATCAGGAAGACGACCGGGAATTCCAGTCCCTTCGCGGAGTGGAGGGTCATCAAAGTGACAAAATCGGTCTTCTTCTGTCCTTCATCATCAAGCCGGTCGATGTCCGCGACCAAGGCAAGGTCTGTAAGGAAGGCAACCAGCGATTTATCTTCATTGCTCTCTTCAAAGCTTTTTGTAACGGTAAGGAATTCATCCAAGTTCTCAAGCCGGCTCTGGGATTCAAGTGATTTTTCAGCCTTGAGCATCTCGCGGTAACCAGACTTGTCCAGGACTTCTTCAACCAATTCCGTGACAGACAGGTATTCTTGCTGGCGTGTATAGTTGGTGATTATGTCCCTGAATTCAGCAGCTGATTTTGCCGCCTTGGGGCTGAGCCCGATCATATCGATCATCTCAAGCGCCTGATACATAGACATGTCGTGTGTCATCGCGAAGTTTGCGATTTTATCAATCGACGTCGCCCCGATTGCCCGCTTCGGTACATTGATGATCCTCTGCAGGCTGATATCATCGTCCGGATTTGAAATTAGGCGCAGGTAGGCAAGGATATCCTTGATTTCCTTCCTGTCATAGAACTTGATGCCGCCAACGATCGAGTAGTCGATATTCGACTTCAGGAACGATTCCTCAATCACACGCGACTGGGCGTTCGTCCGGTATAAAATAGCGATATCAGAGAGCTTGCGGCCCTGCCGTTGCATCTCCTGGATCTTGCCGATGACAAATTGCGCTTCACCCTGCTCGCTGTCCGCACGATAATAGACGATTTTGTTGCCGTCAGGATTCTCGGTCCAAAGGTTTTTCGGCTTTCGGTTCGTGTTGTTCTGGATGACCTTGTTCGCAGCGAGCAGGATTTTTTTCGTCGACCGGTAATTCTGCTCAAGCATGATCACCTTCGCGTTCGGATAATCTTTTTCAAAAGAAAGGATGTTCGTGATGTCCGCGCCGCGCCAGCGATAAATCGATTGGTCGGAATCGCCGACCACACAAAGGTTCTTGAAGCGCTGGGCGAGCAATTTCACTAGCATGTACTGTGCCCTGTTCGTATCCTGGTACTCATCGACATGGATATACTGGAACTTGCGCTGGTAGTACTCGAGCACATCAGGCACGCGCATGAACAGCGTGATGGTCGTCATGATCAAATCGTCGAAATCAAGCGCGTTATTCTTGCGCAGCCTGCGCTGATACTCTGTATACACCTCGCTGACCTGCTGGGAAAAATAATCGCCAGCCGTCTTCGCGTACTCTTCAGGGGTGATCAATTCATTCTTCGCCGAACTGATCGTCCCAAGGATCGCTCGCGGGTCGAATTTCTTTGTATCCATATTCCTGTCCTTAAGGATTGATTTGATGACCGATTGCTGGTCTGTCGAATCAAGGATCGTGAAGTTGCGGTTATATCCGAGGCGATCGATGTCCCTTCTCAAAATCCGCACACACATCGAGTGGAACGTCGAAATCCAAATCTCATCCGCTGCACCGCCCATCATCTTCTGGATCCGCTCGCGCATCTCGCGCGCCGCTTTATTCGTGAATGTAATCGCGAGGATGTTATAAGGATTCACTCCTTTTTCAACCATCAAATACGCAATCCGATGCGTCAGGACCCTCGTCTTTCCGCTTCCGGCCCCAGCCATCAAAAGCAGCGGGCCGTCTAGCGTCTTAACCGCCTTCTGCTGCTGAGGATTCAAGCCATTCAATAATCTATCAGTCAAAAATTGCACTTGCCCTTCACCACCATACAAACATTTGTTCTTATTTTATCTCATAACTACAGAGTCCACAATAATATATCAGGAGGTCTAACCTCAGTGAACGCATGCAATCCTGGAGTCAGAGCCCGACGATTAACTGCCTCACCGCACCTGGGGCCATTCCCCCGTTAACCCACGCCACTTTTGGAGGCCTGAACTCCTTGGTTTGTTGCACCACCGAAACAGAGGGCCGCTCCCCATTAACACACGCCACTTTTAAAGTCAGAGCACCGACGATTAACGCTTCACCGCAACCGGGGTCCGTTCCCCGTTAACGCATGCCCCTTTTGAATTCAGAACCCCGTCTAATTCTTCACCACAACCGTGGGCGTTCCCCATAGCGCATGCCTTTTTAGAGCCCTAACCTCCATGGTTTTGTCGCACCACCGCAACAGAGGGCCAGCCTCCGTCAACACATGCTTTTTGGTGGAGCTGACCTCCATGTATTGTCGCACCACCGCAACCCGTTACTTTACGGCGGAAACGGTTTTCAGTGCTTCTCCGAGGTTTGTGTAAACGACGTTGCCTATTACGATGACGTCGGAGTGAGCAGCCATTTCTTTTGCCTGTTGGGCTGTTTCGATGCCTCCTCCGTAAAAGAGCACCGTTTTGCTTAGTGCGTTCTTGGCTGCTTTCACAAGCTCCGGATCCCCGTAAGTTCCGCTGTATTCGATATAAAAAATCGGCAGGTTGAACATTTTTTCGGCCATCATCGCATAAGCCCTGACATCTTCAGCATCGAGGCCTGTTTGTGCGTCTGTCAGCCTGGCCGCTTTGCAGTCGGGATTCAGGATACAATAGCCTTCCACCAATATTTCATTCCAATCCATCACGTCTCCGTATTCCTTCATCGCTTCATGGTGCAGACCGGTGACCCATTGTGGATTTCCGCTGTTCAGCACTGTCGGGATATAGTAAAAATCAAATCCCGGCGTGATGGAATCGATCGTCGAGACTTCGAGTATGCACGGGACCGTGTAACGGCGGATACGGGACATCAAATCAAGGACACCTTCCAGAGTGACTCCATCCGTCCCTCCCACTATGATCGCGTCGGTTCCCGACTCACAAATTTTTTCAAGATCTTGATCGCTTATTTCCTTATCAGGATCGAGTTTGAACACATGCTTCCACTCGCGAACATCGTACATCCTTGACTTGCCCCCATTCTATCTTTCCATTCAACCATTATAGCATTTGTTGATGGTATTAAAAAAGGATACATCAGGGTGTTGGAGCAATTTTACAAAAAGTAAATAGCCGCCATGAAAAAAACGTTCCCCCTGAGGAACGCTTTTTCGAAACCCTTAAAGATCTCGCTGTGCATATTGCTTTGGCAGCATTAAGGATACAGCGTAAAAGCTGATTGCACTGACAATCAAGGCAAGATAAATCGGATCGAGGCCGAAGAAATCCACATAGCCCCTTTCTCCAAGGAATACAGCCAGGCTTCCCAGGAACAAGGATGCAAGACTGCCTGCCGGGCTCGCTTTTTCCCAGATATGGCCGACGACATATGGGATGAACGCGCCTCCTGCCCTTAATGTGAATGAAAACATCAATAAAGAGATAATATCGGAGACATTCCAGATTGCTGTTACTAGGCTTAATCCCCCAACAACATACATTGTGTAACGGACCATTCTTAACAGCTTCTTATCGGGAGCATTCTTGTTGATGTACTGATGGTAGATATCATTCGTGAAAATCGATCCAGCTGCCAGCAGATTGCTTGATGCGCTCGACATCGTTGCCGAGATTAAGGCCGCAAAAAGGATTCCGGTCACCACATCCGGAAGCACCTCAACAGCTAGGACAGGAAGCGCATACTGCGCCCCTTTTTCCATCAGCATCCCACCATCAATGGCGCCGTTTTCGACCATCCCATACATGAATAAACCGATCACAGCCGGGATGAAAGCAAAGAGTACGTAAACCACAGATGTAATATAAGAAGCATGCTTAGCCGCCTTTCCATCCTTTGCTGAATAGTAGCGCTGGACCGCTTCCTGGCCAACGGTGAAGGACGCAATATACATGACAATAAGAGCGATGATTGTTTTCCACCCGGCGCCTTCCACAAGGCTCCACTTGGCATCAGGAATATTCGCGGTTACCTGTTCAAAACCGCCGCCAGCCTGAAGCGTGAATGGGATGATCAATGCCATTCCGACAATGATGAATATCCATTGGACGACATCCGTATAGACCACACTGTACATACCGCCCATGACGCTGTAGAGGGTGACGACAACGGTGCAAATGATGACGGACACCGTATAGCTCCAGCCCGTCATAACGGAAAGGATGGTCGCCGAAGCAATGAATTGCACCGCTGTAAGTCCGACCATAGGCAAAAGCATGATAATTGAGGTGATCAGCGAGTTTGCTTCCCCGTATCTTCTGCGGAAATACTCCGGCACGGTTTTTACGGCCGCGCGCCTGAGCATCGGCGCCAGGAAAGCGAGCACGATAAAAGCAACAGCCATCGTGATGACATACCAAACAGCTGAAAGCCCCCAATCACCATATGCTTTTTCAACAACGCCAAGCGAAGAACCGCCCCCAACCTCGGTCGCGGCAAGGCTCCCCGCCAGCAGCCACGGACCCATTTTCCGGCCAGCGACGAGGAAGTCCTCATTGTCATCGATCTTTTTCGAAGATGCGTATCCAATCCAAATCATGATCGCTAGATAAATAATGACAATTCCAATAACTGCCATACTTGCTCCCATAACCAGCCCCCTAACCCTTTCTGTTTACTCCCCTTCCTACCCGAAGAATGAGACAGTTAAGCCATCAATCCCTGGAAGTTTTCAGAAAATACTGGCAGGTTTAGCACTTTTCATCCTGGTTTTTGTAAATACAGGATTGGACAGCAGTTGGTGATGTTTAGGATGACTTCGTCTCGGTGTTGGATGTTATGGGTTTGCTGTGAACAACTGCCAAATAGCAGATAATCCACTTACAATGCTTAGAATGATTCGAAAAATCACTAATTAAGGAAAAATTGCACACGAGAAAAGGCACTCTATCCATACTTGGCCGGAATTAACTTGGTTCGGGGCCCGGAATCTCCCGATTATCCTCATAATCTTTCTTCCGGAGCACAAAATTTTCCGATTACCCAGGATAATCTCCCTGCCGACCTTCGTTACTCTCCTTCGATGCCCGGAATCTCTCAATCATCCTGCTTATTCTCCCAATTATGTGGCCGATTCTCCCAATTACCCAGCGGATTCTCCCGTTTGTCCAATTTATCCCAAAAAATCCCGCCAACTCTGGCCCATTCATGCCGGATTCTCCCAATCATCCTGCTTATTCTCCCAATTATGTGGCCGATTCTCCCATTCATCCCGCGTATTCTCCCAATTATGCGTCGGATTCTCCTAATTACCCAGCGGATTCTCCCGTTTGTCCAATTTATCCCAAAAAATCCCGCAACTCTGGCCATTCATGCCGGATTCTCCCAATCATCCTGCTTATTCTCCCAATTATGTGGCCGATTCTCCCATTCATCCCGCTTATTCTCCCAATTATGCGTCGGATTCTCCCAATTACCCAGCGGATTCTCCCGTTTGTCCAATTTATCCCAAAAAATCCCGCCAACTCCGGCCCATTCATGCCGGAATCTCTCAATCATCCTGCTTATTCTCCCAATTATGTGGCCGATTCTCCCATTCATCCCGCGTATTCTCCCAATTATGCGTCGGATTCTCCCAATTACCCAGCGGATTCTCCCGTTTGTCCAATTTTTTCCAAAAAACCGCCAACTCCGGCCCTTCCTTCCCCATCCTCATCCTCATCCCCATCCTCATCCTCTCAAATCTATTTAATTAAAAAACCGGAGTCCTCCTTCTGGACTCCGGTTTTCACTATTGGCTATTATTTGGTTGTTTCTTTTTCGGCGTTTTCCTGTTCCTTCAGCCTGTCTAGTGCCATTTCATAAGCGTCGTTACCGTAGTTAAGGCTTCGCTTGACACGGGAGATCGTCGCGGTGCTGGCGCCGGTTTCGGTCTCGATTTTATGGTAGGTCTTTCCTTCGCGCAGCATCCGGGCTACTTCAAGGCGCTGTGCCAATGACTGGATTTCATTCACGGTGGCGAGGTCATCGAAAAAGCGATACGCTTCATCCAAATCCTTCAATGACAAAATCGCTTTGAATAATTGATCGAGTTCTTTCCCTCTTAATTTATCAATTTGCATATATTCATACCCCTTTTTAGTGAGTGTCGAATGAGACATTGGCGATGGATGGAACGATGTTGATCCATGTTCTGCCTGGTACGAAACCGGCTTTTGCCCCGCCTTTGTAGGGAACGATCCTGCCGGCTTCATTCTTCCATTCTATCTCATTGACTTTGCCTTTTTGGAACAAATATCCTTTGCCGCCTGAGGTAAGGTTGATTGCCCGGCGGCCGGCTGAGTCGACCACCCGGTGGTTCATTTGCACAACCAGGATGTTGTCAACGCGCACTGGTTTCTTGGACTCATAATCAATCATTTCCTCACTGCCGACAAAGCGGTGATACTTGCCTGATTTCTTGTCGTACTCAAAGATCGAGTCGACAGAAGGGTCGCCATATGACACCATCAAATCTTCCGCGGCTGCACCTTCAAGCTTGCCAGCTTCTTCCTTGCTTAAAAATGTTGCCGGTCCGGGAGCCTGGTCCATCTTATAACCTTTTTTATCTGCGCCTTTTAAAATATTTTCGAAGGTGATATAGGAATTGTGCGGCGCTTTGCGGAAGCTTGCCCGTTTGAACAGCGTTCCGTCATATTGCATGCCATTGATATTGTCGATTTCCCCGCGTCCGAGCCTTGCTTTCGCATCAGGGCTGTAGCCGTGCGCGACAAAGAAACTGCCGTAGCCGGCAGCGAGATCAATAAAGTACTCCCTTGCACTGCGGACTGGTCCTATTTTCTTAGGGCGCTCGCTCTGAAAGATCGCGACGAATCTCGTTACATCGCCTTCAGCAAGGACCTCATAGATGATGTCCGCCTTATCAAGGCCTGTCTGCGGCCGCGCCTTCGGATGGTTATTGACTACTACAGCAACAGCACGCGCAGCAGGTTCTTCCTTCGAGCCGATTCCGGTCAGTGGATACTTGTATGGAAGCTCGACAATGCCTTTGGAGACATCCAGCACTTCTTTTTCCTTATGGTCTTTGACTTCTTCTTTCTCTTTATTGCTGCAGCCGGAAATCAGCATGATAACTGCCGCTGCAACAGCGATCCATTTTTTCATTATTATCGCCACCCTTGTGAACTCCCAGTTCATTTATGGCATTCTCTCTCTGCACTTTTATATTTTAACGCATTATCGTTGGAAAGAGTACCGTTTTTTTCATTACATCATATACGCCTTGCTGAGTGATGCGGATATAAGGCAAATGCGTTGATGAGAAAAATAGGAGCGAGTAGATCGGATCGGCAAATGGATAGCCTTTTCCCTTCAGATAGCTTAGCAGCTGTTTTTCTTCCTCCATCAGCTCGCTAACCGGGTGGCTGGACATGATGCCATGCAGTGACAGCGGGATCTCGCGTACCGGAACACCCTCTTCACAAGCAACAATTCCTCCGCCGAGCTCCTTCATTCGGTTAAAAGCGGCCATCATATCCCGCTTGCTTTTGCCAATCAGGATGATGTCCCCTGTATTTGAAAAGGAACTGGCTAGCCCCTTCAGCTCTGTGGCGAAGCCTTTCAATAACGTGTTGATGCGCCATTCGCCATTTCTATCGACAAGCATGAAATAGCATTCATCGTGGCTCGTTGGCAATTCGTCGACAGAAACATCAATCGAAATCGAATAAGGTTTGGTAATGACCGAATTCTCCATCTTGATGCCAAACGGCATCGAGAATTGGATGTCATCGAAGGAAAGCTCCCAGTCGAGTTCAAGTGGTTCAAGGCCAAAATCTCGCCAGTCGACACTGCCAGCTGACGGAATCGCTTCCCCTTCCCTTTTTACCCACTTTCCCTTTGCCAGAACGGAAACTGGGGTCGGTTCTTTTTCATCCGCTAAAAAGTTGATGTTCGCTATCCTTCCTGTTGCGATATTTCCATGCAAATGTTCAAAGTTATAATAGCGCGCCACATTGATGGTCGCCATATTGTACGCGTCGATAACCGGCACTCCTTTGCTGAGCGCGATCCGGATGAGCTCATCGATGACCCCGTTTTCGTAAAAAGCTGTGGAGGCCCCGTCTGTTGTCATCATGAAGCGGTCATAAACGGCGATATCCATCTCATGAATGTCATCAAGCAGTTTCGGCAGGTCCGGCCGGATCGATGAATGCCTGAGCGAAACCATATAGCCCTGCATCAGCCTTTTTTTGACCTCATCGCCAGTCATCGCTTCGTGGTCGCAATCCGCCCCAAACAGCATCATTTTAGCCAGCGTTTTTTCCGACGCGCCAGGAAAATGCCCTTCGATTTTCTTATGGAGGCGTTTTGTTTCCTGCATCCAGTGGAGAATCATGTCATCCCCGCTCAGGAGCCTCGGCCAGCAAGTCAATTCGCCTCCCTGCACGACACATTCATGCTCTAGCCAGCTTCTGATGTTCCCGTTTGAAAAAACAGTTTCCTCGTCCTGGATTTCCGTCTGGGCATCAAAACGGCACCACCAATACATTGTGACCGGGTTACGGTTCAGCTCCTGTATAAAAGAAAACGCTTTCTTTTTATCCAATTGCAAAGCAAGCACCATGTTGTCATTGATCAGGGTCGTCGTTCCCGTCTGGGATGCATAGGCAGCAAAGGAATGGGGATTATAAAGTTGAAACGGATGGGCATGCGGCTCGATATACCCTGGCACAAGCTTCATCCCGCTGCAATCCACTGTTTCGCAATGCTCTGTATTTTCGGGCAGATTTTCACCAACATACACAATCCGGTCTTTGTAAATCCAAATGTTCGCAGTCAGCCACTTGCGGAATATCTGGTTCAAGTACGTAGCGTTTTTCAATAAAATCGTCGGTGAAAGGGTCCCGTCCAAAACAGCAGCATGGTCTCGTAATTGTTTGTTTTTCCATCGATAACGTTGTTCCATACCTGTTCCTCTTTTCTCTATCTATTTTTGCGGAAACGCAAAAGAAAGCCCTTTCATTCTTGATATTTATGGTAACATATTTCACTATTTAACGCACTAAAGAATTACAAAAAAACTGTAAGAATAACGGAAAGGAGTTTTTTACATGAACATACGCCAGAATATCGGCATCCTTAACTCATTGATCAGGATTACAGCGGGGTTGACCATCCTTGCCTGGGCAACGGCAAAGATGGTGAAGAGGCCATGGCGCGATTCGTATTTATTCATGGCGATGATGGGGGCGATGAAGGTAGGCGAAGGCATCGTCCGCTACTGCCCGATGACCGCGCTCTATGAAAAAGGACAGGAAATGATGGAAGAACGCCAATCTGCAGACGATGACGGGTTCATACCTTATAATCCAAGCTAATAATAAACAAGAGCCCCCAGATGATGGGGGCTCAAAAAGGAGATGATCTTAATGATTTGGGAATACATGATGGATATCGGTTTTGTCTGGATTGCGGTGATTGGCAGCATCATCGCCCTGGTGTACGTCTATATCCAAAGCCCGTGGAAAAAGCAGGCAAAGTAACAGCGGTACACCATTTCGGACTTGCCGATTCCGATGATTAATACCGATCCGATTCATCTGCATCGAAGCCAGCTGGAGAAGATCCTATCGCCGTACCAGCTCCGGGCGGGTTGAAGTTAAAGGACCGGGTCTTTCCTTGCGTGCCGGATCGCCTTGCTGCCGATGTCCCTGCGGTAAAAAGTTCCCTGGCAGTCGAGCTTCTCCAGCTCCTTGTATACTTTCCTTTGGGCTTCCTCGAGTGTGTCTGCCTTTGCCCCGACAAGCAGCACCCTGCCGCCGTTGGCCACGAATTCACCCTGGCTGTTTTTAGCTGTGCCAGCGTGGAAGACATCAGACATTTGCTCAATGCCCTTCAAAACAGCCCCTTTTTCGTACTGTTCCGGATAGCCATTCGCGGCGACGACAACGCCGACCATGGCTTCATCATGCCACTCGAGCTTCGGGGAATGGCCATCAAGTACCTCAAGCATTACCCCAACCAGGTCCGATTTCAGCCGTGGCAGGATGACCTGCGTTTCCGGGTCGCCAAACCGCGCGTTGAACTCGATCACCTTTGGGCCATGATCTGTTTCAATCAAGCCGGCGTAAAGGATTCCCGTGAAGCTCCGGCCTTCCTGCACCATAGCCTTCGCGGCTGGATAAAGGACCTTTTCGACGGCTTCCTCCACTGTTTCTTTTCGGATATGCGGCACCGGAGAATAAGCTCCCATCCCGCCGGTATTCGGTCCCTCATCGCCATCATATGCCCGTTTGTGGTCCTGGGCGATTTCCAGAGGGGTTACGGTTTCACCGTTCACGAACGCCATCAGCGAAAACTCTTCCCCTGTTAAAAACTCTTCCATAACCACGCTGGCGGATGCTTCACCGAACTTTGCGCCAAGCATCATCTCTTCGAGCGCTTTTTCAGCTTCCTGTTCGGTCATCGCAACGACGACGCCTTTCCCTGCTGCCAGTCCGTCCGCCTTGATGACGATTGGGGCACCGATTTTTGCAAGGTATGCCCTTGCCTGTCCATACTCTGAAAAAACTTGATAATCCGCAGTCGGGATGCTGTACTTTTTCATCAGATCCTTCGCGAATGACTTGCTGCCTTCAATGATCGCAGCCGCTTTGCGCGGGCCGAAAACCTCGAGCCCTTCCTCTGCCAGCCGGTCCGCCAATCCGTCAAGCAGCGGCACCTCTGGCCCGATGATCGTCAGGCCAATCTGTTCGATGACTGCGAATGAAACCAACTCATCATGCTGATTTTCATTTATCCCAACCAGCGTCGCGCAATCAGCCATCCCGGGATTGCCCGGGGCCACGAAAACCTCCGTCACCATCGGGCTTTCGCTTACCTTACGGCAAATCGCATGCTCACGGCCGCCTCTGCCAATCACAAGAACCTTCATTCCCAGCACCTCCAAATTTGTTTTGGGTTTTGCCATTCGCATTTAATGCTTGAAATGCCTTACCCCTGTAAACACCATGGCAATTCCATACTCATCAGCTTTTTTGATGGAGTCGGCGTCCTTTTTCGAACCGCCCGGCTGGATGATTGCGGTAATGCCTGCTTGCGCCGCTGCCTCAACTGTGTCATCCATCGGGAAGAACGCATCAGATGCAAGAGCCGCCCCCTTTGCTTTCTCATCTGCTTGCTCGAGTGCGATTTTTGCAGAACCGACACGGTTCATCTGTCCGGCACCGATCCCTAAAGTTGAATCATTGCCGGCAACGACAATCGCATTCGATTTCACGTGCTTGACAACCTTCCAGCCAATCTTCAACGCTTCCCATTCAGCTTCTGTTGGTTCCCGTTTCGTCGGAATCGTGATTTCCGCATCTTCCAGGCCATATCCATCCTGGTCTTGCACAAGCAAACCGCCTTCGATGGAAGAAAGCATGGATTCATTTGCTGCTTCGCCGCCAAAAGGAACTTTTAGCAGGCGGATGTTTTTCTTTGCTGTCAAAATGTCGATTGCTTCCTTGCTGAAAGCCGGGGCGATGATGATTTCAAGGAAAATCTCCGATAGCTTGCCAGCTGTTTCTGCGTCAACTTCACGGTTCAAGGCGATGATCCCGCCAAAAATCGAAACCGGATCGGCTTCGAACGCTTTTACGAACGCTTCATGAACGCTTTCGCCGATACCGACGCCGCACGGGTTCATATGCTTGACCGCTACGGCAGCCGGTTCAGTAAATTCCTTCACGATCTGCAAAGCGGCATTCGCATCGTTGATATTGTTATAGGAAAGCTCTTTTCCATGAAGCTGTTCTGCTGCTGCAACAGAAAATGCGGAACCTAGCGGCTTTTGGTAAAAAGCGGCCTTTTGATGCGGATTCTCCCCGTAACGGAGGTTTTGCTTCAGCTCATAAGTGACCGTCATCTTTTCCGGATTGGTTTCTCCTGCAAGCCCTGTCATATACTCTGCGATCAAAGCGTCGTAGGCAGCTGTATGGCGGAATACCTTTGCCGCAAGACGGCGCCTTGTTTCAAGTGTCGTTTCGTTCTTGCTCTTGTATTCTTCGAGCACCTGCTGGTAATCAGCCGGATCGACAAGCACAGTTATGTACTGGTGGTTCTTCGCAGAAGCACGCAGCATAGCCGGTCCGCCGATGTCAATGTTTTCGATCGCATCTTCTGGTGTCACGCCAGGCTTTGAGATTGTCTCTTTGAATGGATACAGATTGACGCAGACGAGTTCGATTTTTTCGATTTCATTTTCTGCAAGTTGGCTTTGGTGGCCCGGATCACTATATTTCGCTAGCAGGCCGCCATGGATTTTCGGATGGAGCGTCTTCACACGGCCTTCAAGAATTTCTGGAAAACCAGTTACATCACTTATGCCAATGACAGGCACCCCGCCATCCTGCAGCGCTCTTTTCGTCCCGCCGGTAGAGACAATTTCAAAACCAAGCTCCACCAGGTTCCTGGCGAACTCGACAATCCCCTCCTTATCTGACACACTGATCAGTGCACGCTTTGTTCCCATTGTGCTTCCTCCTTTTTTCCTGACAGCAGTTGTTCCAGGACTTCTGGATACAAGCTGTGTTCAATCCGCTGTACTTTCTTCTGGAGCGATTCCCTTGTTTCTCCGTCCTCTACCTGGACGGCCGCACTTGCGATGATTGGTCCTGTGTCCATTCCTTCATCGACATAATGGATGGTCACTCCTGTTGTTTTCACTCCCGCAGCCAATGCCTGGCCAATTGCATCCTTTCCTGGGAATGCCGGCAAAAGCGATGGGTGGATGTTGACGATCTTGCTTTCATAAGCCTTCAAGAGCACTGGGCCGATCAGCCGCATGTAACCGGCAAGCACAATGAATTCCACATCCATCTCCGTCAGCTTCTGTAAAATTTCAGCCTCATAGGCTTCTTTTGTCTTGAAATCCTTCGGACTGATGACCATGGCTGGAATGCCCAGCATGCCTGCCCGCTCAACAGCGAAAGCTCCTGGCTTATCGCATACGAGAAGGCAAATTTCCGCATTCAGGCTGCCTGACTGGGCAGCAGCGGCGATTGCCTGAAAATTGCTTCCACTTCCCGATGCGAATACTGCGATTTTTTTCATGATCGGCCTCCTTTCTGGTGAATGGTCTAGATTAATACGACTGCCGGACACGGATGCCTTCTGTTTTCGACACAGAGCCAATCACGCTGGCCTGCTCGCCGTTTTTGTTAAAAAATGCAACAACGTCATCAGCAATCTCCTGATCGACTGCTGCGACCATGCCGATTCCCATATTGAAGATGTTGTACATGTCCTCACGCTTCAGAGTGCCAAGATCCTCAAGCTTCGTGAACACCTGCGGAATTGTCCAGCTGCCTTCCTGTATGTCAGCGCCAAGCCCGTCCGGCAGCATTCTCGGGATATTTTCGATGAATCCCCCGCCCGTGATATGGGCCAGGCCTTTTACATTGAATTGCTTCAGAGCAGCGAGCACGGATTTTACATAAATGCGTGTCGGCTTGAGGAGCTCCTCCCCAAGTGTACTGCCAAACTCTTCCACGTACCGGTCCAGCACCCAGCCGGCTTCTTCAAGGAATACCTTGCGGACAAGGGAATAGCCGTTGCTGTGAATGCCGCTGGACGCAAGTCCGATCAGCACGTCACCCTCTTTGATCTGTTCCCCGGTAATGACAGCCGATTTTTCGCAGGCACCGACCGCAAAGCCGGCCAAATCGTATTCCTCTGCAGAATACATGCCTGGCATTTCTGCCGTTTCCCCGCCAACGAGCGCGCATCCAGCCTGTTCGCATCCATCGGCAATCCCTTTGACGATAGCCTCGATTTTCTCAGGCTCCGCTTTCCCGCAAGCGATATAATCCAGGAAATAAAGCGGCTCTGCGCCCTGGACGACAATATCATTCACGCACATCGCGACCGCGTCGATGCCGATGGTATCATGCCGATCCATCATGAAAGCGAGCATCAGCTTCGTGCCCACTCCATCCGTACCCGAGATGAGCACCGGCTCCTTAAGATTGAGGCTTGAGATATCGAACATTCCCCCGAAACCGCCCAGCGCCCCCATCACGCCAGGCCGAACCGTCCGATTCACATGCTTCTTGATCCGTTCCACCGCTTCATAGCCGGCCTCAATATCCACACCCGCCTGCTTATACGCGTCTGCCATGTTCACTACCTCCGATTTGGATGGTTTAGTTTTGAAACTCATCTATCTAATTTGAATGAACTCAAGGTCTCCCGAACGGAGATAATTTTTCCATATTTAAAGAAAATTTTCTAATTTTCGTTTTTCTTTTCGAATAATCCTATAGAATTTTTCAATTGAAGCCATACTTTCCTTATCAATCAATCGGATTCTCCAAATTGAACCTAGTGTTTTTTTCATAAATCAATGGATTCTCCGGATCGAACCTTGTGTTTTTTCATAAATCAATGGATTCTCCGGATCGAACCTTGTGTTTTTTCATAAATCAATGGATTCTGCGGATCGAACCTAGTGTTTTTTCATCACTGGTGATGGATTCTCCCGATCAATCCCGATATTCTCCCAATTAACCGACGGATTCTCCCATTCGAAGCCGTTATTCTCCCAATTAACCTCTGGAATCTCCCATTTGAACCCGATATTCTCCCGTTCTACCATCATTTGGAAAAACATCAGCATTTTTGGGCAGCAGGGACCGCACCTGGCTCCTTTTATGAAGGTTTCCTGTTAAGGCATTGCGCCATTCATCTTTTTATTTTGAACTTCCGTTTCCCCACGATACTCTACCAAACGGAGATGGTTTTTTAAAACCAAAGCCCGATTTTTCCATCTATCGATTTTTCTCTCGATCAATCAATGGATTCTCACGATTGAAGCCTTCACCTTTTCAAAAATCAATGGATTCTGCGGATCGATAAATCAATGGATTTTCCGGATCGAACCTAGTGTTTTTTCATCACTGGCGATGGATTCTCCCGATCAATCCCGATATTCTCCCAATTAACTGACGGATTCTTCCATTCGAAGCCGTTATTCTCCCAATTAACCTCGGGATTCTCTCATTTGAACCCGATATTCTCCCGTTCTGCCATCATTTGGAAAAACATCAGCATTTCTGGGCAGCAGGGACCGCACCTGGATAGATTTCGGTCGGGTATTTACCTGTAAAGCATGCGAGGCATTGCCCTCTTGTTTCACCTGGTACATCGCGGCCAATTGCTTCCAGCATTCCTTCGGCGCTCAGGAATGTGAGTGTGTCTGCGCCAATCAATTGGCGGATTTCTTCTACCGATTTGTCTGCGGCAATCAATTCTTCCCGTGTGGAAGTGTCGATGCCGTAAAAACATGGATTCTTGATCGGCGGCGAGCTGATGACGACATGCACTTCGACCGCACCGGCCTCTTTTAGCATTTTCACAATCCTGCGGCTTGTCGTGCCGCGGACGATGGAATCATCGACCATGATGACTCGTTTTCCTTCAACGACTCCGCGAACGGGGGAAAGCTTCATTTTCACGCCCTGTTCCCTTAATGATTGCGAAGGCTGGATGAATGTCCGTCCGACATAGCGATTCTTTATCAGTCCCATTTCGTATGGGATGCCTGATTCCTCGGCATAGCCAATCGCCGCGGAAATGCTGGAATCCGGCACACCTGTGACTACATCGCCCTTGATCGGGGCTTCCTTGGCCAGCTGTTTGCCCAGATTCTTCCTGGCGGTATGGACATTGATTCCGTGGATGTTGCTGTCAGGCCGTGAAAAATAAATATATTCCATCGTGCAAATAGCAGTTCCTGAATTCATTGAGTACATTTCAGAATGCAGGCCGTCCTCATTGACGATCAGCAATTCTCCCGGAAGGATATCCCGGACGAATTCCGCCCCAACGATATCGAATGCGCATGTTTCGGAAGCGACAACGTAGGCATCGCCCAGCTTGCCGAGTGACAATGGACGCAGGCCATGCGGATCCAGCGCGACCATCATTTCAGTCTCCGTCATGATCAGGAATGCATATGCCCCTTTGAGCATTGGGAGGGCATTTTTCACGCGATCCTTCAATTCGCTGAAGCCAGCTCTCCGGATCAGGTGGGCAAGCACCTCGGTATCGGAGCTTGTCTGGAAAATGCTCCCCTGGGCCTCGAGCTGGTTCCTCAAGGCATCTGCGTTCACAAGGTTGCCGTTATGGGCAAGCGCGAGCCCGCCGCTCTGCGATTGGAACAGGAGCGGCTGGACATTCTCATAGCCGCCCCCGCCAGCGGTCGCGTAACGGACATGGCCAATCGCGCCTGATCCCGTCAACTCCTCGATGACATCCGCAGGGAAAATTTCCGTGACAAGCCCTTCCCCCTTGGCCGCTTTCAGCTGCTGGCCATCCGATACAACGATGCCGGTGCCTTCCTGGCCGCGATGCTGCAAGCTGTGCAGCCCATAATACGTGATTTGCGCCGCTTCAGGATGGCCCCAGATTCCGAAAATGCCGCACTCCTCATTCAAGCCTTTTATTTCAGCAAGCATGGGATAGCTCCTTTCCAGGCTGATTTCAGCCCTTCTGCATCTAGCTCAATTGCTTTTTCACCATTGACCGCGACCCTAAGGATCGGTTCTTCTGTGACTTTGCCGATCAATACGGCGTCTGTCAGGCTTTCGAACTCGGTTCTATGCTCAGGTTTTACGGATAAAATAAACCTTGATTGTGATTCACTGAATAAAGCGGCCACAGCGTTTCCTTCTAGCTCCACTTCTGCGCCAAGTCCCTGGCTGCCGATGACCGATTCAGCGATTGCCACCGCAAGACCGCCTTCCGCGATATCGTGGGCGGAAGCGACAAGGCCATTCTTGATTGCGGCCAATACTTGCCGCTGATAGCCTGCCTCGACTTCAAGATCCAGCTCAGGAGACTTCCCGAAAATCTTTCCGTAGACAAGCTTCTGCAGTTCACTGCCGCCGAATTCATCCTTTGTTTCCCCTAGCAGATAAATGAGGTCGCCGGAATTCTTGAACGGCTGTGTGGTAACGTGCTGCAGGTCCTCAACAAGGCCGACCATGCCGACAACCGGTGTCGGGTAGACAGCTGTGCCATTCGTTTCATTGTATAGGCTGACGTTCCCGCCGATGACAGGCGTACCAAGTGTGCGGCACGCATCGCTCATGCCATCGACTGCTTTTTCAAACTGCCAGAAAATCTCCGGCTTCTCAGGATTCCCGAAATTCAGGCAGTCGGTGATCGCCAGCGGCTCTCCTCCGGAACAGACGATGTTCCTTGCTGCCTCTGCAACTGCGATTTTCCCGCCTGTTTCCGGGTCAAGATAGATGTAGCGCGAGTTGCAGTCCGTCGTCATCGCCAGGCCTTTCTTCGTACCGCGGACCCTGACGACAGCGGCATCCGAACCAGGAGAGACAACCGTGCTTGTGCGTACCATATGGTCGTATTGGTCATAGACCCATTCCTTGCTCGCAATCGTTGGCTGCTGCAACAGCTTCAGCAAGGTTTCTTCATAGTCGCCAACTTCCGGGATTTCATTTTCCATCGCCTGGAACTCGCGGAAGTATGCTGGTTCGCTTGAAGGCTTGTGATAGACTGGCGCCTCTTCAGCAAGCGCATCCGCCGGGACATCGGCAACGATTTCACCCTTATGGAAAAGGCGGAGCATTTTATCATCGGTTACCCTGCCGATCGCGACTGCTTCGAGTTCATATTTTGAAAAAAGATCGATGACTTCCTGTTCCCGTCCTTTTTCCACGACAATCAGCATCCGTTCCTGCGACTCGGACAGCATCATTTCATACGCTGTCATGCCGGTTTCACGCTGAGGGACAAGGTCAAGGTTCATTTCGATACCCGAACCTGCTTTGCTCGCCATTTCGGCAGAGGAGCTTGTCAAACCAGCAGCTCCCATATCCTGGATGCCGACAAGCGCGTCATTCTTCACTAGTTCAAGGCATGCTTCAAGCAGCAGCTTTTCCATGAACGGGTCGCCAACCTGTACGGCTGGACGCTTTTCCTCGGATTGCTCTGTCAGCTCCTCTGACGCGAATGTCGCCCCATGGATCCCGTCACGGCCCGTCTTCGCACCAACATACATGACCGTGTTCCCGACGCCATGCGCCTGGCCCTTCTTGATATCTTCGTGGTTGATCAGACCGACGCACATCGCGTTGACGAGAGGGTTCCCTTCATACGAGCTATCAAACTGGACCTCGCCCCCGACGGTCGGGATTCCGATGCAGTTCCCATATCCGGCAATCCCGGCAACGACCTGTTCAAACAAATATTTCACCCGCGGCGTTTCAAGTTCGCCAAAACGGAGGGAATTCAATAAGGCGACCGGCCTTGCTCCCATCGAAAAAACATCGCGAATGATGCCGCCTACACCTGTTGCGGCACCCTGGTACGGTTCGATTGCCGATGGATGGTTGTGGCTTTCGATCTTGAAAACGACTGCCTGGCCATCGCCGATATCGACGATTCCGGCACCTTCTCCGGGCCCCTGGAGGACCTTCTCCCCGGTTACCGGGAACCTTTTCAACACAGGCTTGGAGTTCTTATAGCTGCAGTGCTCGGACCACATGACCGAGAACAGGCCTGTTTCTGTATAGTTTGGCAAACGACCGAGGATTTTTTCGACAGAAGCAAACTCGCTGTCTGAAAGTCCCATTTCCCGATAGATTTTTTCATCTCTGATTTGCTCTGGACTTGGTTCAAGCATTAACCGCATTTGCTTCCCTCCATTGTTTGACGATTGAACGGAACAGCTTCAGGCCATCCGCTCCTCCCAGCAGCGTATCGACCGCACGTTCTGGGTGGGGCATCATCCCGAGGACATTTCCTGCTTCGTTGATGATCCCGGCAATATTTTCAAGGCTGCCATTTGGATTTTCGCCATGGTATGTGAACACGATTTGATTATTTTCCTTCAATTTTGCCAGCGTTTCTTCATCACAGTAGTAGTTGCCTTCGCCATGGGCAATCGGGATGGTGATGATTTCGCCTTTTTCATATTCGTTGGTGAACAAGGTTTGATTATTTTCCACCTTCAGTTCCACCTGCTTACAGATGAATTTCAGGCTGTCATTGCGGCGCATCGCCCCTGGCAGCAGGCCCGCCTCCAATAAAATCTGGAATCCATTGCAGACGCCAAGCACTGGCTTGCCAGCTTCAGCCGCCTTAACTACTTCCTTCATGACATTGCTGAACTGCGCAATGGCACCTGATCGCAGATAATCTCCATATGAAAAACCTCCAGGCAGGAGAACCGCATCATATTCTTCAAGGCTGCCGGCATCGTGCCAGACGTACTCCGCCTCTTCGCCAAGCTCATCCTTTGCCGCGTGGTACATGTCGATGTCACAATTCGAACCTGGGAACACGATCACCGCGAATTTCACTGTGCAACAACCTCCTCGACTTCATACCTGTAATCCTCGATGACCGGGTTCGCAAGCAGGCGTTCGCACATTTCCTTCACCGCAGCGTCGACATCCTTCACTGTTTCATCGAGTGTCAATTCCATATACTTGCCGATCCGAACGTCCTGGATGCCTTCGTATCCATGAGTCGCAAGCGCATTTTTCACAGCTGTTCCCTGGGGATCCAGTACACTTTCCCTTAACGTGACATACACCTTTACTTTATACATTCAGTTGTCCTCCCAATCTCGTTAAAATGGTTTCGTAAGCATCTGTCAGATTTCCTAAATCGCGGCGGAACACATCTTTATCAAGCTTCTCCTGTGTTTCCTTATCCCAGAGCCGGCAAGTATCCGGCGAGATTTCATCAGCAAGCAGGATATCTCCTTCGGCATCCTTGCCAAATTCAAGCTTGAAATCAATCAAGGTGACACCGATTTCTTCGAAAAATCCGCCAAGTACCTTATTGATGTTCAATGCTGCTTCCTTCAGTTGATCTGCCTCAGCTGCTGACGCAAGGCCCAGCACATCGACATGGTCGTCGGTAATCAGCGGGTCGCCAAGCCCGTCATCCTTCAAATAAAACTCGACAATCGGCCGCGAAAGTTTCTTTCCTTCCGGAACGCCAAGGCGCTTTGAAAAACTGCCTGCCGCAAAATTCCTCACGACAACCTCAAGCGGAATGATGTCGACTCTCTTGACAAGCTGCTCGTTTGCTGAAATTTTTTTAATAAAATGGGATTTGATCCCTGCCTCAGCCAGCTTCAAGAATAGCAGGCTCGTAATCTCGTTATTCAGGCGGCCTTTCCCGACAATCTCCGCCTTTTTTTCACCATTGAATGCGGTCGCTGAGTCCTTGTACTGCACGCGGACGACAGCCGCATCATCGGTCGCATAAATCCGCTTCGCTTTTCCTTCGTACAACAATGCTTGCTCTTCCATTTCAACGCCCCCGATTGGAAAAATTGGCAATCTTCAGTAACTTGCAGGTAAAGCAAAGGCAGGAACCCCCGCCCTTATTGTATCTCTGTCTTTTTAAAGCCCCAGACGTTCGAAGATCATGTCAACATGCTTGATATGATAGTTATAATCAAAACAATCATCGAGTTCTTCCGCATTCAACAGCCCGGTGATTTTACCGTCATTCTCGATCAGGCTTCGGAACGGAACCTGCTTTTCCCATGCTTCCATCGCCCTTGGCTGGACTGTATCGTAGGCTTCTTCACGAGACAGGCCTTTGTCGATCAACGCAAGCAGGACACGCTGCGAATAAATCAGGCCAAGCGTCCGGTCCATATTGCGCTTCATGTTCTCAGGGTAGACCGTCAGATTTTTGACGATATTGCCAAAGCGATTCAGCATATAGTCCAAAGCGATGGTCGCGTCCGGCAGGATCACCCTTTCTGCGGATGAATGCGAGATATCGCGTTCGTGCCACAGCGGCACATTTTCATAGGCTGTCGCCATGTAGCCGCGGATGACCCTTGCCATCCCTGTCATATTCTCGGAGCCAATCGGATTCCGCTTATGAGGCATCGCGGAAGAACCTTTCTGTCCTTTCGCAAAAAACTCCTCGACTTCCCTTGTTTCACTCTTTTGCAGACCGCGGATCTCGACTGCGAATTTTTCCATCGAAGTCGCAATCAAAGCGAGTGTCGCCATGTAATGCGCATGGCGATCGCGCTGCAAGGTCTGGGTCGAAATCGGAGCTGGCTGCAGGCCAAGCTTTTCACACACATACGCTTCAACGGACGGATCAATGTTCGCGTAAGTGCCAACCGCTCCGGAAATCTTCCCGAACTCGACTCCGGCTGCCGCCTGCCTGAAGCGCTCAAGATTGCGCTTCATTTCCTCAAGCCACAATGCCAGCTTCAGCCCGAAAGTCGTTGGCTCCGCATGGACACCGTGCGTCCGGCCCATCATTACCGTATACTTGTGCTCTCTTGCCTTGTCCGTCAGGATGGCGATGAAGTTCTCGATATCTTTGAGTAAGATTTCGTTCGCCTGCTTGAGCAGGTAGGAGAGCGCTGTATCGACGACATCTGTTGAAGTGAGGCCGTAATGGACCCATTTCCGCTCCTCGCCAAGGGTTTCCGAGACCGCCCTTGTAAAAGCAACGACATCGTGGCGCGTTTCTTCTTCAATTTCCTTGATTCGGCCGATGTCAAAGGAAGCATTCCTGCGGATTTTCTCAACGTCCTCCTTTGGGATCTCGCCAAGTTCGGACCAGGCTTCACATGCGAGGATTTCCACTTCGAGCCAAGCCTTGAAGCGGTTTTCTTCCGTCCAGATGGCCCCCATTTCAGGTCTTGTATAACGATCTATCATTTCTTTTGTCCCCCGATCATTTCAGCTGCGCCTTCCCAGATGCCGCTTTCTTCAGCTTCTTTAAGCGCTTCTTCCACTTTTTCACGTAAAAGGGTCACATGCCCCATCTTCCGTTTGAATTTGGCCTCTTTTTTGCCGTATAAATGGATTTTCCAATCCTTCAGTCCAGCAATTTTCTCAATTAACGGCTGCTGGTGCTCTCCGAGGATGTTCACCATCACCGCTGGTTTCAACAGCTTCGTGCTGCCGAGCGGCCAATTGCAGACAGCCCTGATATGCTGCTCGAATTGCGATGTCTCGCAGGCTTCGATTGTATAGTGGCCGGAATTGTGCGGCCTTGGCGCCAATTCATTGATATACAGTTCATCCTCGCTGGCAAGGAACATCTCGACTGCCAGCGTACCGGTCAGATTCAGAGACAAAGCGATCCGCTTGGCGGCATCGATTGCCTTTTCCTCAGCTGCACTGCTGATGCGCGCGGGTGCGATTGTCTGATGTAGGATATTGTCCCGATGGACATTTTCCGCTGCCGGGAAAACGGCTGTTTCTCCGGAAGCGCTTCTTGTGATGATAATGGAAATCTCCTTCTCGAACGGAATCCACTTTTCCAGTACGCATCGGCCCTGGCTGATCAAGCCTTCTGCTTGGGCAAGGTCCGCCGGTGACTTGATGACATGCTGCCCTTTGCCGTCGTAGCCGCCTCTGGCTGTCTTCAATACTGACGGAAATCCCAGTTTATCAAGCCCTGTTTCCACATCCTCGATCTTCGTGATCACCTCGTACGGCGCCACCCTGACTCCGGCGTGCTGGATGCTTCTCTTCTCTTCTATCCTGTCCTGTGTCACCCTCAGCAATTCCGTTCCCTGCGGCACATACGCGTTCTTGCTCAGCCACTCCAAGGCATCCGCATCGATATTCTCGAATTCATAGGTGATGACATCACTCTTCGCGGAAAGCTGTTTAATTTTTTCCAGATCCCCATACGCGCCAACGATTTGTTCGTCCGCTACCTGTCCGCATGGGCAATCCTCCGTCGGATCAAGGACAATCACCCTGAAGCCCATCGCTTTTGCCGACAATGCCATCATCTTGCCTAGTTGGCCGCCGCCAATGATTCCGATTGTTTGTCCCGGTAAAATCACTTTAGACAAGTTCATCACTGCTTTCCAATACTGACTTTTTTGTTTCTTCCCTTAGTTTGTCCAGTTTATCTGCTACTCCGCCGTCAAAAGCGGAAATGATCTGGGCTGCCAGCAAGCCCGCATTCGTCGCCCCCGCCTTTCCGATTGCGACGGTCGCCACTGGAACGCCGCCAGGCATCTGCACGATCGATAATAGCGAATCGAGGCCGTTCAGCGCTTTTGATTGGACCGGCACGCCGATCACCGGCAGTGTCGTCTTGGCGGCAACCATCCCTGGCAAATGCGCGGCTCCGCCTGCTCCAGCGATAATCACCTTAATGCCCTTTTCCCTGGCGCCTTCCGCGAACTCGAACATCAGGTCAGGCGTCCGATGGGCTGAAACCACTTTTTTCATGTAAGGTATCTCAAGGGAATCAAGGATGTCGCACGCATGCTTCATCGTTTCCCAATCCGATTTGCTTCCCATGATGACTGCAACCAAAGCGTTCATTATTTTACCTCCTCCTGGAGTTTCACTGATTAAAAACAAAAAAACCGGACAGAACTCCCTCTGCTTAAAAAGAAGAGAAAGTAGTCTGTCCGGGCGCGAGCGCAAAGAAACCCATATCCACCTTGAAGTGGACATGTTTCCTTTTCCCTTCACATCTTCACTACTTCCCCTCATAGTCCGGTACTTTACGGGTACCAGGTAGAAACTTATGGGCCATATCCCCATGATTATATGAGAGAAACCTTTTCACTATCGACAACTACATATTAACAACCATTTCGACATTTTGTCAATCAATAATCGAACATTACCGACCAAAACATTTACATTGTTCGTGAATTAACGAATTTTTGAATACCCGGCCCGAAATGGGCTTAATAAGCCCTGACCCATGCTGTTAGCAGACAGCTTGCGCAATGCGATTATTTTAACGGCCTGGCTTCAAAGACGATCCGCCTTCCGGCAGGCTCATATTCAAGCTTGCCATCCTTTTCAATTTCCTTGAAAACAGGCTTTTCCATCCTGCGGACCGGCATATATCCCTCGTTTTTCATCCTGTCGAGGATGGCATCGATTGTCTCATTTTCCCCGACTTCATACAACTTTTTTCCCTTGCTCATGAAAACAACTTCCCTTTCCGCACCGTTTTCACCCAGAAGCCCCCGTGGATCGTTTTCGGTTCATAGGCAATGATGAAAGCTTTTGGATCAAGCTCCTTAATCGTTTGGTACAGCTTCAGTTCATATTTCCGCGGCGTCAAGATCTGCATTGCCATCCGATCCCCCTCCAGGCCATTCGCAGCCCAATTCGTAACGCCATACCCTTTTTCACGAAGGACCTTCGGAAGGTCGCGGTCGTACTCTTTCGTGATGACATTGACCGTAATATATCCAAGCGCAAGCTTTTCTTCAATCTTCATGCCGACAATCACGCCAAGGCCATAGCCGAGCGCATAGGCAATCAGGTTCTGGATTTCATTCAGGTTCTCAAGCACAAGGCCAAGCCCGACCACATAGATCACAACCTCAACCGTACTGAGCCCGGCAGCAAGATACCTTTGTCCCTTAAGCGTCAAGATCATCCTGATCGTGAAAAATGAAACATATACAATGTTTATTATAAGGATAATAGCAACCATCACATAACTATTTTCCAGCATATAAAACCCTCCAGACAACGTCCTTAATAACCTATAATCCTCCCAGAAAACCTTGTGCTTGTAAAGTAGGTTGTGGAAAAAGACAACATTTGTTAATAGTTGGCCATTTGAGATAGGTAGAACCCTCTAAATACGCAGGATGAAAATCTAAGTGAAAATAACAAAAGCGAGCAATTTTTGCTCGCTTTTGTTGTCTCACTTAACGATCAACCTTAAATTATTGTCATTCTGGTCCATGATCCTCTCGAGGATTTCCTCTACATAGCTGGCAAATAACAATTGCGATCTCTGCCTTGGCCTTGGGATGGAGATGGTTTTGCTCAAGACCACTTTCCCGTCCTCGATCAGGACCACCCGATCGGCAAGGGCGACTGCTTCTTCCACGTCATGTGTTACAAGGATTGTAGTGATTTTCTCCTGTTCCCAGATGGATTCGATCAACTCCTGCATCTCCAGCCTGGTGAGCGCATCAAGCGCACCGAGCGGCTCATCGAGCAGAAGGATGTCCGGCTTATGCACCAGCCCTCTGGCCAGCGCGACCCTTTGCTTTTGGCCGCCTGAGAGCCTTGACGGCCAATCCTTCACCCTCTCTTGGAGTCCGACGCTCCTCAGTGCCTCCATCGCTTTCCCGCGCCAGTCGCCTGATAAGCCAACCGCCACATTTTCCAACACCCTTTTCCAGGGAAGCAGGCGTCCATCCTGGAACATGATCCTTGCACTCCTGTTCAGCCCTTTAAGCTGTCTACCTCTCATCTCTATGAGTCCATCATCAGATGCTTCAAGCCCGGCAATCAATCTAAGCAGCGTGCTTTTCCCGCATCCGCTTTTACCAACGATCGCGATGAACTCCCCCTGCTCAATATTGAGATTGACTCCATCCAATACCAGCCTGTTCCCGTAGCTTTTCTTCACCGCCTTGATGCTCAAATGGTGTTGTGCATTCCCCGTCATATCCATCCCCTCCTGCTAACGAATTTAATTCTTCCACTGGAGCCACTTGCCCTCCATATAGCGGGCAATCATATCAGATAATTTACCGAAGAGAGCGTATAGGAGAATGCTCAGGACAATGACGTCCATCTGCATGAATTCGCGTGCATTCATCGCCATATATCCGATGCCTGAATGCGCTGATATCGTTTCAGCGACTATCAGGGTAAGCCACATGACGCCAAGCGAAAAACGGATTCCTACCAGGATCGATGACAGGGCCCCTGGAAAAATCACGGTGAAGAACAGCTGCGGCCCTTTTAAACCATAAGCCCTTCCCATTTCAATCAAATCCTTATCAACCGACTTGATTCCATGATAAGTGTTGATATAGACAGGGAACATCACCCCGAGCGCAACGAGGAAAATCTTTGATGTTTCATCGATTCCGAACCACAGGATCACTAACGGGATCAACGCGAGATGCGGGATATTCCGCAGCATCTGGATGGACGTATCAAGAATCATGTCTGATACACGGAAGATCCCATTGATCATTCCAAGCGAAAAGCCAAGGATGCCGCCAAGCGCAAAGCCGGCAAGCGCCCTCTCCAAGCTGATCGAAATATGGCCGATCAGTTCTCCTGTCCCGATCAATTCAATTCCCGCCTGGAAAACTTCAGTAGGGGCAGGAAGAATTCTTGCTGATAAAATGCCCTGCCATGATAAAAGTTGCCAGAGGACCAACAGCAAGGCCGGCAAAGCCCACGGAACCAGCTTGCTGATGCCAAACGATAATCGTGCTTTCATACTGACCCCCCTAGAATTCGCATTCATTTTATCAGCGCTTCCTCTACATTGATTCTTTTTGGGATGATGTTCAGCTTGTAAAACGTATCCGCCTTCTCCTGCTGTTCTTTCATGATGTCCTCTGTCAGCGGATCTACGCCATAAACCCTTCTCTTGACAGCCATATCAATTGATTTTTCATCAATCTTCAAAAGCGGCGCGAGCATTGATACCAGTTCTTCATGATGCGTATTTGCCCACTCGGAAGATGCCTGGACCTGCTGGATCAAAATATCAAGGGTCTCTTTATGGTCCCTGGCATAATTCGCATTCGCGAGGAAGAAATCCCTGTCCGATGTCAATCCTTCGCCATTTACGAGCATCCTTGCGTTGGAGTTCAGCTCGGTATCGGAGGCGAATGGATCCCAAGCAACCCAGGCATCAATATTGCCCTGCTCAAATGCAACTCTGGCGTCCCCCGGCTGCAGGAACGCAGGTGTGATATCAGAATAATCGAGATCCGCTTTTTCAAGAGCCTTTACCAGCAGGTAATGCGAACTGGATCCTTTGGCAAAGCCTATTTTCTTTCCTTTCAAATCCTCAATCGACTGGATTGGAGAATCTTTCGGCACGAGGATCCCACTGCCCTGGAATTTGGAATAGCCCGCAGCCACATACACGAGAGGCGCATCTGCAGCCTGCGCGAATATAGGCGGCGAATCACCCGTCCTTCCAAAGTCAATGCTTCCTGCATTCAGTGCCTCCAGCAATGCCGGGCCAGCCTGGAACTCTTTCCACTCCACTTTCACTCCCGTTCCTTCCAACTCTTTTTCGAGGGTGCCCAAAGATTTTAATATCACGAGCGGACAGTTCTTCTGATAGCCAATCCGTATCACATTCCCGGATTGCCCTGATTCAACGGCTCGCTCTTTTTCGGATTCCTGGCTGCACCCCGACAGGAACAAGCCAGCGAACAGCACTACATTCAAGATAGCAAACAGGAATTTCACTTGTTTCTTTTTCATCTCCAAGCTCCCTTTTCATCTTAATGTTCAATCCACTGTTTTAGCCTATGTTCAGGAAAAAATGCAGGTTCCTGTCTATCCCAAATTAAAAAATAAACATAAAAAACAGCAGGAACAGGAAAACTAGTTCACATGGATGGACGAAACAATCAGGAGGAATGTTTTATGGGCATTTTAAGCGGCCAGCCAGAACAGGAACCATTGCATTCAGGGGAAGTATTCAATCTCTGGTCCCATCTGTATGCAGCGAAAGCGTACCTGGTAACACTGCAAATCCTGATCAACCATTCAGGTGACCAGGATTTAAAGGCATACCTCGAGGACTTGCTTGAGAATTGTTTTAAGCAGGAAGAACAGCAATCAGAGGCCATCTTAAAGACAAATGGAATCAGGCTTCCGCCAGCACCGCCCGGGAGGCCGGACGTGCAGGTCGAGGATATCCCCGCCGGAGCAAGGTTCAACGATCCCGAGATTGCCTTGCTTGTCCAAAGGGAATTGATGGCCGGAAAAATCATGTGCAGTTATGTGATGGGGATTTCAACGCGGCAAGATATCGCCGAAATGTTTGGAGAATTCCATGCGCAGAAAGCGGAATATGAAGAGAAACTCCTCAAAATAACGAAAGAAAAAGGCTGGCTTGTTCTTCCGCCTATCAGCCTGAAATGACACGGAAGGATTTTACGATGAAGAAGGGTGTGCAGGAGGTTGGCAAAAAAGAATAAAGGGATGCTGATCGCGGCGATCGGGTCAATCCCACTTATCATGACACTCGGTAATTCCATGCTGATTCCGATCCTTCCGGAAATGAAAGCAGAGCTACGCTTGACCCAGCTGCAGGTAAGCTTGACCATAACCGTCTTTTCGATCGCTGCCGCTATATTCATTCCTATCCTCGGATATTTGTCCGATCGCTTCTCAAGGAAAGTGATCATCCTTCCAGCCCTGATTTTGTATGGGATTGGCGGCTTGCTGGCAGGGCTAGGATCGAATGTCTTTGCCGGGTCTTATATCTGGATTCTTATCGGGAGGATCCTTCAAGGAATCGGCGCAGCAGGAACAGCTCCCATTGCCATGGCCCTTACTGGTGATTTATTCAAGGGCGGGGAACAAAGCCGTGTACTTGGCATAGTCGAAGCTTCGAATGGTTTAGGGAAAGTCCTTTCCCCTATACTCGGGGCTCTGCTTGCCCTCGTTGCGTGGTATGCCGTTTTCTATGCATTCCCGGCGATCTGCCTTGTGTCAATTTTATTGACATGGATCTTCATCAAGGAAAAGCGCAACCGCCAAGTCCCGCCTCCTTTCAGAAAATATGCCCGCGGGCTTCTCGGCGTCTTCAAAAAAGAAGGCAGATGGCTTTTTACCGCCTACCTGGCAGGAGCCACATGCTTATTCACCTTGTTCGGGATTCTCTTTTACCTATCGGATATCCTGGAGGCAAAGTATGGCATAAACGGCGTCAAAAAGGGGCTGATCTTAGCGATCCCGCTGCTGGTCCAGGGTTCGGCTGCCTATATTACCGGGGCAAAAATCGGGAAGAACTTGATGATGATGAAACGGCTGACTGTTTTGGGCTTCCTTCTTATGACGCTATCATACGGATTATTGACACTCGTAGAGAGCCTTGTTCCCTTCCTGTTCGTCCTTGTCATCAGCAGCCTGGGAACCGGCCTGGTCCTCCCGTGCATCAACAGCTTGATTACCGGATCAGTCGGGAAGGAAAGAAGAGGATTCGTTACATCCCTTTACGGTTCTGTCCGTTTCCTGGGGGTCGCAATCGGGCCTCCAATCTTTACACGCCTGATGGATTGGTCGCGTCCGGGAATGTTCCTGTCAATCGCGGCCCTGACTCTATCCGTCGGACTGCTCGCCCTGACGCTCATACATGTCAAGGACTCTGGTGAAGGAAAACAAAAGCCCCAGCCATTCCGCTATAATTACATCTAGTTTATTTTTTTCGCCAGCTAAGGCTATAAGCCTGGTTGAAGTTATAGTAATACACAATATCAACCATTTTTGTCGAGATCCATTGGCTGATCAAAGCCTGGACAGTGATTTCCCAGCTGATGATTGAACCGGTCAGCACGAAGATGCTGCAGTTAATCCAGAACAATGCTGCCCCGGGAAGTGAATTCCTATGCCTGGCGATGATCAGGGCGATCACCCCTACTCCGCCATTGGAAACTCCCTCCCTGAGCAGCATTCCAATGCCAGTGCCTAAAAAAATCGATCCGGCCACAAGGTCGACCCATTCATTCCGGAATTGCGATATATAGTAATGCTCGCTAACAGTGACCGAAACCGATGTAATGGAAATCGCAAACATGGTCCATAAAGCGCAGCTGTTCCCCAGATACCTTACAGCGACAACGAGCATCGAGAAATTCACGACCCATAAAGCCAGGCCCATATCCAGGGATAGAAAATAATTCAGGAGCACAGCCATCCCGCCTGCCCCTCCCGAAGGAATCGCATGCGGAAATAGAAAAAGCCCCATCCCTATTCCCTGTATCGCCCCTCCTGCTATGACGATGCTGTTCTTCCGGAGGAAATCTTTCATTTTCATGATTGCACCTCATATTCTTGAAGATGGCTGTTTTCGTAAGCTTGGACTTTTATAGCAGCTGCTGATTCCTATCCTATCGCTGCTGGCTTTCCTTGGGGGTTAGGCAGGCCACCCTGACGCACAGCATCACGAGACAAAAACAGTCCAGCTGTTCTAGGACACTAAATGGGCGTATATGAACCGACCTGCGCCAGCGCCCAAAGTTTCACATGCTTTCAAAATTCTTTGCCTGGAAGATCGAAATGATAGGATTACCATCTTTCATTTTTATTCTTTGTGTACAAGAGTTATGAACATTAATTTGGATAAGCTCACTGCTTCAACAATGGAGGAGAGCTATGTGATAGCAGCAGAACATATTATCATGATCATCACCTCTATAACCATTGGGACAATCGCAAGGGTTGTGACTGTAAAAGAGGACTTCAGGCAATATCCAAGTTATCCGAACGGCTACCTGACCAATTTAGTGACGGGATTTACCGCTTCGGCACTTGGAGCCGTTGCCATTCCAGCATTAATGACCAAGAATTTCATCGCCGTCACCTTCTTGACATTAGCAATCCAGCAATTCAGGGATGTCCGGAAAGCAGAAAGAGAAAGCCTGAAAGACCTTGAGCATTCTGAATATGCAAGACGCGGAAATGCCTACATAGATGGAATTGCGAAAACTTTTGAAGCAAGGAATTATTTTGCACTCATCGTTTCCTTCAGCTGCGCGCTTACGATGCAAATAATTGACAGCAGCTGTGCTGCTGTCAATATCACAGCCGGGCTTGTCGCCGGAATGATTGTCCTTTATTTTCTCAAACGGTTCTCCAAAGGAAAGACAATCGGAGACATCGCACAGGTTAAAGCAGGGAGAATCGAACTTCGCGATTCAGGGCTCTATGTGGATGGGCAATTCGTAACCAATCTGTTAGGCGATGAAAGCGCCTCAGCCTTATTCGAAAAGGAAGGGATCGCCGCTGTCATCTGTCCGAATGAGGAGCGGTTCAGGATTACCCTGGACCATCTTGGCCAGCAACAAGCTGCTTTGTTTGAAGCAACCCGGTCACTAGGCCTGAAGCGATACCACTTCACAAGAAAGAATTTCGACACAGGAGCAGTCATACTGACCTTTGTCCCGATTTCCCATGATCCAGACCGGTTAATCGAAGCAGTCAAAAAAACACCATTGCTCGAAAGCACAAAAAAGAATAAAGACGTACTCAGAACAAATATAGCAGGGAGGGAATAAAAATTGAGTGAAGAAAGAGCAAGTTTTCTTCGCGTAGATATCCTCGCCATCGTCACACTATCAAAAGAACGAATCATGGGCGGAAAACAGCTCACCATACACGCAAAAAACGAAGAAGAACAAAAATCAATATCACACGACCTCGCCCTCACCCTAAAAGGAGACCTCGTAAAACTAAAAACCGGAGACCACCTAATAGTCAGGTGAAGCGGAGGGACGGTTCTCCTGCTTCATTTTACCTTAGGGGTGCAGTGGAAGTTCAAATTGCGGTTGTAGCTGGCAGAGGGTATCGAAATAAATGTCTTAACTGGGAGATGATTGATCGTTACAGGAAGAAAAACTTTGTTTACCGAGAATTATTGATCATGACTTGGAGAAAAAGTGCCCGGATAGGCGAAATCGGAACCTTACAGAACAGTTAGTGCCCAAATGGGTTCCCAGAAAGCCAAAACGGGAACAATCCAACTCTTAGTGCCCGTATGGGCGGGCGGATAGCCGAAATGGGAACGATACGAACAGGGAATTGAGGCGGCTACTGACGAAGCACTGGTGAACCATGACGGAATACTTGATGTCTTTCATTCCCATTTTTCATTTTGTCTGTTCAAGAAGCGGCTGAAAGACACAAAAAAAGAACAGCCCAGATCAGCTGTTCTTGTCGTTTGCCCGGCGGCGTCCTACTCTCACAGGGGGAAACCCCCAACTACCATCGGCGCTGAGAAGCTTAACTTCCGTGTTCGGCATGGGAACGGGTGTGGCCTTCTCGCCATCGCCACCAGACAATTTTCAAAGACACTATTTATTATACTGTCTTTTATGTATTTTTCAAGTGGAATTTTCATTCCCTCAAAACTAGATAATGTGTAAGAAGAGTTCGGAAGAACGAATGATCATCAATAATTTTTTGGTTAAGTCCTCGAACGATTAGTATCAGTCAGCTTCACATGTCACCATGCTTCCACCCCTGACCTATCAACCTGATCATCTTTCAGGGTTCTTACTAGCTTGCGCTATGGGAAATCTCATCTTGAGGGGGGCTTCATGCTTAGATGCTTTCAGCACTTATCCCGTCCGCACGTAGCTACCCAGCTATGCCTTTGGCAAGACAACTGGTACACCAGCGGTGCGTCCATCCCGGTCCTCTCGTACTAAGGACAGCTCCTCTCAAATTTCCTGCGCCCACGACGGATAGGGACCGAACTGTCTCACGACGTTCTGAACCCAGCTCGCGTACCGCTTTAATGGGCGAACAGCCCAACCCTTGGGACCGACTACAGCCCCAGGATGCGATGAGCCGACATCGAGGTGCCAAACCTCCCCGTCGATGTGGACTCTTGGGGGAGATAAGCCTGTTATCCCCGGGGTAGCTTTTATCCGTTGAGCGATGGCCCTTCCATGCGGAACCACCGGATCACTAAGCCCGACTTTCGTCCCTGCTCGACTTGTAGGTCTCGCAGTCAAGCTCCCTTGTGCCTTTACACTCTGCGAATGATTTCCAACCATTCTGAGGGAACCTTTGGGCGCCTCCGTTACTCTTTAGGAGGCGACCGCCCCAGTCAAACTGCCCGCCTGACACTGTCTCCCACCCCGATCAGGGGCGCGGGTTAGAATTTCAATACAGCCAGGGTAGTATCCCACCGACGCCTCCACCGAAGCTGGCGCTCCGGCTTCCAAGGCTCCTACCTATCCTGTACAAGCTGTACCAAAATTCAATATCAGGCTACAGTAAAGCTCCACGGGGTCTTTCCGTCCTGTCGCGGGTAACCTGCATCTTCACAGGTACTATAATTTCACCGAGTCTCTCGTTGAGACAGTGCCCAGATCGTTACGCCTTTCGTGCGGGTCGGAACTTACCCGACAAGGAATTTCGCTACCTTAGGACCGTTATAGTTACGGCCGCCGTTTACTGGGGCTTCGATTCAGAGCTTCGCGTGAGCTAACCCCTCCTCTTAACCTTCCAGCACCGGGCAGGCGTCAGCCCCTATACTTCGCCTTGCGGCTTCGCAGAGACCTGTGTTTTTGCTAAACAGTCGCCTGGGCCTATTCACTGCGGCTCATCCGGGCTATGCACCCAAATGAGCACCCCTTCTCCCGAAGTTACGGGGTCATTTTGCCGAGTTCCTTAACGAGAGTTCTCTCGCTCACCTTAGGATTCTCTCCTCGCCTACCTGTGTCGGTTTGCGGTACGGGCACCTTCCATCTCGCTAGAGGCTTTTCTTGGCAGTGTGGAATCAGGAACTTCGGTACTTTATTTCCCTCGCTGTCACAGCTCAGCCTTCACGCAAGCGGGATTTGCCTCACTTGCAGCCTAACTGCTTAGACGCGCATGTCCATTCGCGCGCTTACCCTATCCTCCTGCGTCCCCCCATTGCTCAAACGATGAAGAGGTGGTACAGGAATATCAACCTGTTGTCCATCGCCTACGCCTTTCGGCCTCGGCTTAGGTCCCGACTAACCCTGAGAGGACGAGCCTTCCTCAGGAAACCTTAGGCATTCGGTGGATGGGATTCTCACCCATCTTTCGCTACTCATACCGGCATTCTCACTTCTAAGCGCTCCACCAGTCCTTGCGGTCTGGCTTCAATGCCCTTAGAACGCTCTCCTACCACTGACATCGAAGATGTCAATCCACAGCTTCGGTGATCCGTTTAGCCCCGGTACATTTTCGGCGCAGAGTCACTCGACCAGTGAGCTATTACGCACTCTTTAAATGGTGGCTGCTTCTAAGCCAACATCCTGGTTGTCTAAGCAACTCCACATCCTTTTCCACTTAACGGATACTTGGGGACCTTAGCTGGTGGTCTGGGCTGTTTCCCTTTCGACTACGGATCTTATCACTCGCAGTCTGACTCCCATGGATAAGTCTTTGGCATTCGGAGTTTGTCTGAATTCGGTAACCCGATGAGGGCCCCTAGTCCAAACAGTGCTCTACCTCCAAGACTCTTTCTACATGAGGCTAGCCCTAAAGCTATTTCGGAGAGAACCAGCTATCTCCAGGTTCGATTGGAATTTCTCCGCTACCCACACCTCATCCCCGCACTTTTCAACGTGCGTGGGTTCGGGCCTCCAGTAGGTGTTACCCTACCTTCACCCTGGACATGGGTAGATCACCTGGTTTCGGGTCTACGACCACATACTCATTCGCCCTGTTCAGACTCGCTTTCGCTGCGGCTCCGTCTTCTCGACTTAACCTTGCATGGGATCGTAACTCGCCGGTTCATTCTACAAAAGGCACGCCATCACCCATGAACGGGCTCTGACTACTTGTAGGCACACGGTTTCAGGATCTCTTTCACTCCCCTCCCGGGGTGCTTTTCACCTTTCCCTCACGGTACTGGTTCACTATCGGTCACTAGGGAGTATTTAGCCTTGGGAGATGGTCCTCCCAGCTTCCGACGGGATTTCTCGTGTCCCGCCGTACTCAGGATCCACTCAGGAGGGAACGAAGTTTCGACTACAGGGCTTTTACCTTCTCTGGCCGGCCTTTCCAGGCCGCTTCACCTACCCCGTTCCTTTGTAACTCCA
>NZ_JAERSD010000022.1 GCF_017912555.1 Bacillus sp. REN3 | reverse complement strand
GCTACTGAGCGTCTTGGCACTTACTCAGATTGGACTTTCACCAACTAGCAATTAACGGCTTGCCTGGGCACGCAAAATAAAAAAGTCCTTCGAGATAATTATCTCAAAGGACTAACCAGCTTTCCAAAGAATTTTGACAATTTTTCCAAAGAATTTTGAAAAAATTTCCAATTAATTTTGAAAACCTACACACTAGCCCGCCGCACTACCCCACTTCTTCTCATCCTGTACAAATAGAATTCCGAGTTCGTGATGGTCGCCTTCATATAATGCCCTTTGCACGAACCTGATTTGTCCATTCGTATCCAGGACATCGAGCTTGCAGTGTGCGCGGTTGCGCTGGATCGCTTCATAGAACGTCTTTTCATCACGGACTGGTGTGCCATTTACCTTCGTGATCATCTCCCCTACCCGCAAAGCCATCTTGTCCGCTGGAGAGGCAGGCAAAATGCCAAGGATCATGACTCCGTTGTTCTTTTTCGAAAAATAGAAGGGCTTACTGTCTTCCCTAATTCTCTGGAACAATGTGATGGCTTCACGGCCAATGATCGCAAATGCCGCTGCGGCAATCGAAGCAACCGGATACCAGTAACCTGCCGCTGCAATAAGCGTAACGACAAGGCCAAGGCCGACAACACGGCCCCCGAGCTGGCGTACACCTTCCTCAGGCAGCATGCCCTGGATTTGCTGATGCATGCCGACTGCAAACGGAACAAGCAGCAGCGAATACGTATTGCCGCCAATCTCAAACAACGGCCACCACTCAAATGGCAATGTCAGCACGTCTCCGGGAACCAGCAGGAAAACCGGTAGTACCCAAAGCCTTTTCGCCTCATGGACCCCAACTGTCTGCCCGCGCTTGCTTCTGATCAATTTTGGGGAGGTCCATTTCTTCCCGTTCTTCAAAATCAGGACACCTTCGCCGATGATCAACAATCCAAGCAGAATGGCGATAGACGGATACATCTTTTGATCAAGACCTGTAAAAAATTCACCTATGTATGGCAGACTGACATTCTTGCCCGCAAGATAAAAAAGCGCAAAAACCGCGAATCCAATTGTATAAGAAGGAGCGAGCAGCCTGACTTTAAAGCTTAATAACAGCGTAAGAGCCGCTACCAGGATAATTGCCGCAAATGGTATAGCCAGTCCAGCAGCGATAGAGATAATCGATATGATAGCGCCGACCGCGAGACCAAGCGGAAAGAGCTGCCGGAGCTCATAGTATGCGTCCTTTGCCCGGACGGTGAAATTCTTCCGTTCCCGTTTCACTCTCGAAACACCAAGCACAGCCGCCAAAAACAAACAATAGTAAAACACAGGGTGAAGCAGAAGCTTACCCGTTCCCTTTAGAAGTTCGATGAACCAATCCTGTGCCACCCCTATGTCACCAGCCTTTATAATTTGTATGATATTAAGCTTATTCTATCAAATCTGGAACCTAAAACCTATCAATAGTTCAGGATTCCCGATGGGATTTTTTTCTTGTGGGGATGTCTTGTACGGAAAGAAAGAGTGCTTGTATCAGGCACCCCATATTATATTCGGCTAAATATCCATCCGCCTGACTACACTTCCGTTCGATGTCCGGAATTCCCTGTTTAATTTCAATGTTCTTTGCATAATCCATCTTGAATCTCCTGATCAATGGCGATATTCTCTTAATAACACCCTGTAATCTCCTAATCAAACCTATTAATCTTCCAAAAAACCCTGTTATTCTCCCAATCATCCACCGGATTCTCCCGTTTCCCCATTTTATGTAAAAATGCAGCTACCCCTTTAATGAAGAATTCTCTTTTTTCCAGTACTGTTCTTAAAACGCCGCAATGTCACTTTTTCTTTAGGAAATCCCTCAATTTTCTTCAAAACTGCGGCTTTAAGCCATCCCACTGGCTAAATCTCCGTTCGATATCCGGAATTTCCTATTTAATGTCGATATTCTCTGCATATCCCATCCGGATTCTCCTGATCAATGGCGATATTCTCTTAATAACACCCTGTAATCTCCTAATCAAACCTATTAATCTTCTAAAAAACCCTGTTATTCTCCCAATCATCCACCGGATTCTCCCGTTTCCCCATTTTATGTAAAAATGCAGCTACCCCGCTAATGAAAAATTCTCTTTTTTCCTGTATCGCTCCTGAATTTAACTGTCCCTCGTTAAAAACTCCCCTCAACTTCTAAAAAAACAGCACTCCTTCAGACAGAGTGCTGTTCCTAATATATCTTCTATCGTGCAATCAGCCGCAATGCGGTCTGTAACTGCAGGTCGTTTTCTTCCTTTTTCATTTCTTCCCTTGCCGCCTCTTCAAGGGCGGCTGCTGTTTTCAGATTGATGATGCCGGTGACTTTCATGCCTTTTTTGCGCTGGAATGCTTTTACCGCCATTTCCGTTTCTTCACTGAAATAGCCATCCGTCCGGCCTGGCTCCAGTCCGATCCCCGCCAGGATTTCCTGGGCATTTTTTACCTGCTCGTTGTTCATATCAATTTTCAATGGCTCCTCAAGCTGGAGGGGATGGGTATTGTATAACACCGGCTGGCTGACTTCTACCGTAGGTTGGACACCTTTTTTATGGATCCAGTTCCCGTCCGGGGTAAGCCATTTGTATAGCGTAAGCTTGATGTTACTGCCATCCCCCATTGGAACTGGCTGCTGAACCGTTCCCTTGCCAAATGTCTTTTCTCCGATGACTGGATAGCCGCCCGCTTCCTTCAGCGCTCCCGCAAGGATCTCGGAAGCCGAGGCGCTCCCTTTATCAGTCAGCACTCCGATAGGATATTCTTTTGGTTTATCCAACACGGAGAAGTAACGTGTCTTTTCGCCGCTCCGCTCTTCGATTTGGTACAATGGTTTTTCCTTGGCAACCAACTCGCGGAGGATTTCCTCCACACTTGAAAGCAGCCCTCCAGGATTGCCGCGGACATCAATCAGCAACGCGGAGATTCCCTTATCTTCAAGGACTTTTAGTTCTTTCTTGAATTCCTTCGACGTATCCTCGGAAAACGAAGTGATTTCAAGGTACCCGATTTTTTCTCCATTCACTTTTTTCATTGCCGAATGGACTGTGATTTGCGGAATCGTATCACGGATGACCTTCACTTTCAGCGGCTCCTTCAACCCCTTGCGCCCTATCTCCAATTCAACTTCCGTCCCTTTCTTCCCGCGGATCTTAAGTGTGGCTTCAGAAAGCTCCATGCCTTCTACACTTTCCCCATCCACTTTCAAGATCTGGTCATTTGGCTTCAATCCTGCTTTTTCAGCGGGCGAATCCTTGAATGGAGAAACGATCACAATCTTGCCTTCAATCTTGCTGACCTCTGCCCCAATCCCTTGAAAAGAAGATTGAAGCGTTTCATTGAATTGCTTGACGGTCTCCTTGTCCATATACACGGAATATGGGTCTTTCAGCGTCGACAGCATTCCCTGGATCGCGCCCTCTACCAGCTTCTTTTCCTCCACTTTTTCTACATAGCTATTAAAAATAAGGCTGTATGCCTGTTCAACTTTATCCATGTTTCCGGGATCGGCCTTCAGCTCCCTTGCAGTTTGCGGCGGTACAATCTCCCTGTCCTTCACGCCTGTATTCCCTGCCATCCACTGCATTCCTGCATAGGTACCGCCCGCCCCAGTGAACAGCGACCCTGCCATTAAAAAGGCAATCCACTTCCGTTCCATTGCCATACTCCTCTCTGATTACCGCATACTGCCGTAAAATTTCTCGTAACCTGTTTTTCATTATATGACCAAGCTGGACAGGGTATGAAAGATAATTTTTCATGGGAAGGAAAAGGAAAGAGGAGGAAAGAAGGGCTGTTCTTAGCTTTTGACCGATTCCCTTTCGATAATCGCATCACATTTCACGATTTTCGCATCAAGGGCTTCCATCAGATCTACATTATTAATTTCATTAAGCTTGCGGTAAAAATATCGCTTCGAAGCTTCGGATGCGAATTATCCTGGATCTCGATATCTGGCGTTCGATCAAGTTTAACATAAATATCTTGGAGCTTTTGAACAGTGCGTACTGCTGGATCCTGCTGTTTTGATTGTAAGAATAAATCCTTCTTCCTACCTTCGGAAAGACACCAATCTCATTTGCGCGCTCAACCTGAATTTTATAGTAGAAAAAGTGCCTGGTAGTTTCCCAAGACAGTTTTAGCAAACCGGCATTTCCGGATTGAAAAAAGGAGAGACATATTGTCTCTCCCGGAAATTCTTTATCAGAAGTATGGCATAGGGTTGATGGCATTTGATTTCGATGCATTCCATGATCCCCTATGTAATTCAAAATGCAAGTGCTGACCGTAGGATTGGCCTGTGTTCCCCATTACGCCGATTTGCTGCCCTCTTGAAACGACAGCGCCATTGCCAACCATGCGAGAACTCATATGAGCATAGACAGTTGTATAGGTTTGTCCATTAATGGAGTGCGCAATAAAAATGGCATTTCCATAGCTTGAAGAATAATATGAACGGATGACAACACCATCTGCTGCCGCATAAATCGGTACATTGGAAGCCTTGTTCGCAATATCAACTCCGGCATGGAAGGTTCCCCAGCGCTGTCCGATGCCAGAAGTAAAGCGTCCGCTAGCTGGCATTTGGAGCATGCCACTGCCTGATGGCGGCGCTACAGATGGAGCTGCTGGTGCTGGTGCCGGTGCTGACCCGCCGCTGCTCTTTTGTTGAGCTGCTTGCTGTCTTGCCAGTTCAGCCTGGCGTGCACGTTCTGCAGCGATTTGAGCCTGGCGTTTTTGTTCCATCTGAATGGCCTTCTGAAGGGCAGCTTCCTGGTTAGCCAGAATCGCAGCTTCCTCCTGGTCGCTTACCATTTCACCGTGCATTTGCTCTTCTTCCTGCTTAAGTGTCTGCATCAATTTATTCTTTTGGGCAATCTGGCTGTCAAGCTGCTTTTTAAGTACCTCTAAATCCTTCTTCATTTGCTGAAGGTTCGCAAGCTTCGTTTCAACTGCCTTCTGTTTTGTTTCTAGTTCCTGCTTATCCTTCTTGTGCTGTTCGAGAATATCCTTATCAGCCTCGACAATTGTAGTGACCGCATTTACACGGTCAACAAAGTCACTGAAGCTCTGCGCTCCGAGAAGGACATCAAGGTAGCTGACTGTTCCGCCATTTTCCTGGAATGAACGGGCCTTGTCTTTAAGAAGTTCGTTCCTTTTGTTGATCCGTTCAATCAAAACGGCAATTTCGCCTTTTAATTGTTCGATCTCGGCATTCGTCAATTCGATTTCAGTATTTTTTTCTTTGATCTTTAAAGTCGCATCTTCAACTGCCAGGTCAAGCCTCTCGACTTCAGCTTTGACTTTATCCTGCTCGCCTTGAAGCTCGCCAATTTTCGCTTTTTTCTTGTTTATTTCCGCGTTGATTCCAGAACGCTTGTTGGACAAATCCTCCTGCTGCTTCTTAAGGTCTGAAATGTTGGATGCCGATGCATGATCCAATGTAATCGGGCTTAGCAATGAACCCAACCCTAAAGTACTGACTACTGCTAGTGAGAGTATCTGTTTTTTCACTAGAACTTTTCCCCTCTCTTACTCATGATAGTTTCGTAACTTTATCTCTTAACTAATCGTCTATTATCTTGAAATGTTTAAACCTTCAGGAACTTGCGGACGGACATGAGACTTCCCCATATTCCGATCGCTGCTCCCATAATGATCAGGATGGCGGATAACTGGTAAACAAATGGGTTGAATTCAAGCAATTTTATGAAATGGTCTTTCAGCTTTTCGTTCAGGAAGTCGTATGCGTAATAATAAGCCGATGATACGACTGCAATTGGGATGATCGAGCCGAGGATCCCTAACCATAAGCCTTCAAGGAAGAACGGCCATCTGATGAACCCATTGGTGGCGCCAACGAGCCTCATGATTTCGATTTCCCGCCTGCGGGCCATGATTGTGATCTTGATTGTGTTGGAAATCAGGAACATTGCCGTGAACAAAAGCCCGACAATCAATATAAGCCCAACATTACGGCTTATTTCGATGAAACTGAACAGTTGCTCGACCTTCCCTTGTCCATATTTCACAGTGGCTACGTAATTGAGCCTTTCAATTTTCTTAGCCGCGTACATAGTATCTGTTGGATTTTTCGTCTTTACGACGAACACATCGTTTAAAGGGTTATCTTGCTCAAAAAGCTTAAAAGCTTCTCCTTCTTCTCCCAGACTATCAATCAAACTATTAAGCTCTTTTTCCTTCGGAGAGTATTTAACACTTTTGATTCCGGCAATCTCGCCGATTTGCCGTTCCAATACCGCTTTATCTTTGTCGTTCGCTGCCACATCCACATGGACGCGGATTTCCACATCCTCCTCAATGGTGGATGCTACCTTATTCAAATTCATCATAATGACGAAAAACACACCGACCAAAAGCAATGTAACCGTTACGGCACTGACAGATGCGAAGGTCATCCAGCCGTTTCGGGCTAAACTCTTGAGACTCTCTCGGACATGTCGGCGAAATGTTCTAGCTTTCATATCCGTATTCACCTTTCACTTCGTCACGTACAATCCTGCCGCCTTCAATAGCAATGACGCGATGCGTGATTGTATTGACGATTTCTTTGTTGTGGGTCGCCATCACTACTGTGGTTCCCCTCATGTTGATTTCTTCGAAAATTTTCATGATCTCCCAAGACGTATCAGGATCCAGGTTTCCAGTCGGCTCATCGGCAATCACCACTTTAGGCGCGTTCACAATGGAACGTGCGATGGCAACGCGCTGCTGTTCCCCCCCTGAGAGTTCGGACGGAAGCGCCCTTGCTTTATGCTTAAGGCCTACCAGCTCCAGTGTCTCCATGACCCGCTTTTTTATGTATTGCGGTGACTCTTCGATGACCTCGAGTGCAAACGCTACATTTTCATAGACTGAAAGAGTCTGCAGCAATTTGAAATCCTGGAAGACAACACCGATATTGCGCCGCAGCAAGGGAACCTTGCTAGCCTTCAATTTTGAAAGGTTGACGCCATTTATCGTGATGGTCCCCTTAGAAGGTTTCTCCTCCCGGTACATCATTTTTATAAAAGTAGATTTGCCAGCTCCGCTGGGTCCTACTACATATAAAAACTCGCCTTGCTCTATATGAACATTTATCCCGTTCGCGGCGGTCACGCCGTTCGGGTATGTTTTATAAACATCCTGCATTTCTATCATTTTTTGTCTCACCTTAGATAGTTAGTCTGTTCCGATGGCTAAACTTCGACATTTTTTGTAACAAGCCTATTATAGCATCTCCCTATTGCAAAGAAACCCTCTATAATATTACATTTTCTTTTCAATCACCTATAAAATATCCTAAAATTACCAATATAGGATGTTAATCCTAGTATTTAAGCCACCGAACTTCCTATTATTTCGCTTGAACACTGACATTACAATCAGCAATAAATATAAAGAATATTTAGATTTATTTCATTAAGGTAACAGTATGTTTACAAAATAACTGTGAAAAAAATGTGAAGTTCTTTAAAAATGGATACTTTCAGGGAGAAAAGTCTTATTTTGCGGGTGAATGATAGGAAGTATTTTGTTGGGAGACCATGCTATTATCCTTTTCAGATTCTGCGGCGATAAATTAAAAACGTCCTGGGCATCAGGACGTTTCTTTGGATCCTATTTCTTTTCTGCCAGCCATTCAGCAACTGCTTTTGCATCGTCGCCTTCAAGCAATTTAGGAGGCATGGAGCCTTTTCCTTCAGCAATGACTTTCTCGATATCTTCCTGTGACAAACGAGAGCCTACATCGCTAAGCTTAGGGCCAGCTCCGCCTTCAAGGTTGCCGCCATGGCAGCTTGAACATTTTTGGTTGAACAATTTTTCCGGATCAGCACCAGCAGTATCTTTGCCGCCTTCATCTCCGCCGCCGCCACATGCAGCAAGTACTAAGGAGGTTCCCATCAATAAAGCCAATAATTTCTTCTTCAACTTAACTCCCCCTATGAAAATTTTGCATACATGACTATATTATACCAAGTTACGCCCTTTTAAAACCCTCGCCCAATACTTCCGAGGCATCCATCACGATTACGAATGCTGCGGGATCAATGGATTGGACCAATTGTTTCAATTTTGTGAACTCCGTTTGATCGACGACACACATGATAATTGGGCGTTCCTGGTCGGTATAGCCACCGTATGCTGATAGTTTTGTCACACCACGGTCAATTTTATGCAAAATTGCCTCACGCACTTCTTCCTGGCGGTTTGTGATGACCATCGCCATTTTTGAGCGTCCGATGCCCACCTGGACAAGGTCAATCGTCTTGCTTGTTACATAGAGGCCAATCAATGCATATAAGCCACGTTCAATGTCAAAGACCACCGCTGCCGATAATACAATCAAGCCGTCAATCAATGCAACGCAGGTACCAAGTGTAAGACCAGTGAATTTTTGAATGATCTGTGCCGCCAAATCTGTACCGCCAGTCGAGGCATTGCCGCGGAAGACGATGCCAAGCCCAAGTCCGACGCCAATGCCGCCGAAAAGTGAGCCAAGCAAAGGATCCAATGTCCAAGGCTCAACATCCTTTGTCAAAAATACTACGAATGGAAGGAAAATGGTCCCTGCAAGAGTCTTATACCCATATTGCCTGCCGAGCAAAACAACTCCGGCAATAAATAACGGAATATTAAGAGACCATTGCACAAACGCAGGCTCCCAGCCAAGAACCGCATCCAGAATCGTGCTGATGCCGCTGACACCGCCGGAAGCAACCCGATTTGGCAGGAGAAACACATTGAATGCCACCGCTACAAACGCCGAACCAATCAAGACATATACATACTCTATCAGTTTGCCCAAGGCTGGATTCATTGTCCGATTTCGATTCCTTTTCAACTTACCTGTCCCCTTTTTCTTATCTGTCAATTCAACAGGCCTCTGTCGCCCGTCAAACACCGTCAGTGAGTATAGCACTTGCTTATAAAACTGTAAATACTATCGATGCACCGTATTAAAGGAGTGAAAAACTGTATTCTCGATTTATATAATAGAAGTAAAAGAAAAATCGCATCGGTAAGTTTGTGAAATTATGAACAATTGTTGACGTTTCTCACAATACCCTTACCCCACTAGGTAATTTGTGATATATTTCACGTATAAGGAGGCGACGACATGATTAGTGTCACCTGTACAGTCGATTTTTACGAAACAAGATCCACAGGATTCGCCCAGCCTGTAGAGGAATATCGATTTGCCCTGTCGCACCGAGTCGCTGGGCAGACTGGATAGCAATAATCCCTATCATAAATTCTCATAAATTCATTTTCAGAAAGAGGGTAATTAAAATGGCTAAAAAGGTTATAATCGTTGGCGGAGTTGCTGGTGGAGCGACAACTGCAGCACGTTTAAGAAGATTGGATGAGAAAGCGGAAATCGTTATGATCGAGCGCGGCGAGTATATATCCTTCGCAAACTGCGGACTTCCTTATTATATCGGCGGCATCATCCAGGAGCGGGACGCGCTTCTCGTCCAGACGGTCGAAGGCATGTCGAAAAAATTCAACATGGATATCCGCAATTTAAGTGAAGTGACTCGAATTGATCGTGAGCGAAAAATAGTGGAGATCAAGAACCTCAGGACAGGCGAAACATATGAAGAAACTTACGACGTTCTTGTTTTATCTCCAGGAGCGAGCCCAATCAAGCCGCCAATCCCGGGAATCGAAGAAGCAGAAGCATTGTTCACTTTACGCAACATTCCTGACACCGACAAAATCAAGGAATATGTAGATGTCCGGCAGCCGAAGAAAGCAGCCGTCATCGGCGGCGGCTTCATCGGCGTTGAAATGGCTGAAAACCTGTGGGAGCGTGGCATCGAGGTGACCCTGGTCGAGATGGCTGATCAGATCATGGCGCCAATCGATTTTGAAATGGCATCGATTTTACATCAGCATCTCCGCGAAAAAGGCGTTAACCTTGTGCTGGAGGATGGAGTGAAATCCTTTGAGCAGAACGGCACGCTGATTAACCTGAACAGCGGCAAACAGATTGAAACAGATTTAATCATCCTGGCAATCGGTGTCGCCCCTGAAAACAACCTGGCGAAAGAAGCAGAACTGGAGCTTGGCCTCCGCGGCGCCATCCGCGTCAATGAGCACCTGCAGACAGCAGACGAAAGCATTTATGCGATTGGGGATGCCATTGAGGTAAAAGATTATATCAACGGACAGGCTACCCATATTCCGCTTGCATGGCCGGCAAACCGCCAGGGACGAATTGTCGCTGACCATATCAACGGCATTGACTCCAAATACCAGGGAACACTCGGTACATCCATCGCGAAGGTATTCGACATGACCGTCGCAGCGACAGGGAATAACGAAAAAACTTTGAAGCGCCTTGGTATCGCTTACGATGTGGTCCACGTGCACCCGAGCTCACATGCCGGATATTATCCTGGAGCCTTCCCAATCGCGCTGAAACTGATTTTTGACCGCGAAACAGGAAAAATCTTCGGTGCGCAGGCTGTAGCCTACGACGGAGCTGACAAACGAATTGATGTGCTGGCTACTGCTATTAAAGGTGGCATGACTATTTTCGACCTTCCAGACCTGGAACTGGCATATGCACCGCCATATTCTTCAGCGAAAGACCCAGTAAACATGGCTGGCTACGCAGCGAAAAATGTTGCGGAAGGCTTGGTGGAAACAGTCCAGTGGCATGAAATCAATGACATCCTTGCAAATGGCAGTTATCTGATCGACGTCCGCGAGCCGATTGAATGCGATATGGGAATGATTGCAGGCTCTGTCAACATCCCGCTTGGTGAGCTTCGTGACCGCTTAAGTGAAATACCGAACAAAGAAGTGTACGTATACTGCCAGGTCGGCCTTCGCGGCTATCTTGCTTCCCGCATTTTGATGCAGGCCGGTTTCAAGGTGCGAAATCTTGATGGAGGCTATAAGACTTACTCTTGTGTATATGAGCCTGATGCAGGTGAAAACTGCGGCACACCTATCAGCGATAACGGAGTGGCAAAGCGCAAGGCAGAAGAAGAAATCGCTGCGGGAGCTGCAGAAGTGGTTGCCGCTGTAGCCGAAAAAGCTGCTCCTGGAGTAGAAACTGCTCCGCCAGCGGTTACAACCACTCTTGATGCCTGCGGACTATCTTGCCCTGGACCGATCATGAAAGTGTATAAGACAATCGGCGAAATGAAGGAAGGCGAAGTGCTTGAAGTCCATGCCACTGACCCAGGTTTCACGAAAGACATCAAGGCATGGTGCGAAAAGACTGGGAACAGACTTGTAGGCTCAAAGTTCGAAGATAAAAAGTTCAAGGCGCAGATACAGAAAAAGAGTGCAGATGCTCCGGTAAATACCGTAGCCGCACCGGCTGAGGTTCCATCAGCTCCTCCAGCTAAAAATGGAGCGACAATGGTAGTGTTCAGCGGCGACCTTGATAAGGCAATCGCAACATTCATCATTGCTTCCGGAGCCGCAGCGATGGGCAAAGAAGTCACCTTGTTCTTCACCTTCTGGGGACTGAACATCCTGAAGCGCAGCGACGCGCCGGCTACCGAAAAAGACATGATGGCGAAAATGTTCAGCATGATGATGCCAAAAGGCACAAGCGACCTGCCGTTATCCAAAATGAACATGGGCGGCATGGGCGCCAAGATGATCAAAAGCGTGATGGCCAACAAGAATGTCGATAGCCTCGAAACCCTGATGAAAAACGCCATGGACGCCGGCGTCAAATTCGTAGCCTGCGCAATGAGCATGGATATCATGGGAATCAAAAAAGAAGAACTCATCGACGGAGTCGAAATCGGCGGAGTCGCAGCTTACCTCGGTGACGCAGAGGACTCAGGGTTGAATTTGTTTATCTAATACAGACAGCGCCCCTTCTTGCAAGGGGCGCATTTTTATTTGTATCCTGGGTGAAAGTTACCTGTTTTAGCGGATGGATTTCAGGTCCAGGATCGGCTTGGACGCTCAGGCTCGGCTCCATCACTTCGGATGACTCCATGCATGGCCAACGGGGTTTCTGGAAATAGGTAATTGGGGGTTCGCCGATCGGGTGAAAGTTACCTGTTTTAGCGGATGAATTTCGGGTCCGGGATCGGCTTGGACGCTCAGGTTGGTCTCCATCACTTCGGATGACTCCATGCATGGCCAGCGAGGTTGTGGAAATAGGTAATTGCGGGGTTCGCCGATCGGATGAAAGTTACCTGTTTTAGCGGATGGATTTCGGGTCCGGGATCGGCTTGGACGCTCAGGTTGGTCTCCATCACTTCGGATGACTCCATGCATGGCCAGCGAGGTTGTGGAAATAGGTAATTGCGGGGTTCGCCGATCGGATGAAAATTACCTGTTTTAGCGGATGGGTTTCAGGTCCAGGATCGGCTTGGACGCGCAGGCTCGGCTCTATCACTTCGGATGACTTCATGCATGGCCAACGGGGTTGCTGGAAATAGGTAATTGGGGGTTCGCCACACAAAGAGAAAAACCTAGTTTTTCCTAAATTAGGAAGAACGGGAGATTATCACATTTTATTGGGAGAATAATGAGTTCTATCGGGAGATTATTGAAAGGGATTGGGAAAATAGTTAGTCTAATCGGGAGATTAACCAGCCTGATTGAGAGAATAATTTTTCCAGTTGCGTACTTCCGGCTAAAATTCGCCCTATGAGTCAAAAAAGAAGGATTTTTCCCGCAGATTGTCGAATAGTTAATCATCAATGAAAAGGAGTGAGAGTATTTGATAGTAAAAAGAAGAACAATTCCCCTGAAAATCCTCATTAACGAAGCATTGCTGCGCCGTCTTCCTCCAAATCATCCAAAAAGGCAAGAGATACTGCAAGATTTGCTCATTCGAAGGGCTGGCTTAAAAGGCGAACAAGATTTAGATTACTATATTAGCCTTTTGGACGAAAATGACTTTTACATTTTCCAGGATTTGCGTATCCCCCTCGGAAAAAACCACTTCCAAATCGACTTCCTTCTCCTGTCTACCAAATTCGCTCTATTGATCGAAAATAAAAATATGCCCGGCATCATTGAATTTGATCCGGATTTCAATCAAGTGATCCGAAGGTATAATGAAAAAGAAGAGGTTTATGATGATCCAGTCCTTCAGGTTAAAAGACAGCTATATCAGCTGAAAAATTGGCTTAATCAGCATCGCATCTCTTCGCCTCCTTTTGAATTCCTCGTAACCTACAGCAATCAAGGAACATTCCTTCAAAATCCGACTAAAAATAAAGAAATCTACGAAAGAGTATGCAAGGGCGGCAAGCTCGTGATGAAGGTTGAAGAATACCAAACCCTTCACCAAAAAGAATTCCTATCAGTGAAGGAATTAAAAAAATTGACAAGGCTTCTGATCAAGAGCCACGAACCTGAAGGGTCACATCTTCACCTCTATAACATTTCCCCATCTGACATCATCCCTGGCGTCCTCTGTCCTGACTGCAATCAATTCCATATGGAAAGATTCTCAAAAAGCTGGCACTGCCCAAGCTGCGGAGCCGATTCATCAAATGCTCATGAACAGGCTGTCCAAGATTACTTCTTGTTGGTCAGCCCGACCATCACAAACAAACAGTTGAGAAGTTTCCTACTCCTCCCTTCTCAGAAAAAAGCATCGTATTTACTTTCGAAAATGGATCTTCAATTTACAGGCATCACTAAAAATAGAATATATTTCAATGCATGATGAAACGTCCTCTACCTATTTCGGGTAGAGGTTTTATTTTTCCATAAAATGGACAAACGGGAGATTCCGGCACTTCATTGGGAGATTATCGGATTGAATCGGGAGAATATGCCAGCCTATCGAGAGAATATCTGCTCCAATCGGGAGATTCCCACCGACATCAAGAGAATAATTTTTCCAACTGCCCATTTCGATCAAAAAAGCCCGAAAAAACATTAAAAATCCCCCGCCTCACCGGGCGGGGGATCAACAAACTATTATAAACTCAATTTCGACCTCAAATAAGCATCAATAAACTGATCAATTTCGCCATCCATGACTGCCTGGACGTTTCCTGATTCCGTTCCAGTCCGGTGGTCCTTCACCATGGAATATGGATGGAATACGTAGGAGCGGATCTGGCTTCCCCAGCCGATTTCCTTCTGCTCGCCGCGGATTTCATCGAGTTCGGCCTGCTGCTGTTCGATTTCACGCTGATAGAGCTTCGCTTTCAGCATCTTCATGGCAGTTTCCCGGTTCTTGATCTGCGAACGCTCTGTCTGGCAGGACACGACTACACCAGTCGGGATATGGGTGATCCGGACAGCGGAGTCCGTCGTGTTAATGTGCTGTCCGCCAGCACCGCTCGCACGGTACGTATCAATCTTCAAGTCCTCGGAACGCACATCGATTTCGATTTCATTGTTGAACTCCGGCATAACCTCACATGACACGAAGGATGTGTGGCGGCGCCCTGATGAATCGAACGGTGAAATCCGCACCAGGCGATGGACCCCCTTTTCAGCCTTCAAGTAACCATATGCATTATGCCCCTTGATGGCTAGGGTCACACTCTTGATTCCTGCTTCATCTCCTGGAAGGTAATCAAGCGTCTCGACCTTGAAACCGCGTTTCTCCGCCCAGCGTGTGTACATCCGAAGCAGCATCGAACCCCAATCCTGAGACTCTGTGCCGCCCGCGCCCGGGTGCAATTCAAGGATCGCGTTGTTTTTATCGTGTTCCTCGCTTAACAGAAGCTGTAGCTCGAATTCATTCATGTTCTCGATGAATTCTTCAAGCTCTTTCTCCAATTCCTCTTTTAGCTCGGTATCATTCTCTTCTTTCACAAGTTCGAACGTTAAATCGAGATTCTCGTATGTCTCGTTCAATTCATTGAACACATCGACCTGGTCTTTGAGCGCGTTTGACTCATTGATGACGACCTGCGCTTTCTGCTGGTCATCCCAGAAATCCGGAGCCAGCATCCTTTCTTCCAGCTCGGCTATCCGCGCTTCCTTATTCTCGAGGTCAAAGAGACCCCCTGAAGTCCGCTAATTTCCTAGCTGATTTTTCAAGCTCATTCCTGATATCTGCTAATTCCATATCATTCACCTCATCAAAAAGATATTTTCTATTATAGCCGTTTTATCAAAATTTTTCATACACTATCGTAAAAACAGGCCTGTACTTTTTTAACAAAAAGAAACCAGCGGATCAACCGCCGGCCTCTTAACGGGGCTGATCCCCCTGTACATAATGAAGGAATATTCCCTCTAAGCTTAGGCTTTATTTAGGGTATCTGACTCAGACCCTATGGACTCCTGCCGAGTCGTTCCAAACCCCAAAGGAAGTTCCACAATCCGATTCATCCCTCTTCGGGTTCTGCCTCTGCAGCAGAATTTCTTATCCAATCCCGCCCACTTCCCAAAGGAAAACAAACCTTGTTGTTTATCCAAAGGGTAACCTGGTGCGGTTATTCAGCTTTGCCGCAGCAGTTCTTGTATTTTTTGCCGCTGCCGCAAATGCATGGGTCGTTGCGGCCAACGTTAAGTTTTTTGACGATTGGCTTTTTCTTGGCCTTGCCGCCTTCTTCCTTCGGATTGACAGCATGTCCCTTGGCGACTTCCTGGCGCTCCAGGTTGTTGCGGATTTCAGCCTTCATGATGTATTTCGCTACATCATCTTCAATCGACAGGATCATGTTCTCGAACATCGCGAAACCTTCATGCTGGTATTCACGGAGCGGGTCGATCTGCCCGTAGGCACGCAGGTGGATTCCCTGGCGCAGCTGGTCCATCTGGTCGATGTGGTCCATCCACTTCGAGTCGACGGAACGAAGCACAATGACTTTTTCAAATTCGCGCATTTGCTCTTCTGTCAGCTGAGCTTCTTTCTCATCATATCGTTCTTTCACTTTCGCCATGATGAGATCGACGATTTCATCCTGCTCCTTGCCCCGGATGTCTTCAATTGTAACATCCCCTTCATGGAGCAGGTTGCCGTTCACGTAGTCGATGACGCCATCAAGCTTCCATTCCTCCATTTCCTCGCCTGCTGGTGTATGGGCTGCGACATTGCGCTCCAATGAGGACTTGATCATATTCTCTACAATGTCACGAAGATTTTCTCCTTCAAGCACTTCGTCACGCTGCTTGTAGATGATTTCGCGCTGCTGGCGAAGGACATCATCGTATTGCAGCAATTGCTTACGGGCATCGAAGTTATTGCCTTCCACACGTTTTTGCGCGGATTCCACGGCTTTCGAAACCATCTTGCTCTGGATTGGCTGGGTGTCATCCATGCCAAGACGCTCCATCATCGATTTCATATTATCTGAACCGAAGCGACGCATCAGTTCGTCTTCCATTGACAGATAGAACTGGGTGACACCAGGGTCTCCCTGACGCCCGGAACGTCCGCGCAGCTGGTTATCAATCCGTCGGCTTTCGTGGCGTTCAGTACCGATGACCGCAAGGCCGCCTAGTTCCTTGACGCCCTCGCCAAGCTTGATGTCCGTACCACGGCCGGCCATGTTCGTCGCGATCGTGACCGCGCCTTTTTGGCCTGCCTCGGCAATGATTTCCGCTTCACGCTCATGGTTCTTCGCATTCAGGATATTGTGCCTGATGCCTTTTTTCGTCAGGAACTGTGAAATCAATTCGGATGTTTCAATCGCGACCGTACCGACAAGCACTGGCTGTCCAGCTTCATTGCGGGCAGCGATATCCTCGGCAACAGCCCTGAACTTCCCTTCCATGCTCGCATAAATCAAATCAGGGCGGTCATCACGGGCAATCGGCCGGTTTGTCGGAATGACGACAACATTCATGTTATAAATGTTGCGGAATTCCTCTTCCTCTGTCTTTGCTGTACCCGTCATACCGGAAAGCTTCTCATACATACGGAAGTAGTTCTGGAATGTGATCGTCGCTAGCGTCATGCTTTCATTCTGAATATCAAGGCCTTCCTTCGCCTCGATTGCCTGGTGCAGACCCTCGCTGTAGCGGCGGCCCTTCATCAGACGTCCAGTGAATTGGTCAACAATGACAATCTCGCCGTCCTGGACGACGTAGTCGACATCGCGGTGCATGCTCGCATGCGCCTTCAATGCCTGGTTGATATGGTGAAGCAGGGTCACATGGCTGATGTCAAAAAGGTTCTCGATGCCGAAGGCTTTTTCCGACTTGGTGATTCCTTCCTCCGTCAGCTGGACTCCCTTCGTTTTTTCATCATAAGTATAATCCTCATCCTTATTCAATGTGCGGACGAAGGCATTGGCATGCATATATAACGATGCCGATTTTTGCGCTGAACCGGAAATGATCAACGGCGTGCGCGCTTCATCGATCAGGATGGAGTCAACCTCGTCAATGACGCAGAAATGAAGCTTGCGCTGTACCTTCTGGTGCGTGTACAGCACCATATTGTCACGCAAATAGTCAAAGCCGAATTCATTGTTCGTACCATATGTGATATCAGCACGATAAGCTTCCTGCTTCTCTTCCTTCGACATGCTGTTCAGGTTCAAACCGACAGTCAGGCCAAGGAACTCATACAGCTGCCCCATCTCGGTAGCGTCACGGCCAGCGAGGTATTCGTTGACTGTGATGACGTGAACCCCTTTGCCGGTGATCGCGTTCAAGTAAACAGGCATCGTCGCTGTCAGCGTTTTACCTTCACCCGTTTTCATCTCGGAGATGTTCCCTTCGTGAAGGGCGATGCCCCCCATCAGCTGCACTTTATATGGATAAAGGCCAAGGACACGTTTCGCGCCTTCACGGACAACCGCAAACGCTTCAACAAGCAGGTCATCGGTAGATTCCCCTTTTTGGTAACGCTCCTTGAATTCCTCTGTCTTTGCCCGCAGCTGTTCATCAGAAAGCTTTTCCATTTCGCCTGCAAGCGCATCGATTTGATCCGCCATCCTTGTCAGCCGTTTGATATCGCGTTTATTCTGGTCGAAAATTTTTGCTAAAATCCCCATACAGACGCTCCTTTTATCTATTGAATCTCGTCAAGTTGATTGCGTGTTTTTTTACTCCAAAGAAAAAAGATTCGCTACTTACACACCGAATCCTCTTCTGAAAAATTCGATTGATATACCTTCTATCTTACCACTTACACCCAGCAGTGACAACTAAGGCTGCATTGGCGCAGGTACGTCCCAACCCCCTTCCAGCCGCGAAAAAAATCGAATTTTGCCTTCTTGCATACCTCATACCAATATTTGCTGAAATCATGTTCTGATAATATCGCAAAAATGAGACCCAACCGCTGTTAGTCCGTTTTTAACATTATAAGATTAATTACATATTTATTCACTCTTTCATTATTCTAATTCTTACTATTTCAACAGTAAAAACTCTATTAAATCAGCAAAATCTCCAGATTATCGTCAGTTTTGTGAATAATTTATTAAATATAAAAATCTGGAATTTTATTCACAAAATGTACATTGGAAATGGATTAGGAATGTTAGATACTTTGTAATAGGGAAGATTACTCAAAACAAATTTAAAGCCTATCCAGGCAAAGGAGGATGAGCACGGTGGGCTTCTGGAAAAAGAAAAAGAAAAAAATCCAGACAGAGGAAATCGAGGAGACAGAGAAAAAGCCCGGTTGGTTCCGAAGGCTCTGGAGAAAATTCAGGAATATAGATTGGAAGAACCCGGTTAACCGCTGGCGGGCATTATTCATTGGCTTGTTTGCCAGCATTGCGATCGCAGGTACAGCGTATGGAGCCATCTCTGCGACGAACAATCCCCAATTTTGCTCCTTCTGCCATGAAATGGGCCCTGAATTCGTTACATTCAAGGAGAGTGCCCACAGCGAGATCCAATGCGTTGAATGCCACGTCGATCCTGGAATTGTCAATGAAGTTGTCCATAAAATGGAATCCATGAAGGAAGTTTATTACCACATCGTCGGCCCGCCAGACCCAATTGTCCAGACGGTTGCCGTGCCAAACAACAACTGTCTGCAATGCCACTCAGAAAACCGGCTTGTGACCGCCACCGGAGACTTGATCGTCAACCATGATGGCCATATCAAGGAAGACATCCCATGTATCACCTGCCACAGCGGCGTTGCCCATGCCAAAGTCGTCGAGCGCGGCTTGAACACCCAGAAAAACCTGGATTACTGGACAAAAGAAAACGCTGATAAACTCGTGAAAGCCGATTATATGAGGCCGAACATGGGAACATGCATCGACTGCCATGACAAAGTCAACAACGGCGAGCGGCCATGGACGGATATCCAATACAGCCTGCCGGAGAACAACCACGGCAAAAAGGAAGAAAATGATCAAGAAGCGGCCAAGGATGGCCACGCGGAAGCTTCGACCCTTGAAACAGCCAGCCTGACCGCCGAAGAACAGAAAGCGCATGACAATAAACTCAGCCAGGACATTATCCTCCAGGCAATTGGCAAGCAGAAAAAAGATGTCAAGATTTCCATGGATTGCTTTACTTGCCATAAGGAAGTCAGTGTTCCGAAAAACCATGACCTGAACCAATGGAACCAAAAGCACGGCGATTTCGCGGTAAAAGATTTGAACGAGTGCCTCGACTGCCATAATGATGCGAAGTGGATCAGGAAGGTCGAAAAACAAGACATCGTTACCTTGATTGAAGCTGGAGCAACGAAACCAAAGTATGTGCCGAACATCACCGTCGTCAAGGAAGACTCGCGCGAAAGCAACTTCTGCCGCACTTGCCACGGCGAGCGCCCGCCAGGACATATGGACAGTGATGCATGGCTGACTGCACACGCACCGAAAGCCAAGACAAACGAACAAAAAGCAGAATGCTATGTGTGCCACGACCGCACAAAACCTGAAGAAGGAGCCAAGATCACGGCACCGACGGACGTTTACTGTGAGTACTGCCACCGCACCGGCTTTAAAGACGAGAAGAAGAAAAAATAACAGCAGCGAAACACAGAAAAGGAGGGGAGCATGTTGGAACAGGAACATAGTGAAAAAGAGCAGGCCCCTCCTCGTTTTTATGAAAAAAATTGGAGCAAGGTCGCAGCCCTGACCCTGCTTTTCATCGTCATATTCTTTTCGGTTGGTTTTATCGGGCTCGAAGGGACATCGAGTTCTAAATTTTGCGCATCCTGCCATGAGATGAAGCCGGAGTACTATACGTGGAAGGCCTCTTCCCATAGCGAAGTCGATTGTGTCAGCTGCCACGTTGACCCCGGGCTCGAGAATCTTGCGAAAGCAAAGGCGAACGGAGCGAAACAAGCTTTCAAGAGCGTTACCAAAACGTACACCGCGCCGATCCAGATGCCAAAGAATATTCCAGACAGCGCATGTGAAACATGCCACAACATGAACAAGAGAGAAGCCACCCCAACTGGGGACCTGATCATTCCGCATACCAAACATAAAGAACAAAATATAACATGCACCGAATGCCATAGCGGTGTTGCACACGGAAAGATCGCGGAACGAAAGGTAACCTTCCAATCTGATTACAGCAAGTGGGATGAGGATCTGGGTCAGTCGATGATGAAGGACCCGACATTCATCCGCCCGAAAATGGAAACATGCATGGACTGCCATGCAGCGCGGAATGTTTCCACCGCCTGCGAAACATGCCACACCACCAAGATGTATCCCGACAGTCATAAAAAACCCGGCTTCAAAGACAGCACACACGGGACACAAGCAGCGAAGAATATGAAAGAATGCAATGATTGCCATAAATATATGTCCAAGGATGAAATCACCCTTTTCAACGATCGGCCTGCCCACTCCAAATACATCCAGGGTGAAAAAGTAGCCGGCAAAAAAGTGGATGTCAAAGATTACGCCAAGGAAAATACTTTTTGCGAGGCTTGCCATATGCAGCGGCCGCCAAGCCATGATAAGCAATTCATCGCAACCCATGGCGCCACGGCCAAGAAGAGTTCGGAAAGCTGCCTAGCCTGCCATGACTACCAAAAGACAGGAATTAACAAAACCAATAATGTGACATGCAGCAGCTGCCACCCAAGCAGCCATAATGGCAAACAGTGGAGATTGACACATCCTATTCGGGTCAATGAAGGGGCAAAGTTAACACAAACCTGTTATTCATGCCATTTTAAACCAAAGTGTTCCTCATGCCACAAAGAAACAATCGATTAGGAGGGTTTATATGAAGACGCAGGAACAGCTACACACACCAGAACCTGAAATTGACAAAAAAGCGCAGAAGAACGATCGGTTCAACTGGTGGCAGTCTACCCTGCTGCTGGTACTGACATTGGCCATTTGCCTTTCAGCAGGTTATTACATTAGCGATAAGTATCTTTGGGAGAAGACCGATGCCGGCCAGATAGAAGAACAATTGAAATACAATAAAAGCCAGGTCGACCATAGCCCTAACGATCCAAAGCTGCGAGTCGACCTTGGGTACAGCTACTTCTTGAAAAAGGATTATGATGAAGCGATCAAGCAGTTCGAAACAGCAAAAACGCTGGATAAGAATTATTTCGATGCCTATTTGAACCTAAGCATCGTTTACGACAGGCAAGATCGACTGAATGACTCACTTAAAAATGCCATTAAAGCGGCCGAGATCTCCCCAAGGGATTATAAAGGTCATTTAATGAAAGGAATCTCGTATAGAAAACTTAAGATGTATAAGGAATCAAATGAAGCTTTGGCTGAAGCGGATAAACTGAAACCGGGAAATACAGATATCATCTTCGAAATCGGGATGCTTGCAGAGGATCAGGGTAAGAAAGATGAAGCGCAAACCATTTACAAAGAAGCACTGGCATATGACCCCCTCTACAAACCCGCTTTAGAAGCATTAGACCGGCTCGGATCGAAAAACTAACGCTACTTAGAAAGGAGCAAATCCTGTGAAAAAGAAAACCGTTTATATATGGATGGTTGCAATCGCCGGTTTAACAACGATACTATTTGCCGTTATTTATTTCCTTAACCTCGGCCAGAAAGTGACCAGGGTGACGGATGTTGCAAAAGGGGATCAGCCATCCTTCAGTTATTTCATCCAAGGTGATTTTGATTCTCCCCTTGATAAGCCAATGGATGTTTCCAAAATTGGCGAATTCATTTATGTAACCGATACGAACCATAAGCAAGTCCAGGTATTCGATCTTTCCGGTACTTCTCTTTTCAAATTCGGAGAAGAAGGGGAAGGAAAAGGCCAGTTCAAATTCCCATACGGAATCACAGGGGACAAAGATGGAAATGTCTATGTGGCGGACTTATTCAACGGGAAAATATCAATTTTCAATGAAAAAGGAAAGTTTTTAAGATACTTTGAGGAAAAAGGCAGTCCCTCCCCTACGATCAAAGGGCCAGCTGGACTGAGGATTGTTGATGACAAACTATATTTGACCGATATAAAAGGTTCCAAAATCATGATTTTCAGCCTTGACGGCAAAAAAGAACTTGAAATTTCCACTGCTTCAGGCAAAGATGACCCGTTCAATGCTCCGAACGCCGTTGCCGTTGACCAGGATAAAAACCTTTATGTAGCCGATTCAGGGAACCAGCGTGTTGTAGTTCTGGACAATAAAGGGAAATTCAAACGGATCATAAATGGCTCCAAAGACGGTAAAGGGGAGTCCAAATTCATCAATCCACGCGGCCTTGCAGTCGATTCCAAGGGCATCCTTTTCATGGTCGATAACATGACACACTTTGTATATGGATTCGATGAAAAGGGAGAAAATATTTTCCAATTTGGCGGCATGGGTAGCGAAAATGAACAATTCTACCTCCCTAACGGATTGTTCCTTGATGAAAAGAGACAGCTTTACGTCACTGATACATTCAATCAGCGCGTAGCGATTTACTATTAAACTCATTTCCTTGAAGGAGGTGGTGCCTGGAATAAGCATAGAAGATTTTCGAGATTCAAAGAGTATTTAACAAGCAATAAGGGAGGTTTGCAAAATGAGTAAGTTTAAACTGAGCTTCTCACTGATCCTGGCATTTTTGATAGTGGGAATCTTCAGCACGGCTGCCCTCGCGAAAGATCCATTTGGCCTTAAGGCAGTCCGTGTAGCTGGAACAGATACTGTTCAAGTTGATTTTAACGGGATCACAGGAGAAGACACAGAAGGGTCCATCTTTACGGTTACGCTGAAGGAGGCTGAGTCTGGAGTCCTTGTAGAGACAAAGGATGCCGCATTGGATGTCGCATTAAAAGGGACTTACACCACTCCTGTCCTGACCCAGGGGAAGCCATACACAGTTGAATTGGCCCGTAAGGATGTTCCGGGTACTGTTTCCGGAGCGACAATCGTTGTAACCGATTCTGCCAACAAAGTGGCCAGTGACATAGTGGTTGACACGTTAACAAACTTTGTCAACGCGAACGAAACTGGCTTCAACGTCACAAAGAAAAATGTAGCTGGCCATAAAACACACGGCAGCTACCAAAACAACACGAACTCTTGCGCCAGCTGCCACCAGACACATACAGGCGAAGACCACTACCTGCTGTTCAAAGACGGCACTTATAGCACTTGTGCTGCCTGCCATGACGGCACAATGGGAGCTAAGGGCGTATTCGGCGATCCTACCAACGCTGGTACATTCGGCGGAACCCATGAAGGCAACATGTCCATCCACTTGTCAGACGGATCTGTATCCGTCAAAGCAGCGCCTGGCGGAAATCATGTGGATACCGGAAAATGGGCAGAGGAATTCACTTGTTCAAGCTGCCACAATCCACACGGATCTGACAGCGCACGTTTATTGAAACTTGACCCTGCCGGCTGGGTGAAAACTGAAAATAAAATCACAGACGGCAGAACGAATGGCGGAATGAAATTTTCAAACAAAAGCATCTATGATAAAGCGGCCGTTCCAGCAACAAATGTCGGTGATTACATCCTTGTAAGGCAGACAGTCGATGCCGCGGCGATCGCAGCCAACACGTTCTTCACGAAAGCGGCCGTTCCAGACGGTTCCACCGTCATTTCCACCTACAAATGGGACTATAAAGCGAAGAAATACATCACAGACTCTTCCATTTGGGTGCGTTCTGATGGCGGAAGGCCTGCTGTCATGACAGAACTTAAAGCAGCTGATGTTGCCCAGGCTCCATCCACAAACTTTGTCTTTGTCTGGAAGGACGGATTTGCGTATAGCAAACCTGGGGACGGTACTGCGGCCAGCATTGACAGTGCCACCTTCCTGATTGGTGCCAGCATCGAAAAGGTTACAACCAACCGTGACTATTTTGATAACACAGTTCCTACGTATATAAAAGACAATGGTGTCCAGATGAGCAAGTTCTGTGCTTCCTGCCACACAGACTATCTGTCTGCAACGTATGCGAATCAAACAGGCGTATTCACGACAGCACACCGCCACCAGACAGATACTGACAAGCTTACTTGCGTACGCTGCCACTATGCTCACGGAACAGACGCAACGATCATGAAGGACTCACTTGACCGTGGAGTAACTGAATTGACTGCGCCTGGAGGCAAATTTGAGGGCGACACAGCAGGCGCTCTTGGCTATCTGAAAGATCCAAACCCATCCTCTGCATTGAAGCGTTACACAGGTATGTCCGTATGCTTCGGATGCCATGATGGTTCCATCGCAAGCGATGAAAACACATGGAGCAATTACAGTCCTGCCCAGCCGGGTGTTCCTGCTCCTTAATAGGAAAAAAACTATCAAATAGTGGGGCTATTTGATAGTCAAAAAGAAAAACATCATTTTTCAAGGCAGCAAGATTCCATTTGCTGCCTTTTCTTTATATTCTTTCATTCTAATAAAAAAGTGTCAAAAAATATATATTTTCTTGAGTGTTTTCCTTATTTAATCCCAATTATAATGACTATATACGGACCTTTTAAAAAAACAGGAAAAGAGTTGACCGCAGGTGAACAGAATGGTTTTGAAATCATATTTTACATATTGCCTTGTTTTCTTTCTCTTTGCCGGATCGGTCATGCTTCCTTTTCCTAATCAAAAAGCTTTTTCAGAATTAACAGAAGGAGAAGCCCCTGCTGATTCGGAAGCAGCGACTCCCCCTTCAGATAGTCCTTCAACTACGGCACCTGAGGAACCTGCAAATGAGCTTTCGCCTGAAGAACCCCCCGTCACCCAAGAACCATCTGCAGGGGAAAGTGTTCCGGAGGAATCTACGCCCGAAGTGCCAGCCGAGGAGACTACAGAGCCTGACACCGGTTCCGGCACCTCTACGCTCACAATGACCGCAGCAAGTACGGCAAGACCTTTTGTCACGGATATTCAGATTGTTTCAAAGGATGACGCAATCTCTTACCCGGGTGCTGACATGACTCAGGTGCCCATAGACGCAAAAATACGGGTGACGATTCGAGACGATACGGATTTAGCTGACCATCCTCTTCCCTTTATCTTGAATGACAATGATCGTGAAAAAGTGGATATAAATGTTCAAAGAGTAATAAAGGAAAATGGCGACTACCTTTTTACCATTACTCCTTCCGCAGGATCTTTCAGTTACAGCGGAACCTATTATTTATATGTAGATCCTGCCCTGACTGATATAGACGGCAACAGGGTATTTCCGGCTTTTATTAAATTCACGACCCAGAGTAACCCGCATCGCGATGCATTCTATCGAACAGATCCGCACGGATTTTATATGACCAATACGAATATGTGCGCGAATTGCCATAGCACCCATATCGAGAACAAGCCAACCATCGGGGACAACAAATACCCGGTTAAGGAAAACACGGAAAACTACTGTATGGCATGCCATGACGGGACAATGGGAATTCCGATGCCCGACAAGTTAAAGAATACGAATAGCCACGATGAATACACAGATGGATCATCAGCACCTAAGGAGGTTCAGCATGCGCTGGTTTCATCCTGCACAAATTGCCATAACCCGCATCTTTCCTGGACGGCCGGGAATCCCAATTTGCTGAAGGATCATTTTGTCTATGACCATGACCAGTCAGCAAATCCTGCGGCAGCAGGGGTAGGGATACAGGATAGCGAAACCGTTCTTTGTGAAAACTGCCATGACGCCGAAACACCAATGAAAAAGAGAGCCTCAACCAACAAGGTATTCCATTACCGAAAGGATTTATGGACAGCAGCATCTTTGCAATCCGATACACCGCTATGCTTGAAATGCCATAATGCTGAGAATGAATCGAAAAACCCTAAGCTGGTGGATATCGAAAAGTACTATCAGGATATCAGCTCAGGCCACTACATTGCAACGACACTGCCGGACGGAACGGAGATGCAAGGCCAAATGCCGTGCTCGGATTGCCATGAGACACACGGGTCAATGGTATTGAAGCAGCTAAGGGAAAGCCTCGGCAATGCACCGGTAGCTGATGGAGATAAGTTCAAAGTGATTGGGGCTGACTGGACCGCAGCGGATGAACGGACATTTTGCTTGAAGTGCCATAATGGCCAAATGGACCTTTATAAAAAAACCCCTTCACTCCCTGAGACAAACGCATTGAACGAAGTGATTGAAGGACATACGGAAACCAGCACAGCAGCGTGTTCTTCTTGCCACAGCAATGAACCAGAAAGCTCGGGATTCCTGAAACAATCGATAAGCGGCGCCCATGCTCCAAAAAAACTGAAACCAGCCCAATGAGAAAAGCGCAGCCTCTCCTTAAAAAGAAGAGAGGCTGCGCTTTTTAAATGTGTTTTTTCATGAACGCCAAAACATCCAGATCAATCTTCCCTCTTTCCTGCTCCCGCTCTTCGAAGTTTTCTGTGTGGATAAAGGATGTGAGGGCTTTGAACAGCTCTTCTTCATTGGCAGGGCCTGACTTCAAGTAATCCAATCGCTTCAGCTGCTTAACAACTTCGTCTTTCACTTCTCCTTCTATTGCTGCCACATTCTCCGGCTTCGATTTGGAGAAATAGAGCTGATGCAGCCCATAAATGCGGATCAGTTCTTTGATTGGTTCAGGGTGATCGTCGACACGCAGGTCGATGTAGCGGTCGTTGTAGCCCCCGTAGCCACCCTTCTCCTTAACGATAAGCAGCGCGGCAGACTGCTGGCCCCTGCTGTCACCGCCTGCTTCCTGGCCGGCATCGAGAGCAGCCAGCAGCCTCTCCGCCAGGGAGCCTTTCTTCACTTCAAATATTCCCGCTATCGCCTGCACGGTTTTTTCATCAACCAAAATATTTCCTTGGGCAGCGAAATGTTTGCCTGTCACACCACCGGCCCAATCGTAGCAGTATGTACCGGTGAAGGTGGCGGCATTCCCCTCTGCATCGATCAGGCCGACCTGGCGCATCTCCTTGTCCGGATCATCCCTCGTGATCAGCTCCATCGCTTCGCTTGCGGACTTCCCTTGTGCCATCCATTCGAGCGCTTGCGGGCCGTAGGCCGTGTTTGCGTACGATTGGGTAGCAACTGCCCCGACACCTGCTTTTGCGAACGGCACGAGCGCTCCAACGCCAAGGAACTTGGATTGTACCGCAATCCCCCATTCCTTTTCCTTCGGATCATAGCCAACAATTGAAAATGTCATCACGATCGCCTCCTGTGAAGATAGTTCGACACCTGGTTGCCAATCCCTTTTACTCAGGGCAAATTAAAAACCCGCAGCGATTCAGCTGCGGGCGGAAGTTTCAAAATCATTGAGTTTCAATCAAACCATAACGGCCGTCGTTACGTTTGTAGACAACGTTTGTACGGTTTGTTTCTGCGTTTGTGAAGACATAGAAGCTGTGGCCAAGCATGTTCATTTGCAGGATGGCCTCCTCGCTGTCCATTGGCTTCAAATCGAAGCTCTTCGTGCGGACAACTTCCAGATCTTCCTCTTCTTCAGTTTGGCCGACTTCAGTGAAAATTGGCGCGAAATCCTTGAGGCTTTCCTTCTCACGGAATTTGCGGTTCACTTTTGTCTTATGCTTGCGGATTTGACGTTCCAATTTATCAGTGATCAAATCGATCGCAGCATACATATCGTCATGAACTTCCTCGGCGCGGAGCACAAGGTCCTTCATCGGAATGGTAATTTCAACTTTTGCTTTTTTATCTTGATATACTTTTAAATTCACATTCACATTTGCATTTGGGGATTCGGTGAAATAACGTTCGAGCTTGGCAATCTTCTTCTCGACATACTCTCTGATTGCCGGAGTTACCTCAATGTTTTCTCCACGAATGTTGTAGTTCATAGTGAACTCCTCCTTTGGGAAATAGCTATGTATTACTAATTCTATTTTACCCCAAAGAACTCCTGCAAAAACAGTAATAAGATTTGACGAATTTTTGACTATTTTTAATGTCGTGATAGTGGTAATTTTGTTGGAAATAATCGGAATATGAAAAAACCGCCCGGAATCAGGCGGTCACACATGGATATAGGGGTTCAGCTCTTTCCCGACCATTTGCTTCCAAGCAGAAAAAGCGGGATATAGCTGCTCAAGGATGATTTCCTGCTTTGCGGACGGGTCGCCGAATTTGCCATCGAGTTTCTCAGCTTCATGGACAACGGCTTCGAATAGAGCCAGGGTTTTTAGCAGTGGTGCATTTTCTTTGTAAAACTCAGCTAAAAGGAAATTCGTCTGGATGATCTGCGAAAAGGCAGTGAAGATATCATCCAGCAGCCTGTCCCCTTCTGTGTAGGCAAGGTTTTCAAAACTCTTCGCGATATATTCGAAGCCTTCTTCGACTGTCTCCAGCAAATCACTGTATCGCTTGGCCAAAAGGTATTTTTCCTCTTCCAACCCATTCACCTATTTTCTTTTATCATAAAACATGCCGTCCGTGGAAAGGTTTTGATAAGGATGAACATATTTTGTGTTCGACTCTTTTTTTACCTGCAAATTTTTGATGTCTTTTTGGATTGAAAGTTTTTCGGCCTGCAGTAGCTGGGCCAGCCTTGCATCAAGTTGGATCAGTTCTTTCCCGAATTCCGCTTCTTCAGGTGTATAAGGAGGAACGATTTCTTTCATGAGCGCTTCCCGCTGATCCAAAAGCTCGTCGATGCGGACGATTTTTCCGTCGCGTTCCACATCTGTTTTTCCGAGCAGCTGGATCAACTCAACCGTCAGCTGATAAAATTGTTTGACCGCGCTCACTACGCCATGCCGCCCTGGCTGTATTGCTTCTGGCGGTTCACCTGGATGACCTGCTTCCATGTGTCGCGGAACTCGGTGACAAGCGCTTCGACTTCCTCCAAAATCGCTGTGTCATTCTTGATGTTCGCGTCGATCAGCCGGCGGTTCATATAGTCGTACAGCGACATCATGTTCTGTGAAATCTCGAGATCCATGTTCAACGTCACCATCAACTCCTGGATAATGCTTTGCGCTTTCTGGATATTCGTGTTTTTCATTTCGATATTCTTATTCTCGATTCCATGCTTTGCCATGTGAATGAATTTCAGACAACCGTTATAAAGCATCAAAGTCAGTTCGCCCGGTGTGGCGGTATTGACCGAATTTTGCTGGTATGAACGGTATGGATTATTTAATGCCATGTTTTACTCTCCTTTTCATGAAAGGGAATTTTTTAATAGCTGAACTGCTGCATCAGGTATGCGGACTGGCTGTTCGCCCGCTGGATCGCCTTTTCCATCGCGGTGAACTGGCGCCAGTAGCGGTCTTCTACTTTTATCATACGATCCTCAAAACGGTTGATCTGCTTGTCAATCGAGGTAAGGTCCCTTCCAAGTGTGAATTGCGCATTTGTTCGAAGCGCACTCCCGGCACGGCCTTCAATGGTAGTAATCGTATCCTTGATTGAAGCCCTTAGCTTTCGCGCGAGCCCCTGTTCTTCTTTGACCGTGCTTTCATGTGTGAATAGCTTATAAATTGCGTTTGGGTCATTCTTGATTGCTTCACGGAGCTTTTTCTCATCAATGATGAGCTTCCCTCCGTCCCTGTAATTCTTTGAAGTGGTGATCCCGACTTCTGCAAGCTGGTCATAGCTATCATTGATTTCATCAGAGCCGTTCCCGACTCGGCTATACAGATCCATCCTCATTTTATTTAAGGAGCCTGCCAGAATAGAATCGTTTCGGAGCATGCCGCTTTTTGCCTTCTCATCCCACATTTCAGCCTGCTTATCAGTCATTGCTTCCCTTTCTTCGTCAGAAAGCGGCTGATATTTCCGGTAACGTTCTTCAGTTATCTTCGAATTGATCCCTGCGATTGTCTCGTTGTATTTATCCACAAAGTCTTTTACGGATTTAAAAATCGCCTCTTCATCAGTTGCCGAGTTGACCGTAACTGCAGCAGTTCCTGTTGTTTGCTTTAATGTATATTCAAATCCGTTGATGACAAAGGTATTGGTTGGACGTTCTGTCTGAAGGCCATTGATGATAAAGGACGCATTGACTCCGGCCTTTCCTCTCGGCTGTTCCCCTTGAGGAACGGTTGCATCTGCTGCCAGCTGGTTATCAGCATCCATTTTCAGTGCACTTGTCAGGAGATCTCCCTGAAGCCTGATTTCCGCTCCGCCTGCAATGTCTCCAGTATTCTTGGCAGAAATGGAAAACTTGCCTGTTGCAGAATCGAAAAATGCAACAACCCCAGCTTCAGAACTATTGATTTTATTAACGACATCATTTAGGGAATCTTTCGCGGGATCAAAGGAAATAGCCACCTCCGCCCCCAATGCGCCGCTTTTTCCTATGGACTGGATGTTAATTTCTGTTCCAGTGAAACCCTGTGCCAGGAAGTTTCTTTGACTATCCAGAGTCAAGCTTGGATCGAAGGTTTCGCCAGCTTTGACGATGCTGCCATCACTTGTCATATACGCAGCTTCTGCAAGGCCCTTCACCTGGATACTCGATGTTAAATTCGATGTTGCATTTATATTCCGGACAGAAACTGCGCTCTCATTTGATGATGTAACGGTCTTTTTGGAGAAAGTCGACTGGCGGAAGATGCCATCAAACACAAATTTATCAAGGTCTGCGAGCAATTTATTCATCGCCCGGTAATCATCGCGCTGCCATTCAACCAATTGCTTTTTCTGGTGGAGTTTGTTCAATGGCATTCTTTCGGCTTTCATTAATTCACTGACCATCATATCTATATCCATTCCGCTTGCCAGTCCGCCTATTCTAACCATGTTTGCTTCACCTGCTTCTTAAATTTTTTTATCAACGACCAAACCAAGAAATTCGGTCATTGCCGCGTAAAAATCGAGCATTTTCTTAGGTGGGATTTCCCTCACGACCTCCTTGGTCTTTTCATCAACAAGCGTTACATAATATTCCTGCAGTTTTTCGTGATATTCGAACTTCAATGCCGTATGGCTTTGCTGAAGGAATCTATTCAGACTTTCAATTGTGCTTTGCAGCTTTTCTTTCGGAACCCTTTCCATTCCCTCCTGAACCGGAATGGCGGTCGAGTCTTTTTCCATTCCCCCCGCCGCACCGCTGTCAATGGTGTCAATTTTCGTCTTAATCGTTTCAAAGATGACTGTACTTGGTGTATCTGAAGAGAGACGGTTTATCATGCTATTGCCTCCTCTAGAGCGCATATTATATTGATTATATCGGCTGGATATTGTTGACTCTTTAACCTTTTAAGAAAATAAAAGCAGAAAAAGGCTCCTCAAAAGGAGCCTTCCGCTTATTTTACATCTACATTTGCTGATCCTTTTACTAAATATCCGTTATCAAGATAAGCCTGTAGTTCCATTTTTTCCTTCCCTGGTTTCCAGTCAAAATCTTCACGTTCGAATTTAAAGTGGCCTTTTTCAGCCTGTTTCTTCAAGCCGTTGTTGGACAGGACTGGAGCAACCTCATTCAAATTGACGCTTGAAATCTCAAAGGAAGTGCCTGCGAATTCTTCCGGCAGGATGGCCTTGACGGTAAAAATGCCTTTATTTCCTTTGATCACTTTAGGCAGGACCTCGAGGCTGGCTGGGATATAGACGACAAATCCTTTTTCGAATGTTGACGTCCAGCCGGCATGGTCTGTCACTGTTATCTTTATCGTATAAATGCCTGGCTGATCAAGTTCAATCGTTTCGCCATTTTTATACTTCAGCCCATTTATATCTGCTTCCTCAACGGCAACTCCTGAGTGCTCGTCTTCAGTAGTATAAGAAACGATAAATTCTGAACCAAGTTCGTATTCTTCATTTATATCCGTTTGAATCGAAGGCGCTGTTTTATCCACCTTTACCTGGATGTTTTTTAGTGCTTCGATATTTCCTGCTGCATCGGCGCTGTAGTAAGAAACTTCATTCGTTCCTTCTTCGGAAACGATAAAGCTTGTACCCTCTTTGAATTCAGAACCATTCACAGAATAGAAGGTTTTTTCGACGCCGCTCAGGTTGTCTTCTGTTGAAAGAACAATCTCCACGTTCTCCTTGTACCATTGATCAGATGCACTATCAGCAGTCACGGGCGCCTGGAGGTCAACTTTCACTGTTTGCGACTTGGCTGCCTCGATGTTGCCAGCCTTATCTATACTGTAATAGGCGACTTGATAGATACCATCTTTCTCAAGCATCAATTCTGTACCTTCAACGAAATGGATGCCATCCAATGAATAGTACGTTGCCGAAACACCGCTGAAATCATCAGCCGCAATGAGTTCTACTTTCACATGATCCCGATACCACCTTTCCCCAATATCTGCATAGGTAACGGGTGACTCATTGTCCATTTTTACAGTCTGCGTTTTAAGCAATTCCTTATTTCCAGCATTGTCGACACTGTAATAAGCAATTTCATAGCTTCCCTTTTGCTCAATCGTAAAAGCAGTTCCTTCGGTAAAATCAGATCCATTGACAGAGTAATACGTTGAAGCTGGGCCGCTAAGATTATCTGTCACTGCAAATTCCACCTCAAACCGATCCTGGTACCATTTATCTTCAATATTCGGAACAGACACAGGTGCCTGGGTGTCAATTTTCACTGTTTCAGAGTGTGCTTCTTCCACATTGTCGGCATAATCGATACTGTAATACGAAACCTGGTGGAATCCGTCACCCGAAACGGCGAACGCAGATCCTTCCGTGAACTCAGAGCCATCTACTGAATAGAAGGTTTTTGCTACTCCGCTTAGTTTGTCTGCTGAGGCTAGCTTTACAGATACGGTTTCATTTGCCCACTTATCTACTAGGTCAGCTGTTGTTTGCGGCATTGTCTTGTCAATCTTCACTTCGGCCGTTTGGACTTCCTCTTCATTGCCGACTTTATCAATTGAATAGAAGAAAACTTCATGAACGCCTTCATTCTCGATTGTGATCGTTGTACCTTCTGTGAAGTTTTTACCATCCAATGAAAAATACGTCGCTGCCACCCCTGTTTCATTGTCGGTCGCAGACAACTTCACCGTTGTCGTTTTATTCGTCCAATCCGGTTTTGCATCAGACGTTGTCACCGGCGCTTCTTCATCGATGATCAATTTGGCCAGCACTGTTTCTGAAGGAGCTGATTCCCCGAAGGAGTTGCTGTATGATGTCACATAATAAAGATGGTTCGCGTACGTCAGATTGTAAAGCGTATAAGATAAGTTGTTCACTTTCTCAGCCACAAGGACCGGTTCGCCATCAATGATTTCGTAAATGTTATACCCATTCGCATATGTCACGAAATCCCATGAGATTCTTGCGCTTGTTTCGCTGAGAAGCTTCAAAGCCGCTTTCGGCGCTTCCATTTCAGGATAGATGATTGTTTCAATATATTTATTAGATGCTGGCGACTCCCCGAATCGGTCGCTGTAAGCTACAACTTCAAATGAATGTTCTTCCTCTGTCAGGTTGTACACCTTATAGGACAATGCCGTTCCCTTATAAAGCAATTCGCGGTTCTCGCCATTCACTTTATAGACCTGGTAGCCATTTGCCCAGGTTACCTTGGGCCAAGACAAGGTGATATTGTTGGCATTAAATACTGCTCCTGATAATACTGCCGGCTGCATTTCAGGCCATGTCAGCCGCAACTCAAGTTTAGCTGATTCTGGAGACTCACCAAAGCGGTCGCTGAAGGAATGAACCTCATAGGAGTAGTCCCCTTCCGGCATGTTGGTGAAAGTCGAAGATGTAGATTTCACCGTCCTCACCAGCTCTTTTTTTCCATCAGTAATCTGATAAATATTATAAGAGTTGGCATAGACAGAGGCATTCCATCTCAGGGCGATATCATTTCCGTTTGCAATGCTGTACGTAATATTTGCTGGTGACTGCATGATTGGGAAAACAAGCTCGAACTCTACTAAACTTGAATCAGCTGATTCACCAAAACGATCGCTTACTGAAGTTACTTGCAGGGTATAATCCCCTTCCGGCATATTCACTAACGTAGTTGATGTGCTGGTAACAGTTCTTAATAACTCTCTTTCTTTGTCCACGATTTGATAAACATTGTATGACTTTGCCAAAGAAGATGAATTCCACTTTAACACGATGTCATTGCCATTTGCGATGCTGTACGTAAGGTTTTCCGGCTTTTGCATTTCAGGGAATACAACCGAAACTTCAACCTTCCCGCCTTGGGCTGATTCTCCGAAACGGCTGCTGACGGAACGGATGATGTATTGATGTTCACCTTCTGATACATTCGCAAAAGTCTTTTTTGGAGATGAGGAAGACGAACCTGAACCGATCAGCAGTTCCTCATTATCTATTAACTCATAAACATTATAACTAGTGGCATAAGGAACTGAGTCCCATGCCAGTGCTACATCATTTCCATTCAGGAGTGCTGCTGTTACGTTTTCCGGCTTCTCCATTACGGGATGAACAAGTGATAGCTTAATAGCTGCACCCTCAGGTGACTGGCTTGAGAAGTAGGAGTAGGAATGAATCACGAATTCATATTCACCTGCCGGCTGGTTAGCCAGCGTAGCATATGTTCCTTTTGCAGTCGTCTTAAGGACCTTTTCGCCATCGATAATCTGGTAGACCTTATAACTTGCTGCGTACGCAACTGAGTCCCATTCAAGCTTTATGTCATTGCCATTGAGAACCGAGTATTTCAGGTTTCCAGGAGCCTGCATGATATAGCCATCAAGCGTGACTTTCACCCGGCTGCCTGCTGCTGATTCGCCAAACCTAGAAGAATAGGAATACACTTCATATTCATATTCTCCCGCTTCCATATTGCTGTAGGAAATGCTCGTGCCAGTTACCGTCCTCTTAAGGACCTTTTGGCCATCAAGTATTTGATAAACATTATAATTCGTTGCGTATTCAGCCTTGCCCCAGCTTAAGGAGAAGCTTGTCGGGCTGCTCGCGGAATATTCAACATTGCCTGGCGCCGTCATTTTTGGATGAACGATGTCGACGCTGATTTTCAATCCGTCTTTAGATTCACCAATCCGTGGATTCGATGAAAAGATCTCAAAATCATATGTCCCTTCAGCAAGGTTTGAGTATGTTTTACTTGTGCCTGTCAGTGTATCCTTCAACACACGCTGGCCATCGACGATCTGATAAATCTTATAATCACTCGCATTTTCGGCAGCATTCCAGGAAAGGTTCAAGTCGTTTCCATTTGAAACTTTATGACTGCCGTTTTCTGGAGCTGCAAGTTCATAGCTGTCCACAGTGACAGTCAGTTTAGAGCCGTTTTCAGACTCACCGAAGCGGTCACTGTGAGAATGTATTTCATATTGGTATTCTCCGGCAGGCTGCTTTGAAAAAGTGACTGAAGTTCCTGTCACAGTATTTTTCAGAACCTTTTCACCATCAATAATCTGATAGATCTTATAGCTGTTTGCATAATCAACACGCCCCCAGCTTAGGACAATATCATTAAAATTAATGACTCTTGCAGAAGCATCAGGAACCGGCATAACGACCTGGCTGACAGTCAAAGAAGTTCGGCTTCCCTCGGCAGATTCCCCAAAACGGTCACTGAATGAATGGACAATATATTCATAGTCGCCCTCTGGCTGGTTCGTGAATTTAACACTTGTTCCAGTGGCGGTTTCCTTAAGGACCTTTTCTCCATTCACCATTTGATAGATTTTATATCCATTTGCCAGATATGAAGACTTCCATTTCAATGTGACATCCGTACCGTTAGTGATTGTAAATGACAGATCCTCCGGTTTCTCCATAACAGGCTGGATCACTTCTGCAGTGAGCGGTCCCGATGCTGCAGATTCGCCAAAGAACTTATTGGATGCAGAAACCACATATGTATAGCTGCCAGCTTCAGTATTTGTTTTCGTATAACTATTTGAAGTTGTCTTTGTAATGAGTTTTTTCTGTCCGTCCTCCAGCAATTCATAAATGAAGTACTCTTGAGCATATTGCGAAGCTGTCCAGTTGAGGATTAAGTCGTTTCCATTTTGAATCTTATACGTCAGGTTCGCTGGGGCTGCCATCGAAGGATAGACAATGTCAACAGTAATAGGTGCAGAAGGACCAGATTCAGCATCACCGTTCAAGGTTGAAACAGTATATCTGTAGTTACCTTCAGGCAGGTCATTCAGGCTGTAGCTCGCTGTCCTGGAAGTACCGACAAGCGTCATCTGTCCTTCCTGGATTTCATAAACGTTGTAACCTGTCGCTCCATAAACAGCGTCCCAGCTAAGCCTTACATCCTCTGGAGATGGTTTTGAATACACTAGATTGCTAGGCGGCAGCATGCTTCCAGCATCATTGGCCAATGCTGTTCCTATAGGCAGGATCAATTGCGCAAACAAAACCATGACGACGACTAAAGTCTGGATTTTGAATAATTTCCCTATCATCTTTCTCTCCTTTTCTGAAAAAAGGGCAAACAAAAAGACCTTACCAAGGCCCATAGTAAAAAAGTCTATGTATCCTGTGGTAACCGGCTGCCAACTGTATAGAACATACAGGTCAGGCCCTTGGCTTTGCGTCTCATAGTTTCCTATGATTTGCCTTTTTCACTTTTATTTACCTCTTATATTAATACAAAAGTCCCTATTAAGTAATAGGTCTAATTAACTATAAACTAATCCTTATCCAAGTTTTTTGCAATGGATATGCTAAAATAAATGAGAATAAACGTTCCTGTAATGAGGAGTGGTTTAAAATGGACCAATTAGAAGATATCTTAAAAATTCTTCCTCTTCATCAGCTTGGATTAATTAATGGGAAGCTACTTGGAGATGGGAACTTAACGATCGAAAAGAACAAAAGCCCTCGTTTACGTTTTCAGCATAGATATGCAGATAAAGACTGGTGTTATTATTGCTTCGACAGTCTAAAAGATTTTATTCCTTTAGCGCCGCCCAAATATAAAAAAGACAGGGATCCCAGAGTTATCGCAGGATTCTCTGAATCGGTGTATGTTCAGTCAAAAACATCACCTGTTTTTTACTTATTTGAAAGAAAAGTGGTATTGCGGTCGGATTAAAGTACTTCCGCCGGATTTACTCTATTCATCCTTGACTCCTGAATCGTTAGCATGGTGGATCAAGATGACGGCCATCTTCTCCTAAAAGAAAACACAGTTAAGAAAGTAGTGCTCTCAACAGATAATTTTTCTACATCTGAAAACAGGTTGTTAATTGGATTAATCAAGGAAAAATTCAAATTACAGTTCTCACTTGATGGCCAAAATCGATTATGCCTATATGACAAACGGCAAATCATGTATTTTTTCCACCTTATAAAAGATTACATACACCCATCAATGATGAGAAAGCAGTTACCCTCTTATTCAGATCAAGATGTAAGATTTCCGCAGAAAAAACGGACAACGGTCTATCTTCCCTTTAAACTTCTGAAACCTTCACAGGAAATAAGAGAGCTGTTACAATCTATTGCACCAGATAGGTTTATTAAAGAATGGTTTGAACAGTATCAACTGATAAATTAATCATTTGGAATGGCAGTTCGGACATCAAGTAACCCTCACTATGAAGAGCTAATAAAAATCTCTTACATTCAAAAGGAAACCGGGATCACAATGAGCGAAATAGTGTCTATTTCAAATATCCAAGCAAGAAAAAGAGGCTTGCCCAGTGGACAAACCTCTTAAGGTGAAAATTAACGAAGAAGTTGAAGAACTCCTTGTGGCTGTTGGTTGGCTTGAGCCAACATCGCTTGTGCTGCTTGAGAAAGAATAGAGTTTTTAGTTTGTTCCATCATTTCTTTCGCCATCGTGCGAACATTTGCTTTCACAAATGACCAGACTATATCTTCACCCTCCAGCATCTGGTAGGGGTCGGGCACTTCGGATTCGCAATGCTGATGGTCATTGCTTCACCTATGGATTTCATCATCATAGCTTTTGCCTTAGATGGTCTATCCTAGTCGTTGAACCTTCTCCACTCTTTCGAGCCAGGAGCTTGGCTGCTGATTGCCCAATCTTTTCTTTTTTCAAACCCTCACGCCTGCCGTTTCCAGCTACGTTGTGGCAAGAAAAGCTTTAAGGGGTTTCCAGCAATTCACCCGATTATAATCACTAGCCGTTACCAGCCAGGACGACTGTGCTTGTCACTGCTCTTAAGCAGCTAAAGCATAATCTACGTCACGAACACGTGATTCTGCAGCAGTTAGGTTTTCAGAAGATGTGTTCAAGTTATTGATAGTATGCTCTAAACGGTTCTGAGCTGCTCCTAGGTAGCTGCGACCAGATGATACAGCCGCAATTTGTGTATCAAGAGCATCCATAGCTGCATTCGCTGCTGTATTATCAGCAAGTGTTAATCCCGCAACTGCTGTATGCAAACCGGTTAAATCAATACCACCTGTACTAAGGTCTAAGTCCATTGTTTGCGATGAATTCGCTCCTACCTGAAGCTTAAGGACTCCAGATGCGCCTGCAGACGCATCAAGTAAGTTCATAGTGTTAAACTGAGTTGTGTCTTTAATTCTTTCTATCTCTGCAGAAAGTTGGTTAAACTCGTCTTGCAGAGCTGTTCTATCTTCAGTTACGTTAGTATCAGAAGAAGCCTGTACTGCTAATTCTCTTTGACGTTGTAGAATTGAATGTACTTCATTTAAAGCACCTTCAGCAGTTTGAATTAATGAAATTCCATCTTGTGAGTTCTTTGAAGCCATATCCAATCCACGGATTTGTCCACGCATTTTTTCAGAAATTGCTAGACCTGCAGCGTCATCTCCTGCACGGTTGATACGAAGACCTGAAGATAATTTCTCCATTGATTTACCTTGAGCACCGTTAGCAGTATTCAACTGACGATAAGTGTTAAGAGCCGCGATATTGTGATTGATTCTCATTGCTTGATTTCCTCCTTGAATGTGTTGTTCACGTCCTTGTGAACAATGGTTTTATTTGTTTGAGTGATAAGGTCGGCCGCCCTTATTTTCTCTTACAATAGATTTATCGTCTTGTAGAGGAATTGTTTAATAGTGTTCTATAATTTTTTTGCTATTTTTTCATGAATTGGATCAAGGATGAAATATCCTTGGAGGCTTGTTCGTTTTCGCTTTGGATTTGGTCGAGGATTTCTTTCCTGAATACGTCAATATTCTTGGGAGCTTTGATCCCGATTTTGACCTGGTCGTTTTTGGCTGAGATGATGGTGATTTCGATGTCGTCCCCGATTTTGATGCTTTCACCGTTTTTTCTTGTAAGCACTAGCATTCCTGGTCACCCCTTCGTTTCTGCTTTTTCAAAGATTGGGTGTTTTGTATTATAGTTGTCATCATGCAGGATGACTTGTTTTGCTTTGTTGTTTTTGGAGTTGATAATGATTGGCGCCTGGAGGTTGGCGGTTGTTTTCTCGAATGGGTCCTGGACAGTGAGGATGGAATAGACTAGGACATCCTTTTCCGACTCCAGCGACAGCTCTTCGACAACTGAATCCTCCAGTTTGAAATCATAGGCCGTGAAAAAGTGGAATGGGTTCGTCACGATAAATGCAAGCCCCTCTGTTGCCAGGGATTGCAGCACATAAAAGAAATCATCCTCCGATAACGGCAGCAGGACAAATTTCTTTTCCTCCGCAAAGCCAGGAATCCCTTTTTCAAAAGTCAATATTTCCGCTGGATTGATGTCTATTTCCCCATGATACTTTGTTGCAATGTTCATGCTTCAATCTCCTTTAAATAGATTGTTCATACTTCATTCCGACATGTTTCAGATTCTCAAAATCTATTTTCAGTGACGGATACTGCTTCATGCTGATTTCAGCTTTGCCTGGTGTGTAGTGAATGATCGGTTTGTTGATCCTGCTCTCGATGATCGGCTTATTCACCTTCCAATCAAGATCGACCCTTCCAGGATCATAGTCGATTTTCACGCTGCCTGCCGACGGGATCCAGCCAATATTGAATTCGAGCATCGGTGGCTCGCTGTTGCGTTTCGCTTGTTCGGCGATTGCGTTTCCGCCATTCTCGATCATCATCAACTCATCGCCATCCTGGGATACACGCGCGAGCCCTGCAAGCCAGTCCTCATATCCCTGCTGCGCGGCCTCCTCAATCCTGCGGGAGATGGACTTCAAATCCATATCTTCCCTTGCCTTCGTCTGATCAATCGTCAGCTTTGAAGGCGTCCGGTTAATCTGAAGCTCTGCAGGAGGCTGTTCGATTGCCAATTCTGCCTTGGGCTGCTCCATCTCAAGCATTGGTTGTATGGTGTTGATTTCAGTCTGTGCAAAAGTGGATTGCAGTCTGATCTGCGGGAGCTGCAATTCCAATCCCTCCTTAGCAAAAAAAGCTATTCCCGATGAGAATAGCTTATCTTAAAAAGTCCAATAATGTCGGCTGGATGATCCGGGCGCCGACTCCTAGCGCGGCTCGGTGGACGCTTTCCTGCGTCTTCAAGTCAGTGATCACGCGCTCGATATCTGCGTCTTCATTGTCAGACAGGATCCGGCTGGCCATCACTTCCTGCTGGCTGATGCGGTCATCGACCATTTCAAGACGGTTGTACCGTGCACCAAGTTCAGAACGCTCTGCCGCCAGATTATCCATCACGCCATCTAGACTCGAGAGCAGCCCATCTAAATCGGCTGGTTTATCATCTTCTAACGCCTTCTGGATTCCCTGGACCACATCAAATAGTTCCTGATTAAAAAGCTTAGCCGGATTGACATTGGCCTGCAGGGAAACACCGCGGGAAATTTCAACTTTATAGGTGTTGATAGCCGGGTCATTGACATTTGCTTCAACAACAGGTTTGCCATCCACCATTTTTACCGGCGGATGGTCCGTATCCGTTCCGTGGAAAATATACCGACCTGAAACCTGGGTATTCGCGACCTGCACCAAATCGTTCTTGATTTGCTCGATTTCCCTGGCAACTGCTTCCCGGTCACTTGGACTCAGGGAGCCATTTTTCCCCTGGATCACCAGCTCACGGACACGCTGCAGCCCTTTGTTTGCCTGGTCGATGCCAGCTTCCGAGTTTTCCATCCACAAATATAGCTCAGAAAGGTTGCGCTTGTACTGCTCCACCTCTGTGAGGTTTGAGCGGTAGAACATCCCTTTCATCGCTACCACCGGGTCATCGGATGGCCTGGCGATTTTTTTGCCTGTTGCCAGCTGGTCCTGGTATTTCCCCATTTTCCGGTAGCTTTCGCTCAGGTTCCTCAATGAATTGGAGGACAGCATTGATTGAGTTACGCGCATTTTATCTCACCTATCTTCCCACGGTTCCCATACCGTTGATGATTTTATCGAGCATTTCGTCCTGGAGTGTGATCATCCTGGCCGATGCATTGTAAGCATGCTGGAACTGGATCATATTTGTCATTTCTTCGTCCAATGAAACAGCACTGACCGATTTTCGGCGGTTATCTACTGCCTCCCTGAGCGACCCGCTGTTTTGCGAAAGCCTAACAGCTTCCTGTGAAAGGACGGCCATGCCGCCAATCACACCTTCATAATAATTGCGGAAATTGGCCAGTTCATTATTCCCGGCGTAATCAAACTTATCATTGATCACATTCGCAAGCTTTAATATATTCGTAGAATCTCCGATGGTTGCTTTAGCCGGATCCGTTCCGTCCGCTGTTGCGATGTTATCCAGGCTATCCTGGATCGCCTTGGCAAGTCCTATCCTGCTGGCGAAGCCCTTTCTTTGGATAGTGGCATTTTCCATGTCAGCAAAAAACGGATTGCCTGCCTTCGTTTGATTCTTGATATCATTCGGGCTCATCCCGTCCTGGTGGACCTCATTGAATTTGGTCGCAAACGTATACGCCAAATCATCAAGCTTCATGAGCATCTCGGAATAGGTGCCAGCAACTTTCCCAGTCTGCTCGTAACCATATGCATCGACTAACGCCTTAAGCTTCCCGGAGGATTTCAGCTCGGTAAAATCAAACTTCGTATTGCCAATCGCGACTGTTTTTACCGACTCATCCACTCCATCGAATTTTATCGAGATCTCATTGTGGCTGTCGCCGCTGACCAGGATTCCGAGTTCCTTGCCGCTGTCGCTTACCATCTTGATGACAGCCTGTCCATCGGCCATCTTAAGTGAGTTGCCGCCTGATCCAGTGTAATCGACCTTGATGTTCACAAGCGAAGAAAGCTCGTCAATCAAACGGTCTCTCTCATCGTAAAGATCATTCGGCAGGTAGCCATGCGGCTCGACGTCTGCAATCTGGCCATTGATCTTGCTGATCTGGTACGTGATCGAATTGATATCCTTTTCGGTCACAGAGATTTCATTCTTCAGATCGCGCTGGATGGAAGAAAGTGAATTGTGCAGGTAATTGAAAGTATCTGCGACCGCAATCCCGCGCTGGCGTACGACCGAACGCGCGCCGGAGTTTGTCGGGTTGACCGCCAAGTCCTGCAGTGACTGCCAGAACTGATCCATAGTCTTCGCCAGACCGGAATCGGAAGGCTCGTTCAAGACCTCCTCCAGCTTGGTAAATGCTTCGGCTCTTGTTTCCCAATAGCCGAGTTTGTTGGTCTCCCCGCGGTACTGGACGTCCAGGAAGCTTTCCCTGATCCTCTGGATCGAGCCAGCCTTGACCCCGGTTCCAACCTGGCCGGGAATCTGCGGCCTATTCATCCCGACGTTCGGGTACGGTTCTGTCTGTTCAAAATTGATCCGCTGGCGTGTGTAGCCTGGTGTGTTGGCATTCGCGATATTATGTCCGGTTGTATGCAAAGCGCCCTGCTGCGTGAACATCCCGCGGCGCGCTGTTTCTAATCCCATAAAGGTTGAACGCATGTTTCGTTCCTCCAATTATTATGCTTTTGAATTGAACAAACCCGGCGACTGCTCAGGCTTTACCTTCTTGCCCGCGGGCGGTCCGTAATTGATTTCTTTTTGCTGAGGGACAACGAGGCTCCTCGAAAAGTTGATGAACTGCATCGACTGATGGATCAGCTGCTGGTTCAGGCCGTTGCGAGCCTTGATTTCCTCAATGACCGCCAGCAATTCTTCCCTTGCCTGTAAAAGCTGCGCTTTGGCTGCGGCATCTGCGGCATCGGCAAGCTTCGCAAGGGACGGATTGTCGATGGCAGGCAGGATTGCCTTCGCTGCAGCAAGCCGTTCCTCTTCAAGCTTGCTGATCGCTGCCAAATGCGCCTGCTCATCCTTCAAAAGCTTGTCAAGGGCAGCCATGTCGCCCTTCTTGATCATCTCTGTTTTCCTGGCCGATAAATCATATAGGCTCTTATGGAGTTTCAGTTGCTTTTTCATGATCTGTAATAGAGTATCAATCGTCACCGGCTGCCCTCCTCTTTTAAATCGAATTCGCCTTGGCCAGCCCTGGCCGGCTAAAAGCGCCGCATCCCGCGGCAACGCCGGTAATAGCACTTCCTGTCCGCCGGATATGTCCGGCCGCTGAAGCCACTTTTTGACTTCATTCTGCGGACCGAATGGACTCGATGGGCTGGGCGCTAGAGCCGGGTCGTTAAGAAAAGCCCGTCAGCGAGACGGGCATCTCCTGTTATTTTTTTTGATAAAAATCCACTATGCTCTTAGCGATTTCTTTGGAATCGAGCTTATACGTCCCGTTTTGTACCTGGACCTTCAAATCCTCCACTTTTTGCTGGCGCTGGACGGAAACCTGGGAAAGCTGCTGCATTTCCTTTGCAGTCGAAGAAATTTCGACTTTGTCCGCCTTCTTGCCTGGTGTATGGGAAGCTGCTTCCAGCTTGTTCATCTGGCGTTTGTATGGATTGATCCCCGACGGGCCCATGTTATGATTGATTTTCATCGTCGAAACCTCGCTTTCATAACGATTTTCTTATTCGTTTTATCGGCAAAAACAAACACTTCTTTAATAAATCTTTTCACCTAATCTCTGTGGGTGAAAAAAGTCACGGTTCGGTTCGCTATTTCTTTCTTCCGTGTCTCTTCATGCTCGTGCGCTTTTAAATCCGCTTTGATTTCCCCTGCACATTTGCTGCATAGCTTTCCTTGGCGGATGATGCTCCCGCATTTATCACAAGGATAGCCAAGGTTAGGGAATTGGGCGATTTGCAGCTTGCCCGTTTTGATGAACTTTAAAATCAACTCTTCCGATACGCCCGTTCCTTCTTCGACCTGAAGGATGGACGCTGTCCGGTTTTCCCTTTTCTTAATGAATTTGGACACTGTATCGTAGGCATCCTGTTCCGCTTTCCAGCATTTCTCGCATGTGTCGCGGAATTTGTTTTTCACGAAGATCTCTCCACATTGAGGACAATTTGTCAGTTCCACTGTCCTTCCTCCTCCAATTTTATCTCAATCGGCGTTAGCGCGCCAAAGTTAACGAATACACTTTCACTGCCCCATGCTCCTTCAGGATTTTGGCCGCATGGCGCAACGTTGATCCTGTAGTATATATATCGTCAACAAGGAGAATTGTTTTACTCTCGACGGCCTTTTCCATGTTAAAAATTTGCGAAAGATGAATCCGTTCCTGCCGTGATTTCTTCGACTGTTTCTCAGAGTGGACCCTCGACATAGCCCGGAAAGGTTCAAAGCCTGCTTCCCTGATGATTCCCTCCGCCTGGTTGAAGCCCCGCTCGTAAAGCCGTTCCTCGCTCAGCGGAATCGGTACAAGATCATCGTATTGGAAGGCTTGCAGGGCCTTCCTGATATCCTCCGCAAAAATCCTGGCAAGTACATAGTCCCCGCGGAATTTATATTTTGCGATCACTTCTTTTATAAAATCGTCATAACGATACAAGGCGATATTTTTATCAAGTGTTCCTGTCCACGCTTTATCGTCTTCCCACCTCTTGCAATCGACGCACATATCACCGGAACGAAATCCATCTTCCAAAAACGCGAACGGCCGGCCGCATTTCACACAGGTTTCCCCGGTAATCAGAGGGAATCTCGCCAGGCAGTCCTCGCATACGTTTGCCGGTTCCGCTTTCCCGAACAGGCTCCCCCAGGAAATGTCCGGTTCCAGTTCCTCATGGCATAACAAGCAGTATCCACCCTTCCAGAGGCTCATTGGTCAACTAGCCCCTTCCTGACGCCTTCCCTATTCATCATCGTGATTTGCTTCCGGGCGCTCATCATCGCTTCCGTTTTTCCATAATGAAAAAACACAACCTCCCCGGTCGGGAAATCAGGGCTGCGGCCAGCGCGGCCGGCGATTTGGACAAGGGCGCTTTCGGTAAAGATTCCGTCGTCCGCGCCAATTACAGCGACATCGAGATCCGGGAAGGTGACTCCTCTTTCAAGGATGGTCGTCGTCAGTAAAACGGGAATCTCCTTGTTGCGCATCTTCATGACCTTTTCCTTGCGCTCCGGGTCTTCCGCATGGACGGATTCAATCCGGGGATCCAGCTTGCGGAGGATGGGGAGGATTTTTTCCATCGAGGAAATTTTCGGGGCAAAAACGAGGGCTTGCTTGTTGCGATCGAGCCTCGTTCCAATCCATTTGAGGATGTTCGCAGGCAGTTTGCCTTTTGAAAGCTTTTTCTCCCAGTTCCCGGCCCATGCAAAGCGGGGAACGGGCAGCGGATGGCGGTGGAACCGGGCGGGAATCGTCACATGCGCCCGTTTGCCCTGGCGGCATTCCCTCTGCCACTTTGCGCTCGGGGTCGCGGTCAGGTAAATAAGCGCCGAGCCCGGCTTCCTTGCTTGCTGGACAGCATATTGGAGGCTTTCATCAATCGAATAGGGAAAGGCATCGACTTCGTCGACAACCACCATATCAAAGGCCTGGTAAAAGCGCAGCAGCTGATGTGTTGTCGCCACGGTGAGCTGCGCATATTCATGGCGCTCTTCGCTTCCTCCATACAGGGAAGCGATCGGCGTTTCCGGAAAGACCTTTTTAAAACGTGGCGCCAATTCAAGTACGACATCCGTTCTTGGCGTGGCAACACAGACCCGCTTGCCCGCTGATAGTGCCTGCTCGATTCCTGCGAACAGCACTTCCGTCTTTCCTGCTCCGCACACAGCCCACACCAGGAGCTCAGCTGACGAGTCGACCGCATCGACGACACGCTCCGAAGCCGCCCTTTGCCCTTGCGATAACCGGCCATCCCATTTGAGCGGGTTTTCATGCAGCGGGAAAGCCGCTGCCGGGCCAGTCCAGCTGGCCAGCGGCGTACAGCCGCTGACTCTCCCCATCATCAAGCACTTGCGACAATAAAAATCCGCCTCTCCACAACGTGAACAAGGAAACTCGGCGAACCAGGCCGGGTCAGTCGTCCCGCACCTCTCGCATTTCAGCTTCTTGCCTTCGAATGAAAGGCCTTTCCGATAAGTTAAATAGCCGTTTTCATGATGCCGCTGGATTTCCTCTGCCTCGAATGGAAGTTCATCCATCAATAGCTGCTTGCCGGTTAGCATTTTTTGCAGTTCAGGGTTGTGAATAAATAGCGGGTGTTGGGGATGAGATTGAGTCAATTCGGATATTTTTCTTTGCAGGTTCAAAAAAATCACAGCCTTTGTGGATTTTTATGTGGATAACACGAAATGAATGTTGATAATGTGGGTTACTTTGTTGATAAAATAAATGAAAGGAGATTGAAAGCGGTTTTTTCTGTGGATAGATGTTAATAAAGGGGTAGAACATTGTGGGTTATGTTGATAAATGAGGAGATTGCGTGGATAACTTCGTTTCAATCAATCGTTTGATGAAGAAAAAACACCACTCCCGCTGACAGGAAATGGTGTCGGTTTCTCGCTGCATCTGCAAACTTACTTCTTGTACCAGCCCATGCCCATTGAACCTTCGCCTAGATGAGTGCCAATGACTGCTCCGAAATAGCTAATGTAAAATTCCACGTTCGGAAACTGTGCTTCCAGTTCGCTTTTCCACTCAAGCGCTTCTTCCTCGCGATTGGCGTGGATGATGGCCGCCCGATACTCGCCGCCTTTTGAAGCGTCTTCATCCAAAAGTTCAACGATCCGGTTCATCGCTTTTTTCCGGGTCCTTACCTTTTCGAACGGAACGATTAGTTTGTCTACAAAATGAAGCAGCGGCTTCACCTGCAAAAGACTCCCGATAATCGCCTGCGCGCTCGACAGCCTTCCCCCGCGCTGGAGATGGCTGAGATCATCAACCATGAAATACGCCCTGACCGATTGCTTCATCTCATTCAGCCGGGAGATGATTACCTCAGGGGCCTGGCCCTGCTTTGCCATCTCGGCCGCTTCGAGGGCGTAAAATCCCTGGACCATGCAGCTGATTTCGGAATCAAACGGATAGGTTTCAATGCCTTCAACCATCTCGTCGGCTGTCACAGCGCCCTGATAGGTTCCGCTGATGCCGCTTGATAAGTGGATGCTGATGACCGCATCGCATTCTTCAGCCAATTTTTCATAAAGCTTCACGAACTCGCCAATCGCCGGTTGGGAGGTTGTCGGCAGCTCCTTGTGCTTTACTTCCTCATAAAATGCTTCAGCCGTCATATCTATTTCTTCCCGGTAAGATTCGTCGCCAAAAATCACATTTAACGGAATCATGTGGATGTCCCACTTCTCTCGCAATTCCTCCGGGATGTACGCTGTACTATCCGTTACAACTGCTGTCCTCATAAAAAAATTACCATCCTTATTTTTTTCTCTTCTATAGGTATGTACAAGTCCATTTTATATGAATTCTCATTCATTTGCATTATTTTGTACCGTTCCTCTTGAAATTGGCAAATTTGTGGAAGTCCAGGCCTTGGGAATCGATTTTTTGCCGAAAGGGTGCATGAATTCTTTTTCCCTCTCTTTCCAATCCAGTTAAATACGACAAGATTTATACCCCCGGGATGCCTATTCCCAAAATCAGCCCCTATTCGAGCATCGGATTTTCCCAAGTCCATTCCTATAAAAGTAAAAATCTTTTAAATTCGGATGATGGTATCCACTCCAGGCACCTCGCATTCCCCTGGCCTGTTCAGGGGCCTTCCCGGCGCCTTATGCCTCCGTGGCCCATCTCTGCCTCGTACTCCGGCGCTGTGCACTGACGGGCTTCCGTGAACCCGCACACGAAGAAAATGCGTTAGCCTTGCCTTCCCTACCGATCTTACAGCACCTTTTTAAACATAGCCGAAAAAAATGCCTGACAGAGGCGAAGCCGCTGGTTTTACAAAAGCGCAAAGTGGATGCTTGAACCGGATGCTAAAGGCCAAATAAAAAATCGCTGGCATTGGATTGCACAGCGATCGATCATCAGGAAGCCGAATTGCCCGTAGGTTCCGCAAGTCCTCTATTTTCTAATTCTTCCTCTAGCATTGTGATGAAGGTGACATCTAGTTTCAGCAGAGCGGCCTTGCGGTATGCTTCTATTAATTTTTCGTCTGTTAGTTCCCACAAAGAAGAAATAGCGACCACCCCTTCATTCATTATTGTTTTCTATTATATCGGATATTTCTCTTTTTTTGTAAATGATTGGGCAAATTTTTGTCGCTTTTTTCCATCATTAATACCCATAATTCGACAAAAAGCACATTCGGCGTTTCGACCAAATGTGCTTTTCTGAAGAATACATATTCATTTTAATAGATATTACCTTACTTCTACCCAGCCGTTTTTAATCGCGACAACGACTGCCTGGGTGCGGTCGTTGACATTCATCTTCTGCAGGATGTTGCTGACATGATTCTTGACCGTCTTTTCGCTGATGAATAACGCTTCGCCAATACCGCGGTTGCTTTTTCCATCTGCCAATAGCTGAAGGACTTCGCATTCCCTGCGTGTGAGCAGGTGAAGCGGGCGGCGGATTTCGACTTGGGATATGTATCGGTCTGAACCACCTTCATCTGCAGATAGACGCCGGTATTCTTTTACGAGATTGTGCGTGACACGCGGGTGAAGATAGGATCCCCCATCTGCCACGACCTTCACAGCTTCCACTAGTGCATCTGCGTCCATCTCTTTTAATAGATAGCCTGTCGCTCCAGTTTTCAGTGCATGGGTTACATAGTTTTCATCATCATGGATCGATAAAATGATTACCTTTGACTCGGGAAATTTCTCGATCAACTGGGCAGTAGCCTCGACACCATTTGTATTCGGCATGTTGATGTCCATGATGACAACGTCAGGCTGGTTTTGCTCCACCAGATCGATTGCTTCGCTGCCATCGTCACCTTCTGCAACTACCTCAAACGATGGTTCAAAGTCCAGGATTCTTTTAACCCCTTCCCTGAAAAGTTGATGGTCGTCAATAATGACAATCTTGGTTGTCATACTTTCGCCTCCCTTACGGCCTCTATCTCTATTTTTAAGATATTTCGCGGCTCAATGGCCGCTAATTAATCATGCCTATAAATTCATCGGCACCTGGATAATCACCAATGTGCCAGTTCCAACCTTTGAATGGATCGCAAGCTCGCCTTCGAGCAGCTCGACCCTTTCCCTGATCCCGATGATTCCGAAAGAGTCGTCTTTTTTTTCATTGACATCGAAGCCTCTGCCATCATCCTTGATCACGGCCATCACCAAATCCTGCTTAATCTCAAGCTTAACCTGGATAAGGGAAGCCCGCGCATGCTTCAAAGCGTTCTGGACAGATTCCTGGATCACACGGAACAAGGCGACTTCATATTTAGCAGGAAGCCTTTGGTCATTGCCAACATTGACAAATTGGATCCGTGTGGTCTTATGATACTCTTCGATTGTCTGCAAATACTTTTTGAGGGTAGGTACTAAACCTAAGTCATCAAGGGCCATTGGCCGTAAATCATAAATGATTCTCCGGACTTCATAAAGCGCCGAACGAACCATCTTTTTCATATTGCGGATTTCGCTGATTGCTTCGGCTGCGCTTCTTTCTTTATAAATCTTCTCTACTAAATCGGAGCGCATCATGACGTTGGCCATCATTTGCGCTGGTCCATCATGGATTTCCCGCGATAGTCTTTTTCGTTCCTCTTCCTGGGCTTCGATGATTTTCAGGCCGAAATCCTGTCTCTGCTGTGCTGTCTCCAGGGCCTCGCCCATTTGCCTGATATCGCTCATCATGTAATTCATGACGACGGAGATCTGGGATACAAGGTGGTCTGCCCGCTCAATCGTTTCGTTCAGCCCAATCAGCCTGCGTTCAAGGTCGTCCCGCTTTTCCCTGAGCTGCTTTTCCATCTGGCGGTTCATTGTCAGATCCATTTGCAGCTTGTGGGCCACTTCGTAGGATTCGCGGACTTCTTCTTCGGTGTAATCTTTGAAATGCTTGCTTACCTCTGAAAGCCGTTTTCTTGCGGCCCTTACCTGGATATCCAGCTTGTCGCCCTCGTTGATGATGTACGCGACCTTCAATTTGATATCCTGTAATTCACTTGTGATCGACTCATAATCCGCCCTGCACTGTTCGCCGATCCGGAAGATCTCATCTTTGCTGTTTCCGACGGTATCGATCATTTTTTCGAGAATCTGGTCAAGAGCCTTCGTCTCAAATTTAATCGCCATTCTTAACTCCCCCAGGGGCGTCACAAAATATTTTAGCGTGAAATTCAAAATGTTACTAATTATTCCCTAAGCAAATCCTGCCATTTAAGCAAAAATCGTTAAATAGGCACAGGATTGATTTTTCCAGCTAAGTCTAATATCCTATTATTCAGGGAATCATAAACTAAAAATTCACTTTTATAACAATAATTTCTCATGTCAGACCACTACCTATTATAACATCCAAAACTATTATCTGTATTAAAGTTATATTACAATCATGAAACGCAGATTGTACCCGGGGTGCCGACATCTTATAATAAATTGTAGCATTTTATAACGGAGTCCATGTGTATAAAGATACAAATCCAGTTGGGAAATTTCCAGGGGGAGAGAGGCGAAGCAATTGCTGCCAAGCTACTATACAGTAAAGGAATATGGCGAACACGAAATTGAAATCCAGCGATCCCGCTTCATCGCATATATCGACCGGGCAGAAACCGAGGAGCAGGCGCAGGAATTCATCCAATCTATTAAAAAGAAGAACTGGAACGCGACGCATAATTGCTCCGCCTACCTGATCGGCGAAAATGACCAGATCCAAAAAGCGAACGACGATGGCGAACCGAGCGGCACAGCCGGCGTCCCGATTCTTGAGGTGTTGAAAAAGAAGCATCTCAAAGACACTGTTGTCGTCATCACCCGTTACTTCGGCGGCATCAAGCTGGGCGCAGGCGGGCTGATCCGCGCCTATGGGAAAGCAACATCAGAAGGACTGGCCGCAACCGGGATTGTCGAACGGAAACTGATGCGCATCATGCATACGACAGTCGATTACACCTGGCTCGGGAAACTCGAGAACGAGCTGCGTTCGTCTGCCTATCAACTGAAGGAGATTCATTACCTCGATAAGGTCGAGCTTGAAACCTATGTCGAAGAATCGCAAACAGAAGCCTTCACAGAATGGATGGTCGAGCTGACGAGCGGGCAGGGGGGAATTCGCTCTGGGGAAGTTGTGTATATGGAAAATGAGGTTATGTAATATTTGTCTTTTTAAAATATTTATTAAAAAAACACATCCCATATATTATAATTAAATATTGCAGGGCTTATTGATATTAATTAAAAGGATGTCATTTATGATTCAACATAATCAATCTCCTACGAACCGGAGCGACAAGGCATATAAGAAAAAGAAACGCAGGCGTCGGAATCTTTTGATTTTTTTGATTGTCTTATTTCTTTCAGCCATTAGCTTTTCAGGATATTTATTGTTCCAGACATACGCAGTAGCAAAGGATTCTTATCAGGAACTTAAAGGCAGGGAGGAAAAATCGAAACTTCGGGAAGAACCTGTTTATATATCCAGCGATCCCTTTTCCGTACTTTTGCTTGGCATTGAAAATTATACAGATGAAAATGACCACGGCAGATCGGACACGATCATGCTAGCAACCTTCAATCCTGACAAACAGACAATGAAGCTTGTCAGCATTCCCAGGGACACTCTCGTGTCAATTCCTGAATACAAAGAAGATAAAATCAACCACGCCTACTCGATAGGCGGCAAAGAGATGGTAATAGAAACAGTTGAAGGTTTTTTGGATATTCCAATAGACTATTATGTAACAGTGAACTTCAAAGGTTTTACGAACATTGTTGATACACTGGGCGGAGTCACAGTCGACGTTCCATTTGATTTCAATGATATCAACCGAAACTGGGACCGTTTTTATTTTTATGAAGGGACCCAGAAGCTCAGCGGCGAAGAAGCGCTCGTTTATGCCAGGATGAGAAAGCAGGATCCGCGGGGCGATTTCGGCCGAAATGAGCGCCAGCGGCAAATTGTCACAGGCGTCATCGATCAGCTTTCGTCACCAAAAACACTGTTGAAAATTGACGACATCGCGTCTGAAATCGGCAACAATATCGAAACAAACATGCGGGTAAAAGAAGCACTTGCTTTCCGTAAAAAGTATCCAGACTTTAACTCATCCGCAATTGAACAACTCGAGTTAAAAGGGTATGACAACTACATCAATAGTGTCTATTATTTTAGCGTCGATCCCGAAAACCTGAACGAACTTACAACAGAATTAAAGAGCCATCTGGAATTGGAAACTGAAATTCAAACAGACGCCAACTCTCCAACGGAAGACGGTTCCCAGACTGAATATGAATATGAAGGAAATGAATAAAGCTGCCCAAAAGGCAGCTTATTTTTTCTCTTCCCTGAATAATTCAGGAAGGCCAAGGATAAAGACACTCAAAATCAATCCAACTAAAAGTCCTAGGACAACACTTTGCTTTGGCGAAGGACCGCTGTTTTCGGAAACAGATACATCCTCAGCTATCATTGAATTCCGCAAATTCGTTTTATCTTTATTACGTTCATAAATTCTTGTTATCTTGGTTATATCCTCCGATTCTGAATCCTCGTTAATGATATCTTCAATGTTATTGTCTATGGTAGCAACTTCACGATTATACCTGTTGGTTTGCTCTTTCATGATTCCCTTAGTTACTTGCTTTAATGTCTGTTCAACCTGATCCCTATTCTTGCCTGAGATGCTTAATTCAAGTGTTTTTTCAGGTACAACAGCATTCACGTTCAACCTGGACTTTACCTGGTCTACATCCATGTCAAGTTCGTATTCTTTGTTGATTCGCTTTAAAAATTCACTTGAAGAAATACGGGCTTTCATCATGATCGGGTCATTTAGGGTCTCTTTATCAAAATTCCCTAATATGATCTTTGAATTTGCTGTGTAGGTTGAAGGAACTTGCGAAGCAAAAAAGTACCCGGCAGCAGCCGTTAAGATCGGGATCAGCAATAAAAGGATTGCAAGTTTTTTAAATCGTTTCCGTAGTCTTTTCAACAATTCATTCATTGGTCGATAGCTCCTTCTGTTCTTCCTTATTTTTCAGTCTGAAGTTTATATAGCCTATTGCAAACGCAATAAGAATCCAGGAATAATTCAATGTCATGAACGAACTCGGGCTCATGCTTGCAAGAAAGAAAGCTGCAAGGCTTGTCCCTAACGCCTGCGTGATCATTCTGTCTTTCCAGTTCCAGGACTGGCGGTGCAATCTGTATAAGCTGACCATCAGCCATAGATACAGGAACAGATACCCAATGAAGATAAAAATGCCATAATGGACAAAGATTTCCGCCCACCAGTTATGGATGTTGACAATGCCTGCTGTAGGAAGCTCTGCGTAATGCTTCATATAGTATTCAATATTACCTGCGCCAATCCCCAATCCTATCGAACCGGCAATGAAAATCAGGGCATTCTTCAACAAATTGATCCTGATATCGGTTGATGCTTCCTCGTTGTAGGATGGCCTGAAAGTACTGCTTACTTGTTGCCAGATCTGGTTGAAGGCGGCCAAAATCTCGCTCGAGAACAAGATGATTCCTGGAATAAATACTGCGAATCCGGCCAAGATCACAATCCTTTTTTCTCTTTTCCCTGTATATAACAAGAACCAGAATACCAGGCCTACAAACAGGGCCAGTAAGTTCGCTCGTGATTCACTGGTATAGATTTGAAAAATCGTGGATAACATCAGGATACCGGCAACAAGGCGAATGAGAATGGTCTTCAGCTGCCACTTTCCAGGTTCAAAACGGAGAAAAACAGCAAACGCAAAAAAGAAGCTTAGCGCCAGATAACTTGCATAGTCGTTTTCATTCGCAAAAACAGCGGTAGGGCGATGTTTCACGTATGCTCCCATATAATACAGCCGGGATACAGGCAGCTGCTGGTGGGTAAGATAATTCCAGAAACCTATCATTAACATGAATATCATGACAAAAATCCATAGATATAGCAAGCTTGTATATTCTTTCCTTTTATTGAAAAGAAACACGAACAGGAAGATAAAGAAGATTCCGGACACAAGAAAGAAGATATCCTTTACTCCTTCCACCAGTGATTGAACCCATAGCAGAGAAATCAAGGCGAAAATGATCCAGGAGAACAAAAAAACAAGCACAGGCTTCACTGGTTCCCTTCCGAATATGGAAAGGTTTTTGCTCCTTGCCCAATTTAGCAGGAATAGAGCCAATGCAACCGGCAATAGGACACGATACGGGAATAAAGATATGGGGCCTATTTTGAGGGATAATAAGCCAGGGCCAATGAAGGAAGAGGCAATGAACGCATAAAGGATCAGATTCTTCAAGCCTAGCCTTTTCAATAATGACTTTGTAAAAAGAACCAGAATGAAAGCTATGAACAGGAGTATTGCGGCACTTCCGAAGATGGCCATGGAGCTTGTAGAAGACAAAGCGCGGACAACCACCCAGCCCGAAAGGATCGAAATTAAAAGGGCCGCTATAAGTTGCTGAATAACCTTATGTATATATAAATTCTGCATCCTAGTCACCTTTTAACCTTTTAGTAATTTTCCGTTTACATTGTATGGGAGGCTGATGGAAAACACCAACCTCCCACTATACTGTTATTGATTCCTAAGCAGTTGATTTTCAGGCACTTTCCGAATTGCTTTAGCGGGTGTCCCTACGACAAGTTCTTCTTTTTTCACATCTTTGGTAACGATGCTTCCGGCTCCTACCGCGCCATCCTCCTCAATCACAATCCCTGGAAGAGTGGTAGTGTTGGCACCAATCCGGCCGCCATCCTTGATGGTAATTCCTTTGAACTTATCATATCTTTCTGCTGAGCGTGCCATATAATTATCATTTGTTGTTACGACACCAGGAGCCACAAATACATAGTCACCAAGCTCGGAATAAGCAGTGATGTAGCAGTTGGTCTCCAGCTTGCACTTTGTACCGACTTTACAATCATTTTCCACTGCGACACCGCGGCCGACAATTGTTTTCTCTCCGATTGTCACCCGTTCGCGGATGGTTGCAAGGTCAGCGACAAAGACGTCATCTGCCAAATCAGCATTCGCATAGATGATAGAAGAAGTACCGATTGTGCAGCCAGAGCCGATTTTTGCCGGAGGGAGTTTCTTCACATCAGGAAGGATGGAATTCTTTGCCCTGCTCGGCTGCTTTCCAATGACAGCATTATCCTGGATCAGCACGTTATCTCCTATGCTTGTGCCATCATAAATGATGACATTATGGCCTATAGAGACATTTTCGCCAAATGTGACATTGTCCCCGATCACAACATTGTTTCCCTTATTTGGAGTATTCATCTAAACGCTCCCTATCACTTATTTTGAATAAAATTCAGCAATCTTGCTAACGACATATTCCTGCTGCTCAAGCTTCAATTCCGGGAACATTGGCAAGGATAAAGCCTCTGAACATGCCTTTTCTGTTTCCGGCAGGTCTCCTTCTTTATAACCCAGTTCAGCAAATACAGGCTGAAGGTGCAATGGTTTTGGATAATAAATCATTGTGCTGACGCCATTCTCCTTCAGGAATTCCTGAAGCTCGTCCCTTCTTTGTACACGGATTGTATATTGGTGGAAAACGTGATAGTTGTGTTCCTCTATATACGGAGTCACAACGTCTTTAACTTGTTCATTCAAAAGTTTTGTATAGTTTTCCGCTCTTTCCCTGCGCAATTCGCTCCAATCATTCAGGTGAGGGAATTTCACATTGAGAATAGCTGCTTGAAGCTCATCAAGGCGGCTATTATAACCAAGGACATGGTGATAGTACTTCGGCTTGCTTCCGTGGACACGGATGACGCGCATCTTTTCAGCGATTTCATCGTCCTTTGTAACAATCATCCCAGCATCGCCGTATGCTCCCAGGTTTTTTGTCGGGAAGAAGCTATAGCATGCAGTAGTGCCCAACTGGCCAACTTTTTTGCCTTTATATAAGGAACCAATTGCCTGTGCCGCATCTTCCACGATTGCCAGACCATGTTTCTCGGCAATCTCAACAATCGCATCCATATCAGCCATCTGGCCATATAGGTGTACTGGAACAATTGCCTTTGTTTTCTCTGTGATCGCCTGTTCAATTTTCTTCGGATCGATGTTGAATGTTTTTGGGTCGATGTCAACAAAAACTGGTGTTGCTCCTGCCCTGGCAACTGCTCCTGCAGTAGCAAAGAATGTGAAGGCAGGAACGATGACTTCATCCCCACTGCCTACTCCGCAAGCCTGTAACGAAATATGCAAGGCATCGCTGCCGTTTGCAACCCCTACTCCATGGCTCACGCCGCTGTACTCAGCTACATCGCTTTCCAGCTTCTTGACATTGGCTCCCAAGATGAAATGGGATTTCGACATGACGTCATCAAGCGCCTCCATGATTTCACCTTTCAGTGATTGATACTGTTCTGATAAATCAAGCATTGTTACTTTCATGATTGATTCCTCTCTTTTCATTTAATTTTGAGCTTCAGCATCTAAGTTCCCTTCAAGCTGCCGATAGGCTTTGACGAGCTTTTTGCTTTCTTCTTCCCAATTATAAATCGTTTCGACAGCACGGCGTCCATTTTTGCCCATTTCTGCGGCTATCTCTGGATGTTCGAGAATCCACTTCATTGCATCAGCAATTTGGGTGACATTCAACGGATCGACACAGATTCCACAATTGTTTTCCTCGACGATTTCCTTCCAAATCGGAAAATCCGAGGCGATAACAGGTACTCCTGCCGACATATATTCAAACATCTTGATCGGCAAGGAGACAATGAAACGCGGTTCGGGATGCAGGAGAACAAGTCCCATGTCCGCTTCCGTCAGTGCCTCTTTTACCCCGGTACGGTCAAGGAACCCTTTAAAATCCGTATACTTGAAACCAGTCATGTTCCTGACTTCCTCTTCAAGGGAAGCTGGCGCGAACGAGCCAGCGAGCACGAATGTACAAGGTACCTCTTCGTTCAGCTTTTCAACAGCTTTGACCATTTCCCTGATTCCTCTAAGAACATAAATCCCGCCGATATAAAGAGCCGTGTTCCCTGTTTTAGATACTCTGTCATTATAATTCGCTGACAGCTCATCTAAAAGAGGATAATTGTGAATTGTTATTGTATTTTCATTATACGTCTTAAAGCGTTCAGCAATGGTTGGGGTCGCTGTCGAGATAATATCGAATTTTTTCGATGCATAGCGTTCATAATTCCGGACCAGTACCGAAATGAATTTCCTTAATGGCTTGGGAATCCACTGTTTTGATAACACCTGCTCCGGTACATCCTCATGTACATCGTAAACAACCTTTTTCCCTCTGGCTTTCAGCTTAAGGCCCACCGGCATCAACTCCGGATCGTGGAAATGATAAAGGTCTGCATCGATTTCCAGGGCTTTTTCGTATACCTTCTTTGTTGTTTTTCGCATTCTGGCCAACTGCCCGTTTGCATCTGAATGGATTCCGCGTATTTTCACTCCGCCTTTTTCGGAATCCTCCACATTCGGGACAACATAATACACCTCATGGCCGGCCATTTGCAAGGACTGACATTCCTTTATGAAAATCCTTGTGTCATTTGCTGAGTGGACCGATGTTAAATGGCATACCTTCATGTTTTCACTACCTTACTGATTGATCGTCCCTGATATTTTCCAACAGGTCATCGACAATGGTTTTCCAGGAGTAATAGTTTTCGACAAATGTCCTTCCCGATTGAGCATAACCTTTATAGTCCACTTCATCCAGGGCCGCGCATTCGATGATTTTCCTGGCAATATCATCGGGATTTTCGGGTTCGGCAATGATTCCGCAATGGTTGTCCCCAATCAGTTCCGCACTTTCCCCGGCACCGCAATATAAAACTGGGACTCCACTTGCCAGCGCTGGAAAAATCTTGGACGGCCTAGCGCCCTTGAATAGCTCGATATTCCTGAGTGATACGATCGAGAAATCTGTAATTGAAAAGATATTTGGCATTTCGGTGACTGGTACAGCATCATGGAAAACAAGGTTGGCAAGCTGCAGTTCTTCTTTCAACTTCATCAATGCTTCCTTTTCAGGCCCATCTCCGATAATCAAGAATCGAACATCCGGATTGATTCCCTCGACCACTTTAGCTGCCTTCAGCACAGCATCCAGCCCTTGGGCATAGCCAACCCTTCCGGCGAAGGTAAAAACCTTCTTGCCTTCAAAACCCAGCTGATCCAACCACAGCTTGTCTGGTTCCCGAGGGGCAAATGTCTCCGTGTTGACGCCGTTCGGAAGCAGGAAAACCTGCTTTTGCGACTTCCCTTTTCTTACCATATAATCAAGGATTCCTTCTGTCGCCGTTGCGATTTTCCAGGATTTTTTATACAGCCAGTTTTCAAGCCATTCCGCCATTTTGATGAATGCCTTATTCTTCAAGATGCCAAGTTCGACTGCGGATTCCGGCCAAATATCCGCTACGTTGAAAACGAATTTCGCTCTTTTGAATTTTGATGCAAAATAGCCTGTGATCCCCAGGAATAGCGGAGGGGAAGTACAGATGATGACATCAGTCTTATGAGACTTAAGCACTGAATAAAAGGCGCTGAAAGTAAAGGAAAAATAAGAGAGCAACCGTAACCAGAAGCTTCCCTTCGGACTTGGATAAATCCAGCTTCGATGAACCGGGATACCGTCAAAGTGTTCGAATTGATAGAACTTCCCTTTATATTCATCGGGAATGACTCCATCTGGATGATGGGGGAATGCGGTCAGCACTTCTACCTCATACCCCCGCTTGATCAGCTCTCTGCTGACTTCATATAGCCTGATCTGGGGTGCTCCCGTTTCGGGCGGGAAGTTTTCACTTAAGAAAGTAATTCTCATTTTTTAAACCTCTTTGTTGAAATGCTCGACTATTTTAGCTGAGGCTCGGCCATCGCCAAAATAGTTCTTATAGGATGGATCCACGTTTTTCTGGACAGCGTTCAGGATCTCTTCCACATTTGTTCCTGTCAGGATGTTCGCCTCATCCTCCAATGTCTCGACCCATTCCGTCTGTTCTCTTAGCGTTACGCAGGGAACCTCTAGGAAATAGGCTTCTTTTTGCATACCGCCAGAATCAGTGATGATTTTCTTTGCGTTGCTTTCAAGCGACAGTATATCAAGGTAACCGACAGGATCGATAACAAGCAAATCGGGAACTGAGTTCAAATCGACCCCCATAGTGCTTAAAACATTCCTTGTGCGAGGGTGGATCGGCCAAACCTTCTTCCCTTCGATGTTTGAAAATGCCTTGATGATATTCTGGATATTTTCCGGATCATCGGTGTTCTCAGCACGATGAACCGTGATTAAGTAATAACCATTCCGTTCCAGACCGTTCTTCTCGAGAATCGTAGATTTTTCTTCTGAAAGCTGACGGTTGTACAGGACCGCATCATTCATAACGTCTCCCACATTGAAAACATTGCGGGTCACATTTTCATTTTGAAGGTTTTGAACCGCTGTCTCGGTTGGACAGAATAAATAATCGGAGATATGGTCTGTCATGATCCGGTTGATTTCTTCCGGCATTCGCTTATTGAAGCTTCTTAATCCCGCTTCGATATGAATGACGGGAATGTGCAGCTTAGCTGCGGCCATCGCTCCTGCGACAGTCGAGTTTGTATCCCCATATACAAGCAGGTAATCAGGTTTCTCATCAAAAATGATTTTTTCGATTCCCTCCAGCATGGCAGCTGTCTGTTTTCCATGGGTGGATGATCCGACATTCAGATGATAGTCGGGTTTGGGAATATTCAATTCCTCAAAGAAAATATCGCTCATATTTTTATCATAATGCTGGCCTGTATGGACATAGATCTCGGTATGTAACTTTCTGAGTTCCCTTGATACAGGAGCAGCTTTGATGAATTGCGGCCTGGCTCCAATCACAGTTAGAAACTTCATAATAGAGAATCCCCTTTGCTTTTAGAGATATCAAAAGAAGTAGCATAGAAAAGGCTTCTATGCTACTTATCCAATTTTCTATAGCTTAACGTATTTTTTCGGTTTTTCATAATTTTTTAATGCATTCCGTGTATCAAATACCACTTTGTCTGATTTGCTGATCATCTCGTAGTCAAATGCAGTATGGTCAGTTGTAATGATAACAAGGTCTGCGTCTTCAAGCACTTGCTCGGTAAGCTCCACGGTTTCCATCACCATGCCGCAAGAACGGAAAGATTTGACATGTGGATCGCAGACAAACAATTCCGCACCTTCGTTATACAATGTTTCAATGATTGGAAGTGCCGGGGATTCCCTGACATCATCAATATCCTTCTTGTATGCAACACCAAGGACAGCGATCTTCGAGCCCCTTAACGCTTTCCCTTCGCCATTCAATGCGTACATTGCTTTATTGACAACAAACTCAGGCATGCTGTTGTTGATTTCGCCAGCAAGCTCAATCAAACGAGTATGGTAGTTATACTCTCTTGCTTTCCATGTTAAATAGAACGGATCGATAGGGATACAGTGTCCGCCAAGCCCTGGTCCTGGATAGAATGGCATAAAGCCGTATGGTTTGGTAGCCGCTGCATCGATGACTTCCCAGACATCAATCCCCATCTTATTGCAAAGGATCGCCATTTCATTCGCAAGGGCAATGTTGATGTGGCGGAACGTGTTTTCAAGAATCTTCTCCATTTCTGCAACGGCAGGGCTTGAGACCTGATGGACATCTCCTTCCAGGACGCTACTGTACAATTCGGACGCAATGGCCGTACAGGCAGGCGTGATTCCACCGACAACCTTTGGGGTATTTTTCGTATTATAATGCTTGTTGCCCGGATCTACACGTTCAGGTGAATAAGCAAGGAAAAAGTCCTCACCGCACTTCAGGCCGCTTCCCTCAAGGATCGGCTTAAGCACTTCCTCTGTTGTCCCAGGGTATGTAGTGCTTTCGAGGACAACCAGCATGCCTTTGTGCAGATATTTCGCGATTTCTTTCCCTGAGCTTTCTACATAAGAAGTGTCTGGCTGCTGATAAATATCAAGCGGTGTAGGCACACAGATCGCGACAGCGTCCACATCCTTGATCTTTGAATAATCGGTTGTCGCTGCAAGCTTTTTATCAGCCACTATTTCCTTCAGTTCTTCATCGACAACATCGCCGATATAGTTGATTCCCTGATTGACCATATCAGTTCTTTTTTCCTGCACATCAAAGCCAATGACCTTGTATCCTGCCTTTGCTTTTTCAACTGCCAGCGGCAGCCCGACATATCCGAGGCCGACCACTCCAATTGTAGCTTGCCTATTTGTGATTTTTTCCAGAAGTTCTTTTCCAACTGAACTTAATTGTACTTGTTCACTCATGTTAATCCCTCATTTATGATTAATTTATTTTAACAGGTTTATTGGAACTAGCTGATTCATAAAATGCCATCACGAGCTCGAGTGCCTTTCTTCCATCAAGACCAGTAACGATCGGTTCGCGGTCTTCCTTGATCGCTTCGACCATGTCCTCGATGATGCACTGGTGGCCCGGCTTGCCGATAGGGTCATTTTTCACCTTTTCGATAATATTATTCGTTGCTTCATCTGATTGGTCCTGGACATTCCAGTGTTCAACAAGGCTTGCTGTCTTGCCGCCGATTTTGATGGTGCCGGTCTCTCCAAAAACACTGATTGTTTCTTCAAGATTCGATGGGTAAATCGTAGTTGCTGCCTCTACTATACCCAGAGCTCCATTTTTGAAACGGATGACACCGGTTGAAACATCCTCCGATTCGATGTTCCGGAGCCTTGTGGCTTCCATGCTGTAAACCTCTTCAACATCACCCATCAGCCAGAGGATCAAGTCAAGGTTGTGGATCGCCTGGTTCATCAATACGCCGCCATCGAACTGTTTCGTTCCACGCCATGCAGCCTGTTGATAGTAAGCATCATTACGGTTCCATCTAACAGTAGCATTCGCATGGCTCAGCTTGCCCAGCTTCTGCTCGTCCATCACCTTTTTCAGTTCCATCATCACCGGACGGAAGCGGTTAGGGTGGACCACCGATAGTTTCACATTATTTTCTTTGCAAGCATTGATGATGGCATCCGTATCTTCGAGCGTCATCGCAATCGGCTTCTCAACAACTACATGCTTCTTGGCATTGGCAGCCTCTACGGCAATCGATGCGTGGAAACCGCTAGGGGTGCAGATATTGATGACATCAACAGCTTCTTTCTCTAAAAGCTCTGAAAGCTGGGTATACCCCTTTACATGATATTGATCGATGAATTCTTCCATTTTGGAAGGGTCTGTATCGCAAACAGCGACGAAATCCGCACCTTCCGTTTTAGTGATTGCCTCAGCATGCTTTTTAGCTATATGGCCGCAGCCAACAATCGCAAATTTAACCATTGAAAAAGTCTCCTTCACTAGAAATTTATTGTCATGAAAACACATCTATATGAAAACTTAACTCCCTTTAAGCTTTTTAAAAAATGGCTGTCTGGCAATCAGTCTTTTCACCAGCAAGATATCCTCTTTTTTAAAGAGCAGGAATTTAGCATAGGCCTCGCCGGAAACGCGCTTGAACAAGATTGCTTTGATCACAAAGCTTAGGCTATATGATATCGAAGTTGCGATTGCCGCTCCGGTAGCCCCATATTCAGGAATCAAGATAAGATTCAGGATGGTACTGAAAATCACATTGAAAATGGAAACATTCATGTTGATTTCCGGTTTCCCTCTGGCGGCTATATCGTTGGATAGCAATTTTTCCACGGCCAGCAATGAAATTCCAGGGAGAAGGATTTTTAAGAAAAATGGTGTTTGTTTATAGTCACTTCCCAAGACAGGAGCAAGGAAATCAATCGTGAAAAAGAGAAAAACAGCAAAAGCCAGCATAAACACCATGGTGAACCGGCTGACAATCGAAGTCAGATGGTTCCTCTCTTCCTCTGTCCCCATCGAAGCAATTCTTGGCATCAGTACCGCGGAAATAGATTGAGTGAATACGGACAGCTTCTCGCCAAGATTCAGAGCGGTGAAATAAAGCCCGACAGCCCCATTTCCGATAAAGAAGCCAAGCAGATAGATATTGATCCTGTAATTCAGGAATGTGACCAGATTGCTCATATAGGATTTGAACCCATATTTAAATGATTTTTTTAAATATGGTATGTTCAGTCTCATATTGGACCTTTTAAGATTGAATCTTTTGACGCTGAATACAAGGATGAAAATCAGAGTTAGCGCGTGCCCGCTGATAAAAGCGATCAAGGCGCCAACAAGGCCGTAATCGAATACAACAATCAAAGCCAATACAAGAAAAAGGTTAGTGAATTGCGTTACAACCAGGATCGTATTGAAAACCCTGAAATCCTGTATACCTTGGAAAATGGTTTGAAAGAACGTATTCAACAACATAAACGGAAGCGCAAGCAGAATCAAATAGACATATGAGTGATCATCAATACCCTTGAATAATTTATCACCGAAAAAGTAAATGGTGATGAAGCCGGCAATCACACCTATGACACTCAAGATGATTCCGATGATCAGATTATTGAAGAAGCTTTCACCTGCGTTAATCTCCTGGCGGCTCACATAATATACTGTCGATATATTGATGCCTAAATTCACGAACATCATCAAGATGGCCGGGAAGTTGGTGATCAGCGCATATTCACCCTGCAGCTCGCTTCCGAGCACCCTGGCGATGATGATGATCAGGAGCGTGCCAATCACAATGCTTGTCAGCTGTCTGACAAGCGTGATAAAGCTGTTTTTAATAAAGCTGTTTTCCTTTGTCATGATCCTGTTCCACCATTGCCTGCTAGTTTTTCTGCAAAAGCTGAATAATTTTTCTTAGCATTGTACAATTCATTCCAGGTTTGATAAGCAGCTTCACGCCGCTTCTCCCTGTCTTCGTGCGGGGATCTTGCAAATGAATCAAAAATCCCCGCAAGTTCCTTCACATCAAAATCCTTCGGTATCAAATGGCCGTTTCTGTCGTTCACCAGCTCCCGTGTTCCGCCTACATCCGTCGCTAAAGCAGGAATCCTGCAGCTGAATGCTTCCATGATGGCGACAGGAATCCCTTCACTTGAACTGACATTAACAAACATGTCCACAGCATTACTTGTGTAAAAATCCATTACCTCGGAATTCCCAAGGCTGCCCTTGAATTCGCACGAGACGTGATCAGGCAAAGCGGCTGCAAGCTGTTCGATTTCCGCTCTCGCCGGCCCGTCGCCAATATGGGTCCAGTGGATTTTTTCCTCGCAATGCTGAAGGCTATTTATTAGTAATTCAAGCCGTTTAACCGGCACAATATACGAACAGCTGACTATCCGGAAAGTTCCGTCCTTTGAACTTGGCGACTCACCATCAGGCTTAAGGGTTCCAAGCCGCCAGGTTTCAAGATGATCATGATTCCCGCTTGCCTGGCCAGAAAGATACTGCCGCCCGTTATCTGAAATCAGGAACAAATTGTCCAGTTTGCCAATCAGCTTTTGTTTGAATGGCAAATAAGGAGGTTTATGCCGATCTTCGTATATGTCCCCTCCGTGTCCCCGGGAATAGGCATGGATTGACGGATATTTTTCCTTCAACAAAGCGATTCCAGGTGCAAGGGAAAGCCAATAGGAATAAACAACAAAGTCAGCATCGTTTTCCGCTGACATTATATTGTTTTCTATATAGCTGCGCAGTTTCACAGCATTCGCCGTCCAGGAGGCAAGCTTTCCAAATCCCTTCGCACCAAACGCTTTAGCCTTGCCGCTTTCCGATAGGAACCACTTGAGACCCTGTCGGTCATGAATCCAGCTTAACTTATATGAAGCCGCTCTTTTTCCCTGGAAACCAGGAACAAGGTGAACTTCGGCATTTGCTGGCAATTCCCTTTGTTTGGAATGATCCAGACTGTTAACGGGAATGATATGTACTTTGCGAAATTTTTCACATAGAAAATCCAATTCCAGCTTCAGAAACTCTTCCCCTGGATAAAATGGATAACGATTCGTAATCAGAATCAGTTCCTGTTTCATCATCATCACTCAAATCAAAAGAAGTTTGAAAAACCGTTTGTAAGCTTAGCCACAAACGGTTTTCGTTTTTAATGTTTTCCAGTCACTTTCCTGTACATTTTAATGAAAGGTTTATGCCGGTCATTAACAAGTCCGATTAATTCAGCAATGACCTGGAAAAGGATAAGCAAACCGGAAACAATCAACAAAGATCCCCAAAGGGTAGATGTTTCAAAAAGAACAGCAGATACACTAAAGAGAATGCCAAGCGCATATATGACAAGTACCGTATTGCGATGTGACAGGCCAATAGCCAGAATCCGATGGTGCAAATGGCTTTTATCCGGCGCCGAAATCGGCTGCTTATTCACAACCCTCCGGATGATGGCGTATGTTGTATCGAATATCGGCACGCCTAATATGATGATCGGCACAATGAAGCTGAATAATGTGACGCTCTTGTATAATCCCAGCAGGGAAAGGATACCAATAGAATAGCCAAGAAATAACGCACCAGTATCTCCCATGAAAATCTTTGCAGGATGGAAATTATAAAAAAGGAAAGCAAGCGTGCTTCCGAGCAAAATCAACGCCAAGGTCAGGATCAATGACTTTCCCGCCGCGCCCGCCATAAAGGCGATAGTCGCTATGCCGATCGATGAGATACCCGCAGCAAGGCCATCCAGCCCATCAATCAAGTTAATGGCATTGGTAATGGCAACAATCCAAAAGATTGTGACGGGAATCGACCAAATTCCTAAATTAAATTTTTCCAAAAAAGGTATACTTATGAATTCAATTGTCAATCCTGTACTTACAACCACTCCAGCTGCCGCAATCTGGCCAAGCAGTTTCACTTTCGCAGACAACTCATATTTGTCATCCAGGATACCGAGTATAACAATCAGAATTGCGCCAATAGAAATGCCGGTAATCTTCTGTGTATAGAGTCCAGCTGCAAAAAAACCAGCGATCACACCAAGGAAAATGGCAAGACCGCCTAAACGCGGCATTACCTTCTCGTGGACTTTCCGGTGATTCGGTTTATCGGTAGCGTTGATTTTATGCGCTAATTTTATGACAAATGGCGTAGCAACCAGAACGGTAAAGAAGGAAACAAAAAATGCTACTATCAATTGTGCAGTCATACTGACTTCTCCTCTTTGTGATCCGTAATTTAAAAACCCTCAATAAGTGTATCATAGTCCGCCTATTATTCAATTTATTATCCATTAATTTTCCGTTACATTTATTTCAGAACCGGAAATGGGCTTAATGGTTATTTTTCCTGTACGCTTAACCTTAAAACCTCATCTCCCTCTATTTTTAACCTGCAGGGCAACAATGTCAATTATTTTTATTTTCCATATAACTTATATCAAGAACACATTGTAATAAAAGGAAAACCCTATTGGAATAAATCCAACAGGGATAAGGTTCACTTTTTATTGAAATAATTAATAATGCCTCTGTAAACAGCATCAGCAGCCTTTTGTCTGAAAACAGGATCTGCAAGCCTGTTGGCATCATCCTTATTTGATACGAATGCCACTTCCACAAGCACACTAGGGATTGTTGTTTCCCTTATGACTTTGAAGTCACCGTGTTTTACTCCCCTGTCATATGTGCCGAGCGTCCTGATCAGTTCTTTTTGGATTTCCTCGGCTAAGAGCAAGCTGTCTGCTGATTTGTAGGTGCTATTCCACCACGTTTCTGTTCCATGCGGGGAAGACGTGGTAAAGGAATTGATATGGATACTGACAAAGATGTCAGCACCGGATTGATTCGCCTGGGCCACCCTCTCACTTAGGGTAGGGTATGTATCCCCTGTCCGTGTCATCACAACTTTTGACATCGCATTTGTCAATCTGGATTGGACCCTCTTTGATATATCTAACGTTAAATCTTTTTCCTTCAGCTCCGTACCGTTGCCTGTCTTACCAATGGCTCCTGGGTCTGTTCCCCCATGGCCAGCGTCAATCATGATTTTTTTGCCAACAACAGAAACAGCCAGTGTTCTGAAGACGCCATCGGATACGGATGCCGGGCCACCATAAACAAAAAAGCTCTGGTAACCGTTATTGATGATCGAACTTCTTGTTTCTTTTGGAATCGAAGTGGAAGTAGTCAGCAGAATCGGCTCATTTCTTTTCGCTGCAAAAACAGATCCTGTCAGCGCATCGGCAAACGACATTCCAGTCGCGATGGATGACTGGGCACGGGTGCGGAAATATTTATCCGCAATATTCGCCGCAACCTCGAAACGATTCCTTCCATCTATCCGATATGGGTTGGGCACACTATTATAGACAGTTTTTGAGATGCTGCCTTCCCCGCCGACTATGATCGTCTGGCTGACTCCCCATTGGTTGATGATGCTTTTAGTGGAGCTTGGTACAGCATCTGTATTGGTCAGAAGAATAGGATAGCCATTCCTCGCAGCATATGGCGCAATCGCCAGCGCATCAGGGAAGTTCAAGCCGTATGCAAGCACGACCTTACTGCTGCGACCCATGTGCAACGCAATATTATTCGCGACTTCAAAACGGTTGGAACCTGAAATCCTCTGTGTTTTTAACCCCATTCCCCTTACTTGTGACAAAACCGTGTCCGAAATGCTGGCAGTTCCACCTACAGCAATGACAGATGTCGCATTCAGTCTATCAATCTCTGCTTTTGTAGCCGCAGTCAGCACTCCCGGCTGAGTCAAAAGGATAGGAGCATTATATTTATATGCCAATGGAGCTGCAGCCAAAGCATCGGCATACGCATTATAATTGGCCAAAATAACGGTGTTGGACGATGACCAACCCCTCTTAGAAACATTTACCGCAACCTCAAAACGATCCTGTCCGCCAATCCTGATTGTGTAACCCTCTGCAGATGCCGGTAGCACGGCTACAAAACAAAACGCGGCAGCAAACAGCAAGGTTACCAATATTTTCTTCATCCTTTTTGCCTCCTCTAGTTGAACTCTCTCTTATTTTATCGGATGATATAGGCAAATTTCTATGATTTTTCCAAGAAAAATACAAATTGGTTAAATAGGATTAAGATTCTGTGTTAAAAATTACAGAAAGTATACGAAAAGACCCTCGGCAAAAACCGTGGGTCCTGTACTCTAAATACTAGTTTTCAAGTTTAAGTCTATCTAAAGCATTGGTTGTCATTATTTCAATATTTTTGTTGTAACTGGCTTTATCAGTATGGCCGTATGGATCCAAGAACCAGTTCCAATAGAAAGAGCCTGCAGAAAATACTTTTCTCCCATCAGGATGGTTATACCAAATGACATCTGAATAGCCTTCTTTCCCATAAAGAACCACAGGGGATCGAGCAATATACTCTACATTTTCAGTGAACATAGATGCATCGACCTCTCCACCCACTACTCCATTTATTTTATCCCCGTCCTTCAACCCGGTCCCATTGTATATCCAATGGGAAGAATTAGAAACAATCATTGGCATGGTCTTTTCAGGGATTCCCCGATACATGGTCCCGAATAAGTTTTCTTCCGCCCTGTTAACGGGATTCATTCTAAATTGAGTGGTTACTTGAGAAGGATCAATTTTATTAAAAGGATCCTCAGCTGCACGGGCTTTATAAGAAACCATCGTGCGCCCACCATCCTCAAGCCGGATTTGCCAGTAACCAATATTGGCATTGAACAATGCAAGGTCCATGGATGGAAGGCTTTCAATATTGTCCCTCATTCGTTTGGTCCAATATTCATCATGGCCTGCAATGATCAGGTTTTTGGCTTGCGTAGTATTCAGAAGTCCATTATGGACATCGGAATCCGTCACATAGGTTAACCGATAGCCTTTTTTCTCCAGCCATCTGATCAAGTTATATTCATATGAGAAGAACTCTCCAGCGCCGAAATAATTTTTGTATGGCCTGTTGAACGACAACTTTACGGCAGCTTCTTTATTGCTGCTATTATAGCCATAAAGACTTTTCCCGCCCCAGTTGTTGTATGCATGGTAAGTGTTCGTCGCAATCAAAACTGTAAAGTCGGCTGATGGGCTTTGTTCCTTTACAACAAAAGGGATGAAGCTTGCCTTCTTATCTTTCCTCACCACTTTGGCCACATAAAACCCACTATCCCAGTGTAATGGTATTTTATAAGAGAGTGATGGATTCCACCTCGCGTCCAATGTTTCTGGATTTGGCTTATTTCTTTGAATTTGAGCAGGGAGACCTGTTTTCGTTCCCTTCAACAGTCCCCCCTTTCCGCCGTAATAACCCATTCGGTAGAACTCCAGGTGATACGGCTGGTCACTGTTTATATAGAAGGTAAGCGATTGTCCTGGAAAAACAGATGGAGAAGAGGTATAGCCTGAAAGTCCATATCCCGCCCAATTTTTCATTTCCCATTTTCCCGCTAGGTAAATGATGTTATTGTTGACAGAGCCCGTTCCTCCCAATATTAAAACGTTGTTTACCATGCGATCAATCAAGACATTTTGAGTTGCATCAGGCAGTCTTGTCGGCCACGTCAACAAAATGGACGCATTTTCTTTCGCAGCCATAACTGACCCAGTCAATGCATCCGCAAATGTAAGCCCATTCGCGATATAAACTTTTGTGCTTGACCTATTATATTTCTGGAAAATATTCTTGGCTACTTCAAAACGATCCTTTCCGCCAACCCGCTGGGGGGCAGGAAGCTGCGAAAAAACCTTGGCGCTGACACTTCCCTCCCCCCCGCTGACAAGCGTGTGGCCCACTTTCCGGCCAGTCAAAGCTTCCCTTGTTTCCTTAGGCAAGGTATCCTTATTGGTCAATAAGATCGGATAGCCGTTCCGGGCAGCATATGGTGCAATAGCCAGGGCATCCGGAAAATTCAATCCATAGGAAATGACCGCGCTATTGGATGGAGGCATTTTGATCGCAATGTTTTTTGCCACCTCGAATCGGTTTTTCCCGTTTATTCTAGTGATTTTTGATACTCCAGCCTGTTTGATTTGAACAATAAGGCTAGGATTCAAGCTTCCCTCTCCGCCGATCAAAATCACTTCTGCAGGTTTGAGTCGCTGTATCTCAGCCTTTGTTGCCTCAGTCAGAACACCGGGCTGTGTCAATAGGACAGGCGCATTCTTCCAATATGCATATGGTGTCGCTGCCAAAGCATCAGCAAACGCAAGATAGTTGGCCAAGATGACCGTTTCCGATCCATTAGGCCAGCCTTTTTCCGAAACCTTTACTGCTACTTCGAAGCGATCTTTGCCATCAAGGCGTTCAGCAGCTTCCGCTTGATCGATTGCTGCATAACCGAAAAACCAGAGGGAAAACAACAGCATCACTATTAACTTTTTAAACAACTCTAACTCCCCCGATTAAAAGAAACATTTTTCTATCGTCACTTTTTTGCTATCTCCATTGGTACTATTGGATCTGATAAATGCCTTCAGATCACACAACATCCTATTGGCTCTTCAGGGCGCCTGCTTCACCGCATAACTTTATCTTTCTTCAGGAAGTATTATGACAATTCCTAATTGCCTATAAATTTCAATCAGTTTAAAAAAGGACGAACCCATAAATGGAGGGATGCGTCCTTTCTTAGCATTCTAGTTGCCTAGACTGGTATTTGGGTAATAATGTTTCAAGATGTTAACATAACTAATTCCCTTGGAAGCCATATTCTTTGCCCCATACTGGCTCATGCCGACGCCATGGCCATAACCCTTTCCATTGATGTATAAGGTATCGGTATCTGCCTTATAGGTGACTGGGTCAAGCAAATGGCTTTTGAACACACTTGCACCGAACATCGAACGGAATTCTCCGATGCTCAAGGTTTTCTTGACATTTATTTTCTCTATTTCTTTGGCACTGTTCAACTTATAAGTATTCGTTGCCGGATACCTAATGAAGACATCAATATCCAAAGTTGCTTTGATGCTTCTATCACCGGTTGTTCTTTCAGGTGAAATAATGAAATTATTGATTGAGACAATTTTGATTTCGGTATTCGCGTAATTGATATCTTTTTTATATAGCCAGTTTTTAATGCTGGCTGTGACCTTCGAGTCAGCTTCTTTTATGGATCCCCACCAGTGTCCAGGGTTCTTTAGATTGGTGTTATATGGTTCCATATTGATCTGCGTCTTTTTCATCGGAATGGACCATTGAATTATAGGATCGTGATCATCTTGTTTGGCATTTAAATAAGGAACAAGTGCGGTTCCCCAGGCATTGGCATTCGATTCAATGTATCCGCCATTGCTTGAAGAGAATACAGCAGAAATCGGGTTTCCATTATATCTCAATACTTTTCCTGCTGTCTCATTGACTGCACGATTGGTCCGTTGCTGGTAATAATCGTTTATCCATGTTGCTCCGCCATATACTTGGAAGTACTGTGTATCATCGACCACTTTGCCGACCGAATTGATCGAGTAAGTCCGGGCTGCCACCGCCTGCGCCTTAAGCGCCTCTAATTCCCAGCTTGCTGGCATTTCATGCGGGACGACACCTTTCAAGTAGTCTTCGAAAGGAATGCCACGGTTGATTGGGCGAACATAGCTGTTTTCAAGGTAGAATTCCATTTTGCCAAGATATGGCTTGTTATTGAGTTTGATTTGGTTAGCCGTGCTGTACCTTGCTGGCACGAGCGCAAATTGGGAAGAACCAAAGTCCTTCAATTTCTGTGTGCCTTTATATAATACCAATCTATTATTTTCATTTTTCACCGAGTATGATGTACCCTCTGCCAGCCTCACTTCATTTGGAAGACTTGCTACGACAGCTTCACTGACAGAACCGGTTCCGCCAAGGATCGTAAAGCTAGAGATTTTCTTTTCATCAATAACAGTATCGATTGCTGCTGGAAGCCTGTCCGGCCTGGTCAACAACGATGGAGCGTTCTGCTTGGCGGCGAGAACCGAGCCAGTCAGCGCATCTGCAAAGGACAGACCTGTTGAAATAAAGGCTGTTTCAGCCGGAAGGTTCAATTCCCTGACGATATTAGCGGATACTTCGAACCGGTCAGCCCCGCCAATCCGCCGCGGCGACGGCAATTGACCAGCCACTGCGCTGCTGACACTGCCAGTGCCTCCAACAATCAAAGTGCTCTGTCTGCCTTGAAGGGCGGACTTTGTATAGCTCGGCAAGGAATCCTTAGCAGTCAGCAGAATAGGATAACCATTCCTCGCTGCATAAGGTGCAATGGAAAGTGCGTCAGCAAATACAAGTCCATTGGCAATTACAGCTTTCCCATTATTAGGGATTTGTGCAGCCAGCTTATTGGCGACCTCAAAACGATCACGGCCTGCAATCCTCCTGACTTCAGGAACAAATTTTTGGAGCTCAGAACCAACACTTGTGGAAACACTCCCCGTTCCGCCAACAATATAGACGGTTCTTGGGCTTAATTCCTTTAGTTTCTGTAATGTTTGGCTTTCTAAACGGTCAGGCAATGTTAATAGAATTGGAGCATTTTTATAGTAAGCAAACGGAGTGGCAGCTAAGGCATCCGCAAAAGCCTTATAGTTAACTAGAATTACAGTATCGGACTTTGTCCAACCACTTGAGGCAACATTGTTGGCAACAGCGAAGCGGTCCTTTCCTGACATTCTAATGTTTCCATTCGCAAGCTTATATTCACCAACGCTTGTCAAATTGATTGAACGCGTATTCCCAATATAATTGCTTAATTTGACGGAAATACTCGCAGCCTGGGCAAAAGAAGTAAACGGCAACAACGAGAAACAAATGGCTAAAATTAGAATGAAGGAAATCCTTTTATTGATCAATTTTTACCCTCCTAGATGTTAAACAAAAGAAATAATCGACAAATAACCCTCCTTTTTTTACGAAAATATTTCATATATAACAAATCTATCAAAAATTGTAAAATGAGTAAATGGGGATTTAGCATTTTTTTGGTTCCCTTGTACAAATCTTCTTATATATCATTTTTATAGCAAGAAAAAAAGAGGGTGTCCCAAAAGTATAAACTTTTGGGCACCCTCTTTATTTTTGAGACTGCTTGGAAAATAGTCCGTTGATTT
>NZ_JAERSD010000021.1 GCF_017912555.1 Bacillus sp. REN3 | reverse complement strand
CTCCGCAGGTAGGATTCGAACCTACGACCGCTCGGTTAACAGCCGAGTGCTCTACCACTGAGCTACTGCGGAATAATCAACACTTTACATGCCATTGTCTTGTCGACTCTTACTATTATAAAAAGGTGCCTAGTAAAAGTCAAGAAGGTTTTTAAGAAGTTGTCCGAGTCATACACGGCTTCTTTAAAACCCCGCAAAGATGTTCATTCGATTGTAGTTTCCTTTATTTTCACAAGCTTCCCTCTGCATTTTCCGCAAACGTACCGGGTTGTATTGATCGATTTTTTTCTTTCGTAAATCAATTTGCAGGCGCTGCACTGATAAACGAGGATTTTTCGTTTTCTTTTCTTGTTTTTTTCCTCAGGAAGAATGGAACAGTATCGCGGAGCTCCCACTTCCTTTAAAAGTTCACGAAAATCTTTGTCTCGATGCTTGTACCCTTTCCCTCCCAAGTGAAGGTGGTAATGGCATAATTCATGCTTGATGATCCCGATCAGTTCCTGTTCACCCAATTGTTCAAAGTATTTCTTATTGATTTCTATATTGTGGCTTCGCAGCATATAGCGGCCGCCCGTTGTCCGGAGCCTGGGATTGAAAAAAGCTTTGTGCCGGAATGGCTTATTGAATTCTTCCCTGGAAAGTTTCACAACAAGATTGTGCAATTCCTGGTCTGTCATCCTCATACTTAAAACGCCTTCCTTTTTCCCGTTAACATGACAACCCATTATAGCATATATTAATGATACCTTTTCAGGCCATTCTTCAAGGAGGTATTATTATGCCCGTCTGGTTCCAGAATCAAATGAAAAGAGCCTTCTACGAAAAGAACCGTTACCAAATCAAGCTTTTGAACCAATGCTGGTTTTTCTATAGGAACAAACAAGGACTCTGAATAGAATCGGCTTTCATATATATGGTCGATTCATTCTCGTTCGCTCCAATTTAGCTGTATTACCTTGCGTTCTATTTTCAATCGCATAGGGGAAAGCTGTGCTCTAATAAAAGACTGCAGCCGGCAAGCTGCAGTCTTTCTATTATTCCTGTTTCAGCATGGTCAGGGCGATGCGGCCTTTCTTTTGGTCAACGCTGTCAACCCAGACGGTGACGACATCCCCTACTGATACGATATCAAGCGGATGCTTGACATATCGGTTGCTTAGCTTCGAGATGTGGACGAGGCCATCCTGTTTCACGCCAATGTCGACGAATGCGCCGAAGTCCACGACATTGCGGACTGTTCCTTGAAGCTCCATTCCCGCTTTTAAGTCCTCCATCTTCAGGACGTCTTTTTTTAGCAAAGGTGCCGGAAGTTCATCCCGCGGATCGCGTCCTGGCCTTACTAGCGCATCAATGATATCCTTCAGCGTCAGTTTGCCGATTCCGATTTGTCCCGCTGTCTTTTCGATGTCAATCTTCCCGAGCGCCACCCTTAACTCTTCGCTCCCCAGATCGCTTGTCTTGAAGCGAAGGCTGTCCAGCAGCTTCTTCACTTCCCCGTAACTCTCCGGATGGATGCCGGTCCGGTCGAGAGGCTCTTTGCCGTCGATTACACGCAGGAAGCCAATTGCCTGTTCATATGTTTTTGCGCCGAGGCGCGGGATTTTCTTCAGCTGTGTACGGCTAGTGAACTTCCCTTCTTCTTCCCGCTTCTTGACGATATTATTGGCGACTGTTTTTGACAGGCCGGATACGTACTGGAGCAGGGATGCAGAGGCGGTATTCACATTGACGCCAACCTGGTTGACCGCTGTTTCGACAACAAAGGTTAGTGACTCTGACAGCTTCTTCTGGCTGACATCATGCTGGTACTGGCCAACACCGACTGATTTTGGATCGATCTTCACAAGCTCGGCAAGCGGATCCTGAAGCCTTCTCGCGATTGAGACAGCGCTCCTTTCTTCCACCTGGAAATCCGGGAATTCCTCGCGGGCCAAGTCGGACGCTGAATAGACGCTCGCCCCCGCTTCGTTGACGATCAAGTAGAAAATCTCCTCATCCAGCTCCTTCAGGATATCCGAGACGAATAGCTCCGTTTCCCGTGAAGCAGTGCCATTTCCGATCGCCACCATCTCCACCTTGTAATCCTTAAGGATGTTGATGAGTTTCTTGCGGGCATCCGTGTTTTTTGAAGCTGAGGTGTGAGGGTAGATGACGCCTATGGACAAGACCTTCCCTGTTTCATCAACCACTGCCAGCTTGCAGCCTGTCCTGAATGCCGGGTCGACCCCGAGGACAATTTTTCCTTTTAACGGCGGCTGCAGCAAGAGCTTCCTGAGGTTTTCTGAAAAAATATGGATTGCCTGCTCCTCGCCCTTTTCTGTCAATTCATTCCTGATTTCGCGTTCGATCGCCGGCTGGATCAGGCGCTTATATGCATCCTCAATCGCCTCACCCACTGCAGCAGCTGCAATCGAGTCCCGGTTCTTGATCCATTTCCGTTGCAAATAGCTGATGATCGCTTCTGACTTCGGCTTGATCGAAACTCTTAATAAATCTTCTTTCTCGCCGCGGTTCAGTGCAAGGATCCGATGGGGAACGACTTTGTTCACAGGTTCGGAGTATTCATAATACATTTCATAAACATTCTTTTCATCCAGCTCTTCATTTTTCACGGCCGATTCAATGGATCCAGCCTTGAAGGTTTCCGCACGGATCCATTTCCTGCTCTCCGCATCGTCTGAAATCATTTCCGCAATGATATCCCTTGCCCCGGAGACCGCTTCCTTTTTGGTATCGACACCTTTTTCTTCAGATAAAAATTCTTCTGCCTTTGCATCAAGACTTCCTGTTGCGGGAAATTCAAGCATCCATAACGCAAATGGTTCCAGGCCCTTTTCCTTGGCAACTGTTGCCTTCGTTCTTCTTTTTTGCTTATATGGCCGATAAAGATCCTCGACTTCCTGAAGTTTTATTGCTTTTTCGATGTTTGTCCTGAGTTCATCAGAGAGTTTTCCCTGCTCCTCAATCAGCCTAATGACTTCTTCTTTTCTTTGTTTAAGGTTCTGTATGTATTGCCATCTTTCAACGATATCACGAATTTGGACTTCATCAAGCGCTCCGGTCATTTCCTTTCGGTAACGCGCTATGAATGGCACCGTATTTCCTTCGCTAATAAGCGATATAACGCTTTCTACTTGTTTGGCTGTCAATGATTGCTCTCTGGCAATGTTTTTAACGTACTGGTCCTGCTTTTCCATTGTTCGATTCAAGAGACAATCCTCCATATCCTTAAATTGGCAAGGGATGCCCTGCCTCTCATTACATTTTACCAAAACCGGCAGCATGTTTATAGGCATCATGCTGCACTGAATAAATCACTCTATTACAATTGAGCTTAGAAAAAGTTCTATGTTGGATTGATTTAAGCTCCAGGCGCAAGTTGTTTTCCGCCGGCTATCCATCGCTCTTCGTCGCTTGGCACGCCAGCGGGATCTCCCACGGCGGGACGTTTAATATGCTTCCATGAGTTAACCTGCATGAAGGAAGCTGGCAGCTTTTTCGATGAAACGCGCCTTTCACTTCAATCAACAATGAAAAATAAAAGGAAGCCTACTGCTTAAAGTAAGCTTCCTACTATAAAAGTTGCATCATCATTCGTATTTTTATAAATACTCTTGATCTCTTCGGCGATTGCCGCGATTGATCGGTATCCCTTCAGGAGTGATTTTGCACCATGAATATCAAATCCATCAGAGTAAATGAGAAACTTCGAACCAGGTTCGAACATGAACCTTTGGGTGTGGAATACCTGTGGCTTCCCGGATAGATAACCTGTCACGGGCAGCGGATAGGTCAGTTTGCCCTTTGGCGAATAGAGAAAGAAGCGGATGTTTCCTACACAGCTATAGACGAATTCTCTTGCCTCAAAATAAACCTTGAAAATCGAGACAGCTGCCCCTCTTTTCTGGACCAAAGTGTTGTTGCAGTACCTCATTAATGTATTCACGTCTTCGTGGTGATGTTCCTCGACCACATTAACTACAGCCGCAGAAGCCTCGTGGGCATATGGCCCGGATCCTAATCCATCAGCTAGCACACAGACAAAGTACTCATCGGTCGCAGTATAAAAATAGCTGTCGCCGCACTCCGATTTGCCTTCCTTGATTGTCTGGTAAGCATACAGTTCTATCTTGTCTTTCAACTGCTGGATCATGTAATATACTCCGAACTGCTGTTTTCCGCATGGATGGCTTCCTGGAGCTTCTTGATCGCTCTTCTTTGGAGCCTTGAAACATGCATTTGCGAAATCCCGAGTTTGTCTCCAGCTTCCTTCTGGCTGAGATTATCCAGGTAGGTGTATTGGATAATTAACTTTTCCCGTTCACTCAGGACATGGAGGACCTTTTCAAGCACCAATCTCTGGTTGATTTTTTCATAGCCTTCATCGATGTTCCCGACGATATCCAGGAGCGTAACCGTCCCGCCATCGGAATCTGCTTCGATAGAATGGTCAACCGACAGAGCCTGGTAGCTTTTGCCCATTTCCATCGCTTCCAGCACTTCTTCTTCCGAGACCTGAAGGGCTTCCGCAATTTCTTCCACCCTTGGCGATCGGTGAAGCTCCGTTGTCAAATCCTCTACTGTCGTCTTGATTTTCGGGCCTAATTCTTTGATCCGGCGCGGGACATGGACGCTCCATGTTTTATCGCGCAAGAACCTTTTGATTTCACCGATGATGGTCGGAACGGCAAATGCTTCAAAGCTTTTTCCGAACGTTTCGTCATATCGGCGAATCGCGCCTAAAAGACCGATCATTCCAACCTGGAAAATGTCTTCGTGGAATGAACGTCCCTTTGAATATTTCCTTGCAATGGTTTCAACTAGGTTCTGGTAATGAAGAACTAATTCATTTTGGGCGTCTGCATCTTCATGAAGCTGATAAGCTTTGATCAACTCATTGATTTCTTCTTTTGAGCGCTGCTTAGGTTGAGATTGTCTCTGCATCTCTCTCCACCTGCTCTCCTTCTCGGTACTTAGTCATAAAGACCGTGACACCCTCTTTATGATGGATGCGAACCTCATCCATCAACGTTTCGATCAGATACAGCCCCAAGCCTCCTTCACGAAGGAATTCCACTGAACTATTCTGATCATATGGCCCAAGGCCCTGGCGTGCTGAATGGAAATCAAAGCTTTGGCCATTGTCTGCGACCATCACTTCAAGACGGTTTTCATATAATCCGAATCCAATGATCACTTCGCCATTTTCGTTATTCTTATAAGCGTGCTGAACCGCATTTGTGCAGGCTTCACTCGTAGCGATCTTCAAATCTTCAATCTCATCATAAGAAAAACCCATGCGGCTTGCGATTCCGGAAAGTGTAAGGCGGATGACGCCAACAAATTCCGGCTTAGCCGGGATTTTCATCTCAATATAGTCGAATGACTGGCTCATTGCACTCCACCCTCTATCTGGCTGTTTATATCGATAATATCAGATAAGCCGGTGATCTCGAAAAGTCTTTGCAAACGATCGGACAAACCGATGATTTTGAACTCTCCATTATGCGCCCGGATATTCTTGAACACTCCTACAAACACTCCTAGCCCAGTACTATCCATATAATTGACCTCAGATAGGTCTACAACCATTTTCACGCCCTCTTTTTCAGACATAGGAAAAAGAGTTTCCCGGAGTTTTGGAGCTGTATATGCGTCAATCTCACCGTTAACCTTGACTGTTAACACGGATTCTGTTTCTTTTACATCTATTGTGATATTCATAATCGACCCACCCTTTACATTTCAATTGCCATTTAGATTTACCCGGTACGCATACAATTAAACATCTCTTTTCAAAATAATTAAGGTAAAATCGTCACGCAGTTGGAAGTGCTGAAGCTTTTCCAGTTCCCTAAAGATATTATTGACAATTTCCTGAGCGTCTAAGTGGATGTATTTGTTGATATAGCCGATTAATGTTTCCTTTTCGATGAACCCTTCATCCGTCCTGCATTCCGTGACCCCATCCGACATCAGGATCACCATGTCCCCTTGGTGGATTTTCTTTTCATACTGGGTGTACTTCGTCCGTTTTTCAACGCCAAGAAGCAGCCCGCGCGCTGAAAGCTCCGTGAATTCCTTCGTCACGGCATCGTAATAGAATCCTGGCTCATGCCCTGCAGAAGCATAATAAAAAACATTATTGGACGGATTGTACATCCCGTAGAACATCGTGATGAACATGCTTGGGTCGACGTTTTGCTCGACTACCCTGTTCAGGTTCTCAAGGATGCTGCTCGGGTCCAGCCGGTTCTCAGGCAAGCTGTCCATCGCATACTTGATCATGGACATGCACAGCGCGGCCGGGATGCCTTTCCCAATGACATCAGCAATCGCAACGCTTATATTGTTGTTTTCGTCCTGTACAAAGTGGAAATAATCTCCGTTCATATGCTTTGCTGGCACACTTATGGCGCCTATATCGATTCCAGGCACCGAAGGAATCTTGGTCCCAAGCAATGTTTGCTGGACATTAGCTGCGATTTCCATCTCCGATCGCAGCTCTTCCTGCTGATGCCTCAAACTTTGATGTTCACGGTAAGCAATCCCATATCCGATCATCACTTCAAGGAGAATGTCGAAGGAATGCATGATGTCTTCCGGAAGGTCCGGGTACATCTCAGTTAGCAGACTTTTATGAAGGCTGATGATTTCCTCAGGCGCAATTTTGTGCTCGATTGATTTGCGGCTGAATTTTTGGCCAGCATACAAAGCCTGCTCTGATTGCTCTTTTATATAATTGTCAAGAATATCCCGATACTTTGATTCCATCATTTCTCGGAAATCCATACTGTTTCCCCCTAACGGAGCCATTTAGTCGCTATTATCTTTGTCCCTTGCCCTGGAGATGTATCGATGTCGAATTCATCCATGAGTCTTTTTACCCCGGGAAGGCCGGCTCCAAGTCCTCCCGACGTTGAATAGCCATCTTCCATGACTTGGCGTACTTCTTTTATTCCAGGTCCATTATCGACCGCATTGATTCGCAATCCCGCTTTACCGCCGTCATACAGTTTATCAATGCAAATCTGTCCTTTTCCGGCGTACAAATAGATATTCCTTGCCAATTCACTGATGGCAGTCGTAATTCTAGCTTGGTCAACCGTACCGAAGCCAAGCTCTTTCGCAACATTCCGACCAAGCTGGCGGGCTGCTACGATGTCCCACTCGTTTATGATCGTAACGCAGGATTGGATGTCCATTCAGCTATTCCCCCAATTCCTGTTGTAATTTCTCCAAACCTTTTTCTAAGTCTAATGCAGTCAGGACATCATCCAGGCCAATCCCCAATTCAATTAATGTAATGGCGACTGCAGGCTGGATACCTGTTAGTACCACTATTGCCCCCATAAGCTTGGACATATTGATGACGTCCCCAAGCACTTTGGCGATGAAAGAGTCAATGAAATCAATCGAAGTTAAGTCAATGACTACACCGTTCGCGCTTGTTTCGTGTATTTTATGGAGCAGGTCCTCCTGGAATTGAAGAGCGGTATGGTCATCAAGTTCCCATTGGATGGAGACTAAAAGACAATCATCGAGTTTGAGGATAGGTATTCTCACTTCGATCCCTCCATTGCGACAATTTTTTTATTGGTCAATTCAAGGGCTGCTTCGATCCCTTTTTTCAAATTATTTTTCGTTGTGAACTGGTTCAAATCAATGCCTAGGTTGACGATTGTCTGCGCGATTTCCGGACGGATTCCCACAAGCATGCATTTCGCGCCAATCAGCCTGACGGCATCCGCTGCCTGGATAATATGGTGGGCAACCATCGTATCGACAACCGGCACTCCAGTAATGTCAATAAGCACAACCTCGGAACGATGCTTCACTGCACCTTTCAGCAGGTTTTCCATGATTTGCTTCGCCCTCTCCGTGTCAATGGTCCCGACCAACGGCATGACCGTAATCCCATCAAATACTGGAATCAGCGGGGCAGAAAGTTCCTGGAGCGCAATTTTTTGCAGGGAAACCGTGCGCTCCCATGTTGAAGAATAGACGCTTACAATTTCATTGTTCATCGGCGTCGACCAGCGGTCAAATTCATAAATGAGATCCATCTGGTTCTCAGGCGTGACGACCCCTTCCTTCTGCATGCCTTTGAACACGATTAAATTGAAGGTATGGAGGCCTTTAGTCACGAATGTCAGCGGCCATCCAAGACGGACAACTTTCTCTGCAAAATCCGTCAGCCTTGAGTTGTATTCTTCGTTCGAATCTTTCATATTGGAAATGATCAAATCGATGAACTCCTTGCTTGTCGCATTGAACACCTGATTCGAGACAAGCCTCACAACGCGGTCATCAGCCTCTTCCTTCGTCGTATCTATCCACTCATCCAGGATTTCCGATTTATGCTCCTGAATATAATTCGAAATCAAATGATTCATTCCTTCCATACCCCCAATTTTATCACACAAAAATTTGATTTTACCCATTTTCAGCTGAATGTAAACCAAACTTAAAACTGTAAAAAAAGCTTCATCCATCCAACTTCCAATATCTCCATTTCAAGTTCATATATCTCCATTTAATGATAACAGTTTTCGTTCGTCAAATGATACTACTTCTCCGCAATCGTTTACATTTTTTTGATAATTCTAATTATATCATCCAAGCATCGGAAGTTTTTTCATGCAAATGTCCGAGTCCCGCCTCTTCAGGACCCATGCTTCTTTTATGGAACCGGAGCGGAACATGCGGATATCCATAAATTCCTTCCATTATTTTCAATGGTATAGGGTCTGTTTTCCTAGGGCTGCCGAAAACACCAAAGTCCAATTCCTGAAGAACTGGAGAAGATTTAGCTGCTCACGCCGATTGGCTGATGGGGGGCTAAAAAAAAGACAAGCCATAGGCTTGCCATTACAGAACACATCCGTTTGATTTTATTGGTTATGTATAAGGCCTGGCTGCCAGGCCCCATGCTTGCAGTTACAAAAAAACGCCCTTCCAAAGAGCGTGCTTGATTAAAATTCGATAAGACCTAAACTTACCTGAAGGGCTTCATCCACTTTTTCCATCATTTCGTCATCGAGATGGGTAATTTTATCGGTTAGACGCTGTTTGTCTATCGTGCGGATTTGTTCCAATAAGATAACCGAATCTCGTTCAAAACCGTACCGCTTCGCATCAATTTCCACATGTGTCGGAAGCTTCGCTTTCTGGATTTGAGCTGTGATCGCTGCGATAATGACTGTGGGACTAAACCGATTCCCGATGTCGTTTTGGATGACCAGGACAGGGCGCACACCGCCTTGTTCTGACCCAACAACTGGGGATAGGTCTGCAAAATAGACGTCACCACGTTTGACAATCAAGGGATTATCCTCCGCTGACTAAACGTTCGACTGTGTGTTCTGCCTCGTATTCTGCTTGGAAAGCTTCAGAAGCAATGGTTAGATTGATTTTGGCCATTTCCATATAGCCTCGTCTCATGGATTCACGAATTTGTCTCTTTTTCTTCTCACGCAAAAACATTTTTGTAGCCTGATAAATAAATTCGCTGCGGTTTACGTTTTCCTGTTTAACAAATCCATCTAATTCACTTAAAAGATGCTGCGGTAATTTTACCAAAATCTCAGTTGTTGCGCTGGATTCAGACACAAACATACACCTCCACCATCATCACTACATACCTTTATTCAGTTCCTTATCTCTCTACCATTTCTAATCTTATCATTATTTATGCCATGTGCAAATAAAAATCGGGAATTCTTCTGTATTATCAGCCAAAAAAATAAAGTTTTATGCAAGCTTTTAGCCAATTTGAACAAGATTGTCAATTTTTGGTCAAATGACTCCTGCTCTATAACAGCGAATTGTTCAAATCGATGATTTTGCCTTCCTGTTTATAAATACGCGGTACGCGTGAAGATATGATGCAAGGAATTTCATAATTTATCGTTTCAAGCCGAGCCGCGATTTCATTGATAGAAATCGACTCTTTTCCCTGGCTGCCAATCAGTGTCGCAACCGTGCCGACAGGGATTTCATATGGCAGCTTCACCATGCACTGGTCCATGCAGATGCGGCCGATGATCGGCGATCTGTTTCCGTCCACCAGGATTTCCTGCCCTTGAAGCCTCCGGATCCAGCCATCCGCATACCCAATCGGGAGGGTCCCGACCCACACATCTTCCGGAGCTTCATACGTTGCGCCATAGCTGACTTTCTCGCCTTTTTTCACCCGTTTCACATGAACGATTTTCGCGTGGAGTGTGAATGCTTCACGAAGGCCAACCGGAAGTTCTGGTTCGATTTCCAGTGACGGCGTCAGTCCGTACATGGCAATTCCTACCCTGACTGCATTGAATTGGGCTTCGGGATAACGGAGCGCAGCCGCGCTATTGCTGCTGTGCACACATGGAGGCAATTGTTCCAGAGCGCCAAGCATCTCCTTGAAACATATCAGCTGCTCCTTGAAATAAGTGTCATCGAGCTCGTCGGCTGTGGCGAAATGGGTATAGATGCCATGGAATTCCATTCTCGGCTCTTCATTTATAAGTTTCTCAATCGCCCTTAAGTCTTCTTTGGTCCGGACGCCGATCCGCCCCATGCCGGTATCCACTTTGACATGGAGGGTAATCCGCGATTCTTCATTCAATACTTCCCGCGCTTTTGCAAGCCACTCCTCCTGGAAAACGGTAAGGATGATTTCTTCCTCGGCGGCAATGTTGATATCCTCTGGCCTGCTGGCTCCAAGCACCAGGATTGGCGCTTCAACTCCTTTTTTCCTTAACGCAAGCGCTTCATCAAGAAAAGCGACCGCAAGCATCGTTGCTCCTGCAGATAGTGCTGCTTCTGCGGTCTGGACATCTCCATGCCCATAGGCGTTCGCCTTGACGACCGCAATGATGTCTACCTCTTCTGTTAAATGTCCTTTAATTGCGGACACATTTGACCGGATGCAGTCGAGGTCAACCTCAACCCAGGTATCACGGTAAAAGAAACCTTGTTCCTCCATCAAAAAAACACACTTCCTTCAATCCGAACAAACTATTTTATTTTTTCATTATCAAACCCTAAACTGCTTATGTCAAATGGATAATATCTACTTTTTTGGGCAATCTGCAGCTTTTTCCCTGGTAATGTAAAGAAGGCTGCTCCCTTCCTTATTGATACTTCGCCTCTGAGGCAGCCGCCGGCTTAACGCAAAAAAACAGGCCCGAGAGCCTGCTTTTGGTTCAATCTCATTTTTCCATATCGGCCTGTACGGATTTCGCGACCATGATCAATTCTTCCGGCGAAAGATCTGTTGATGCAAGCATGTAGTCGACGCCAAGATGGGTCCAGCTGATGGAGGTGTCGTTCATCGCCCCGACTGTGAAACCAAGGTCTACAGGCTGGCCTGTCATGTTGATGGCTGAGGAGATCGTTGGCATCACGTCCGCTTTTTCCTGGGTGAGCGTATATGATTTTTCGCCATCATATGTCAGGACCACACGCTTACCATTCTCCGTAGCCACTTCTTTTTCATCCTGTAATGTGACGCCCGGGATTTCCGCAACCGGGTACTTCACGGTGAACTCCTCGTCCTCTGCTTCAGCCATGACTGGTACTTCCAGCTGCGCGCCTGTCATGTTCTTCTTCATGTCGAAGGCATCCTTGTCAAAGCTGGCATCGAATTTCACCTCGGAAAACTCAACGGTCACAAGAGAATTCCGGTCAGGGTCCATCACCTTGACACTGACAGGCGACAGATTCTTTTTGCTCAGTTTGATTTCCTGGATCGGAAGCATCTTATTGTTCTGGTACCTTGTCTTTGTTTCGAAAACATAGTGTTCTTTTGTAGCCGAGAATTTCGCTTGTTTATCCTCGAGGATATCTGTGATTAAAGATTCGTATAGGTAAGCCTGGCTGCTATTTTTCGGCCAGTCGCTCTGGAAGCGGAAGCTTTTGTTGAGCGCAGGTGTCAAAACAAAAACTCCTTCTTCGTTGCGGAGGATCATCTGGCTCTGGTCCTTTTGGGCATTCTTCAGATTGACACGGTAATAAGATGGATCCTTATGCCAGATTTCCACTTCATATACTTGCGGCTCCGTACCCATTTGCAAGGTCATCTTTGCCTTAGCTTTATAGCTCTTCAGCTCATCAAGTGTACCATCCAACTCTTTAACCACAGATTCCTGTGATTTCGCACCGCAGGCAGCCAGAGCAAAAATAACCATGAGCCCGGCGAGAAGCATCAACAACCTTTTCTTCATTCTTCCAACCCCTTTTAGTCTCATTTAAACGTGTAAAGGGAAAGAAAGGACAGGAATAAGACCCTGGCTGCATATTGCTCCCTACTTGGTTTCCGCAGCCCTGTTCCCGCCGCCTAGCCTTGTCTCCCCTACTGCATTATGAATATATGAGACAACCAGGGCGAATATGCCCCCGGGATTGCCAGGCTGTTCAAATTTTTTCAATGACAACCTGCGCGATGGCATAATGCTCGCTGTGGGAAATCGATAGATGCACACCCTCTGCGAAAGGCAGTGTCACAAGCGGCCGTCCATGCGGATCCGTTTCGATTTCGATATCGAGGAAGGACAACTCTTTTCCGATGCCCGAACCCCGCGCTTTTGAAAAAGCTTCCTTGGCAGCAAACCGACCAGCAAGAAATTCGATCCTTCTTGCCTCATTGTAGCCTTGATAGGCCGCTCTTTCCTTTTCAGTCAGCACCCGGTCCACGAACTTCGGCTGGGATTCGGCCAGCTTCCTGATCCGGTTGATTTCTACAATATCGATCCCGGTTCCTGTTATCATTTTGCCCACTTCCTTCTAAAAAGTTTTTTTCAGCATAGAAAATAATGTACAACCACTGCGGAATAAGGCTATCCTTTAACTATAACCACCCAGGAGGTTTCCCATGTTTACAAGAACTGAAAGCTTTCGTGATTTCACAAGGCTTTATCCGGTCGTTACAATCATCATCGCCATCCATATCCTATTATACCTGGCAACGACACTGCCAGTCTTTCCTAACAGGTTCCTGTTCGAACTGCTTTCCGGTGTCAATCTGTTCATCGCTGAAGGGGAATATTGGCGGCTGGCGACACCGCTTTTCGTTCATGCCGGGTTTGCGCACATGCTGTTCAACAGCTTCTCGCTCATCCTGTTTGGGCCGGCACTGGAACAACTGTTGGGAAAAGCGAAATTCATATTATTATATTTAACGTCTGGCATTGCCGCAAACATCGCCACCCTTGCCTTAGAACCGCTTACATATGTCCATGTCGGCTCAAGCGGGGCGATTTTCGGCTTGTTCGGCTTCTATATCGCCATCATCACCTTTAAAAAAGCGATGCTTTCGAGGGAAAATTCCCAGACGATCCTGACGATTGCCGTGATCGGTGTCGTGATGACCTTCGCACAGCCAAACATCAATATCACAGCCCATATCTTCGGTTTGATTGCTGGATTCCTGATCGGAGCCGCCTCTTTTTCCAAAAAAAAATAAAAGCGCCTGCTGGCGCTTTTTTCGTTTTTCCAGATGGCTTCGTGATGTACATCCGCTAGCGGTCTATTCATCGTGGCATTCCGGCGATCATAGTTTCAAGGAAGCCCATCTTCCTCATTGGATCCTTCTGTTTTTCCCTTGGATGCATTCATCTCTGCGGTTCCATCCTGCCGGCCCGGAGGAAAATCAAATGCTGGCCATTATCCAACTATCGGGGCACTGCACTTGTTTTTCCCGGGGAATCATCCGGTGCTTTACAGATCCATATCTGTTCCGTAGGAATACCACTGGTACATTTCCTTTGCATCTGTTTTTTCGATGTCAAATACCTGCCCGCCGCTGCCCCCATGGCCCGATTTCACAGTTGCCATGACGGTTGCCAGGTTTTTCTTTCGCTGGAAAAAGCTTTCCTTGACGCTGAAAGCCTGAACTTTATTTTTCCTCATATATACAGTGTTTTTTACGATCCCGCGGAATCGGAAGGTAAGCATATCTCCCTCGATGCTCCAGCCGGCATCCCTGTATTTCAGGTAGGCCCATAGCGCATTAACCGCAAGCAGCGACAGGCTGAGAGCTCCCCACGGCCAGATGAACCAGGTCAGAGCGATAATTATTGGGACGACAGCCATCCAGCTTCTGAATAGGTAACGGGAATACGCCCGCTTCGGTGCTGGAACGAAGTTGACCCGGAAACGGTAATCACTCAAGTGAGGCTCCAGCAGATCTGGAATCCGGCTTTTTTTGATGATCGGCAGGAGGATGACTTTTGAGCTTTCCTGGTCAAGCCCTGATCCGCCTGCACTTTCGAGATAAGCGGATGCATAGCCGATCGGCTGCCTGATTAAATTCTCAGTGATCCTGACCGCCTGGATGCGGTTCAACGGAATCGTAAATTGCCGTTTTTCAAGCAGCCCTCTTGTAATCACCAGATCATTGTCCACTTTCCGGACTGTAAAATTGGCGTATTTGAGCATCGTCCCAAAAACGGAGATGATCCAGGCAAGCAAAAACACCGCGAACACAGCAAAAGTGATGAAGATTATTCCATTTGCCGCAAAGCTTTCAATCCCGGCAAAGATCCGTTCATAAGGGATGAATTCTTCGAGCTGGGACACGAATGCCAGCACAGCGGAAATGACGACGCCGACGCCGCCGGATGTCGAGGCAAGCAAAAGGAGCTCAGCGGTTGTGATTTTATACAGAATCTCTTCCTTTGTCTCCGTCTCCTCATCATCTTGTTGGGCATCCATGTCGCGTTTTCTTGCCTTTTTGATTGAGACAAGGTAATCATGGATTTCTTGTGCCTCCTGCCTGGTGACGGCCGTCAGGACGGCTTCCCCATCCTGCAGCCCCATTCCCCCTGAACCAGCCGTTTCCACCTTCACCTTGACAAGGCCGAACAGCCGCTGGAAAATCCCTTCGGATACATCGAGACTCTGGATCCGCTCGAACGGGATATACCTCTTTTTGCGGACTATCAAACCGTATTCGATCCTTAGTTCCCCTTGCTCGACCCTATAGGTGAACCTGTACCATGACAAGATTCCAAATAAAAAGATAAAAATGACAATGCCAATCGAACCGATCCAGTAAAAAAGATTTTCATTTGTGCCTTTGCTACCGAAAACGACTAATATCAAAAAGGGGATGATCATTTCTTTTAACTGGCGAAAACCGTTGACAACCGCTGCAATCGGATGCAGCCTTTTTGGCTCAGACATCTTCATCCGCCACCCTCGCCAGCCTTGAAATCGACGTGCGCAGCGCCTCCGCTTCCTCCATATCGAGCGCCGGGATCTCATGCACGGTCGCAGCTGTTGAAACAGTCACTGTTGACAGCCGGTATTTTCGCAGCAGCGGACCCTGTTGTGTGTCCACATGCTGTACCCGGATCATCGGGATGAGCGTCCGTTTGATGATGAACACACCATATTGAAGTTCGATTTCCTGTTCCCTGACTTCATAACGCCAGCGTTTCCAGCGCAAAGCCGGCATTACAAAGATGAACAAAAAGCTATATAACGCCGCTGCAGCAACAGAAGCGGCAATCACCCATCCAGGCCAATCGAATAAAATCGTAATCGCAATCAAACCGCCCGCCAATATCCAGATCAGCAGGGAATGAAGCGACGCGGATATTTTCCAAACAGTCAAGGCTCTTTCTGAAATCCGCTTTTGCGGTTCATAAATTGTCATCAATAAATCCTCCTGCTTTCCCATTAAAGAACACGATTTAAGTATATACTAACAGGCGGGCTTGTTGGGGACTATTTTGGATGAACAAGAACTGGTTCACGATTGAAGCCTGAAGGTGCTTCCGTCTATCTGTTCCACTCCAGGAACTTTTGATAAACCTTCAGCCAGGCGGAAGAGGGCAAGGTCTTTCTTTTTCGCTTCGATCATGCAATGGATTTCGGGGATAGAACCTTTGATTCCATCTAGGAACTCCATGAACATGTTGACATCGACATATTCGGCATGGGCCCTGAATTCCTTTTCCGACCGCGGGCTGGAAATATGCATTTTCACAGGCAGCTTCGAATCCTGCCATGTTGCGATCACCCGCTCCCATTGCTCTTGCCAGTTTCCATCCGCATGATGGGCCAGATGATGGTGATAATCGAACACAAGCGGAATGCCGAGCTTTTCGCATAAGTAAAGGGTATCGTGAAGAGTGAACGAGGTATCATCATTTTCGAGGATGATCATCTTCTGGAGCTTTTGCGCGATCAAACCAAAATTCTCTATGAATCGCTCAAGCGCTTTTTCCTTGTCGCCATAGACACCGCCAACATGAAGGACGCAGCGATGCTCTGGGTCGATAGCCATTCCCCTGAGGAGTGCATAGTGCATCGCCAGTGTTTTCACTGAGGTGTTCAAGGTTTCTTTTTTCTGAGTGTTCAAGAGAACGAAATGATCTGGATGGAAATCGACCCTCATCGGATTTTCTTGTAAAAATGCCGCAATTTCCTTTAACGGCTCCTTCAAAGCCTGCATGAAATCCCAATCGGACAGCTCTTCATGATTCGCAAGCGGGATCAGTCTTGAACTCAGCCTGTAAAAATGGACGTCATTCGCTTTATTGTGCCTAAGGAGCCTGAGGGAATGATCCAGGTTTGACACCGCAATCTGCTCAAGCTTCCGGATAGCCGCATCCCTGTCCTTGATTCCATGGAATCGCTTGAATGTCATTGTCTGTGACGGCGAGCAATTTTGCAACTGCTCACTCATCGCCACGTATCCTAGCCTTATGATCGTCATGGCACACACCTCAACTGTTTTTAAGTAGTATGCCCAAACCTCGAAATCATCATTGTGCCAAAAGTGAAGGTGTCTTTCATCGGTAGAAGTTACAAGGAGGCAAGAGACTCTAGCGGGAGAAACAGGCAAAGGGCCAAATCCCGGGAGGCGCATCCCGCTTCGAGGCTTCCTGACAGCATTCGGAAAACGAGTGCCTGGGACCGGATCAGCAACTACTTTTTTATAAAAGGCTATGTTAAAGACCAGTTGTAAAAAAGAACACGGCAGGCCTCACCCTGTTCATTTTTCATCAGCAGTTTCCGGGTTCATTTTCACCAGCAGTTCCCTACAAAACAATAGGGACACCCGTTCGGGCAGGATACGGTCTCGATTGTTCCCTTTTGGCTTTACCGGGAACCCGTTGGGGAACAATCTAGCTGCGATTGTTCCCATTTCGTCCTTCTGCTCACCCGTTTGGGCACGATCTAGCTGCGATTGTTCCCGCTTCTCCTTCCGCGCACCTCTTTGGGATCAATCCACGCCCTTTCGTCTTCGTTCCCGTTTCTCCTCTCCTTACCCTGTTTGAGTACCCAAAAATAAATAGGATCCTCCATCATTCTCCCGTCTGCTGCTATGTGCTGTTTAAGCGGCTTCGTGTCCTTTTTAACCAAAAAACCCCCGATTCCACTAGGGAACCGGGGGGTTTTCCATTCATTAACGGTGTGATCTTGACTTCGGGCTTCCGCCTTCTCTGCTGCCGCCCGTACGTTTTGAGCCAGTTCTTGGCTTGTATGGTCCTTTTTTGCGGCCGCCGCTGTGTGAATCGTATCTTCTCCGATCCTGCGGTTTCTTGTCTCTTCTTGTTGGCAAAGGTTTTTCCTCCGTAAGCTTGACCGGAGTCATATCAGGTTCCTTCACCAGAATTTTCAAGACGGAGGCAACGACTGTCTCGGCGTCATGATTGTTTAATAGCTCCTGTGCCGCCTGGCGGTAGTATTGCAGGTTGTTCGAATCGATTGTTTGAGTGATCTTGTCAATGACAGCCCTTTGCTGGCCTTCAAGTGCTTCGTCCAGTGTTGGAGCTTTCATCTTTTCCATGCGCCTCTTCGTTGTTTTTTCTACCACATGGAGGTACGATGTCTCTCTATACGTCACGAATGTGATCGCCATTCCTGTTTTCCCTGCGCGGCCAGTACGTCCGATGCGATGGACATAGCTCTCCGGATCCTGCGGGATATCGAAGTTATAGACATGCGTGACACCAGATATATCAAGTCCGCGGGCCGCTACATCCGTAGCGACAAGGACATCGATGGAGCCTTCCTTGAACTTCCTCAAGACAGACATACGCTTGGCCTGTGTCAAGTCGCCATGGATGCCTTCAGCCGTATAACCGCGCAGGTTCAATGCTTCCGACAGTTCATCGACGCGGCGCTTCGTACGCCCGAAAATGATCGCAAGCTCTGGAGACTGGATGTCCAGCAGCCTTGTAAGAACATCAAACTTATTTTTCTCCTGCACTTCAATATAGTATTGCTCGATGGAAGGAACGGTCATTTCCTTCGCTTTTACACGAACGATCTGCGGATCGTTCATGAATCGTTCAGCAATCTTCTGGATCGGTCCAGGCATTGTGGCCGAGAATAGTAATGTTTGGCGTTCGTTAGGGATTTTAGCAAGGATTTCTTCGATGTCTTCGATGAAGCCCATGTTCAGCATTTCATCTGCCTCGTCGAGGATGACGGTCTCAACGTTGTCCAATCGGATCGTCTTCCTGTTGATGTGGTCGAGAAGACGGCCTGGTGTGCCGACAATGATATGCGGCCCTTTTTTCAACGCGCGGATTTGGCGGTTGATATCCTGTCCGCCATAAATCGCCAGGACGCCTACTCTCTTGCCGGAGCCAATTTTATATAATTCTTCTGAAACCTGGATAGCAAGCTCGCGAGTCGGCGCGATGATGATACCCTGGATATTGCGGTTTTCTTTCTTGATTTTTTCAACGAGAGGGATACCGAATGCTGCAGTCTTGCCAGTACCTGTCTGTGCCTGGCCGATCAAATCTTTGTTTTCGAGGCTGATTGGGATTGTTTGCGCTTGAATAGGGGTGGCTTCCTCAAAACCCATTCTCTTAACAGCTTTTAATGTTGCTGGGCTTATGCCCATCTCTTCGAACATTGTCAACTTTGCTCATTCTCCTTTGTATTCACGAATTTCACTTTGTCCAGTGCGGGCTCCAAGCCTCTGGCGGCGGGACTGGGCAATAGGTGCCTGCACTTTTCGTTTATTTAAGTGGCTGTTTAAGGATCCAAACCATCATTTCTGATTCTGGTTAGTATATTATACCGTTACGGCAAATAGGTGCTCGCACCTTGATTATTAAGCAGGGCTGAATCAGCGTATGCTCTAACGCGCTGAAGCACAGAACCTGAAATATTAGCAAAAAAAGACATTCTCCAGCTTTGGAGCATGTCCGCTTAAAGGATTTTCTCACATAGACACTTATTATTCATTATATCATTTTTGGGCGGGAAAGGCAATTCACGAAGTATGTCCTATACTAGGTGAAGCAAAAGAACCGTCCCCATGCTTCACCCATGCTTCATGAGGTTAAAAAGTCATGGACTGCTTGGAATAGTTGGTCTTTTTCGTTGCAGTGGCAGATCAGGTGTTTGGATTTTTTATAGTATAGCAGTCGTTTTTGGGTGGCGCCTATCTGTTGATATAGGTATTCGGCGCTTTTGGGCGGGACGATGCCGTCGCTTTCTCCCTGGGCTATCAATGTAGGTACCTTAACCTCGTGCAGGATCGGCCTGATCTGGTTGACAAGCCTGCGAAATTGCAAGGTCGCCGCCATCGGGGTTTCTTTGATTTTCCGTTTGTAACGAAGGTACAATTCATTTTCTTTCAATTTACCTCGGAAAGAATCCCTGGCCATTTCCTTGATATCGGCAAAAAGCTGCTTTGGGTTCACATAATAGGCCGCCGCACTTAACAGGACCAGCTTTTTCACCGGATATTTCGAAGCAAGGTAGCTTGCGATCAGTCCTCCCATTGAAAAGCCAATGACATAAACGGTGTCGCATTCCTGCAGGAGAGCCTGCAGCTCCCTTTCAGCATGGTCGATCCACTGTCCGTAACGGATTCCTTTCAGGCTAAGCTGGTCGCCATGGCCCGGGAGCGTAGGGACAGTTATTTTCCAATCGGTCCTTTCTTTTAAAAAATGGGCCAGCGGCTCTACCTCATAGGGCGAGCCAGTAAAGCCATGGATTAAAAGGCAGCCAATCATACAACCATCCCCATCGTTTTTCTCGTATATATTCATTCCCTATTTTAAACGATTTAACCTCTATTTTCATGAGATATCCGTTACAAATTTCACTTCGTACCTGCTGGTTCCATCATACTCGGGGAGTCAGCTGCGGGGCGGAAAAAAATAAAGCGGAGTTTCCGGAACTTCCGCCCAGGGATGAAAGAAGCGGAGCCAATAATGAACACTGTCCAGGGCATTGGGAGGGATGTCCTCGTTCCAAAATCAAAAATAAAAGATGCCCTTTGTTCGCCAAAGGGCATCTTTTTAGTTATTCCTGGAGGGCCTTGACGACTTCCTCAAGCTTCATCCCGCGGGATGCTTTAACCAGGACAATTGTTTCATTGTTGACGTATTTCTTCAGTTCACTGCTTAACTGCTCTTTATCGAAGAAAGCAAATACCCTGTCTTCATCGATGACTTCCTTTGCGCCCTTCGCGATTGCCGCGCTTAGTTTGCCGTAGGTGAACACATAATCGATTTTCCCGCCTTCTAGTGAAGTGCCGATTTTATAATGGTATTCCTCTTCAAGCGGCCCAAGCTCAAGCATGTCTCCAAGCACAAGGATTTTCCGGCTGTAACCTGTCAGGTTGGCAACAAGGTCTATCGCCGCATTCATTGAGGTAGGACTTGCGTTATAGGCGTCATTGATGATTTTTTCACCATGCGCGCCTTCAGACATTTCCATCCTCATATTCGTCAGCTTCAATCCGGCAAAGCCATCATTCATTTCATTGAATGGAACGCCGAGGAATTCGGCCGCCAGCATCGCAGCCAGCGCGTTGAGGATATTATGGTTCCCAAGCACCGGCAAATAGAAGCTTTGCTCGCTGCGGTTCGTGACGAACATGTTGCCATTTTCCATCGACTTAACGCTAACCGGATAAAGGTCATTGCTTTCGCTGGCTCCGAAGGTCTTAAGCTGGGCAGTCCCCTTGTACCCCTTCAGCCTTTCCTGCAGAAGCGGTTCATCGCCATGAAAAATGATCAGGCCATTTTCCTGCAAGCCGTTGATGATTTCCAGCTTCGCATCGGCAATCGCTTCCCTGGACCCAAGGTCAAGCAGATGCGATTCGCCAATGTTCGTGATGATCACTGCATTCGGCCGGGCAAGCTCCGTTAAAAACTCGATCTCACCTTTGCTGCTCATCCCCATTTCAAGCACAGCCACCTCCGTGTCTTCTTCGAGGCGGAGGATTGTCAGCGGAAGCCCAAGATGGTTGTTGAAATTGCCTTCCGTTTTCTGGACCTTGTATTTTAGCGACAGCAGGCTCGCTGTCATATCCTTTGTCGTTGTTTTTCCATTGCTTCCCGTGATCCCGACAACTTTCACATCAAGAGAGTCGCGGTAGCTTCTGGCCAGCTCCTGCAATGCCGCTGTCGGATCATCGACAAGGATGATTGGCAAATCCTCAGGCGGATTCGGAACATCCTTCTGCCATAATGCAGCTCTCGCTCCCTTTTCGATCGCCTGTGCGACGAATTTGTGCCCGTCGGTATGTTCCCCCCTGAAAGGAACAAACAAATTTCCCTTTTCCAATTTTCTTGTATCGATTGTGACGCCCGTGACGGTGACATTCCCGAATTCACCTGGATTGTTAACGGTTCCTCCGGCCATCCTGGCCATTTCGTTCAGCGTTTTTTGAATCATGCTACTTTCCTCCCATGGACGACAGAAATGAAGGAACACGGCGCACAAAAGCATGGATGCCCAGTCTGCCGTGTTTCCCCAATGGTGTTGATTTAAAATGTGTACTTTATCTTTTGTTTTTCAGTATGGCGTTCTATTGCGAGATTTACCAGCTTTTCGATCAGCTCTGGATAATCCACTCCCGTATGCTTCCACAAAAGCGGGAACATACTGAATGGCGTGAAGCCAGGCATCGTGTTGACTTCATTGATCAACAGCTGTCCATCCTTTGTCAGGAAGAAATCCGCCCTGACAAGTCCCGAGCAATCAAGCGATTTGAAAGCCTTGACCGCCATCTCTTTGATCTCTTCATATTGCTGCTCGGTAATTTCGGCAGGGATGATCATTGCTGTATCGCCATCTTCATACTTTGCTTTGTAATCATAGAAATCTTTTTTCGGAACAATCTCGCCGACTACGGAGCATTCAGGCTCTTCATTGCCGAGGACGCCGATTTCGATCTCCCGGGCTGTGACGCCTTGCTCGATGATGATCTTTCGGTCGAACTGGAATGCATCCTTGAACGCAGCCTCGAGTTCCCGCTTATTGGCCGCCTTGTTGATCCCAACACTGGACCCCAGGTTCGCCGGCTTGACGAAGCATGGGTAGCCGATTTTTTCTTCCACTAGTTTGTATGCCCTTTCGCTGTCCTTTTCCCACTCGCTCCGCAGGGCAAACACATAATCCACCTGAGGCAAGCCGGCCTGGGCAAAGATATTCTTCATAACGATTTTGTCCATCCCCGCCGCCGAGGCAAGGACACCATTGCCGACATAAGGAAGGTTCAGCAGTTCCAATAGCCCCTGGACAGTTCCATCTTCTCCATTCGGTCCATGGAGCAGCGGAAAGATCACATCAAGCGGCTGATCTGACTCCGCGTCGCCCGACTTGAACAATGCCGGTGCAAAAGAAGGAGATGGCAGGTTCGAGCCATTTCCGATCTCAAGCGCCTTGATGTTTTCAGGAGGTGCCTGCAACTGCGGTCCCTTCATCCATTCGCCATCCTCCGTTATGTATATAGGATATATTTCGAATTTGCCAAAATCCAATGCTTTCGTCACAGCCAGCGCTGTCTGCATGGATACTTTATGTTCAGCCGATTTGCCGCCATACAGCAGCCCAATTCTAGTCTTCATCTAAATAGCCCTCCAATAATTTTCATCCTCGTTTATTTTACCACTTTATTTTTCAAGAGAGGAAATGTCATAAATTTTTAATATAACTTCCCCAGCTTTACTATTTCCTCTCTAAAATGTATGAAACCTCTGGCTTGATTTAAAACCGGTCCGTTCAGGCAATCATCTAACATTTACAGGAAAACTTCCCATAATTAATGGGGAATATGCTATGTTAAAAAAAATAATAATTCTGTAAAATCCGAAATCCCTTAACATTTCTGGCCTCAACGTGTATAATCCACCTAAAACAAACAACTGAACATCGAGGGAGGACAAGATGAAAAAGTTAGGGTTATTGCCAAAAATCGTAATGGCTATCGCACTGGGGATCGGCGCGGGCTTGATTTTCCCAGAAAACGTCATCCGGATCTTTGCCACTTTCAACGGCTTATTCGGCAACTTCCTGGGATTTGCCATCCCGTTCATCATCATCGGTTTCATCGCTCCAGGAATCGCTTCATTAGGAAAGGGAGCCGGCAAACTGCTAGGCATTACCACTACGATTGCCTACATATCTACGATCGTCGCAGGATTGTTGGCATTCGTTACTGCGACGTTCCTTTATCCTATCATTCTGCAAAAGCAGGGATTGCAAAAATTCAAGAATCCGGAAGAAGCGCTGCTTAAACCTTTCTTCCAGGTGGAGATGCCCCCTGTAATGGGCATAATGTCCGCATTGCTGCTCGCCTTCATCCTTGGTCTGGGACTCGCTTCAATCAAGGGTACCACACTGCAAACAGCAATGGTTGATTTCAAGGAAATCGTTGAACTTGTCATTGAGAAAGTGATCATTCCTTTATTGCCTTTCCACATCTTCGGTATTTTCGCGAATATGACGCAAGGCGGCCAGGTTTCTGCCATCATGAGTGTATTTATCAAGGTTTTCGCCATGATCATCATCCTTCATCTTTTGTATCTGCTCATCCAATATACGGTTGCCGGCACTGCCGCAAAGCGGAATCCGCTGAAAATGCTGAAAGAAATGGCGCCTGCCTATATGACGGCACTGGGCACTCAGTCGTCCGCCTCGACGATCCCAGTAACCCTGAAGCACGCCCGCAGAATCGGCGCCCGGGAAAAAGTTGCCGATTTTTCGGTTCCGTTGCTGGCAACGATCCATCTGTCCGGAAGCACGATCACACTCGTAAGCTGCGGAATGGCCGTTATGCTTCTGCAGGGACAGGAAGCGACCTTTGCTGAAATGATGCCGTTCATCCTGATGCTCGGCGTGACGATGATTGCCGCTCCAGGCGTTCCAGGCGGCGCTGTCATGGCAGCCCTCGGGTTGCTGGAATCCATGCTCGGCTTCAGTGATACGATGCTGTCGCTGATGATTGCCCTTTACCTTGCGCAGGACAGCTTTGGAACAGCTACAAACGTGACAGGGGACGGAGCCCTTACCGTATTGGCCGACAAGCTGAGCGGTAGAAGCGAACGAAAAAAAGAAAGAGTTACCGCTTAATTTTTCATATTGGTGCTGACCGGGTGATTCTACCCGGTTCTTTTATTTAGTGAACTCATGAAACGTGGAACAATATCGTCCTGCTGGGAATCTGGCGGCTTCCTTAATATACAAAAAGCTCAGATGGACTCTGAGCTTTTGTTGTCTTAGCCAAAAGACTCTTTTTTAGCCAATTGGCGTGCAGATCTCAATATAATGCCCATCCGGGTCCGCCGCATAGGCAACAACCTGCCCCCAGGGCTTCTCATTCGGCTCTAGCAAGATCGGGACTCCGGCTTCCCTTAGTTCTTCAACCTTTCCTTTGACATCCTCAGTGACGAATCCAAGCTCAAAGGTTTGTTCCGTCCTTGGTCCATCCGGTATCGGCAGCTTCGTGATTTCCCTTCCGCTTGCTCTTGTATTCATGGAAAGGATGGTATGCCCGGTATCATATTCGATATAGGTGCCGAATTCATTCCGGAGCTTCAAACCTAATAGTTCCCCGTAAAAATGCTTTGTTTTTTCCAGGTCGGATACATACAGAATGACATAGCCCATTTTCATTTCCATTCAATCACCTCTTTAGTACATTTCGGTGTTCAGCGGAAAACCCCTTCATATAGTGGATTGGTAAGCCCTTCGGTATTTGATGATCGCATCCTTCGTACAGGAGTAAATGCCCTCACTGATCAACCTGCCTAGCGGCGCTGCCGTTCCGGCATACGGGATGTACTCGCCTTGCTGGGTTGCCGCGATGCAAAGGCTGTCCGTTGAAACCCCTGGTGATTGGATTTTGTCTTGCTTCCCTGCATCGAGCCAGCCATCTTCACTATCCAAATCCTCCAGTACATTGATTTTCGATTCGGATGCTGTCATGGCGCTCTGGATGAAGGCTTCCTCTGAAATCCTGCCATTAATGAACAGCCACGTATTGATGTTCCTCGGAAGATTCCGGTGGGCCGTTCCTGCCGAGACAACGATGAAAATCGACAGACCATCTTCCTCGAACAGCTCGAAAGCCGCAGTTTCAGGGTGGACAGCGGTCATCATCCCAACCGTTTCACTAGGCAGAAAGCCAAGCTGTACCAGGTATTCCGCCATCTCCGCCTTATGGTCGCTGCAATCATAATCGGCTGGCACCATCCGATTGACAAAGGCCCGGTGCCAGCCAATTCCGGCACCGGTAATGCCTGATGACATCGTCCTCAGCGGAATCGGCGACTGGATCACGATCCGGTCATCCAGGATATCCAGGACTCCAGGGCCTATTTTCATTTCCTTTACGGACGTATTTTTCCCTTCAGGAATCAACAGCAGCTGCGGCTTGGCAACCTCGGGATGCGGATGGTTCTTGATCTCGGTTTGGTATACATTTTTGATCCGTTCCTCTTTTAAAACTTCAGCTGGCGTATCCACAATCAGAATTTCCCCATTTTCCATGAGCAGAAGCCTGTCACAGTATAACGACGCCAGGTTCAAGTCATGGAAAATCGAAACAACGGTCAGCCCCTGGGCAGCCGTCCATTTTTTCAGCAAATCGAGCAGTTCCTTCTGGAACGACAGATCGAGGTGGTTCGTCGGTTCATCAAGCAGGAGGATCTTTGGCTGCTGTGCCAGCGCCTGGGCAAGGAACACCCTCTGCTTTTCCCCGCCGGAAAGCTCGACGATCGATTTTTCCTGAAGATGGAGGATACCTGTCTGCTCCATCACTTCATGGACGATTCGTTCATCCTCTGCGCGCCAGCTGTTGAACCAGCCCTTCTGGTGGGCGTAGCGGCCAAGCTCCACCGTTTCTTTAACGGAATAGGGAAAGGCCTGATCTGAATGCTGGGGGAGGACGGCCATCAGCCTGGCAAGTTCCTTTGGTGTGTAATCCTCTAGCGGGCGACCGTCAAGTTCGATCAATCCAGAATGGGCATTCAATGCACCGCTGATCATTTTCAACAGCGTCGTCTTTCCGCTTCCATTCGGACCCAGGACGCCGAAAAGCTCCCCTTTTTCCACTTCAAAAGAAAGGCCCTTCAACACCTCTGCTCCCAGATAGCCGCCCGTCAGTTCATCAACTCTTATCATCAGCCAGCACTTCTTTCCCTGCGATTTCTCATCAAAATCAGCGCGAATACCGGCGCGCCAATCAAGGCGGTAATGACCCCAATCGGCAGCTCGGACGGAGCGATGATCGTCCTCGAGACAAGATCAGCGAGGATCAGGAAACCGCTCCCGACCAGCACGGACAGCGGAAGCAAATGCTTATGGTCTGGGCCCCACAATATCCTGGCCAAATGGGGAATGACTAGCCCTACAAAACCAATTGTCCCCGAAACCGCTACTGCTGACCCGGTCAACAGCGATCCGGAAAGCAGGATCATCAGCTTCCGTTTTTCGACATTGACACCTAAATGCTGGGCCCGCTCTTCTCCGAAGGACATCGCATTCAATTCCCTTGTATTCGCGAATAAGATGATGGATCCTATGATTAAAAATGGTAAAATGATTTTTATATATTCCCAGCCTCTCATTGACACACTGCCAAGCAGCCAGCCGATGATCTGCCTTAATTCCTCTCCTGAGAGCGCAATCATCAAGGAGATGAAGGCCCCCAAGAAAGAACTTAATATGATGCCGGTAAGGATAATCGTTTCGACCCTCATCAGCCTGTCGACCCGCCGTGCGAAAAACAGCACGAACAGGACGGTCGCGAAGGCGAACAAGATGCTCAGCACCGGCAAAGTAAAGGATTGGACGACAGGCAGGGAGATGCCGAAGAATAAGGTGATGACCGCGCCAATCGAAGCTCCCGAAGACACTCCCAAAGTATAAGGATCTGCAAGCGGGTTCCTCAAAAGCCCCTGGAATGCGGCGCCCGCAACCGCTAGAGATGCGCCGACCAGCCCTGCGAGAATAACGCGCGGCAGCCTGATTTCCATCACGATGCTTGTCTGCATCGGATCGATCCCCTCGCCCTGCATGCCGAATATTCCAGCGCCAATGATCCTGATGATAGCAGGCACCGGAATGGAGACCGTCCCAATAGAAATCCCGAGCAGCATGGCTGTCACCAGGAAGGATGAGGCAGCGATATAGGCAACACTCTTCTTATTTAAAAATGTCCGGGTATATGGCTTTTGCAAGCTCCTCTGCTCCTTCTGCAAGCCTTGGGCCGGAGCGGGTAACGAGATCGGAGTGGACATCGTGAACCTGCTTGTCCTTGACTGCTTTCACTTGATTCCAGCCTTTGCGGCTTAGCACCTGCTCGGTCGGTTTTTCCGTATAGTAACCATAGGTTGTGATAATGACGTCTGGATCGCGCTCGACCATTGCCTCCTGGTCGACTTTCGCCCAGCCTTCCATATCAGATGCAGCATTCCTGGCGCCAATCAACGACAGCATGTCATCGATGAACGTATGTTTCCCTGCTGTGTAAATTTCCGGCTCTGGCGCTACTTCCACGAATACTGTCTTTTGCTCCTTCACAGCTTCCGCCTGTTTTTTCAAGTCAGCGAATTGGTTTTTCATGTCCTCAATCAGCTTGTCTGCTTTTTCCGGTTCGCCAATCGAACTCCCAATCATCCTGATTGATTCGTACACTTCATCGAAGGACTGGGCATCATTGACGACCACGACATCGATGCCGGCGTCCTCGAGCTGCTGCAAACCAGCCTTCACGCTATCTGCTGTCGATTCGTGGGCAAGTACAAGATCCGGTTTCAGGGAAATCATCTTCTCGATATTGATCTCCATGCCGCCAATTTTCTCTTTCTTCGCCGCTTCCTCCGGGTAATTATCGAAATCGGTCACTCCAGTGATCGCTTCCCCATGATCCAAGGCATAGACGATTTCTGTATTGCTCGGGATGAGCGAAATGATTCTTCCGGGTTTTTCCTCGATGGCAACTTCCTTATCCAGTGCATCTTTGACTTTTACCGGGAAGCCGGCCTTTTCTTCCAAAGACGCTTTGCCGCCTCCTGCGTCTTCCTCTTTCCCGGACTGCGCACCTTTGCAGCCGGCAAGCACAAGCGCGACGGCCATCATGATTAACAGTAATACATTCAGCTTCTTCAATTGTTTCTCCTCCATTTTGCCGGATGGCAATGTAAAAAATGTGACTGGTGATTTCCCGGTCCTGGCACAAAGCTTTCCGCGGACGTGGCAGGGAGCCGGTCCAGCTTCAGCGCTTAGCCCTTTGCGCTCCAACCAACAGGATTCAAATAACTCAGGCCTTTAACTTAGCCTTCCTCATAAAAAAACATCTCCGTCAGAAGAGGAGATGTCCGAGTAAGCGAATCTTTTCAATAGCCAAAAGATATAGAGCCTATCGGCACCTTCCTATCCTCGTAGGCTTTCTGGTGCAATGAACAGGCAGGTCTCCTGGCTCATGGGTAATCGCATGCAGCGCCTTCCCGTACTTCCGACAGTGGCATTGTGCTGCATGTTCCCATTTACAGTGGCGGGACCGCGTTGGACTTCCACCAACTTCCCTTTTAAGTCTTCGAAAAGACACCCGGTTCATTTCCATATGTAATTTCCGCTAATCCAATTATACACGAAGAGACGAAAAATGCTTCAAAATTTCCTGTTCAAATCATATATTTCAGCAGCAATCGGCTGAATTCACTGCGACAGCAGGCTCCATTCTTTCAGCTTTTTATCATATACCAATTTGCCATGGGGCTCGCCTTTGCTGGCTACTTTGAATTCATCATGCATATCATCCATATCGGTAAAATCACCGATGATCCAGATTGGGATTTCGAGCCGGTTGCGGTTTTGCTGGACTTTCCTCAGCGAAAACACCGCTCCTTCCTTCAAGGCGGGCATCAATGCCTTTAGAATTTCCTTGCTGACAGCAGGATACAGCTTCTTTTTCTTGATGCCGAGCAAAGTTTTCTCTGGCTTCAGTTCTCCCATTTTACCGGCAAGGACATTGCCAAGCATCCGGAAAAAATCGTTGAAATTCCGGTAATAAATTTTATTCAGCCAGCCATCCTCCCTGGCCAGGTAGGCAAACCGGTTGCCCAGATGATTATAGAATGGCAGCTTAAGATGATGCTTGATATGGCCGAGATAAAGGAGTTCGGCAATTTCCTGCCCCGTCAGGACATTCAATGCCTCCACTTCCTCGAAATCGATCCAGCAAAAATCACCATAGGCACTTACATTTTCAGCAGAAAGCTTGTGGATCCTGTCTTCCGGAACATAGTCGAATAAGGTGTGCCTGTTGAAATCGCCATCATCATATTTATGCTCGAGCAGCAATAGGTTGTTAAGTGAATCTCCAATTGAGCTTGCAAATTCAAAAAATTCTATTCCCGACGAAACGACATATTGATCGCGGTCATTCAGATGGACATAAATCGAATCCCGATAATATGGATGGGTCTTTTTCAAAGGCAAAACCTCCCGGACAATTTCTTGGATGAGACAGGAAAGGAAACCGCGCTTCCAATGTTTCCACTTCCTTACAGAACATACTCTTTCTATTCTATCAAAAAAATAGAAAAATATCTTTTTTCTGCTTCCGTCAGCAGCCCTTAGGATTTCGTAATTTAAATTGGAACTTTATTGTTCATAGTTCGTCTATTTATCATAAGATCATATTTCTAATCGTCCGGGGAAATGTTAGTCGATAGCATGAAATAAGCAAGGTGTGTTTTAAATGGATAAAGTAACAAAAAAGCCTGAGCGGTTCGACTGGACGCTCGCATTCATCCTCCTACTGCTGTTTATTGTCAGTTGCGCGGCGATCTACAGCGCCCAGCAGACAGATCAATATGGCGGGAATTTCTTGATAAAGCAAATTTTCTGGTATGTTTTCGGCTCGGGTATCATTGCTGTCGTGATGATGTTCGACAGTGAACAATATCGGAGGCTTTCATGGTATCTATACGGCTTTGGGGTATTCTTGCTCTTCTTCCTCCATTTTGCGCCATCGAGCATCGCAGAAGAGCGCAATGGCGCGAAAAGCTGGTTTTTCATCGAACCAGTCGGCTCCATCCAGCCATCAGAATTCATGAAGGTCTTCCTGATCCTTGCCCTCAGCAAGGTGATTTTTTTGCATCATGAAAAATATAGCATGAAAACGATCCGCTCAGACCTTCTCCTGTTTCTCAAACTTTCCGCGATCACCGGGCTTCCGCTTGCCCTGATTATGCTCCAGCCGGATCTTGGGACAGCTCTTGTCATCCTTGCCATCTTCACCGGTTTGATCCTTGTTTCGGGCATCAGCTGGAAAATCATTTTGCCGCTGTACGGAAGCGGGGCGGCTCTTGGAGCAGGCATTCTTTATCTCGTCATCTGGAAGCCTGAAATCCTCAAGATTTATTTGAAAGTGAAAACCTATCAGTTCGGGCGGATTTATGCCTGGCTCGACCCGGAAAGCTATCAGAGCGAGTATGGCTACCATTTAATGAAGTCCCTGATGGCGATTGGTTCAGGAACGATCACCGGAAAAGGCTTCAGCGAGCGGGAGGTCTACATCCCCGAAAGCCATACCGATTTCATTTTCAGTGTCATAGGCGAGGAGTACGGATTCGTCGGCGGAAGTATTGTCATCAGCCTGTTTTTCCTGCTGATCTACCATCTGGCAAAAACAGCGCTCGATACAAAAGATCCTTATAATACATACATAAGCGCCGGTGTCATCAGCATGATCACCTTCCACGTCTTCCAGAATATCGGGATGACGATCCAGCTATTGCCGATCACAGGCATCCCTCTGCCGTTCATCAGCTACGGCGGCAGCTCGCTCATGGGCAATATGCTGGCGATGGGCCTTATTTTCGGGATTCGCTACCACCATAAAACGTATATGTTTTCGTAAAGGGATAACCTCAAAGAAAGACTTCGCCCTAATTCACAGCTGCTATGTCAGTGACCGATACAAGAAAGGTTTTTCGAGCTTGCCGCGCCGGTTTTCCCGGCTTTGACTTTGCCTGCTGACAGGATACGTAGGCATTGGAGTGACCGATGGAATTGACCTCCTGCAAAAAAAGACTGGATGGATCCAGCCTTTCTTAATTGCCCCCGAGCTTTTCTTTTGTTATTTTTACGAAAGAGCGCTGAAGGAAATAGAGAATGAACAGGGCCATGATGATGAGGCCGGCTGTATTCAGGCTGAACAGTTTGAGGACGGCACCTGCGAGTGTTGCGAGGTATAGCAGGCCAAGCATCGCGTTCATTTCCCTGTTTTCAAAAAAATTCGTCAGCCGCGCGCCGAACTGGGAACCGATCAATCCACCGGCAATGAGCATCAGACCGATGAAATAATCGATTTGTGTTTCGATTGCGTAGGAAACAAAACCGACGCTGACAATCATCAAGACCGCGAACAAGCTGGTTCCGACCGCCTTCTTCGGATTGAAGCCAAGGATCGTGATGATCAACGGGACGATGATGAAACCGCCGCCGACTCCAAGGGATGCTGAAGCGAAACCGCCGATAAAGCCGACGGCAAGCAGTTTAGGCACCGAAAACGAGCCAGCGACTGCTGGTTCTGCTTCCTTTTTGACCTGACGGATCATTTTAAAAGCGAAATACGCCAAAAACACGATATAAAGGGAGGGAATGATGATTTCATCCCAGCCCCGCTCCTCCAGGTAATAGACCATGGGCCTCGCGATTTGTGTGGCTGCGATGCCGCTCGCGCCCATGATCAGCCCCTCTTTCCAAAGGATATTCTTCAACCGGATATGGGCAACGATTCCTGAAAGCGATGTGCCGACTGTAAAAAACAGACTCGTCGTAATGGCCTCGAGCGGAGAAAATCCTATCAGCAGCAGGATCGGTGTCAGGATAAAGCCGCCGCCGACTCCAAAGAATCCTGATAAGACACTGATCAGGATTCCAAGCAGAAAAAAGATTGCATAATCCATAGATGACATCCTTTTCATAAAAATTCATTGTATTGACAGGATAACACGTAGAGAGCAGATAGGAATATCATTGGCTCATCCTGTTTGTAAAATGATATACTTCTAACTATACCAACTATCAAAGGAGAAACTGCTAGATGCGTGAAATGATACATGTACTTGAGGAATGGCTGCTTGAATTCGGTTCCTGGGGGCTATTCATCGTCTCCTTCATGGAATCTTCTTTCTTCCCGATCCCGCCGGATGTACTGATGATCCCAATGGGAATCGCCAATCCTGACAGGGCACTCTGGTATGCTTTTATCACGACTGCCGGCTCCGTGCTAGGCGCCTTGCTTGGATGGTATATCGGCAGGAAGGTCGGACGGCCTGTGCTTCGCTATTTCATCAAGGAAGAACGGATTGCCACCGTTGAGAATTACTTTGCAAAATACGGCGCCATGGCGATTCTAATCGCCGGCTTTACACCGATTCCCTATAAAGTGTTCACGATTTTTTCCGGCATTGCCCGGATACGGATCCCGACGCTGATCATTTGGTCCATCATCGGCCGCGGTGCCCGCTTCTTCCTCGAAGCTGCGCTCATCATCGCCCTCGGCGAAAAGGCCATGCCTTTCATTGAAGAGAACTTTGCGGTCCTGACAGCTGGATTAGGCGGCATCGTCATTGTCGGCTACCTGATTTACCTCTTTGCCCGCAAATCGAAAAATGCGTAAGCCAGGCGTTGATGCCTGGCTTTTTGCGTCAGAAAAGATGTCTGTTCGGGAAGTTTTCCGCGCTAGCTGCTTTCTCTGCTCCGCCAATGGATAAAAGCAATGGGGCATCCGCGCTGATTGCGATTATTCCGGGATTTTGTCCATTCCCCAGGACTGCCGCCCCTTGAGACCGAACTCTTTCCGAATCACACGCCGGTATTTGGGAGTCTGATCAGACTTCAACAGGTTTTTCCACCGTACCTCTCCCAGATGTCCGATCATGCTCTAAAAATACCAAAAGGACGGCTTGAAAAACCGTCCTTTCCTCGTTTAGCTAAAGTTATCAATAAAAAAGATGACCAAAAAGATGATGAAAGCATAAAAACTAAGATGCAGCAGCACAGTCGTGAAGAAGCCTTTTACCTTATCAAGCGAAAAAGGTTCCTTTTTTCTCGCCCTTGCTCTCATTGCCCAATGCCCCCTTAGCAAAACTATCCAGCCTGTCCATTTTTTTCTTTAAAAATATCATAGCATATTCATGGGGCTTTGTGTTTCATTCCTCTTGTATTTCCTGTGGCAGTCCGCATGCCAGCGAGAAAAAACGAAGGACAGCTGCTTTCCGGTCCAATCTATTCCCATTAATTATAGCAAACTGGCAAAACCCGCTTGAAAAAAGGGTTACCTTTGCCCATAGCTTTCAAACTTCCTGGCAAGGCGCACCATCTCTTCATCAGGAAGCAGCTTTGGTTCGCCAATTGCTTTGGCCTGGCAAAAAATCCGGGCGCTGAATTCAATTTCTTCGGCGACGGTAAAAGCTGTTTCCATATTGCGGGCACCTGCAATCAGCCCATGATTGGCCAGCAGGACCGCGCGCCTTTCCACCATGCCTTCAAATGCGCGTTCCGCAAGCTCCTTCGTCCCAAAGGTTTCATAAGGAGTGCATCTTACATTCGGCCCTGCGAACGCCACAAGGTAGGAGACCGGAGGAAGGTCCCACCCAAGGGCGGCAATCGTTTTGGCGTATGGCGAATGGGTATGCACAAGCGCATTCAGGTCTTCCCGGCGCTTGTAAAAAATCAGATGCATATCGAGCTCGCTTGATGGTTTCCTGCTTCCATCCATTATTTTCCCTTCAAGATCCAGGACAACAACGTCCTCAGGTTCCGTCTCAAAATAATCCAATCCACTAGGACTGATTGCTACAAGTTTCTTTTCACGATGAAAGATGCTGAGATTGCCGCCTGTTCCTTTTGTCAGACCGCTTGTGATGATTTTCTTTCCATATTCGACGATTTTTTTTCGTTCTTCCAGAAGCAACATGGTCTTAGCCTCTCTTTCTATGCAAATTCTAAACCATTATTGTACACAATGGCCGCAGGCTGCATCCTTCAGGTCGGGGAAAAACCGTGCTCCCTTTATGAACATTTCCAATTTGAAACGCTTTAAACTTCCTCCTGACACGGACCTGGCCATCTTCAGGCCTGGCCAGATCCTTAACATACTCAAGCAGAAAATCCTCATACAGATGCAATTTGTGCTGAAGATTGAATCCAGCTGCAGGCAGAAGGCCGGGTTCCATCGCCATCGCCATGGCTTATTGGAGGCGCAAACGATGACTTTTTTCAGCAAAAAAAGAAAGGGCAAGCACCTATTCGATGGATTTTCACCTATCCATACAAAGGAAACGCTTCCATTTCCCCCAAATGAATGGAAGCTGTTCCGGCATCGCAAATAGTAATTGAAGTCCGGGATATTATCTGTTTGCTTGGATTTTTATGATATTCAGGAAATATCCACTTTCCATTTCCGATCAATGGGATTTGGATGGAGCTCCTTTATTCGCACGGTAAAAAAATGGTGAAGGTTGTTCCCTTTCCTTTCTGGCTGTCGACATGGATCTTGCCCCTCATCCTGTGAATGATGTCATAAGAAATCATCAGGCCCAAGCCCGTTCCTTTTTCCTTCGTCGAATAATATGGGTTGCCGAGCCTGCCCAGCTGCTCTTTGTTCATCCCGATGCCTTCATCCCGGAATTGCACTTTGATTAGATCCTTTTCGGCTTTCGCGATGATGTAAATACTGCCCCCTCCCGGCATGGCCTCTATCCCATTTTTGATGATGTTGATAAACACCTGCCTTAGCTCATGGGAATCCGCCTTGATCCAGAGATCCTTTTCGATGCCTTCCACTAACTCGGTATTCGAAAGATGGGAATACGATCTCATGAATTGGATGATTTCCTTCAAAAGCTGGCTCAAATCCAGCTTTGACGCTCCGCCTGTATTCGGCCTGGCCAGCGACAGAAAATTATCGATAATCGTCTGGGTCCTGTCGAGTTCCTGCAGTGAAATCGAAATGAAGAGCTGCTGATGTTCATCGAGGTTCTTTTCTCCCTGCAGAACCTGCATGAAGCCTCGGATCGTTGTCATCGGATTGCGGATCTCGTGGGCCACGGATGCCGCAAGCTGGCTGATTGCCGAGAATTTCTCAGCTTTCGTCAGTTCTTCCATCGTCCTGAGCTGGAACTTGGTTATTTCAATAATATAGATGGTGATGGAGAGCGCAACAATTGATACGAGCGAAAAGACGAACAAAAAATGATAATTGTGCGGATTCCCGGAATTCAGGATCGCAACAAGACGGGTTGCAGTGGTCAGTGTGTAGACTAAAAGGCCTAAAACAACCTTTTTGCCAATTGCACCGTCCCGGTATATTTTTTCCATGGCAAAAAATATGACGAGGACGACAGAATAATTGATGGCTGTAGCCAGGAGTTGATCGAAATGAATAAGGCTTTCCATCACGAGCATCAGCACGGTCAGCAAAAAACCATCTACCCTGCCCACGTAAAAAAAAGCGATGAAGATTGGGATCAATTTCAAATCGAATTCTATCCCGCCATCAAAATGGATCGGAAATACCATCGTCACGAGCATCGCCGTCAAAACAGAAAGCTTAAAAAACTGCCGCTGGTACACCTTCCGCCTCTGCATATGGAGAAAATTATACATAAAGCCGAGGGACATGATTACTGAAAAGTGTAGAATCAAATCTTTTAAAAAATCAACCATCCCACTTCCTCCAGATAGGTCCATATATGAGAAAAAATTCCTACATTTTTATTATCCATTGAAGGGCCGCAATCTTCAATTAAAAATTTCAGAGTTTTTAATAAAATAAAACTATCTCTGAAAATCAAAAGTTTTATACAGTGTCCCTTTTTCTTGTGCTATAATGAAGGTAACCATTTCTTTACCATAAGGAAAACCCCGCTTTTTTCGAAAGCGGGGTTTTTTGCTGCCTTGAAACATGGAGCTATCTGGAACGACCGAAGGATTGCAACTCCAGAATCGACCATTCCCGCATAGGACAAGCAAGCTGAAAGGGTTGTTCTTTTTCCTCCCGGGGACGGAAGACCGGCTGATTGACTTATGCCTCCAGCGGCTGGCAACAGGCTGATTTTCTGCTGCCAGCTTATAAAAAAAACAAGCCCTGGATATCCAGAGCTTGTTTGTATGTGCCAATCGTTATTATAGTTTTACAACGTTAGCTGCTTGTGGTCCACGAGCGCCTTGTTCTACGTCAAAAGAAACTTCTTGACCTTCTTCAAGGGATTTGAAACCTTCGCCTTGGATCGCTGAGAAGTGTACGAATACATCATCTCCGCCTTCGCGTTCGATGAATCCAAAACCTTTTTCTGCGTTAAACCATTTTACTTTACCGTTTTCCATTTTGTTGCCTCCTAGTGTGTATCCACACAATTTGTTACTATTCTTGCTCTCAGTGATATCAGGCGAAAATGTCCTTACATACCGAACAAAAATAATTCTCCCTTAGAATAACAGAATTAGAATGATAAAGCAAGCTTTACAGAATGGGTAAAATTGTCTATTCTCATGCTCCGCCCGAGCTCTGAAGAAAGTATGGTATAATGATCTTAACAGGAAAGGACGTGGAGTAATTGAAAAACTTGAACAGCTTATTCAAAGCCGGACAATCCGTCAGCATCAAGGAGACCGGTGAAAATGTCACAATTCTAAGGTCAAAGTACATCAAGAACATGAAAAGATTTTCTTATGTCGTCAAAGAATATCCCAGTACCTTCTATTTCGAAGAGGAACTGAAAGAATCGGAATCACTGTAAGAAAAGGGCTCGCTGCTCCCGCTACGGGGCTGAAGTTTCAGTGATTCCAGGAGACGGAACTGGACACAGGCCATCCGCTCGACTCTGGCGCTTTAGTAAGCACAATCCAGTATGCAACCGAACGGACCTGGATTGCTAGTCATTTGGTTTAAGTACAATCTCAGTTGCACACAAAAAACGTGTCCCGAAATTCGGGACACGTTTTTTTACGCCTGGGATGATGATTCCTCACCCTTTACCTTTTGCGGCCATAGGCTGTATTTTCCAAGCTTGACCATGATGGCCGGAACGAGGATTGTCCGGATCAAGAAGGTATCGATCAGCACACCAATCGCTACGGTGAAGCCAAACATGAACAGTTCCATAATCGGCTGGGTGATCAGGACAGCAAACGTCGCGGCAAGAATAAGTCCCGCCGATGAGATCACGCCACCCGTATGGGACAGGCCGAGGCCGATTGCTTCCTTGATTGGATGAATCCGCGCCTCTTCTTTTATCCGTGAAATCAGCATGATATTATAATCTACCCCTAGCGCTACAAGGAAGATAAACGTATAAAGCGGGATCCGGTAGCTGATTTCGGTATAGCCGAAGAATTCGTTGAAGATGAAATAGCCCGCTCCAAGTGCAGTAAAATACGAAAGGATGATGGTCGCCATCATATAAAGCGGCGCAACAACCGACCTTGTCTGCATGGCAAGCAGCAGGATGATCACAAGCGTTATCAACAGTACAACCACAACAGTATCCCGGTCGTTCACATCCCTGATTTCCGCTTGCTTTGCCGTTTCTCCCGCAAAATACAGGCTGGCATCTTCCAGTCCGGCAGCCTCTGTCAATTGATCTTCCTGGCCAGTGATCTTGTTGAATTGATCGAAGGTCTTCTGATCGTATGGATTCCCGGAGAAAACAAGCTCCAGCTTCGCTGCCTTGCGGTTCTCGGAAAACGAGGATTCAAGCCTCATTGCCTGCATCGGGTCCTTTGAGGCAAAATCCGGATTGACGGCCTCGACCCCATCCATCGCCAGCAGTTCCTCTCTTAATGATTCCAGTTTTGCCGGGTCCAATTCCTTTTCGCTTTCAACAATCACTGTTGTCGGAGCGAGTTCCCCCGGCGCGAAATTCTTCTCCAGGACCTCATATCCCTGACGCGATTGGATGTCGTCCGGGAAGGATTTTATCAAGTTGAATGAGTACTCGATATTCAATGTATTGAGAGCGATTGCTACGAGCGGGATCAGCACAAAGATACCGCTCTTCAAAGGATTGTTCACCACAACCCGGCTGAACCTGGTCCAAATATTCGGTTTGGCTGCCGCCTTGCTATCCACTTTTGGGATAGCCGGCCAGAATGCTTTTCTTCCGAACAGGACATACAGTGACGGCAGCAATGTCAATCCGCCCAACAGGATCAGGACAAGAGCAATTGAAAAGACCGGGGCAAAATTCCGGTAAGGCTCATAGATCGCGCTGAAAAGGACAAGCATCGCGGCAAGGACCGTCCCGCCGCTGTAAAGGATCGGTTCCCTCACACCTTCCATCGCGCGCTTCATCGCTATATATTTATCTTCTTCTTTCCTTAGTTCTTCTTTGAAGCGGGCGACAATGAACAAAGAATAATCAGTCAACGCAGCAAAAAGCAAGATCGACATGATCGAGGTCGATTGAGTCTCAATCCGCATTCCCGCTGAGCCGAACAAGCCAATCGTTTTGTTTACCACTTCATAAACAATCCCGGCGCCAAGCAATGGCACCAATGCCAGCAACGGTGAACGGTAAATCACGATCAGCAGGACAAAGATCAATCCGATTGTTCCGAGCAGGAGGACAATATCCGCCTGGGCAAAGATGCCGATCATATCAGCCACGATTCCAGCAGGACCGGTGATCGCCAGCTTCACATCGTCGCTGTCCTTCAGTTCCGTCTTTGCTATTTTTCCTAGTTTCTCAACGGTTTTGTTGATTACATCGCGTTCAAGGTTTTCCTTCAGCGCGACAGGCAAGATCAGCGTCGTCTTGTTTTCAGCTAAAAATGTTGCCTTGGCCTGCGGGGGCATCTTATGGAATGGAACAGCCCCTTTTACGGCTTCGATGTTAGCATCTTCTATCTTCTTGCTGATTTCATCAATGACTTTGAAATCGCCTTCGTTGAACTCTCCTTCTTTATTAAAGACAAGTAAAGCAGGCGTTCCTTTATCGTCCGGAAAATACTCTTCAATTTTCTCGTCCGCTTTAAGAGACACAGAGTCCTCCCGGAGCCCTGATTCATTCACGCTTGTTGCGTAATCACTCGCGCCCGGAGCCAGCCAGCCCATCAGCAAAGCAGCTGCCAGCCACAGGCCGACAATCCACTTCGAACCCTTCCTGCTCACTACTGAAAAACGGGAAGAGTCCTTTTTCATTTCTTTCTCTTTTGGCATATGTTTTCCTCATTTCTTTGAAGCATGGAGGATTTGCCTCATGCTTCCTTTCTTTTCGCAATGAAAAAAGTAGAAACTACAAATAGAACGAAGCTGACCAACAGGATCACGCCCCCGCCGATATAGAAAATGAGCGTCACAGCTTCAGGGAGATCGAACGGTTTTACATTATGGAGCCACATTCCGACAGTAAGCCCTGTCGTACCAATAATCGCAGTCCATGTATGCCATGCGGCCAGCTTTTTTGATGTAATCGTAAAAACCTCATAATATACAGCCCAGGCAAACAAAGTCAGCCAGCCAACCACAAGGATATGCGCGTGAACCGGACGGAATGCATAAGAACCGGAGCCCGCCATATGCGCCCCGAGCATCGCTCCAATCACTGAGAAAATTGCTGAAAACCTCAGTAATGTCAAATTTCTTCCATTCACAAAAAAACAACCCCTTTCATTATTCCAAAAAAAATACCTTCTGCCTACCAACGTTTCTCATTTTAAGAAACGAAAGTGAACAGAAGGTGAACAAGACATTACAAATCAGGAAGATTGCTTTGAAACGCGAAAGAGAAATTGTCATTCTGCCTTCCTGTTTGAAGCAGGAGAACCGTCCCTGTGCTTCACTCCACCTCAGCCGTTTGAAGCAGGAGAACCGTCCCCGTGCTTCAGTTTGATGGTGAATGTGGTTCCTTTTGCTGGTTGGCTGTTGACGGTTATGGTGCCGTGGTGGAGTTTGATGATGTGGCGGACGATGGAGAGGCCGAGTCCGGTGCCTTCGATTTCCCGGGAGCGGGATGGGTCGGCGCGATAAAAGCGCTCGAATATCCGCTCTTGTTCTTCCTTCGTCATCCCGATGCCGGTATCCCTGACGGCCACTTCGACAAAATCAGGCTCCTCCCTTAAGGTAAGCTCGATTTCCCCATCCTGCCTATTGTATTTAATCGCATTCGTCAAGAGGTTCTCCCACGCAGTATAAAGGAGTGATGCATCACCGGTAAAAAGAACATCTGGCAAATGGTAGCTCAAGGCGATCCCCTTTTCATCAAGCTGCCACCTGTATTTCTGCACCAGTTCCTTCAACTGGTCCCCGAGATTGAATGGAGCGGGCTTTGAATAATGCTCTTCTTTCTCCAAAGAAGTTAGCAGGAGCAGCTGCTTGGTCAATAAAGAAAGCCGGTTCGTCTCCTGGCGGATGACTTCGAGATACTGCCCCTTCTCCTCCCTGGAGAGATGATCTTTTTCCAATAAATGCGCGTACCCCTGGATATTCAATAGCGGCGATTGGAAATCATGGGATACATTCGAAACGAATTCAGTCCTCATCTGGTCCAGCTGGCTTAGCCTGCGTGACATTTCCTCGAAGCTTTTCGCCAGTTCCCCGAGTTCATCGTGCCGGCTGATGTCCAGTGTGATATCAAAATTGCCTTCCTGGATTTCCTTTGTTGCTGATGTCAGTTTCACAATCGGTTTCACCAGGAGTTTCGAAGCGGCCAGCACGAAAATGACACTGACGATGAACATGATCAAGATCATCCAGCCAAGCAGGACATGGATTTCGCTGAACAACAGCTTAATATCCGGCCGCAGGAACAACGCATATCGCTCTCCTTGATGGCTGAAAGGAACGCCAACCGTATTGCGCAGTTCATTGGCAAAGAAACCGGTCACGAATGTTTCCATCGGGAACTCCTTCATCCCATGATAGGCGTCACCGTCCAGCACTTTTTTGACAGCGTCGGAAGACAGGTTTTTCTTCTTAAAAGCTCCCCCGTAAAACGCTTCTTCCCCATCTGATTTCACAATATAAATCTGGTATCCGATTGCACCAGCACTCTCCAAATATGAATCCAGGTTGATATCCTCATTCTGCTCGATGTAAACTGTCAGATTTTGGGCGACGTTGACATTTTTCCGATCGTTCAACGGCTTTATATGCTGATGATAGTAAGTGTTGGAAATAAAAAAACCGATTAGGGTACTGGCTAAAATGATTCCGATGGTCGCAAGGATAAATTTTGAATAGATCGTCCTCATTTGTTCTGGACCTCGACCATATACCCGACTCCCCGGATTGTCTTGATTCCGAAATCATCCGTCAGTTCAGAAAAGCGGTCACGCAGTCTTTTGATATGGACATTCAGCGTCCGTTCATCCCCCATGAAGTCAAGGCCCCAAATCTCCTCGATCAGCTGGTTGCGAGTGAAAACCTGGTTTGGCTTGGATGCCATGTAGGAGAGCAGTTCGAATTCCTTGAGTGGCAGGACCACCGTCCTATCCCCAACCTGTACCTCAAAATTCTGCTGGTTGATCTTTACATTCCCGATTGTGATCACAAGGCTGCTCCGCTTCTGGTAGCGGCGGAAAAGCGCGTTGATCCTGAATATCAGCTCTTTTGGATCGAATGGCTTCACTATGTAATCATCTGTACCCGACAGGAAGCCAAGCTCCTTATCCTGGATCTGCCCTTTTGCCGTCAGCATGATGACCGGAAGATCGTGCAGTCCCCTAATTTTCTTCGTTAATTCATACCCATCCATCCCTGGCATCATCACATCCACTATCGCAAGATCAATGACATGGTCTTCGAGGGCTTTCAGGGCCTCCGTCCCGTTTTCCGCCTGATATACATAGTGACCCTCCTGCTGGAGCTGACTCTTCACTAAATAAAGAATATTCACATCATCATCAACAATCAAAATGGCTGCCATTCCTGTATCTCCTCACTATTACAATTCACACTTTTCATTATAGCCATTTTGACAGAGAATTGATAACCAGGGACCTTTTTCCCACCAAACCCATTTACCGCCGTTCCAAACTCCTTCCGAGGCACTTTTTAAACACACAAAATATGTATAAATAATAGGTCTGGTACTCTATTCATTATCTTTGAAATTTTCAGTAAAATTATTATTGGTAGAGTAATGAATAGGAGGAATATAAATGAATCTTAAAAAGAAAGTTTTGTCTGTCTCATTATCCAGTATGATGGCAATCGGGGCCATTACTGCTGTTTCCCTTCCGGCTGGGGCTGTTGGTAATGGCCCGAGCGCCGGGAACGGATCTGTACAGACTTCGATCTTGCATACATATGATGGTCTCGTAAATTATTTGAAGACACAGGAAGCCAAGCAGGATGCGATGGAACTTGAAGTCATCGGCCAGACGGTCAAAGGCCGCGACATTTACATGGCAAAGTATATTTCGGATCCGGCGAAACCAACGATCCTGTTTTTAACCCAGCAGCATGGGAACGAACAGCTGACAACAGAGGGCGCCCTTGAATTCATCAAGCATTTAGGAACGGAAAAAACGAAAGGCGTGCTCGACAACCTCAATATCCTTATCATTCCAATGCTGAATGCCGACGGAGCCATGGGGGATGTCAATTTCTCCCTTGAGGATTACCATGCTGATGGGGACCGCCATCTGACCCGCTATAATGCAAATGAGGTGGACCTTAACCGCGAACACGACAAGGCAGCCAGCGCAATGGAGCCAGAGGCTCGTGCATTGCATGAGAATGTTTTCGAGAAATATGAAATCGATTACATGATCGACCTTCACCACCAGGGAACGCTTAGTGAAACGGAAGGAAAGCTTGTATCTGGTTCGATCCTTCATCCAACGAATCCGAATGTAAAACCAGAAGTTCTTGAAGGCTCCAAAAAATTGGGGGCAGTCGTGTACAACGCCCTTGAAGATACTGGCTGGGGCCATATCGGCAAATATAACGGCGGCAGCGGAGCGAACATAGGTCGGAACGGGGCAGCCATCCGCTACGATATCTCGACACTGTTATTCGAAATGCGCGGCATGTCCGACCATTATATCGAATCCTACGCATTAGGCCAGAAGAGCAATGGCTACCTGATCAAGCAGACAATCATCACACTTGATCAAACGGTGCGGGCCATCGCTGATGGATCAATTGAATCGGCTGACACAAGCTTCTGGGATACTCTTCCTACCCAGAAGAACAGGCAGGGAGAAGAAGAGGACGAATAAGGTTTACGAAGCACGGGGATTCCCTGTGCTTCTTTTTTTTGCTGATGAACTTCTGCAAGATCATGCTGTTATCGAAAAAAGGCGGCTTTAGTGATGGTAAATATTTTCTATTTCCTGAATACATTAGTTCACAGATGGCCATCAAAACAGAAAAGTTAAAAAACATACAAAATTATCTGTTAATTGTAATAATTTTCTATATAATAGATTGAGAAAGGAACATTTTACACTATAATTACAGTGGAGATAAAAAATGGAGGCGGAAGTCGAATGTCTTTAGAGAATGATTTTCCATTGGATCATGGAAACAAAAAAGAATCAAAACTGAAAATTGAAAGGAAAGAAGGAGAGCCCACTCCAGCTTTCAAAGGAGCTACTTGGGCCGCACTGTTAGTTGGGATATCAGCCTATCTGATCGGTTTGTTTAACGCATCCATGCAGTTGAACGAAAAAGGATATTATTTTGCGGTATTAATATTCGGGTTGTATTCGGCAGTATCGTTACAAAAGGCTGTAAGGGATAAGGATGAGGAAATACCGGTTACAAGCATATATTATGGCATCAGCTGGTTTGCGCTTATTGTCTCGATTGCATTAATGGCCATCGGCTTATACAATGCAGGAAGCATTATTTTAAGCGAAAAAGGATTTTATGGGATGTCCTTTGTCCTTAGCTTATTTGCCGCTATCACGGTCCAGAAGAATATCAGGGATACACAGAGGGCCAGGGAAAGAGATTGAAGTCCGAGAAGCGCAGGGTTGTTGTGCCTGTGCTTCTCTTTCATATCCCATAAAGCACCTATGCAGTGCTTGAATCCCTCTTCTCCGCTGGATTCAAATCCATTGTCCACTCAAAGCATTCCTAATCCCTGCCCCCCTTTCAACTTATTTTTATAGGGAAAAGGGGGACAAAACCTTAAACTCCTTATGCAAAATTTTCATTATTTATACTATGCTATCTATACAGGGAAATCTCACCAGAGAAGAGCCTGCAGGGTCGCTTATCCGCAGGGAACAGGAAGCCTCACTGGAAAATATCCGCAGAAAAAATGTCCTATCCTAAGAAGAAGGGAATCCATTTACAATGCAGAAAAATCACATCTTTATCTATTCAGGGTTCGCCTGGTGCGTCGCCTTTGCCATGATTACTTTTTATTGGGCAAGCGGCGGCATGCTGGGTGTACGATCGCTGGGCGGCTTGATTTATCAAAAGGCACTGTCTGGAGAAGAAAGTTTTCTTTCCATCGTCAGATTAACAGGGTATGTAAAATTGTTTGGGGGATTTTTCTTATTGCTGCTTCTACGGGACTGGCCTGAGCCAATCAGAAAAATACTTTATTACCTGACACTTGTCGGTGGAGGATTTTTGTTTTTGTATGGACTCGCAAATTTCACTACACTGCTTCTTCATTGGTTTGATCTGTTGGAACTTGAACTGGACAATTATTCCCTTAAATGGCGGCTCTTATTCTGGGAGCCCTTCTGGATGCTTGGGGGCATATTATTTATTCAATCAGCGATAAAATTCAGGAGAAGATAAATGATTGTTTCATTGACGGACTATCTTTTATGGAACTGCGATTGCCTTGCTCCTAAGATCGGAATGCCGGTGAATGCAACGTCATCGCTAGTTCCAAACTTTTGCAGAAGCGCATGCACGTTTTCGCTCAAAATGGGTTCTAACTGAAAAAGCGGACTATTCCTTGTCAAAACCGATCAGTGAGACACCCTATTTTCTTCTGCAAAATTTTCATGGATTTGATTATCCTTATTCCCTTGCTGGCAAGCAGTTAATACGGCTTTTAAACTCAGGATCATTCATTACAGCAACCCGCTCTTTTTGCTCTTCAAAAATCGAACTGCTGTTTCAGTAGTATGGCAGAGTTCTCGACGACCCCCTCTTTTTCTTCCTTCGACATGCCAATACAGCCTTGCAAAAGTAACACTTCCAAAATCAATGACAAGCCTTCCCCTCAGCATTTCCATCCCCTGTCATTTTGGAACGAAATCAGCGCGCATAAGTGAGTCCAGCCTCCTCCTTGTTTGTTAAAACATCCCCTCGACTTCCAAATGATGTACCTTTTTAATGAAGCGTTACTCCTGCTACGGAGTATAGAATATGTTCCCACTCCCCTCCATTATTTTAATTTTTTTAAATAATCATTGAATAATATTAAATTTAAGTTTAATATTATTCAATGAAAGGGGAGGTCGAAAGTTGAACCGTGATGATGTACCAGAATGGATCTTGGCTTTAGATAAAGAATCACTTGAATTTATCAGGAAATTTATTATTAATTCGGGGTCATTGAAGGAAATTTCTAAAATATACGGAGTATCTTATCCAACAGTAAGAACAAAGCTGGATAAGCTTATACAGAAAATTGAGCTTAATAGCAAAAAAGAAGATGTTGAGTTTGTCAGTATGATTAAGAATTTGGTCATTGACGAACGGATCAGTTTAGAAGTCGCAAAATTAATCATTGAAAAATATAAAGCTGAAAGGGTTGATCCTTAATGCCTGGGATGTATGGATGGATTCTAGCCATTTTGATTATCGGCATTCAATTTTATTTATCAAGAAGGAGAAATGTTCTTTGGGGAGCGATCTTGCCTGCATTGTATTCAGTCTTCATCGTTGGTTGGTTTATTAAGAGATTTGGGCAAGAAGATACACTGTCCCTTGTATTGGCTGCTGTTGGCGGAATGGCTTTTTTATTGAGTGTCTGGATTAGTGGAAGGGAGGCTGTGAAGAAGAAAAGAAAAAAGGAATTGGAGAAAATGGAATTACAAGATATGTAAGACCATCGACTTGGCTAGGCATTCTTTGGGAAAATGGCTTTTGTTAGTGGAAGGAATGGATGATGAAGAAGCAAAATATCAATCATATAAAAAAAACAATCATCAATACATGGAAAAGCGCCTGGGTACATTTGAAAAAGTCTTTTTGGAAGTATTGGTCGTTATATTCCATCGTCCTGATCGTTGCCTATCTTATCACAGTATTAACTAATCCAAATATGAAAGAGCTTATTCTAGGGTTAGACGAAAACTTCAACAACGATGTCAGCGGAGAAGGCTATTGGGACCATACTATTTTTCTGTTTAAGAATAATTGGTTCGTTTGCTTACAAATTTTGCTTCTTGCCTTTATTCCGATTCGATTTTTATACACATTACCGCTTATTTCAACAAGCGCTGTGATTGGTGTTGCGGTCTATTTAGTCCAACAGGCTGATTTAAATGTTCTCCAGACATTCGGATTAGGCTTTCTTCCGCATGCAATTTTGGAACTTACCACATTTATTCTCGTTGCTTCCTATGGAAGTTCGATTAATAAAATTCTTGTTGGAAAAATAAAAAATATCTTTCGGAAACATAAAAAAACATTCCCACCATTCCGGGACCATTTAAAAGAAGCCTTTTTAGTTTTCACATTGGTGATCACTCCTTGTATTTTTGCAGCTGCTTTTATCGAAGGATTCATTTCGAGATATTTATTGCATGCCTTTTAGGACTCCTGACGGATTATTGCAGTGGCCAATCAGGCTTTAACGAATGTTTCTTCGTTTATGGCTATGTTAAATTTGGGATTGTGGATTTCCACTCCAGGCACCTCGGCGGACAGGAAGTCCTAGTGCCGACTTTGCCGCAGGACGCGGCGGTTTTAGTCGGCCGCAACAGAGGGGTATCGTTGAACGATTGAGCGTATAACACTTCAACCTGATTCCAACCAATCCGGCATTCTGCACAAGGCTATGTTAAAGACCAGTGTTGATTTTGGAATACCTGTCGGTTGGAGCGGAAGGCACGCAGGCTCCTCGAAAATGCTAAAAAGGCCGGCTGCATTGATCAAGCATGATCATGCTTAGTATAGCTTACCCTTTGCCAATATAACTGCTTTCCCGCCTACCATGACTCTTGGATAGTCTTTGTTAACTAATTTTGTCATGATAGCAGAAGGCCTTCCCATACTGTACCCTTGAAGGAAGGTGTACTCTTGATCAAATTGATGTAATACGTGATTCTTAAAAAGATAATATGTCAATGCCCCATTCGAAGTGCCTGTGGCAGCTTCCTCATCAATCCCATGGAGCGGGCAGAAGTTCCTGCTCTCTGCTATTCCTTCTTTCGTGTCCAACGTAAATGCATGGACTCCTCCCACCTTATTGGTCTTTGTGTATTCGGCTAGTTCTTTAAAATCAGGATCCAAAGCATGCAAAGCATCCCTTGTTTTTATTGGAAGCATAATATCCCATAGACCCGTGCTCGCGGCTTGAGGCACTAGATTGAACTTTGCATCTCCTATTTCGCTTTTATCCATCTTAAAAAGGCGAGCCAAGCAGTCATAATCATCAAATATCCTTCCCAATTCAGGTTCAGCCTGTTCCATGATTATGAATGATTTGCTTACCTCAACAGAAAGTGTGCCAGCGAGTGTTTTCATATAATAGCAATGGTTCTCCTCGATATCCCGGCTGTCCAATAGGGCTTTGAAGGATGCAATGGTCGCATGCCCGCAAAGTTCAACCTGCGAAGTCGGCGTGAAGAACTTTATTTCGAAATTTTTATCCCCTAATTTTTTGATAAAGGCTGTTTCTGAAAAACGGACTTCGGCAGCAAATTTCTGCATAAATTCTTCGTCTAAATGTTCATGGATGACTACGCCTGCCGGATTGCCGCCAAACTTTTTTTCTGTAAAAGCATCAATCACATAATAGAACAATTCCAATACTCCTTTATTTCGTGCCGATTTAGTTGCGGATGGCAATTTTTCAATGGAAATGCTATGGAGCCTGCAGAACCTAGTTCGGCAGCTTTTTCAACTCCCTCTCCTTTTACAGGCTCAACGAATCGTCTCACCGTACAGCTCCAGAAAGGAATCGCATCATCTGTTCGGGAATCCGAATATTTTTACAGATTCCATTTAACTATGTCGATTATTCGCTCCCCACTCACATAATTCTTCCAAAACAGGTAACAGCGTTCCTGCTTTATCCGTGAGGCTGTACTCGACTTTAGGGGGAATTTGAGGATACTCTTTCCGTTTGACCAAACCATCCGCTTCCAATTCCTTTAGTTGTGAGCTCAATGTCTTAAAAGTAATTCCGCCAATTTGCCTTCTCAGTTCATTAAAACGGACAGGTTGGTTTTCTGCCAACAGATAAAGAATGACCATTTTCCACTTTCCGCCGATCACTGAGATTGTATAGCCAAAAGGCGTATCTTGAATATTTTTAATTTTCCCTTTATATTCAGCCATCCCCATACGAACACTATCCTTTCAGGTAGTACCTATCAAAAAAGTGCGTACTACTTTTTTATTTGTGCTCAGTTTATACTGAACTTACTTTGAAGTAAAGGAGAGAAAACATGATGAATACTAAAACTTACAATCACGGTGTACCATGGGAGGAATCTTACGGTCTCACCCAGGGTTACAGCGTCAACGGTACTATCTACATTTCTGGTCAATTTTCCCACGACATGCAGGGGGAATTCGTCGGTGAGGGGGACTTTGAGCTGCAGGCCCGGCAGACACTGAAGAACCTCGATCGCGTGCTGGAGGGGTTTGGCGTTACAAGATCGAACATCGCTGAGATGGAGATCTTCCTGACGAACCCGCAAGAGCATTTTGAGCAATGCGTCGTCCTGTTCAAGGAGTATGTGGGCGACCATCGGCCGGCCGGCACCCTCATCGGTGTGTCAGGTCTGGCCTTCCCCCACCAACTGATCGAAATCCGGGCAGTCGCGCACACTGACTAACTTTTCGGACCATAGTACAAGCCAACCTTTCGTTTTTTGTCTGGGTTATTGAAGGAAGCACGAAAAGAAGAAAAAGAAAAATAAATTGAACAATACCCTATCATGTAGATAATTTCATAAAAAGGGTTACTTTCGAGGCAGCGAACCTTTTCAGGCTGTTCTTTCTCCTTCCTCAAAAAAGACCGGAGGGAACCAGGCATCCAGCCTGATTTCCCTCCGCTCCAGACATAAACACGTATAGTAGTCCCATTCAGCTTTTAGGACTGGGGTTGATTTTTTCAAGTGGGGATTCTTCACACCTCCCCAGTTGACCTTCCTTTTATCTATTACATAATAAACAGATTTGCCCGATTAGAGGAGAACAATCATCAGCGGAAGAACGGGATATCTTTGGCTCCTGCCATACGCGCGTAAATAAAAAGTTGGCCTTTATGGTGAATCTCGTGATCATACATTGCAGTCAGATACCTTTTCTTCGACCCTTGGAGTTTCGGGTGCGATGACTTATTTTCAGCCTCCAGATCTGCATCCGTCAATGATTCGTATGTAGCCTTTGTTTTTTTCGTGAAGTCCTTAACCGCTTTACGGACGTCTTCCATTGTCTTGCATTCGGGAATGTCTGGTAAAGCTAACTCTTCTGTCTTTACCATTGAAACGAACACATCATTCCATCCAGCAATATGCAAAGCCAATTCACCAAGTGCCATAGCCCCTTCCCATGGCTTGAAGTCCATATGTTCATCATCGATGGATCCCAGTAATTCCTCCAACACATTCCGATGTTGCAACCATTCATTCATCATTTGACTTGCTTGCCCCATGTTCATTCCTCCCTTATTGAATCTTCCATCCAAACCATAGAAACCATGATTCCTTATTCGCTAAAGAACCATTTAATTCCTTCTTTAACCTGATGGCATCTTTATTCTTCTGTACTTCAAAAAAATCTTCGAGATAAACACAAGGCAGAAAAGATCATACAAAGCAAAAAACTGCTCCTGATGTGGAACAGTCTTTTATTGTCTCATTCATTTAAATTCACACAGCAATTCAGTTAAGGAAGCAAGGAGTGCCTCCCGATGTGTCAACGATCATTCTAAACATTATTTCTATCTTCCCATCTACGGTGTAAATGAGTTTATTTATTTTGTTTTAATTGATTGTACTGGTTAACAATGCTTTTGGATAGCGGTGATTCGGGCGAGAGACCGGTTAAGCTTTCTATCACCTGTTCAACGCCGTTTTCCTGGATGGCAGCCTGGATTCTAGCAGCTTCCTCATCACCTTGATAATCGTATAACAACGCTGCTGCGACTCCTTTCAGGAGATACACGGGCTCTTTTCCAACTACTTCAAAGTACTGTCTCGCAGGGCTTACAAGACGGTCATTAGGACCGACTTTCCTGATTGGCGAGCGGCCGACTCTCGTCACCTCATCTACAATATGGGAATTAGAGAAACGCTGAAGGATCTTTTGGATATATTTAGCGTGTTCCGCAGCCTGGAATCCATATTTTTCAATCAAAAATTCGCCACTTTCATTCAGGGCACCTTTAACGAGCTCACGTATTTGCGGATTTTCCATCGCCTGATTGATTGTTTTCTGGCCGTAATAATAACCAAAGTAAGCAGCCAGGGCATGGCCAGTATTAACAGTGAATAATTTCCGTTCAATATATGGGACTAAATCCTTAACATAAGTGATTCCCTGAATATCTGGTTTTTCCCCAACAAATTTCGTTTCCTCTACTACCCATTCATAGAACGGTTCTACTTTCACCATAAGCTTATCTTCATTCGTCTGGTTTGGAACGATGCGGTCTACGGCTGAATCCGGAAAACCAAACTGGCCATTGAATTTAGCAATCTCGGCATCGGTTAATCTTTCATACACCTTCTCTTTTAAAAGAGAACTTCCGCCGATCATATTCTCACAGGCAATGATGTTCAGCGGTTTGTCTGACTGTTCAGCCCGTTTGCGCAATCCATCAGCAACCAAACCAGCAATTAACGGAAGAATATTTGGCCCGATCGCTGTCGTTACGAGATCCGCTTCCGCAATAGCCTGGATTGCCTCATTTGGATTGTTTGCGCTGTTAATAGCCCTGACATTTTTAATCATAATCTCTTGTTGCGACGGCTCCGCGAGAACAACTGTATATTCATTTTTTTCGTTAAGCAAATTGACAATTTCAGCATTCACATCCACAAAAACCGTTTCATAACCTGAATGATACAATAAATTTCCTATAAAACCGCGGCCTATGTTTCCTGCCCCAAAGTGAACTGCAAGCATATTAGTTTACTCCTTCGAAAATCGCCAGGATTTCTTCTGCTGATTTTGCAGCAATGAGCTTTTCGATATTTTCCTCTTCTGAACAAACGATCGCAATGTTGGATAAGATGCTTAAGTGCTCGTCATTCTTGCCAGCAATACCGATCAGAAGCTTAACGATATTGCCTCCTCCGAAGTCAATTCCGTCAGGCACCTGGACGAATGAAATTCCGGATTCTTTCACAAATTGCTTGGAATCCTCTGTGCCGTGCGGGATGGCTACGAAATTCCCCATGTAGGTAGAAGTCAATTGTTCTCTTTCCAGCATTTTTTCAATATAGTTTGGTTCGACATATCCTCGTTCAACAAGAACACTGCCCGTCAGCTTGATTGCTTCTTCCTTGGTGCTCACTGATTTATTCAATAAAATATTTTCTTTATTCAAGATTGATGACATGTTCAGACACTCCTTATATGTTTTATTTTTCCATCGATGAATTCCTTAAATCTTGATGATAAATAGGCTGCTATTTTTTCTTCATCATTCGATTCAAATAATGCTATGCTTTCCTTGCTTTCGATCAGCAATGAGCTTAAGTGGCTCAATACTTCCAATGCTTCTTCCGAAGACTCTTGAGGAGACAGCATCAAAAGCAGGAACTTCACATTCATTTTGACGCCATCCATGCCAGCCGTCACAATTGGATTTTCGAGCGAGTAAATCGTGAAGCTTGGCTGGATGATCTCATGCGAACGTGTATGGTATAGCGCCATGCTCGTTCCTGGAATACCCAGACCCCCCAATTTTTCCCTTCTGATTAAGGCATCTACAATGGCAGCTGTTTCGGATACCGTCTGTTTCTCGGCCAACCCTTGTACGGCTCGAAACAAAATTTCTTCAGTAGTTTTCCGTTCCCTTATTTCAGCCAATTCAAAACCTTCAAGGATGGCAGCAATGGTTCCCGTATACTTTTGCAGGGTTCGCATGCCTCTTATAAAATTGTGTGGATTTTTAAGATTGGCCTGTTCTTCCAGAGGGAAGGCAAAACGTTTTTTCGAGCTGTTCAGGATTTTATATTTATTAATAAATGTCCGAACCTTGGCGATCTCACCCCGGGTTAACATCGGGCTTACAATGATGTACTCTTTTTCGTAATCAGGAATAGGAATCGTCGAGATGATAAGCTCAAAGTCTGAGGGCTCGGTCTTTTTAAATTCCATCACCGATGCATTTTGGACATCCTTGAGCTCCGGAAACTCTTCTTGCAGCCTGGTCAGAAGCATTTTTGAAGTGCCGATCCCACTTGAGCATATGACCAGCGTTTTAAAGTTTGCAGACTCCCTTCGGCTTATGACAGCGGCTCCAAAGTGCATGACCAGATAGCCAATTTCCTCATCGGGAACATGATATTTTGTGAATACCTGCTCTGCAGCCTGTTTGACGATGAGGAACAATTCCGGGTAATCCATTTTAATCTTTTCTGCTAAAGGATTGCTGATTCCCATCCCATGCTTGATCCTGTACATTGCCGGCTTCAAATGGATGACCAGACCTTCAAATAGTGAGCGATTTGCCGACAAATCCGTTTCGATCCTTTTTTCAACTAAGTCAATCAAATTCTTTGCCTTGATCGCAACCTGTAAGCTGGATTCTTCTATTAGATACTCATGATCATGCCTTAGTTTGGCACCCTTTAAGTGCATGGTGATATAGGCTATTTCTGCTTTGGGCATTTTGATGTTAAAAACTTGCTCCAGTTGCGCGACAATCTTTTCAGCAAATCTATATTCCTTAGAGGACTGCTGTATCTTCATATAAGAGTGATTGATCGAAATTCCTTCCCCTTTTTGGATTCTCTCAACCGCCAGGGAAAGATGGACTATCAGGCCGATATAGGCACTATCGGCCATTGAAAAAGGCAGTTCCTGCATAATGGATTCCACTATTTTTTCAACAATCAGGAGTTTTTTCTTTTCAACCAGGCCCAAAAGCCTCTCAGAAATAGTATTGATATGCTGGGTTGAGCGTTTTTTGATACTCTCACGTGCCATAGAAAGGATTTCGGCTTCATCAAGATATTTTGATATCAGATTTCTCATTGCCCGTCTTTTGCCGGCTTCATCGCCCTCTAGTTCGACTCCATAACCCCTTTTTCTTATTAAGCTTAAGCCAAAGGGTTGTAGTCTGTCTTCCAATTTAGACAGGTCTGCACTGACTGTGGCAATCGTGACATTCAAATCATTAGCCAGTCCTAGCAGCTTTACTGGCCCCTTCGTTTCCAGCAGTTCGCATAGGATAATCGTTTGCCTTTCGTCAGGAGTGTATTCTGTATGAAAAAGATTAAACAAAAAAAGCTCTAATTGGCGTATTTTCTCCGGATTACCGGAGATTTGGACTCCGACTCCAGATTTTTTTTGCAAGGCAAGCTCATATTCCATCAGGATATCTTCTATATTCTTTAAATCACGATGGACCGTCCTGCCGCTCACACCAATACGGTCTGCCAGGTCCTTTACAGTTGTTTCTTCCTTTTCAGTCAGCAAGATTTCTAAAAGCTGCCTCTCTCTAGCTGAAATATACAAGAATGGTCACCCCCTATTCATATTGCAAACTCACAGGGTAATAGCGTCATGTTGTTGACAATAATTAAATTAAAGGCTTACATTTTTATTTTAAATCCGGAAAGATACTTTATTCAACGAATGATAAGTAGGAATTCGTCAGTCAAGTTGTTGACAAAATTTAATAACATGAAGGTTTCGTTCATTCCTCCCAAACACTAAGGATTGGATAGTGTATTCTATTGTGAAAAGCCCAGCCATAGCCGGCTGGGCTTAATGCTATTCTTTTTTCAATGAATCGATCAGTTCATCATACTTAGGGCTATTCAAGAAGTTGTCAACTGAAATATGTGCAGCATTTGGAAGTTTCGCTTTTGCACGATCTGTCAAATCCTTATGTGTGATAACGATATCCGCATCTTCTGGAAGATTATTGATGGCGGTATTGATGACTGTTTGGTCTAATCCTGCTTTTTGTACTTTATTTCTTAAGATTGAAGCGCCCATAGCACTTGATCCCATACCTGCATCACATGCGAATACGATTTTCCTTACATTTTCAGTTTTGACCGCCGTTTCAGCAGGCTGACTGTTCAACGCAGAAGAAACGGAGCTTTTTTTCCCTTTCATTTCTTCCATTTTGGCAGTTGCAGAAGTTAAATCTTCGTCTTTCACCTTGCTTGTTCTCAAGATAAACGATGCAATCGCGAATGAAACCGCCGCTGCCACAACCACTCCTGCAAGCGTTGCGAAATAACCGCCTTTAGGTGTCATCGCAAGAAGCGCAAAGATGCTTCCTGGTGAAGGTGCTGCTACTAGACCTGCATCAAGAAGGTTGAATGTGAACACTCCACTCACCCCACCAGCAATTGCTGCAACGATTAACATCGGCTTCATTAGAATATACGGGAAGTAGATTTCATGAATACCGCCAAGGAAGTGGATAATTACCGCACCAGGTGCTGTTTGCTTTGCAACTCCCTTGCCAAATAACCAGTAAGCAAGAAGGATTCCTAAACCAGGTCCAGGGTTTGTTTCAAGCATGAATAAAATTGATTTTCCTGCATCTGCTGCCTGATCGATTGCCAAAGGACTTAAAATACCATGGTTGATTGCATTGTTAAGGAATAATACTTTGGCTGGTTCGATAAAGATGTTGGCCAGCGGCAGCAGGTTCGCATTGATAATGGCCTCCACGCCTTTAGCAAGCACATTGCTTAATGCCTCAACAACTGGACCGATTCCTTTGTAGGCTAATAATGTTAAAAGACCTCCGAGGATACCTGCAGAGAAGTTGTTTACTAACATTTCAAAACCAGATTTTACTTTGCCCTGAATTGCCTGGTCAAATTTCTTGATCACCCATCCGCCAATAGGTCCCATGATCATTGCGCCCAGGAACATCGGAATATCCGTACCGACAATGACACCCATTGTGGCAGTCGCACCGACAACACCACCACGGCCATCATAAATCATCTTACCGCCTGTATAACCGATCAGCAATGGCAACAAGAATGTAATCATAGGTCCAACCAGCTTTGCCAGATCCTCATTTGGCAGCCAGCCAGTTGGAATGAATAGCGCTGTAATCAAGCCCCAAGCAATAAAGGCGCCAATATTGGGCATGACCATGCCGCTTAAATAACTTCCGAATCGTTGTATTTTGACTTTAAACTCTTGTTTATCGTTAACTGATTCGTTCACGTCGTTTCCCCCCAAAAAGAATTTATCCTTCTAAGTCAATGATAAAGCGTTTACAGAACTGTTTCAATTTAATGAAAAGTGTATTTTGGCAAAGGAATTGTTGACAAAATTAATCATTACTCTATTCTGACTGGAGGAAGTTTTTTATCATATCTTATCGGCGGATTTGATCACAAAAAAATTGACAAGGAGTTAGGAAGAGGGGGAACAAGCAAACAGTATGAAACTTTGTTAAGCAAGGGGTACGAATAGTTAAATGTTAAAGACTGCTCCAACCGCTTTTCATTACTTTTAAGTTAGTGGACAAGTACATTTATACTATAGGCTCCTCTCTATAAATATCTGAATGCATCTTTCAAGGGATCATATCTAAATTCAGTGGTTGTTGTATCGCCAGCTATTCCAAAAAAATAGGGAGGGCTATATAGCCTCTCCTTATTAGTTATTCAAACTCCTCCTCATTAAAAAGAGTGACTGCTCGAATGTTTGCAGTAGATTGCTGCTGCCTGACCCTGATTTTTGCTTCATCAATATCCTTTGCATGAACTTGTTGATAAAATACGACACCAGCAAGTTCATATTCAACGGTGAAAGTCTTTAATTCATCCACACTCATCACTCCTAACGATGGGTTAAGATTTTATCGATCAATCCATAACTTAGCGCTTCTTCAGCGGTTAAGAAGTTTTCCCGGTCAGTGTCTTTTTCTATTCTTTCTTTAGGCTGGCCTGGTCTTTTTTTATAAGATCTTGTTGAGATGGTCTCTAAGTCGTAAGATCCGTTTCGCGCATTTGTTAAAGTTAACCATTATCGTTATATTATAGGGCAATAAAGGGTGAACTAAAACCGATTTATGCAATTTTTTGTAAATTTTAGGATCAGGAAAAAGCACGGATGAAATTGGCATTTACATAAGAAAGTGAGTTTGGAGTAAAAGTGTGATTGGATGATTAGAATTCCATTAGGCCGCTACCTGCCGCAACAAGAAGAAAAGAAGGAGAAAAAGATAGCGGAAACCAGATTGGCCAAAGGGTGGGAAGCATATTGAGCAAAGAAGAAAGGCTCGACCGCTATGATCCAGCCTGAATCCGCAATGGTTTTGAATTTAAACATACGTTTGATTGAAAGTTGAAAAGTCATTTCCTTGGTGGCTGCATGTTCTTTCCCGATTCTCTTCCATTTCGGTACCGACTAGATAGCATTGGAAATCAACCTTTTTACGTGAAAAAGGAGAATATCAGATGACATATTAGAGAAAAGAATAAAGAAGGAAAACTCCTTATTTATTCTAGAAGAAGAATTTCATCTCCCACGCGAATTTCCCCGGTTTTTAGAACGTCAGCATAAACGCCAAAATAATTGTTCCTTTGTTTTACGACCGTTTTAAGCAACGTCGAATCCCTTTCCGCGCTATCAGGATTAACGGTAATGATCATACACCTTTCACAATGTCTTTTTAGTTGGATTTCAACATCCCTTCCTATTTTCATCCGTTTGCCAAACCATTTATCTTCTATAAATGGGATTTTTTCTTTTAATGAAATAAGTAAGTTCGGGCGGAAACGTCGAAAATCAAGCTCTGTTTTTCCCCACATTTCCTTCAGGTTTCCCAATGAAGCATCGGTCACCAGCTGAAGATGTTCCTCTTCAATTGCCCCTAAGGGTACTTGGGAAGGTGTATATGTAACCTGGGATATTCTTCTTTTCGATTTACTTTCAATTTCTTCCGTTAATTCTTCATTCTCCCAATCAACAATCTTGCCTTCTGGTGTAACTATTTCAACCTTAGGGTACTCTTCTAATAATTCTTCACCTGCAAATCTTGCTTTATATCGAACCATATCTGGAAATTGGGTTATTGTTAAAAACTTTCCAGGTCTTGTTTCATCCAAAAAAGCATGGCTTCGGTCTCCATACAAGCCATATTCCATTACCCTTGTTTTCTGGACGCTCTCTCCGTAAAAGGATTTTACCGGATGGCGAACACTTTCCTTAATATACCCAATTAACATAAAATTCTCCTCCAGCATTTTTGGTTGCATCCACCATTTCTTATTTCATCTGCTCTTATATACTGTATTTTTTTTTGAACGTTTCAATGAAATTAACAAAACAAACTAACTTTGTCAGTAATCCCTCTGTTCTTCCTTTTTTCCGCTCCGGACTATGTCGAATATTCTGACCATTTTATCAGGACAGAAGGAGGAATGCATGAATCTGCTTTTCATCCCTCCATTTAACAGATATCCTTTTACTCTTTTATAGGTGAGCAAAACTCCTGTATAATCTGTGCTTTTATTTCTTCAATGGGAAACTGAAGAGGATAGGTAGAGATCATGAGCATGATCCCTTGAAGAGTGGAGGAAAAGTATAACGACCGTTTCCGCGGCTCCTTGACGCCTAACTCTTCAAATATTTCACACTGGGCCTCAAACTGTTTGGCGTTTTCTTCAATTAGCATTTTACTGTATTTTATCAATTCTTCGTCTGCTTCTGGTTGTGTTTGTAAATGCATATAAAAACGAAATACTTGTGGATGTTGGGAAACGCCATTAATTGCTCCCTCAACTATATATTCAAGTTGCTCGATAGGTGTCTCCAGGGATCTGGCACCTTCCAATACATTGGCCACTTTCCTAATTCTTTCTTCGACCATAGTAGCAAGCAATTCCTCTTTACCTTTAAAGTAATTGTAAAGCAGACCTTTAGAAATGCCGGCTTTCTTGGCTACATCGCTGATAGAGGTAGCGTGATATCCCTGATTCATGAACAACTCCATAGCAGCACTTCGAATTTTCTCCTTTGCTAACTGGCGGATTCGTTCATTCTCCTTTTGATTTCTTGGCATCGCAATATCATTCCTTCATAAAGCCGGTAATTTTCTTATATAAAGTTTCAGGATGGGTGAGGGTGACCATATGGTCGGCATTGGAAATTTTCACAAACTTACTATTTGGCGCTTTTTGGAAACATTCTGCTGCTCGATGATTATCTGGCAGATCCTCTGTACCTATAATAAGTAATGTTCTGGCAGCTAATTCATCTAGTCTTTGAATAGCCGGCGGTTGCGGCCAAACCATTTCAAACGCTGGCCATTTTAACATTCTATTAAAATAATCCAGGTGCGATTGTAACATTAAATCCCTTTGTGGCCCTGACATTACGACTTTATATAATGTGCCACCTAGCGATCGTTCGATCATCTCATTTATATCTGGAGCAGCTTCATTAATCCTGTTTATATACGCTTTAAACTCTTTTGAATAGCTAAATCCTGACAGAGCAGGAGCAATCAAGATCAGATCGTCCACCCTTTCAGGGTAATTCAGAGCAAATTCAGTAGCAATCTGGCCGCCAATCGAGTGTCCTATGAGTGTTGCCTTATCGAGTTCAAGATGGTCAAGAAGCAACAGCAAATCTTCAACATAGTTGGCATGCTTTAAAGGAGATGGAGACTTGCCGATACCACGCCCATCAAAAGTAACGACCTTATAATGCCTGGCTAGAAGAGGTGCTAAAAATGTCCAATCCCTCAAGTCAATACCGCCACTGTGAAGAAGAACGACAGGATGCCCGTTTCCATTAACCTCATAATATAAATCCATCGCAAACCCTCCATTTTATTGTGGTATGTAATATCACTTTATTATTGAATGAACGTTTAGTCAATGAAAAAATAAACTTTAGGCTGTATAATTTTATGCGCCGCAGAAACAACCAGGGAGAATAGGGTATTTAAAAACTGAAAACCAAGAAAAACCAGAGGAAAATTGTCCAACTGGCATTTTTGCCTGGGCCAGTCTCTTGATTCTTTGTCGGATGGGTTGTCTGGTATAACATTCACGAAGGATGGAGAATTAACAAGCCCGATCCATTTTAGTGTTAAAAGGCTATGGTACATACATTTGAATGTTGTATACACTAAAAAATCCCCATGCATTATTGGGAGAAGTACGCTATTAGGCTGCTTTTCTTATCGGAATGCCGATGATGTAGGTAAATATGTTGGATTATGAGCAATAGTAAAATACATACAGGTGATGATTTACTTTCCATTCAAAATATGGTAACCTAAAACATACTGACGGTCAGTATGTAAAAGGGAGAGAAAAGTGTGCCAAGAAAAAACAATCCAAAAAAGACCATTGAATCCATCCTTTCCATTTCAGCTAAGTTATTTTTGGAAAATGGATATGACAAAACGAGTATCCAAGATATTATCAATGAGTTAGGGATGTCCAAAGGCGTAATATACTACCATTTCAAATCAAAAGAAGAAATTTTGGATGCGATCATCAATCAAACCTTCCAGGAATCCACCCAGCGTTTGAGCGAACTGGTACGCAGCACGCAGGCAGCCAACGCAAGGGAAAAATTAAGCATTGTGTTGGAGAAAAGCCTGGACAGCCAACAACAGTACTCTTATGAAGACGTATTGGAACCACATGTGAAAAATCCTCAATTCATCATTGCCAGCATCCAAAGTACATTGGAAAAGAGTGCGCCGATCTTGGAAAAGGTCATCCGCGAGGGAATGAAGGATGGCTCGATTATGACTGATCATCCAAAGGAATGTGCAGAGACATTTTTAATCCTGATTACAGTCTGGTGCAATCCAATATTTTCGCGGCGCAATCGGGAGGAAACGATCAAACAATTGAAGTTCTTGCAGCATACCATAAGGCTGTTGGGGATGGATATCATGAGCGATCGCCTCATTCATAAATTAGCAGGCCTTTACGAACAGGAGGGTGTCATCGATGGTGAATGACATTGCGATTCAAACACGCCGATTAAAAAAGGTATTCGATGGAAGAGAAGTTATCCAAAAATGTGATATGACTGTTCAAAAGGGCTCGATTTATGGTCTCCTGGGAGTGAACGGAGCGGGAAAGACGACCATTTTCAAAATGCTGATGGGTCTCCTGCAGCCTTCCGGCGGGTGCATAGAGATGTTTGGGAGGGACATTGCCGAAAACAAGGGTGGAATCCTCAGAAATATAGGAAGTATGATTGAAGTTCCAGTTTTTTATGAACACTTGTCTGCAGCAGAAAACTTGGACTTACATCTGTCGTATATGGGCGCTTCTAAAAGTGAGATAGGAAAAGTCCTGGAGTTGGTTGGATTGGATCGTTCAAGTAATCAGCCTGTTTCCCAATACTCCTTAGGAATGCGGCAACGGCTGGGCATAGCTAGAGCTTTATCCCATAAACCGAAAGTGTTATTGCTTGATGAACCGATTAACGGACTCGACCCATTTGGCATCCGGGAGATGCGAGAATTATTCCTGGACTTGAGCAAACAATCGCAAATCACCATCTTGATTTCCAGCCATATTTTAAATGAAATCGCCCAGATTGCAGATACAATCGGGGTGTTAACCGACGGTATCCTTGCAAATGAGGTTTCGATGTCTGACATCAAAGAGCGATTCGATGATGGCCTAGAGGATTATTTTTTTCAATTGATAAAAGGAGGGAACGGGGTTGATGAATTTAATGAGGTTGGAATTTAGGAAAGTCCCTATGAAGGCCTACATTATGGCAAGTTTGATCATTTGGATTTCCATGCTCGGGTTCATTTATTTATTTGCATATGCCCCGCGGATCGACCCAGATCCCGACATGCAGGTTTTTGCAGGATACGATAATCTTGTAGTCCTCTTTGGAGCTTTTAATATGGCAGTATTCTGTACGATGGCATCTGTTATGTATACAAAATTCATCATAAATGAATATGGCGGAAAAAGGGCCGTTTTACTATTCTCCTACCCTGTCAGCAGAAGCAAGGTTTTGCTTGCCAAGATTTATAGTGTCTCCCTCTTTGCCATTACTTCCATGCTGGCAACCTATTTATCCATCTTAGTCATATTCAGTATGACCGAGCGATTCTTCCCTATTGTCAATGATGAATTCACTTTGGCCATTTTAGTCAAAGTGATCAAGCTGGCCGGAATTTTTCCCATTACAGCTGCTGCAATATCCATCATTTCCGTTGGCATCGGTTTTATAAAAAAATCTGTTCCTGCTACCATTTTGTCAGCTATCCTCTTATCCTCGTTGTTATGTAATATCATGATGAACACATTAGGAAGCGAAAGCAGCGCCTTGGTCTTTGCAGGGATGTCTTGTTTGTCGGGAATCGCGGTCATTTTTCTGCTATTGAAAAATATTAACACCATGGAGGTAAATTGATGGAAAAGAACATCGATCATTTTCTTGAAGGCATTTTCGGAGGGGCGGGACTACATTTCGCTAATATTTCCTTCAGTCTGCTTCTTTTTTTCTTCGGAGTTTTCCTATTGAGGTCACCCCGACCGAAAAAAGCCGGAGGATGGATTTTAATCGGAATTGGTTGCATGGGGATATTGAGCGGAATGCTCCAAACCTTTTTTTAACCGGGAGACTCCAGCCCTCCTCCGAATTTAAATACAGAGATTGCTTCTGAGGCGATTAAGGAAGGTACTATTGACCTTGCTGCCTTTGGACGTCCTCTACTTGCTAATCCTGATTTCGTTCATAGAATTAAAGAAGGATTACCTCTTAAACCCTATCAAGCAGCAATTGATTTAAAACACTTGAATTAGGAAGATTAAACAGTGCGTTGGACTATTGTTGTTCAACGCATAGGTTATTATCAAGTTTGTTCAATAAGGAATTATTTCTTTTTGAAATTTCTATATTGTAATGGTTTAGATCTGCTTTAGATACCTTTTTTCCTAAATATTCCTGTAGTTTTTTCCACTTTTGACTTCGCCCATTACAATAGAAATCGTTGGGTCGGGTTCTGTATCACTTATTTTAAAGCTGACTAAACCATATTCATCAAATCCATTGTCTAGGACGGATCCAATTCGGCCATCTCGGCCTTACTATCATGGTTAGTAGCTACATCATCCTTATTGAAATAAGCATCATGTAGTAGAAGAACTAAAAATTTATTATAAAAATAGAAACCGATTTTTTCTTTTTCATTACATTCCCTTCCTTTCAAATTAATTATACAAGCCCAAATATTTGTTATAAACCTGACCCTTTTGTTGAATAAGAAAAAGCTGCCTGGTTTGGCAGCTGGGTTTTTAATAATAGTACCTAAGGTTAAATATGCTCTCCCTCTGACGTTAGTTTTAATTCCTCAAAAGTTTCCGGAATAATTTAATTAGCTGTTTGAATTTATAAAATATCCTGTATTCGCCTGAACCCACTCTTCGAAAGTATACGGCTTATGTCCTGTAACTTCCTCAACGGTCGACAATACCTTATGAGCGGATGGAGGCAGGTTAAGGTGCCAGTTAATCACATAGTCAATGGCATCTTCCTCAACACCCATCTTCCTCATCTGCTCACGTTCTTCTTCTTCGGAACTCTCAACAAATCGGATTTCCCGTCCGATAACCTTGCTAATAATCCCAACTTTATCTTTAACTGACAAACTCTCAGGCCCTGTTAAGGTATATATTTTACCTGCATGACCGTCCTCAGTCAGTGCGACTGCTGCGACCCTTCCAATATCAGCTTCATGAACAGGAGCAATTGGTGATCCCCCAAACAGATCTCGAACCAGCCCCTCGGAGCGTATGGAGTTTGCCCATTTTCTTGCATTTGCCATAAATTCAAAGGCTTGAAGTTGAGTCCACTCCATGGCACTTGCTTCAACAGCACTCTCAAAGGGGCCCTTCGCGCCGTTCCATAAAACAGTAACCCTGCTTACACCAGCTTTCTCAGCAAGACGAACGATTTCTGGTCCCGTTTGTAACGGAGTATATTCGGCGCCGGTAGTAATCAAATGCATACCGCTTAAGCCAGCCAAAGCAGAACCTAGCGTACTAGGTTCACTTAAGTCCCCCGCAACAACCTCCACACCTGCAGGCAGATTGGCCTTTAGTGGATTACGTGTCAATGCCCTCACTTTTTCCCCCTTTCGAATAAGTTGATCTACGACATGCCGCCCTACGGTTCCCGTTGCTCCTGCCACTAATATGGTCATTCAGTTCCATCCTCCCATTCTTGTTTCATCCCATTAATTTTCTCAGCCAAATTTTACCTTGCATCGGTTAAAGCACCTATTTTGTTGGTTTGGCCTCATTTATTTTCTTCTCAAATGTATTCGAAAATAAATCTCTTTAAACATTTATATAACCTTCGTTATTTATTTTTACATTAATACGAAATTATTACCTCCAGATATAGTTTGAAATCCCCTACAACTTTAGATGTAGAAATATAAAGAGCCTAACTTCCTTATTAAATAAACCGTTCAATAAGGTTTAGCAATAAAGTACGGAAACCTAATCCTCCCTGGATCTACGACCCACCAAATTACCATCAGTTATACTATTCAAATACTAAAACTACAATAAGTTAAAATTTATAGTACCAAAAAATCGCAATTTCATTTGCTGTTGGAAAGTTTGAATAAAGCATAGTATCAATTGCACCTATTACAAAGTGATTTTTGGCGTAAAAATGGCAAGCTGAAACATTAATATCTTGTGTTTCAAGCACTAGACCACTAAAGTTATTCTCCTTTGCCCACTCAATAGCTTTATTTAATAAAGCAGTTCCAACACCTTTTTTCTATATTTTTTTACAACAGCAATGTCCTCAATTAGTGCATAACCATTCCAATTAGAACGAATCTTAATCCGACCGATGCAGTTGTTTTCATCATAATAAAAAAATACAACAGTATAGATTCTATATTGATCCTGCGATGGTGTTTTTAAATTCTTTAAATAGCTAACCCTATTTATCAAAATTTGCATTATTTCTCGTCTTAATTTATTTGGAGCTTTAATAGTATCTATATATCCTTGATCAAAAGGCAAATGTAAATGCCAATAGCCAAGTCCATAATGACTCAGATTAAGCAATTGTGCTGTCATTTCATTAAAGGTGTTTATTAAATTCTTTTTCCTTCTTCTAAGACCTCTAACTTTCTTCTTAGAACCATTATCGAATTTCAATTGATTCATAATCCATCACCTTTTGTTATTAATGCTTGTTCAACTGCTAACCTGCTTCTTTTGTTCAAAATGTAAGGATATTAGAATCAAAATCAAAAGTAATCTCTGTAAACAAAAATCATTGTTATTAAAGAAAGAATGATATAGGCAATTGCAGTATATAACGCAAAGTTTGGTTATATTTTCGATAAATACTTCATCAAGACTGTGGTTATAAAAATAATCAATATTTTGAGTAAGCTCAGCAAGCTTAGTTAACACCACACTATCCATATTTTTTTCAGGTACGGAGATTAAAGATGGATTCGGTATCTCAAATTTATTTAAATCCTGTTTAACAATTTTGGTTTCATGCACATTTAAAGCTCTTACATGCTTATAACACACAAAAACACCTTGCGTCTGAAAGAGCCTTTGCCAGTAACCTTCACCGTTTTTCTGAAATTGTTCTTTTAAACAATAACTACAGTAATATAGATGTTCCTTTGATGGGACTTCGCTTAAACTGCCCCGACGCCTGTGAAGGAAATGTTTATTCTCGGTTTCATGTTCGTCTCGGGTTCTAAAAGGGGCTGCAAAAGGAAAGGTTGTATGACCTCTAATAAAGTATTCAGATGTATAATCATTGGAAAAGTGCTTCAATTTTTTCGAGAGGTTTTCCATATTACTTATGTACTCTCTCTTAATACTAACCATTGTTTTACCCATCAACTCATTATGAATTTGGTATCTAGACTTAATTCCTATGTGTTGAGAGTACCTTGCAATGAGGCTATAAACTGTTTCATCTTTATAAGGATGCGGGAAATAACTAATCATTTCTCTCTTCTTTCTAAACATTACTATCAAGTGGTGTAATATTCGTTATTTTCATTGTAAAAATAGACCAAAACAAGAAAAACTGCTCCCTAGGGAACAGTTTTTCTAATATTAGCTACTTGAATTTTATTTCAAATATCTTTTGGCTCATTCGCCAGTTTTAGGTAATACAGTAAAAAACTTTTTTATCTGGTAAAGAACTTTTTTGTATAGTAAAGAACTTTTTTTTATGAAACAAACGGCTTACCAATCCCACTCTACCTTACTCAACTGTAACCGATTTAGCCAGATTCCTTGGCTTGTCGACGTCACAGTCGCGGTGCAACGCTGCATAGTATGAGATCAGTTGCAGCGGGATTACAGAGATAAGAGGTGTTAACAGGCTGTGCACTTCTGGAATGACCAGGCGGTCTTCGTCTGTTTCCAGTCCTTCCATTGAAATGATGCACGGGTTGGCTCCGCGGGCAACGACTTCTTTGACGTTTCCACGGATGCTCAGGTTGACATAGTCCTGGGTCGCTAGGGCGATGACTGGCGTGCCTTCTTCGATCAAGGCGATGGTGCCATGCTTCAGTTCGCCGCCGGCAAAGCCTTCAGCCTGGATGTAGGAAATCTCCTTCAGTTTCAACGCGCCTTCAAGGCCAACGAAGAAGTCGATTCCGCGGCCGATGAAGAAGCAGTTTCTGGTGACAGTCAAATATTCGCGGGCGATGCTTTCAAATTCTTCTTTAGAATCGCACAGTGCTTCCATCGCTGTAGCGGCGATGCCCAGCTCTTGGACAAGGTCAAAGGCTGCTTCATGCCCAAGGCTGCGGCCAGTCACTTCAGCAAGGATTGCCAGCACTGCAAGCTGTGCAGTATATGCCTTTGTGGACGCAACCGCTATTTCAGGGCCTGCATGCAGCAACAATGTATAATCCGCTTCACGGGACAAGGTAGAACCTGGAACGTTTGTGATGGTCAGCGCTTTGTGGCCCTTTTCCTTCACTTGTACGAGAACCTGGCGGCTGTCGGCCGTTTCCCCGCTCTGTGAAATGAAAATGAACAATGGCTTTTTGGATAGAAGCGGCATGTTATAGCCAAACTCACTGGAGATATGGACTTCTACCGGGATCTTTGCCAATTTTTCAATGAACTGTTTGCCGACCAAGCCTGCATGGTAGGAAGTCCCAGCCGCGATAATGTAAATCCGGTCTGCTCCCTTCATGGTTGCAACGATGTCAGAGTCGATTTCCAGGGCGCCTTCGCCATCCTGGTAGTTCTGGATGATTTTGCGTATCACAAGTGGCTGCTCATCGATTTCCTTGAGCATGTAGTGTGGGTATGTTCCCTTTTCGATATCGCTCGCATCAAGTTCAGCCGTATAAGGAGAACGTTCGATGGTTTCTCCTTCAAGATTCTTGATTGTCACTTCATCTTTCGTGACAATGACCATTTCCTTGTCCATCAGTTCAACGTATTGGTTTGTTACCTGGATCATGGCCAGCGCGTCACTGGCGACAACATTGAAACCTTTGCCAAGGCCAACAAGCAGCGGGCTTTTGTTCTTCGCGACAAAGATCGTTTCATCATTTTGCTCGTCTAGCAGGGCAAGTGCATAGGATCCATGTAAAAGTGTCAGCGTCTTGCGGAACGCTTCTTCAACACTTAAGCCATCGTTCACAAACTGTTCAATCAGCTGAACGATGACTTCTGTGTCAGTCTCACTTTTCAATTGGACATCCTGTAAATACTCGCGCTTCAATAGATCGTAGTTTTCGATAACGCCATTGTGCACCAGGGTCAATCGGCCAGTCAAGCTTTGATGAGGGTGGGCATTCACCTTGCTCGGAACTCCATGTGTAGCCCATCGGGTGTGGCCGATTCCTGTGTTCGCCAGCACATCATAATCTACAGCGTCACGAAGGTCGGCAATCCGTCCTTTTTCCTTGAAAACATGGACGCCGTCAGCATTCATCACAGCGATCCCAGCTGAGTCATACCCTCTGTATTCAAGCTTTTCAAGACCTTTTAACAAAACTTCTTTCGAATCATGACTTCCAATATATCCAACAATTCCACACATAACTTCTTTTCCTCCTGTACGACAGGGGGCAAGAAGCCTTCTTAGGGGCAGCTTGCCCCCTTATCTCTTTTCACATTGGCAAGGTCAGCTTCCATTTATGTTATGGAGGACCTTTTTGCATTCCCTCCTCTTTGTCCATCAAGTTGCCCTGATTATTTAAAGAAGGGATTAACGGCTGTGTTTCAGCCGGGAGGCATCCGCCGAAAATTCGATAAACCTCCACCTCGTCAACTAATCCATATTCCGATCGAAGATTAGTTCAGGCGCTTATATGTTCCCTGCTTGAACCTCTGCCCACCTTTCTGACAATAGGATGGTGTCTTTGCTCTGCAAAAACAGGATAAGCATACACGATACCAGCACATTCGTCAATAGAAAAAAGGAAAATGGCCTACCCGTACTATATCCCCGTACGGACATACCGAAACCTCCCTCCATAAATAAATATGCATAAGGGCTTGAACGCGTACCCTTATGCATATCATTTTACTATTCATATTAAAATTCAATGTTATTCCTTTAGGCCCATTTCCTCTTTGACAACAGCAGCAATGCGATCAACATACTCCTTGCATAGTTCTTCAGTCGCTGCTTCGGCCATGACACGGACTAAAGGCTCGGTTCCGGAAGGACGGACAAGAATCCGTCCGTTGCCATTCATTTCCGCTTCAACCTGTTCGATTACTTGCTTGACTTTATCGTTATCCGTCACGTGGTGCTTGTCTGTCACACGGATGTTTACGAGAACTTGAGGATATTTCTTCATTTCTCCTGCAAGTTCAGATAACGGCTTATTGGTGGCCTTGATGATATTGACAAGCTGCAGCCCTGTAAGCAGGCCATCCCCGGTTGTATTGTAATCAAGGAAAATGATGTGGCCGGATTGCTCGCCTCCAAGGTTATATCCGTTCTTTTTCATTTCTTCCACTACATAGCGGTCGCCGACTGCTGTCTTGTCACTCTTGATCCCATGCTCCTCAAGCACCTTGTAGAACCCGAGGTTGCTCATGACTGTTGAGACAATTGTTGAATGCTTCAACTGTCCTTTCTCATTCATGTACTTTCCGCATATATACATGATTTGGTCGCCATCGACAATATTCCCTTTTTCATCAATCGCAATCAGGCGATCGCCATCTCCATCAAAGGAAAGACCTAGATCCGCGCCTTTTTCTTTTACAAAAGCAGCAAGCGCTTCTGGATGGGTGGACCCGACTCCATCATTGATGTTCAGGCCGTTTGGTGATGCCCCCATCGTTGAAAGGTCGGCATCAAGATCCGCAAATAAATGGGCCGCGAGCGAGGAAGTGGCGCCATGGGCGCAATCAAGCGCGATATGCAGGCCATCGAACTCCTCATCGACGGTTTGCTTAAGGTATTGAATGTATTTCTGTCCACCTTCGAAATAGTCGTTTACTTGTCCAAGATCTGCCCCGATTGGCCGTGGGAGATCGTCTGCCTCTAAATCCATTAAACTTTCAATTTCAAGCTCCTGGTCATCTGAAAGCTTAAAGCCATCTGGGCCAAAGAACTTTATGCCATTATCCGCTACGGGATTATGCGATGCAGAAATCATAACTCCTGCCTGGGCTCCGAGGGCCTTTGTCAAATACGCAACCCCTGGAGTGGAAATGACCCCTAGTCGCATGACTTCGGCTCCAATAGACAGCAGGCCTGCAACAAGTGCTCCCTCAAGCATATGGCCAGAAATCCTTGTATCGCGGCCGATCAATACTTTGGGACGGTCATGTTCCTTTGTCAGGACATAGCCTCCGAAACGGCCCAGCTTGAAAGCCAATTCCGGTGTCAATTCACTATTTGCTACGCCTCGTACTCCATCTGTACCGAAATATTTACCCATTTTTAAAATCTCTCCTTGTTTGAAAAATTGCAGTCGATTATGCTTCTTTTTTCGCAACCGTTATTTTGGCTTTTTCATTGGCCAGCTTCCAATTAACATTACGTGGCGCTGTTACCTTTATCGCCACCTCATGCTCTCCTTCTTCCAACCCTGACGCATCCACGGTCAGCTTGAAATCATCAGCAGAAAGCGAAGAAACAATGTCACTCGGCCCGGAAACCGTTATATTCGTTTGTCCGTTGGCCGGATTAAGGAAATCAGCCTCGTAATTAGCACGGATTCCTGTCATTGAAACCGGGACATTGGAGATTGTTCTTTCTGTCTTATTCGTTGCTTTGACGGTTACTTTCACCATTTCCGGCGAGACACCAACAACCCCATTTGCGATGATCACAGGGAGGTTCAACTCCGTATCCCCTTTGATTCTGCTGACATCGACCTCGACCCGGGCACTTTCTACTTCAGATAAGACATCCGGGGCAGCAATGATCTGAACTTGCTTGGTTCCGAGTGAAATCGATTCGATCGTCACTCCGCTTGGCGGCGTTCCTTTTCTCACAATTTCAAGCGGAACCTCTTTGCTCGAACTTTTCACCGGTATTGTCACTTCGACTGTTGAAGGTTCAATTGAGACCTCAAGTTTATTCATGTTTTTATCAAATACTAAGACGCTTGCCTCGCGGGTTATCGTATCTGACACCTTTCCACTTGAGTTGACAGTCGCTTTTACAAAGCTGATCTGTTCGATAACATCCTTTGCGCCCGTTACCTGGACAGTTCCAGGCTTAACCGTTGGCTTTTCAGCTATATAGCCATCCTCGACAAGGTTCCTGCTGAATTCCGCATCCACCTTGAATTCCTTTGTTACCTTTTCCTGGATGGACACATTCGCAGAGCCTGGTTCAATTGTTGCTGTGATTCTCTCAGATAAATCCTTTATCGTAATCGGAACTCTCTGTTCCCCTATTTCAGCATCAGTCAGATCGACAAATACTTCAAAATCCCTTAGTGCCCTTGCCTGCTGGACAATGTTCTTCGGGCCCTGCAGGTTGACCGTTACTGTTTCAGGCACTCCGGATACTACAAGATTATCGGTATCATAATAACTTTTGACCGGTACATCCTCAATGACTTCAACCTTTTCGTCGGAAGGAACATTCACATCCCTTTGTTTATCCAGATTCCCTTTTGGAACCGATCCGAACAGCAATACAGCAAGAACTAAGGCGACGCCTTTCATGAACCATGGATTATCCAGAAGTCTATCCATTTTTCTTCCCCCTCCAACTCCAGCGGGTAGAAGCTGCCTGCTTGATTCTTGATGCGGAAATCAGTTCAGCTGTGAGCAATTCCCTTAATGTTTCCCCGGTCAAATCACGATAAAGCTCACCATTCCGGGTGACGGAAACACTGCCGGTTTCTTCAGATACGACAACTGTGATGGCGTCGGTTACTTCACTGATTCCAAGGGCTGCCCTGTGTCTGGTTCCCAGTTCTTTCGAAATGAAAGGGCTCTCCGACAGCGGCAAATAGCAAGCAGCGGCAGCAACCGTATTTTTCTGGATGACGACTGCACCGTCATGCAGAGGTGTATTAGGTATAAATAAGTTGATCAATAATTCAGATGAGATTTTGGATTGCAGCGGGATGCCTGTTTCGATGTAATCGCTCATCCCTGTCTCCCGTTCAATCGAAATCAATGCACCGATCCGGCGCTTGGCCATGTAATCGGCTGCCTTAATAATCGCCTCTACCACTCTCTCCTCATCTTCCTCTTCCTGGAGGCCGCCTCTTGAAAACAGCCTTCCTCGGCCAAGCTGTTCAAGCGCCCTTCGCAGCTCCGGCTGGAAAATGATGATGATAGCAAGGAATCCCCAGGTCAGGACTTGTTCCATCATCCAGCTTAACGTATTCAGCCCGAAGAAATCACTGACAAATTTTACGATCAGGATCACGAAAATCCCTTTTAAAAGTTGTACAGCCTTTGTTCCCCGTATAATCGCAATCAGCTTGTAAATGACGAACCACACCAGGAGAATGTCAATAATATTGGCTAGATATTCTAATATATTGAAATCCGCAAACGACATTGCACTTCCTCCATTAGGTTAATAAGAAAAGCGCAAGCGCCTTGGTCAGCCCCTGCAGGGATAAGACAAACCGCGAGGTGGCACAGTTCCTCTGCCACCACGGCGGTACAGCTTATGCCCCAAAGGGCTGGGCGCTGGAGCTGGTAATTTCCCGAAGTAAATATATACTTTCTGATCTCGTAAAAAAAGCGGAAGTTGACCAATTCACTTCAGCTATATGCGTTTATAACTTTCTTATTATAACACAAGAGCCGGCTATTGATAAAAAAACAGTCACCCTATTGGAATGACTGTTCTCTTCCTTGATCATCAAAGAGATTTGCCGTATTCTTGGCTGTCTGTTTAATATGGTACCAAATCCATTCGAAAACCTCATTCACTTCATGGATTTCACCAGTTACATTTCCTGCGGAAGCAAGGTAATTCTCCCCGTTGATGACGGTAACATCCCCCTGGACTTCCCCTTCGATTTTCAACTTGCCATTCCGGACCAGGACATCCCCCTTGACCACTTCACCTTCAGGGACAATGACCGTGTCATTCTCGACCACCAGGTTAGGCTGTTTCGATACGGAGAATTGATGCTCCTGGTTCCATGTTGAGAAAACGCTGCCCGTCATCAAAGCAATGAACAGGGAGGCAGCCGTCAACAGCGGGTGTCTCCTGAACCAGCGTTTTATTTCTGTCTTCTTTGTTTCTTTCGGCAGCCTGTTCATGACCTTCGAGGTGAAATCTGCCGATGGCTGGATATGTGACGTACTTTGCACAAGCGCGACCGCTCTTTTCAATTCCCTGAAGTAATCCCGGCAGTCGCTGCAGCTTTGCAAATGCTCTCTTAAGACATTCTCATGCTCTGTCGATATTTCATCATCTAAAAACTCATGCATATAGTCAATAACCTGTTCGGGGCATTTCATTTCCTTCACCTCACTTTATACGTATCGCAGCTGCTGCCTCAAGGCTTCCCTGCCGCGATGGATCCTCGTCTTCACCGTGCCAAGAGGCAGATCCAAAATTTCGCTGATTTCATTCAGGCTAAGCTCTTCAATATACTTCAATACGATGACCGACCTGTATTTATCGGGTAATTTTGAAATTTCTTTTTGAATCGTCTCCTGAAGCTCCAGGCTTTCCACTTCTTCCTCAGGCAATGCTTCATCCGACGGAACCTGGGAATACATTGTCAATCCTTCCGTGCCTGGCACCTCAGCATCAAGGAAATAATCCGGCTTCTTCTTGCGGATCCGGTCAATGCAAAGGTTGGTTGCAATCCTGTACAGCCAGGTGGAAAACTTCAGGTTTTGATTGAAACTGTTAATATTGATATAGGCGCGGATGAATGCTTCCTGCGCAATATCTTCCGCTTCATGTCTGTTCCCAAGCATCCTGAAGCAAAGCTGGAATACCTTGTCCTTGTATATTTCTACAATTTCTTCATAGGCATCTTTGTCGCCTTTGATCACTTGCTTTATTCTGGTCTTAACAATGTTCTCCATAATTTACCTCCGCGCTTTATGCGGCTAATCGATATACGAATCGATTCCGGGAAAGGTTTCATTTTTTATTTATATTTCTTCGTTTTAAAAACTGCTCAACAAGAACATATTAACAAATTTTTACTAATAAAGTTTGAGGAATTTCAACATGGGGTATAAAAGGACTATATATTCAATGAGAAGGCGAGGGAATTTCGCTATGTGTGCTGAAGCTTTGCTGAGGGATATTGAGAAATACAGGAAAGAAATGGTTGATCTAGCTGCTAAAACCTCGCTATCGAATCAAAATGTTATCGATGTCAGCACGAAACTCGATTGCTTGCTAAATAAATACTATCATTTATCATCGGATAAAACAGCCCTTTATTAATAGGAAGGAGCAGCAGCCTTTAGGCCGCTGCTCCTATTTTTATGATCATAAAAGTTTTTCTCCGAATAAGGACCCCATCAATGCCACTGCCGCAATGGCTGTCTTATTCTTCTCATCCAGAATCGGGTTGACCTCGACGAACTCGGCTGATGTGATGATCCCGGATTCCGCGAGCATCTCCATTGCCAGATGGCTTTCACGGTAGCTGATCCCTCCGGTGACCGGAGTCCCTACGCCGGGTGCGTCAGCTGGGTCCAATCCATCCAGGTCAAGCGATAAATGAACTCCATCTGTTTTATCTTTTAAATAGTCAATTGTTTCTTCCATTACTTTTGTCATGCCAAGTCGGTCGATTTCATGCATTGTGAAGACTTTGATGCCTTTTTCTTTGATCAAGTCCTTTTCACCCTCGTCAAGTGCTCTTGCCCCTATGATCACGATGTTTTCCGGTTTCACTTTCGGAGCATACCCGCCTAATTGGGTCAGTGAGTCATGACCTAAACCCAGGCTTGCTGCCAGCGGCATGCCATGAATGTTGCCAGACGGTGAGGTTTCAGCAGTATTCAAATCGCCATGAGCATCATACCAGATGACACCAAGGCTCTTATAATGCTTAGAAACACCTGTCAATGTGCCGATGGCAATGCTATGATCGCCACCAAGGACAAGCGGGAAAGAGCCGGACTCGATAATTTTGCTCACTTCTTCAGACAGCAGCAGATTCTTCTCGGCAACGAGCTCCAGATTCCGAAGATTGCTGTTTGGATCGATTTTCACCTCTGGCCTGCCTACAGCAATATCCCCCAAATCTTCGATCTCATCAAATAAATCCTTCAGTCTCTCATGGATGCCTGCGTAACGGATAGCACTTGGGCCCATGTCGACTCCCCTTCTCATCTGGCCAAGGTCCATGGGCATGCCGATCATCGAAAGTTTCTTCATTTTACCCCCTGCTTTCCCTCTGTTTTCCTTTATTTTAACCGCTTTCAGGAAGATGACTCAACTGGACAAATTCTTGAATATATATACAGTTCGGAATAGAAAGATAAGTGATCCGGAATTGATTCATTCGAATCCAACCATAAAAAAACCATAAATCAAAAGATTTATGGCTGAATTGGTGTTTATGTAGTGTGATGGTGGAGCCTAGCGGGATCGAACCGCTGACCTCCTGCGTGCAAAGCAGGCGCTCTCCCAGCTGAGCTAAGGCCCCATCTGGAGCGGAAGACGGGATTCGAACCCGCGACCCCAACCTTGGCAAGGTTGTATTCTACCACTGAACTACTTCCGCATATGGTTTATTATAACCAGGAAGACCCCTAAAAATAAAGAGAAATTATCTTTAGGGGTCCTGCACTTGAGTGAGCCATGAAGGACTCGAACCTTCGACCCTCTGATTAAAAGTCAGATGCTCTACCGACTGAGCTAATGGCTCTCA
>NZ_JAERSD010000020.1 GCF_017912555.1 Bacillus sp. REN3 | reverse complement strand
GTCAGCTACTGAGCGTCTTGGCACTTACTCAGATTGGACTTTCACCAACTAGCAATTAACGGCTTGCCTGGGCACGCGAAACTGAAAAAAGCATCTGCGAAATTTCGCAAATGCTCTCCAATCAGTTCACCACCAATGCCCTTTTCCCCATCGCGTTGTAGACGTTGATAAATTTGGCCTTATCCATCTTGATGTCTTTTTTCACGGCTTCACTATCGTTGAAATAGACGTGGTTTGCGTCGACTCCGGTTACGACAATATTGTGGAGCGGCTTCGCAGCGTTGATCTTCTTCCCTGCCGGTGTTTTCCATTCGCGGGCATCCGGCTGCTCATAGTCGATTGTGAACCAGACAAGAACCGGCTTCCCCTCGGCAACATATTGCTCGATCTCCGAGAAATCTTTCCCTGTCAAAGCAAGGCCGCCTGGACGGTAGCGATCCAGCACTTTTTTCAACGGGTCTGGATTGATTGTGTAGCCATTGCCAAATGGCGTCCCAACAAACCCCACTTCAGGATCACCCCACATTTTGATGGTCCCATTCGGATTGCGGACAAGCTCTGCCGTATCGTAAGGCAATTCCTGCGCAATCGTATTTTTATCTACTTGCTTACCGTAATAGTGAAGGGCCATCGCGAGCGAGGTCGCCTCACAGCCGCTTGGCAGGTCAGGACGCTGGGCAATCAAGGGGACATCGATCCGCTTGTCCTTTTGGCCGCCATTCGTTGAAACATATTTGCCGCTGACAAAGCCTGTCTCCCCATTATATGCAACCTTGTGCCAGCCATTGTTTTCAGTATGTATGACAGTCAGTTCTGTGCCTCTTTCCACCATTCCGATTTTTCCATTCCGAATCCCCGGTCCGCTCCGGACATTCAGCCTGTCCGCATTCACTTCATGCGTCACCGCTGGGCTGTACACATATTCCCCGCTGACATATCCTGTTCTGCCATTGAAGGATATCTGGTACCAGCCGTTTTCCTGTTCCTTGATGATTTGAAGTTTTGTACCTTGCTTCACGCTGCCGATTTTTGAAAAATGCTTACCTGCGCCGGAACGCACATTCAACACATCCGCTGTGACCGTGTAGGCAGTGTCTGCTGCCTTTACATCGGAAGCTTCCGGCCAAAAAGGCATTCCCGAAAAAAGCAGGCTGCCCGCTGTCAAAACAGCTGCCGCAATCATACCCTTTGAAAAGACCTTTTTAAAAGCTGCACCTTCGAACATTTTGCTCCTCCTCATTTTGTAGGATCAGCCTGGCAAACTGCCAAGCTGGAAAACTACTACAAAATTAACGGGAAAACATGGCCAAGTCCACCGATAACACAGAAAAATCTACTAATTGAACCGAACGTTGCAGGAATCAGGAAAATAAAAGGAAGCACAGGGACCGTCCTCATCATACATAAGAACTGCCTCCATGCTTCCAAAAATCATTCCTGGATGAACCCAATTTGTTGTTTCGGCTCTTCCCTATTATGCCGCGGCAAGGAGATCAACAGGAAGTTCAGCTGGCTTACATGCTGGAATAATTCAACCGGAGCACCCGTCCCGTTTATATTTCCAATGAACCTGATCAATTTAGCCCCTTCATAGCCGATTGCTTTGATATTGACCGTCACCGTCTGGCCGAACGAAGCAAGCATCAAACCGACCTCGTAATCCTCATCCAACCTGCTGTTATATTGGTTGACCGCTTTAACAATATCCCCAGCAATCGTATTCGCATCATCTTTATATTTAATCTGCAAACTTGAAGCGGCTGGATCGAAAGGGCTTGTCCTGTTCATCTCTTTCCATTGCATGGTCCCCCAACTCCTCATGTAAATTAGATGGCTTCTACTATCATTCTATCCTAGAAAGCAGCCTTTGGAAGAATAATAGGTTTGTTTTACTCATTTGCTCCCTATCAATCCGATCTTGTCCCTTATCACTTTAGGCCAACCTGCAGGTAGGAATAGCCTGTGCCTGGCCATATGCTTCCAGACCAATAAGTGTTGCAAGCCGAAAAGCCGAAGGTTCTGGCAAAGGCTTTCCCTGCTGCCTCAATAGTTAGACCCATTTCTCTTCGATACTTCATTAAAAATACTTCTTTAAAAGTTTTTCAAACTGTTCAGGACTGATCTCTTCCTTTGTCATCTCGCCATTTTTCCATTGTGTAAAACTGGCTTCGGTAAGGGTGATGGTGCCGTCCTCGGTGAATTTTGTCATCAGCGGTCGCTCGCGAAAATGTGATTCAGGATGCCAAGTGATGATTTCCTTGACTTCATTCAACTCATCGAAGTCCTCAACTGGTTTTTGAGTGTCAAAGGCGTACCCTTTTCTCCAGCCAGGGTCCTTATGCTTCAGCTTCAGTTCCAGCAATGAGTCCCCGTATTCACTATCTTCTTTTTTCACCCGATATTCGCCATTACGTGTGGAAACCTCAGTTCCATCAAGCGGCACTGGCTGCAGCGGCACATTTCCGCCGAAGCCTGTATCAACGAGGTACTTGCCGCCCTCATGGTTCAGAAGAATCGTTACATGCGTCCGGCCCGTCGGCGTGAAGCTATTGCTCGCCTGCTCAAAGACGACACCGCGGAAAAGCTGGACATCGAATCCATTTTCCTTCAAAAAAAGATACAGCATAGCATTCAGCTCATAGCACAGCCCACCCTCGTTCCGATGGAGGATTTTCTCCGTTACCGACTGTTCATTCAATTCACTTTGATCTCCGGCGATGACACAAAAGTTTTCAAAAGGAATGGTCATTGCCGTTTTTTCAAGAACCACTGGCAGGTTCTTGAAAGTGAGCGTTTCATCCTCTGGAAAACCGATCCTCTTACGGTATAAATGGTTTATCTTTTCCATTCTGGTAACCCCCTGTTTCTGATGTTGTTTTAGGACGTTTATGCTGTTTTAGCATGTTCATTCCGTTGGAGCACGTTTAATCATGTTTGAGAACTATCATTCTGTTGGAGCATGTTCGTTCTATTTGAGTGCGTCCATTCTGTTTGAGCACATTCATTCTGTTTGAATATGTCTGTTCTGTTGGAATATGTTTGTTCTGTTTGAATACCTTCGTTCTGCTTGAATATGTTTGTTCTGTTTGAATACCTTCGTTCTGTTTGGGCACGTTCATTCAATATACAGCATTCCCATCCGCGCAGATAACGGATTTCCTATTACTCCCATGATATAATGAAAGTGAGTTTTCATTCCAGATAAGGAGTTTTTCATGGATAGACAGCAAAAGGGCTTAAAGCCTTTCCTCTCACTAATATTGTCGACAGATATCCCCAGGGCAGCCTTGTTTACAGGGCTCTTGGCAAGTATCCTCACAACGCTGGCCGGGTTGCTCGTTCCCATGCTTACGAAAAATCTCGTCGATGGCTTCGCGGTTGAATCACTTAGCACACCCTTAATCGTCGGCATTGCCGCTGCCTTCATCGTTCAGGCAGTGATTAACGGGATCTCGATTTACCTGCTAAGCTTTGTCGGCCAAAAGGTTGTGGCCAGGCTTCGTGAACGGATGTGGGTCAGACTGATCCGCTTGCCGGTCCGCTATTTTGACAAGCAATCGAGCGGCGAAACCGTCAGCAGGGTCGTCAATGACACGAGCATCGTCAGGGACCTGATCACCAATCACTTTCCGCAATTCGTTACCGGCATCATTTCCATCATTGGCGCGATTGTCATTTTACTCGTGATGGACTGGAAAATGACGCTGTTGATGCTCGTTTCTGTGCCGGTCACGCTCGCGATCATGATTCCGCTCGGACGGCAGATGGCAAAGATTTCGCGTGGCCTTCAGGATGAGACAGCGACTTTCACCGGGCATATCACCCAGACGCTCGGCGAAACCCGGCTGATGAAGGCATCCACTGCTGAACATATTGAAGAAGCCAAAGGCTTGAAGGGAATAGAAAACCTGCTCAGGTACGGATTGAGGGAAGCGCGGATATTCGCACTGATTGGCCCGATCATGTATCTTGTCATCATGGTCGTAGTCGTCATGATCATCGGCTACGGCGGTATGCGTGTCGCAAATGGCACGATGTCGACAGGTTCCCTTGTCGCCTTCCTTCTTTATCTATTCCAGATTATCATGCCGATCACCTCGTTCGCGATGTTTTTCACTCAGCTGCAAAAAGCGAAAGGAGCAACAGAGAGGATCATCGGCATTCTCGAGGAACAGCTTGAAGAAAGCCGGAATGGAATTGAAATGGATATCAGCGGCGAACCGATTACAATTGAAAATGTCACTTTTTCCTACAGTGAAGGGGAACCTGTATTGGAAGATGTGTCCTTCGAGGCTCAGCCGGGCCAGATGATCGCGTTGGTCGGCCCAAGCGGCAGCGGGAAAACAACGATGTTCGGATTGCTGGAACGATTTTACGAACCAACAAAAGGAGAAATCCGCATCGGCAGCACGTCCATCCAGCAGCTTTCACTTGCTTCCTGGCGAAGCCAGATCGGATATGTTCCCCAGGAAAGCGCAATGATGGCCGGAACGATACGCGAAAATCTCTACTACGGATTGGAGGAAGCAGAGCTTATTTCCGATGAACGCTTATGGGAAGTAGCAAGGATGGCCTATGCCGAGGATTTCATCAAGGAGTTCCCGAACGGCCTCGATACCGAAGTCGGTGAACGCGGCGTCAAGCTGTCGGGCGGACAGAGGCAAAGGATCGCCATCGCGCGCGCCTTCTTGCGCGATCCGAAAATCCTAATGATGGATGAAGCAACCGCGAGCCTCGACAGCCAGTCAGAAACCATCGTTCAGCAGGCACTGAGCCGATTGATGGAAGGAAGGACCACCTTTGTCATCGCGCACCGCCTGTCCACGATTGTCAATGCCGACAAAATCATCTTCATCGAAAAAGGACAAATCACAGGCACCGGCACCCATAACGAACTCATCCAAAAACACCCCCTCTACAAACAATTCGCCGAACAACAACTAACCAATCAAACGATTGATTAAAAAGCAGAGGGGTGGAGCGCAGGTGGAGCACAGGGACGGTTCTCCTGCTTCACTTGCCTTCACATTCAAGGACTGCGGCCGGGGGAAGTCCTTTCTCTATCATCCGATCGGCTGGACAGGCATTGTCCTGTCCTCCTGCAAAACACGCAGCTGCACATCCCTGAGCTCCCTGGCCTGGAGGGATATCCCGGAAAATCCCAAACCAGATCAATACCGCAAATACTATGGTGGTGCTTGTCGCGGGAGATGGCAGCTGGTTGCTGACCGGAAGGAAGGCTTCGACAGCGAAAGAGATGTGCATCGCATCCCAGAGATACACCATGGGCTCATTTTGAAAATCGGATTGATGTGATTAAACCCCTGCATTCAAGCATTAAAAAAGAAGGTTCCTTCCCGGCTGATCGAGAAAGAACCTTCTTTTATTTGAAGCACGAGAACCGTCCCCTTGCTTCACCCCTTGCTTCATTAACCGGCTATTTCGTTTTCCATTTCTTTGAATTCGGCTATGATTTCTTTGCGTGGTTTGTTTGTTGCCAGGCTTACACCGACAACGGCGATTAGGCTCAGGAAGAAGCCTGGTACCATTTCATATAGGAATTCCGATAATCCCGGTATGCTGATCCATACCATCACTGTCACGGCTCCGACGATAATTCCCGCCAGGGCGCCCCAACGGTTCATGCGTTTCCAGTAGAGGCTAAGCAAGATGACAGGACCGAACGCGGCACCGAAGCCTGCCCATGCGTTTCCGACAAGGGATAGAATCGTATTGTTCGGCGTATAGGAAAGCGCAATTCCGACTACTGCCACTAATAATACAGTTAAACGGCCAACGAATACCAATTCTTTATCAGAGGCATCTCGGCGGAAGAACGCTTTGTAAAAATCCTCCGTCAAAGCACTGGAAGTCACAAGCAATTGCGAGGAAATCGTACTCATGATCGCTGCCAGAATCGCGGCAAGCAAGAATCCAGTGATATATGGGTGGAAAAGAATATTCGAGAACAAGATGAAAATCGTTTCCGGATTGCCAAGAGTCAAATTGTTTTGTGATACATAAGCGATCCCGACAAGACCAACAGCTAGAGCGCCGATGATGGAAATGACCATCCAACCCATCGCGATCCTGCGGGCAGGCTTGAGTTCATCGACAGAATTAATCGCCATGAAACGGACGATGATGTGCGGCTGGCCGAAATATCCCAGTCCCCAAGCCAGGAACGAGATAATGCCAAGCACGGATGTTCCTTTGAAGATATCCATTAAGGATGGGTCAATATTCTTGACGCTGTCCATTACTTCTGTTGTACCTCCAAGATCCGTAAAAGCGACAACAGGCACAAGTACGAGGGCAACGAACATGATGCAGCCCTGGACAAAGTCCGTCAAACTTACAGCAAGAAAACCGCCAAACAATGTATAGACCATTACGACCCCGGCTGTAAGGAATAATCCCCATTTATAATCCAGGCCAAAAGCTGACTCAAATAGAGTGCCCCCGGATACTAATCCAGCAGAAGTGTAAAGCGTAAAGAAAACAATGATGACAAGCGCTGAAACGGATCGGAGGACTTTTGTTCGATCAGAAAAGCGGTTTTCAAGAAAATTGGGGATGGTAATCGAATCATTTGCCAATTCTGTGTAGGCGCGAAGGCGAGGCGCGACGATCAAGTAGTTCAAATAAGCACCGATCGACAAACCAATGGCAAGCCAGGCGCTGGATAACCCAGTTGTATACATCGCCCCAGGCAATCCCATCAGCATCCATCCACTCATATCCGACGCGCCTGCCGAAAGGGCAGTCACACCCGGGCCAAGCCCGCGGCCACCAAGCATATAATCCGATAAATCAGACGTCTTCCTATATGCGTATAATCCTATTAAAATCATTGCTAGAAAATAGATACCTAAAGATATTCCTATTTCTAAATTCACCAAATCTCTCCTTTGCGTTCCTCAAACGAACTAATGAACATAGTGGTTTTCAATGACCAGGCAAAAAACGCTCTTGCGACGGAACGACACCCAAACCACTTGGAAAATTATTCTTATGTTCATTATTCCGTTTAATTATTTTTATTAGCGGGAATGACGCTTACGGTTTCTTAACCTACCAAAACGTATGAGGTATATCAAGGCAAAAGGAGCCGATAAACCTAATAGGAAAATGCTGCATCCACCATGACGATAAGGATGCAAACGCTTGCAAATATAAATAAAGTAAATAAATTTAAAATATTCAGAAATGAAAATAACAGGAAAAAAAGGGGTCTTTCCCCTTTTAAAAAAGTGCCTCCGAATAAATCAGAGGCACCTTGCTTTAGAATGAAAAGGTGACTTCACCGTTATCCGCATAACATTTTTTAGTCGCGAGCTGTACAATCACTTTTCGGGTAACTGCTTATTTACTTTCCTGCCTTCAGCCGCCTCGAGGAATTAAAAACCTGGTTTTTTCACACACAGCCAACGTCCTCCAACTTCCCGGCAATTAAAACCGGGTTTTTAACTAGACCGCACCGCACTCACCATTTTCCGCGAATTAGAAAATGTTTTGCTTTACCCTGCAGCACATTCCTTCCACTTTCGCGGGTTCACGTCACCGCCTCAGCCCAAGCTCTCCGACTTTTTCATTTGTTTTCAAGTCGTGGCTGGTGATCTTGTTTGGCGACAGGGCATACAATGTATCGCCAATATAGAGGAGCCGATGGATTCCGCTTTCATACTCCTCATAAAAAGGCATCTGTTCGCCAGTGATATGAGTGATTTTTGATTTTAGCGTAAATCCGTTTTCTGTGTCGACGTTGTACACATATGCACCTTGATACTCGAAAATTTCCTCATACTCATTTTTCTTGTTGTTCCGGTAGACAGAAATCGGAAAGGCAAACAGATTTTTATTTCTATTGAATAGCAATGCTTTATGATCATAATTAAGCGGCGAGTAAGTTCCCCTTCCGCCGATGATTTCCGTGAACTTTTCCTTTGGGTTCTTCATATCGCTTACATCGAATAATGAAATCTTCACGCCATTGGTCAGGATACGGGGTTGTGCACCGACTCCTTTTTCTGTGCTGATTTTCGTATCATGACCGAAACCGATCAGGTGGTTTTCATCATAAGGGTGAAGATAATTGCTGAAACCCGGAATCTTTAATTCACCGAGCACTTTCGGGTTTGCAGGGTCACTCGCTTCGATGACGAACAGCGGGTCCGTTTCCTTGAAGGTTACCATGTAGATCCTGTCCTCCATGAACCTTGATGAGTAGATTCGCTCACCTCTGGCCAGCGATTCAATTTTTCCAGTTGGCTTCAAATTTTCATCCAAAATGTAAAGCGCATTGGATGAAGGCTTGCTGTCATCCCACGCATACCCTTTTGTTGTCACCACCCTAAAGTGGCCCTTATATTCGTCCATTGAGAACTGATTCAGCACGGTTCCCTGGACTAAAGCCGACCCCTGTAATTCCACTTTCATCCCTTTTACAGAAAATTTATGGATGTTTGTGTCCGGAGCTGTCATTGCTGACCAATCGCCTTGTGGCCGTTCCGTCCAATTCGGAATCGCGAGATACAGACTTTCCTTTGACATATACAGTTGCTCGCCGCTTCCCAAATACGTCGTGATGGCAGCTTCTTTTCCTGGCTGGTCAAGGTCGAAGGCGGCAATCATCATATAATTCGGCTCTTTTGATCCTGGAAAATAACGGATATTATCATAGCTGATCATTTGTCTAACTGACTTTGAGGCAGTATCGGAGTACTTCGGACGGATATCGATTTGATCGTTTTCCTCCAGCAGCCAGTAATCGGGATGATGCTGGGTGACCAGATACACCAGGTTATCCACCTTCCTCGCGGAAACATAACCGCCCTCCAGCTCGACTTCCCTTACCTGTACAGGTTTCCCGGGATTTTCAACATTATAGACAAAAGCCTTTGTCGACTGCATCATCGGCAAGACTGCTGAATCCTTTGCTATCCCATCGTAAGGCCTAGCCGAGTTATCATAGTGATAACCAATGACAACCAGCTGCCCGCCATGCAAAAACAGCTGATCCGGCATAAACTCAGGACCATATGGAAGCCTGGAAAGCAGCTTCATCTCCTCTCCAGGAACTGCCTTGATGATACGGATTTCATTGTCTTCTGCCTGGAAGATATGCTTGCCATCCGTCTTTACGATATCCGCCTCATCGACTCCCTGTACCTGGTTGTTTGTGTCGGAAAAATCATTGCCAGAAGCGGAATCAGCAGATGAATTCTCTTCCTTTGCCGATTCTTTGGCCATCTCATCTGTAGATCTCATCGTAAACCAGCGACGCGACCTTTTCTCCTCTTTCATTAATTCCTTGAAGTACCCATCCAATTTCTCCTTTGACCCGATGACCGGCAAATTCTCTTTCACAATAAATTCCCAGGGTTGGGCCGAACCCAGCTTCCGCCCCGAAGCAGATTTAATATCCCTTTTAAAATGAAGGGTGTAATGTTTCGCATCAAGATCGTACCCGTCTTTCGGAGGGGCAATATAGACCGTTTTTTGATCATCACTAAGTGAAAGGTTCGTTGCGACTTTCCCTCCTTTATCATCCAAAACAAAGATGAAATCCGAATTGACGCTTTCTTTCGCGACCTTTTCTGAAAACTGGATACTCCAGACTTTATTAGCCATGACAACAGCCTTCTCATCCCCTTCCCATTCGTTGACCACCTTGAATTGGGACAAAAAATAATACACAATCCCAGCTAAAAGAAAAATCGAAACACCGCCCAAAACCACCCATTTTCTCATCATGATCCCCCCTGCAAGATTAGACGGAGAATCCCCATCCAAGTTTCACCATGGCGAAGCACGGGGACGGTTCTCTTGCTTCAAAAAAGCAAATATATCTGCAAAGTTCACCATCCATATGCGCAGAAAATTCGGCAGAAAAAAAGGCACTCCCCGTTCAGCATGGAAGTGCCTGATGATTATGCTAAGCTTTCCTTTTCACATAGAGAATTGGCCCGGCAAACGCAAAAGCAAGTAATACATACAATCCCGCCGTTCCGAGGATGATTCCCAAAATATCATTCCCAATCCCCAGGATGAAATAATTCAAAAAAATGATAAGAGTCCAAACGATGCTCCTTCGCAAGGCTTCAGGAATGCTTTGAGTTTTGCGAGCCTTTGCTAAAAAATACGTAACAAACAGAGCCGGTATAGCAGTAAGCAAAAATTCATAGTTCAAAAATAACGCATGCTCTTCTGAGCCAAATTCAAACGTTGGGGCCCCTAATGGCAAGGTAACCAGGAATTCAAATACGGTAATGAGGAAAACTGCTAAAAGTCCAAAAAGCCCTTCTTTTATCATGGCTTTCATCCCCCCCAACCCTCTCCCTATTAGAATCAAACGCTGAAGCATGGGGACGGTTCTCCTGCTTCAAAAAAGCAATTCCGCTCCTCGGAAGTACCTTTTTTCATACGGCATTCATGAGTCCGTACGCTGCAATCATGACAACACCATAGAAAAAGAAAACAGCGGGCCCATACAAGACTTTATTGTCCTTTTTTACAATCCGCAAATATTCCAATAGGAAAATGATAAGCCTCATCGCCGAAAATCCGGCAAACATCCAGAATGCAGGCAGTGCAATATAAAGATAGACTTCTGACAAATATTCTTTAAATCCTAACTCCCCATTCCGGAAAAAACCAGCCAAACTGCTGATCAGGAACAGCAAGGTGATCTGGGAATACAGGGCCCACATATATAGATAATATCCATATGCCTTTATATAGCTACTAGTGTCCACCATGTAGATATTCGGGAAAATATACTTGATTCCCAATATGCAAGTAAGGATTGGGCGCTGCAAGGCGTAGAAGAAATTCACTTTCTAATCATTAAAGTAATATTCATCGCCAAATGACATTTTGATGTACTCTGTACCATGCTTTTTAAAAGTCTGCTTTTGCTTCCTTTTCATTCCATGCTCCTTTACTCCCTCTCTCAATATCGGAACAACCCATCCCCAGCGTCACTCCAAAAACCTGAACAAATCGCCATGGAGGATCTGGTCAGATGTCCCAAGCTCTTTCCGGACAATTTCCTTATAGGGGTTACAACCCGAAGACGGTGCAAGACTCCCTTTATCCCTTTCATAACAGCTATTCCCGTCGTAATAGAGTTGTTCAGTAATGAAACTCCCATCCCGGAAAATGACAGGATAGCCCTTTTTTCTATTAAAAAGGTTCTGTCCAAGAGAAAGATTGTTTCCGGATTCGATGCCAAGCAAATGGAGGACGGTTGCCCGGATGTCGATTTCCCCACCAATCTTAGGAATCACAGCACCTTCCTGCCCCGGAACATGGATAATAAGCGGTACTTGCTTCAGTTCGGCCCGATTCACACTCGTATCCTCTAAACCGAGGAGTTCCATCACCCCGTCCTCGTATTGGTCGGAAATCCCGTAATGGTCACCGTACAAGACAAAAAGTGTATTTTCATAGAGCCCTCTCCGCTTCAAGCTTTCAAACAAGGTCTTGATGGCTTCATCCTGATATCGCACTGTGGTCACATAGCGGTTCACAACCGCCTCCGTTGTCTCAGCTTCCGGTATCAATTTATCTTCCTCGTCCAGCAAATAAGGAAAATGATTGGTGAGCGTGATGAACCTCGCATAAAAAGGCTGTGGCAGCCCTTCAAGATACGGCAGTGACTGTTGAAAAAACGGGATATCCTTGATTCCGTAGTTTACCGTGTTGGCGGTTGTTACCTCATAATCACTCTCTGAATAGAAGCGGTCGTACCCAAGCGACTGGTACATGGTTTCCCTGTTCCAGAACGTCGCTTCATTGCCATGGAAAACGACAGAGCGATAGCCGCCATTTTCCTTGAGGATATGGGGCAGGGCTTGATAGGTGTTTTCCGGTTTCCTGACGAAGACAGAGCCGCCCGAAAGCGGATATAGACCTGTGTCAATCATGAATTCGGAATCTGACGTTTTCCCCTGTGCCGTCTGTTCATAAATCTGGCTGAAATAGTAGCTTTCTTTTACCAGCGAATTGAGGAATGGGGTAATTTCCTCCCCATTCACCTTCTGTCCAATGACGAAATCCTGTGTTGATTCCATACTGATCATGATCAGGTTTTTACCTTTTGCCGCCCCAAATAAATCGGATTGTTCCTTCCCCTTAGCTTCGGCATAGGCCATCGATGCCTCCGCGTCAGCCTTTGAGGCAGCGAATCTGTTTAGAGGAGTGATGATGACAGATCCAATGTCAAACAAATGGTACTGGAACAAGCCGATGCTTTTCACCACTTCGGTGCGATTATAGGCTTCTTTGTAAAAATAGGGGGATTTTGCTGTTCCGAGCGCAAGTGCCAGCGTGCTTAAAAATAGGCCAAAAACCAAATAACGCTTCAATCCAATAGAACGCAAGCGCTCCTCTTTTTTCCGGTCCTTCCAAATAATCCAGGCGGCAATGAACAAATCCGTAAACAGGAATACATCCCAAGGACTCATCAATTCAAGGGTACTCGGGCCCAGTCCACCAACATTCTTGAATTGGAAAAGAATTGGAACGGTCACAAAATCCGTATAAAATCGGTAATATAATAAATCGCCATAAAGAATCCCTGTCACCACCATCATGACCAGCAACAGGCTCTCGCCGGCTCGCTTTCCGCCAAAGCGCAATCCAAGGCCCAAAAGCACCAGGACTGCCCCTATCGGGCTTAACAGAATCAAGGCGAAGTCTGCAAAGGCAGATAAATGGAGGTTGAAACCTGCCAGGGAAACTGCGACTATTTTGATCCATAAGGTCCCGGCGGCGAACCAGAAAAATTTTTTCACACTCAATACACCCAGCTCCTATGCAGCTGCTGTTCAAGGACATCAAGGGCATGGGCAACATCCCTCTGGTGCTGGTATCCCATTAAGGCTAGCTGCACCCAGTTTCTTTTCAGCAAATAATCACTTTCATAGCTTAAAAGAATGCCATTTTCCCTGCACGCATCCCCAAACTCCCGGCTTGAGAGCCGGTCCGGAAGAACAATCGTGAGGATCCCAGGGGAATAAACCTCATCTCCTAGTAACGTAAAACCTGCATGTACAAGCTTTTTCCTCGCTTCAGCCGCCATGTGCACCACTGATTCTTGCCTGTTATGGACTAACGCTTCCCCCAAGGCTCTCACCAGGTTGGAGGAATGGGTAAAAGGGATGCTCAGGCAGTCTTCGTACATCCCAATATCCAGAAACCTTGGGACGGAAGCGTTCCTTCCCATTTTTTCACGGTGGAAAAGGATCGCCAGTCCAGGATAGGAACCGAACCCTTTGCCGCTCACAGACGAAGCCAGATAAATATCTTCCAGGTTGACAGGCACGACCCCAGCCGAACTGCAGGCATCGAGGACCAGTTCGGCGCCATGTTGGCGGCAAATGTACAAAAGGTTCTCGATATCGTAAAGGTATCCGGTCGATGTTTCACAATGGACCGTCCAAACCCATTCGATATCCGCAGTCCCTTCCAGAAAAAGGGCCACTTCCTCCGGTTCGATCGGCTCGTTCCAATCTTTTTCAATTGCGTGAAATCCTAAGCCGATACGCTTCGCATGGTCAATCAGCCTGTAGCCAAATTCACCGTTGGCGAGGATCAGTCCCTTTCCCGGGAATCTCTTCAACTGAGCCGCTACAACATCATTGGCGAGGGTACCAGTTCCCACAAGGATTTGAACATGGTTCGCACTTGTCAGCTCCCTCAACTTTTCACGGACAGATTCCATTTCTGCGATGAATTCTTTGTTCCGATGGGAAATCGCCTGTCTCGTAAAAGCGGCTTCGACAAGAGGATGGACCGGCACCGGACCGGGTAAAAAGGAAACAGAACGCTTATCTGTCTTTTCCTTCATGAGATTGCGGAACGCTTTGTTATTGGTTTCAAATCGATCCTTCGTCAGATACATGGGCTGGTACAGTGCCTCTCCGCTGCCAACCAATGGACCGAACGGCACGAAGCCGATCTTGCGATACAGCTTAAGTTGCCTGACAGTCCCCGAAATGACAGCCATATTATATTGTTCAGCAAGACAATAATCGACAACAGCCGCACATAACTGGAAGAAAACCCTTGTACTTCGGTACTCTTTCTTAATTGACAATAAACGGATTTCGCACGGAACGGCATCGGCCGGCAGGTAATCATCCAAATCTTCCAGCTTCCGGTCAAGGGAAAAAGGGCGATTCGACCTGACAGCGATCATCCCGACCACTTCATCGTTTTTCTTCGCTACGATGTATACATTTTCTTCATGGAATTGATCAACAAGACGGTTGGATTCCTGTTTCTCGTGCTGCGGGATTTCCTCGACGAAGGTTAGATGATTCAATTGATGAATCTGCTCCCATTCATTCGGATCCGTTGCAATTTTATACGTGAGTGCTGGCACCTCGTCACCTCCTGAATTGATTAAAACGCGTATGGATCCATTGCATTTAAACACTCGAATTTCAAATGCGTATCGATTCATAACATTTAATTTTTTGAATAAAACGTGTAAAATTTCCTTTTATGTAAAAATTAACACTTCTATTATAGAAGAATTTTCCCGAGAATGCACACACTTTTTTTGAAGCACGGGGACGGTTCTCCTGCTTCATCTAGAGAAGCACGGGGACGGTTCTCCTGATTCATCTAGAGACTTTTCAATTCTTCTAATTGCTTACTGATATCCTCTGCATCTTGGCCTATTACCATGATTTCATTTTTGACTTTCAAATAAGTTACATATCTATCTTAATGTTCGAGGTTCCATGTAAGATAAGGTTATTATCCCTTTGGTTACGTTGTCTTCCTCAATAAGAAGCTCTTCTCCTAGCAGTTCATCCAGGTTAATTATGAATTGGTAATCGGAATGCTGAAATTTATCCCTGTCTTCTTGTTTTTCCCTTTGAGACTCTTGATCACTATCTGTTTTTTTCACTTCCGCTTCTCTATCAGCAGCCTTCTTTTCCTCTCTCCCTGTAAAGATTGACTGCATCCTCAAGCTATGAACATTATCGATAAAAGCAAGAAAATGATTTTTTCCAATTCTAGTATTCCTTTCTCTCCAATTATACCAATTCTTGGATATCCGGAGAAAATAATGTTGTGTTTGATCGTTTCTACGTTATTTTTAATAGATTCATTTCTTCTATCATGTAAAAACGAAGCACGAGAACCGTCCCCGTGCTTCACTTTCTTCATTTATAACTGTTTTCTAGCTGGTCGATTAGTTTTCTGACTTGGGCGACGGCTTGGCGGATTGGTTCTGGTTTGGACATGTCTATCCCTGCTTTTTTGATTAATTCGAGGGGCTCCAGCGTTCCTCCTGCTTTCAAGACCTCAAGCCACTTCTCCACAGTCGGCTTGCCTTCATCGAGGATTTGCCTGGATACAAGGGTCGAGACGGTCAATCCTGCTGAATATGTGTAAGGATATAAGCCCATATAATAATGCGGCTGGTGCATCCATGTCAGGCCTGCCCCTTCATCAAGTTCGACTGAGTCTCCCCAGAAGTTTCCGAGCGCCTCCAGTTTTTGTTCCGACAATACGCTTGCAGTCAGCGGTTCCCCGGCTTCCGCCAGTCTATAGACCCTTCGCTGCAGTTCTCCTTCAAGCAGGTGGGTAACAAAATTATGATAATACGTACCTAATTGCTGCAGAATGACCCAGCGCCGGGTGCGATTATCGTTTGTGTTCGCCAGCAGATGGTTGCTGAGTAGCATCTCGTTCAATGTCGATGGCGCTTCGATGAAGTATCTCGACGGACGGGTATTTGTTAGTCTTTGATTTTTACCCGCCAGGTAAAAATGTCCGGCATGTCCCAGTTCATGGGCCAAAGTATAAGCGCCTCTCATCGTATCAGGCCAGGTCATTAGCACATAGGGATGGCCCCCGTATGGACTCGAGCAAAAGGCCCCCGTGCTTTTCCCGATATTATCGGCATAATCAACCCATCTTTCTGATATTGCGGTCCTGATCATCTCACTGTATTCCGGCCCCATGATGTCAAGCGCTTCCTGAACCGTTTCCGCCGCTTCTTCATAGCTTGTCTCCAGCTTGAAGTCCGGATCGAGCGGAGCTTTGAGGTCTGCATACGTCATCCTGTCGAGCCCCAGGACTTCTTTCTTCAACTTGGCATACCGCCTCATATGGGGAGCCAATTCCTCCTGGATGATGTCCAGCAGATTATCATACATTTCCTTCGTCACCTGCTGACCATGAAGAAGCATGTCAGTGACAGATTCATATTTCCTCAGGCGCGACATGGTCACTTCATGGTGGACCTGTGTGGCATAGGTAGCCGCGAACGTATTCTTGTACAGGTTCAACGTCTTATTGAAGGACTCATACGCATTCCTGCGTACCTCTGCAGACGGAGCCGAACTGTATTTGCCAGCATAAAGGGCAAAAGAAAGAGGCACCTCATTCCCTTTCTCATCAATGAATGGGTCAAACTGCATATCCGAAAGCTTGCCGCGATTATAGACAGTATAAGGCGAGCTAAAAAGAGAACCAAGCGAAGCCAGGACCTCCTCCGTTTCTTCACCTAGAGCATATGGCTTCCGATCCTGCAAATCCGTCAGATATTTACGGAATGAGGTCAGGCCTTGCTCCTCTTCAAAGAATCGCTCCAGCGTTTCTTTTGGCATCCCAATGATTTCCGTCTCTACAAAGGACATCGCCGCAAAAACAGATGACTTGGCTGCATCAGCAATGGCGGCGTCCTTTTGCCTTCCGGAATCCGTGTGATCGACGGTTTGCCGCAGCTCGGCATAAATTGACACCAGCCCGAAGCGCTCTAGCAATTTCTCCTTCGCTTCCAGGCATTCCAATAGCTCCACTGCGCTGTTTCCAAGCTTCCCTTTATATTTTGTTACCTTCGCTAAATCCGCCTTGACAGACTCGAGTTCCTTTTTCCACTCGTCCCTCGTTTCAAAAAGATCTGTCAGGTCCCATTTTTGTTTTTCATCGACATCCTGTCGCTTGATTCGATTGTTCGCCATTCCGATCCCTCCTCATTTCACTGGTTCATCCCATAAGCTTTCCATTATGCTTTACCACATCGTTGGCGCCATAATCTTTTTTGCATAACTGCTTGAACGGAATTAGATTTTCAGCAAGACTTTTACACCCAATATCAAGTGCCCTTCAGGCAGTGGAGTCGATACCTCCCTACGCTGCTCACATTCCGCGGGCGATGCGCCAGCGGAGCCACATTTATCCAGCTGCTTGTGACTCTTCTAGTCCATGTACACTTTAAACCTTTGGTAAAATTCTTAATTTTCAACAATCTATCCATAATCCCTTTTCCACTATAGACTATACTGGTATATACTAGAAACGAATGCCATCTATTGCACCGAATCAATCAACCTAGCTTCCCTCAGGGTACCGCCCATCCAGAACGAGGAACAGCTAAACCAAACCATCAAGAAATCCACTTTCAAGCCGGAACCCATCTATCAAATATTCCAAGATTGATAAGAAAATAGGAGGATTGCCATGAACTCTGAAGAGCTTATGAAAATCATTAGTGACAGCAGTAAAAAGGCAGATTTATCAGGTGTTGTATATATCAAACAAGGAGAGGAGGTCCTGTCTGCAAGTGCTTTTGGCTATGCGAATAGATCCGAGGAGCGCCCCAATCATGTTGATACGCGATTTGGCATCGCCTCCGGGAGCAAGCTATTCACGGCAATAGGAATATGCCAATTGGCTGAAAGGGGACAGCTATCATTCGATACACCTCTAAAAGATTGCCTGGATTTGGAGTTTCCTTATTTTGATGAAGGAGTGACCATCCACCAGCTTTTGACCCACACAAGTGGAATCCCTGATTATTTCGATGAAGAAGTGATGGATGATTTCGAAGACCTCTGGAAAGACAATCCTGTCTATCAAATGAAGCGACTTGATGACTTCCTGCCGCTTTTTCATGAGAATGAAATGAAGTTTACGCCAGGAGAAAGATTCCATTATAACAATGCAGGCTATATTTTACTTGGGCTTGTCATTGAACAGCTAACAGGCAAGTGTTTCAGAGAATACATTGAGGAAAACATCTTTCGCAAGGCTGGGATGGAACATTCCGGATACTTTTCCATGGATCGGCTGCCCGGAAATACGGCGATGGGGTATATTGACAATCACAAAGATCATGCGTGGCGGACAAACATCTATTCCGTCCCGATAAAAGGCGGTCCTGATGGGGGCGCCTTCACTACCGCTCCCGACATGGCCAGACTATGGGAAGCATTATTCGGGCACAGGCTATTAAGTGAAGACACAACAAATAAGCTCCTGGCTCCTCATGTGAAGGTGAATGATACCATCCATTATGGGTACGGAATCTGGATGAACAAAAAGAATGACCATATATACAAATACCATGTGATGGGCTATGATCCTGGGGTCCGTTTCCGGTCATCCTTTTACCCACAGCTTGATTTAAAGCTTGTGATTCCAGCTAATAATGAATCCGAACCGCTTGATGTCACTAAAGCGATTGAAGATTATTTTTTCACTGAAAAAGAGACCTGTTAATGTGTGAAAAGGTCTCTTAAAAAAGCTTGCCTGGATTGATACCTTGCTTTTGGATAAGGGAAAGTTTCCGGTCTCAGTTGCTCTCCCGTTCTCGCTGTTCTCGCTCAGCAAGTAGCCTTTTGGGCACGATACGGCCCTTTGCGGTACCTTTCGACTCTCCGGGACACCCGTTTGGGAACGAGAGACGCTCTTGCGGGACCTTTTGACTCTCCGGGACACTCGTTTGGGAACGAGAGACGACCTTGCGGGACCTTGCGGCTTTCCCGGGCACTCGTTTGGGAACGAGAGATGCCTTTGCGGGACCTTTCGACTCTCCGGGACACCCGTTTGGGAACGAGAGAAGCCCTTGCGGTACCTTTCGACTCTCCTGGAAGCCTCTTTGGGAACGCGATCCATGACTATTCGTGCCATTCTGCCTTTCCGGGATTTCAAGTGTGTCATTCTTTTTCTATAACATAATAATCCATGGTCGATGTCTCTTCGAATCCGCAGGATGTGTAAAGGTTAAGAGCATTCACATTTTTAGCTTCGACTTGAAGCATGATGTCGTCCATGACCGCTTCTTTGAGCTTACCAATCGCCAACAAAAGAATGGCTCTGCCATATCCTTTGCCGCGATGCTCAGGCAAGACACCGAGACCAAAAATCGCCCCAATCCTGGATGTCATTTGCAGGTTCACTTTCCCGACGATTTGCCCATCTTTCTCGGCAAGATAGCAAGTCATCCCCCGCTTTTCCTCCTCTTCAGGCGGGATCATTGAGTTCGTGTCTGGCTCCTCTCCACCACTAGACCCAGCGCCAAAATAAATCGCGTTTTGCCGGGCGATCTCCTTCATGTCTGCATTGGCCGCTTTTCTGAGTGTAATTTCATCTGACTCGAAGAACTGCTGATTTGGCATATCATTCTTCAGGAACATCTCAAACTCCGAATGCTTATGCTTTGCTCCGGTTCCCTGAATAAATCGCTCGCCGGATCTTGATTGGCGGTCACTCAGCAACAGGATGCTGCTTGAATTGCTGCGTTTCCATTCTACCAGGACAAGCTCGCTTAACTTTTTAAAAACGCCCTGGCGTCTATATTCAGGATCAACCATCCCATTCACTTCCCATGGTCCCCCAAACCTTGAAACCCCGATATAGCCGATTAGCTTATTATCATCAAAATACATGAATTCATTTACCCCTTGCAGACCGCCACTCTTGTTATGATTGGCTCCAAGCTTATAATCAAGCTCCAGCTTAAGCACCGTCTGATCATTCTGGAGACAGCGTTCCTCGAGCTGCTTGATCAGACTATAATCCTCAGAATCGATATTTTCCTTAAGCTTGATCCACGGCTTTCGAATAGTTTTCATCCCACACCTCGATTTTTCAGAATCAAATCACTAATCTGATTATATAGCAAATCAGCGAAGCACGGGGACGGTTCTTATGCTTCATAACAAAAAGTGCCTGTTCGACTGAGTTTCAGTAGACAGGCACTTTTCTTTTATTTATTTACTTTTGATACTAGTGTCATGCTGTAAATGGCCGCGAGTCCGACAAGGATGTAAACGATTTTAGCAATCGGGCTGTCCATTCCGCCGAAAATCCCTCCGACAAGATCCCACTCGAACAAACCAACCAGCAGCCAATTCAAACCGCCCACAATGAGTAAAACTAATGAGACCAAATTTAAAGTTTTCATTTCAGCACCATCCCTGTATAATATTTGTATAATCTTTCGAAATCATTATACAAAACTTATACAAGTTAAGCAATTATTTTTACAAATTTTTATTAAAACAGCTTCATCCCTTTATTTTTCCGTATTTTTTGTGTAATTAATGTATAATTTGCTTATAATAAAATCGAGGTGAGACCGTTGTATAGCATCAAGCAAGTATCGGAGCTACTGGATATTCCTGCTGTCACAATAAGGGCATGGGAAAATCGCTACAAGATCGTGACACCAACCCGCACGGAGGGTGGACACCGTTTATATAGCAATAAAGACATTGAAACACTGAAGTGGATCAAGAAGCAGCTGGATGAACACAACATGAAAATCAGCGATGCAGTCCGTCTCCATAGAAGATCAACTGAACAGGCACCTGCAGCTCCTTTCCCACCTTCTAAGGGCTACGAAGGGTTGATTGACGAGCTGTATCAAGCACTCATGAACCTTGATGCGCAAGAAGCAAACAGAATGACGGATCTTGCTTTCTCTTTGTACGACTACGAAGAAGTCTTTCACCATATATTAGTGAAGGTTTTGTATAAGATTGGGGGTGAATGGGAAAATGGCATCATCACCGTCGGGCAGGAGCACTTCGCTTCACAATTCATCATGAACCGATGCACTCAGTTCTTCAGGATCTTTCCGGTCAATCCCGCACTCCCGAAGGTCCTCGCGTTTTGCCCTGAAGGAGAACTTCACCACATCGGCCTGATGATGTTCAGCTTGTTTTTAAGGAAAAAAGGCCATGAAGTCATCTACTTGGGACCCAATACGCCTCTAGACGGCTTATCCGAATTGATGAAGATGAAACACGTTTCGTTAATCGCTGTTTCCTTATCCAATCCAAGACCATTGGACGAGTTGGAAAACTGGATTGAAGAACAGCTAAAATCAGAACCTTCCCTTAAGGTTATCCTCGGCGGTACAGGGATAAAAAGTCAGAATCGATTTGATGAAAGATCCGTGTCTTATTCAATCGGGATGGATTGGGATGAATGGTACAGGGGGTTCATGTAAGGGATGTTCCATTTGTTTCTCTTTATCAAGCTGTAGCCATCCATTGCAAGCTTCTAAGAAAAACGATACTCAGGATCCATCTCTGCGCTTCGCCCATCAATGGGAAACCATACGAAACATTTTGGCCAGAAACGCGACTTCATTCTTTTCCTGCAATCAAAAATTTTGCGTATGTGGAGTCAACCTCTCAAAAAGAAAAAGGCGCGATGAGCAGTTACTATCGCTCATCGCGCCTTTTTCCGCGCAAAACTTCCGATTGTCCACTATGAGAACTGCCACTCTGCTTCATCCTCGTTCTGAAAATGAAGCACGAGAACCGTCCCCCTGCTTCACCCCCGTTCTGAAAATGAAGCACGAGAACCGTCCCTCTGCTTCATCGCCAGGTAAATGATGATGCTTAGGGCTAGGAGTGAAAAGGTGATGTTCTGGGCGATGCCGACGATGTCGTTCCAGCTGTTTGTTCCGTTTACGATTAGCTGGAGGATGAGTCCTGCGAGTAGGGCTAGCAGGATCATCGGTGTTTTTTTCAGTAAAAAGCCTGCGCCGCCACCGAGGATGCCGCCGACTGCAGAGGCTCCGTACCAGAAGGCAAAGACGCCGAGCTGTTCTTTCAGCGGAATTTCTACTGCAGTCTCCCCATTCAAGTTACCCAATAGAAAGTAAAACGTTATCGCTGCTATCGTGTAAATCCCGCCAAATAAGGCCGCTTCCTTCTTGTTTCCCGCAAACAGATAACCAGCCAGCATCGCGAGCATGAACCAGACTGGCAGCGAATTGACCATGACCGCCACATAGGAAATGATGAATTCAGTAAAGGTCACCCCATCGCCAAGATACGGGAGATTATCAGAAACAGTCGAGACATACCCCACTATCAAGCCAACGACTAGAGTGAAAATCATGAATTTTCCCCAATTCTTCTTCAAGCTTGCGTCCCTCCCCGTTGTCAAAAAGAATCTTACAGTCAGTATACTATTAAAACGCTGATAATTGGAAAAAACTATAAGTTGATGACCCGCTTGCATTGTCTGGCTACTTCAGGATCATGCGTGACAATGATGATCGTTTTTTGCTCCTCATTCAATCCTCGCAAAATCTCAAGGATATGATTTCGATTGAGTTCATCGAGCGATCCAGTGGGTTCATCAGCAAGAATGATGTCGTTTTTCTTCAACATCAACCTTGCGAGGGCTACACGCTGCTGTTCTCCGCCGCTAAGCTGGTAGACTTTATTATTCATTTTATCGAGCAAGCCAACCCTTTCCAGTGCCAGCCTCTTCAGCTTTCTTTTGTCTGCAGATTTCGTATAGGCAAGGGCGATATCCAGATTCCTGCTGACTGTCTCCTGTTCAATCAAGGCATAGTTTTGAAAAAGATAGCCAATGGTATTCCGAAGCAGCATCGTTGTTTTCTTTTCTTTGCTGAAGGCATTCACGGTTCCCTGAATGATTACCTCACCGGAATCCGGCTTGTCGAGAAGGCCGATGATATTCAGCAAAGTGGATTTCCCTGTCCCGCTCTGGCCAGTGATCGCAATCATGTCGCCTTTCTCGACATTCAAGTTAAAATCCTGCAAAATCGGCTTGTTTTCAAATTTCTTGCTGACATTCCTTAACTGGATATCCATTGTTTACGCCCCCTTTAGAACGTCTTTTGTCTTTTTCAATTCCGTGGCTTTAAAAATCGACAGCATCAGGATGATTTCCATTCCCAGGAAGATTGGCAGGACTGAGAGGAACAGGCCAGGCTGCATCAATCTTGCCGCCATTACCGCCAGGCCGATCAACAGCCAGGTCGCTATCGATAAAATCATGAAATGATAATGCCTCCTTAAAAATGAAAAACCATTGATCTTTTTGACGGAATGGATGATCTTATTCTTTTCCAGATAGTTAAGGATGGTGAAAATAGTGATGACCATTTGGATAATCAAAAGGACAACCGCAACGAGCGAACTGATTTTCAAATCATTTTGCAGCTGGTGCATGTAATCACCAATCACACTATATAGAGACGGCGCCGATAAAATAATGTTTCCCAGACCGGCTTTGGAAATATCCACTTCCAATTCTTCATATGTGTTTTCCGGATTGCCAACCTTCGGGAAAAAATAGCCGCTCGTCAGGAAGTTAAGATAACTGTCCCCGCCCATGTTCTGGGAATTGACGACCATAAGGATCGAATTGACGCTGAAATTGCCCGTCTCCCTTTCAATCGTCGGATTGTACAGGAAATGCTTCTGATCATTCCGGATGAACCGAAATTCCACTTCTACGTCTTTGTGCCTTTCTGCATCCATCCCCTTATGCTCCCTATATATGTCAACATCGATATACCGCTTGAACTGATACCATTCCTTATACGCATTCCGGATTTCTGCCTCTTTTCCGCGATACATCTCAGGAACTAGCACAAGCAGCCGGTCACCAAATGAGTCTTCAATGCTCACTTTGTTCCCATCCAGGTCATAAACAGGGTTTACATTTAAATAATTTACATTAACCTGAAGAGTATTTCCTTCTTGCGGATCATAGGGTTCTGGTACCAGCCCCCCTTTGGCCGCCTGCTGTGCAATGGCTTCCTTATGGATCAGCCCATCTGAAGGTTTTACCAGGATAGCGCCCTTTTCGTTTGCAAGGCCAAAAAGCTTCTGGCTCTTTAAACCTGTCTCATAAGCCCATTCTTCCTGATCCGCTCCCAGGTTCGTATTCTGAAATTCATAGAAACCGTAATATTTTGCAGAATTCCACTTATCAGAATTAGCCTCCTGTGTTGAGTATTCCTTGTACTGATGGACAATGTTGACCAATAACACCACCAATAATAAAGAAAATAGCCCTTTTGACGTATAATTAAGGAATTGAACCAGCTTGATTGGTTTTTTATTTTTCAGCATATCCCCAATGTTGATATGATAGACGATGAAAAAGGGGAACAGGCAGACAGCCAGCGAAAGAAGCATGAACAGCGACTGCCATGCAAACCATTCGCTTCCCCATTGCCAAAACTTATTCAAGCCATTGTACTGAAACAAATAAATCACCTGGCCAACGAAGATGACGGCAAAGGCGGTGAAATGTAAGTTGAGATTATCTTTCATTAAAACTTTGAAAATAAGCTCTTCATCAGAAAAGCCCAATAATTTCCTGACAGCGAGACCCTTGAAGTTTAAGAGAATATAATATAAAAAGCTTAAAGATATAAAAATAAGAATGATAATTAGAACAGGTATAAGGTATACGGTGGCCTTTTGTCCCTTCAGGGAACTGAGTGTGCTGAGGGGCTCCTGGTCTTCCACCTGAAATCCCACATCCGTTTGCAGCTTCTGTTTAATTGCTTCGGCTTTCCCGGAGTCTTGTGTATCAATAACATAGTTCCCTCTTAAATTGACAGATTCGGCTGCCATAAGCGGACGGATTTCAATGAGGTTATCAGGGGAGAAAAGCTCAATCCTTCCTACCTGGCTGGTGTCACGTTCATTCCTTGAAGATAGATAGTGATCAACAGGATCCTTTCGAGTCAGCCTTTTTCCTGATTCCAAAGTTATTTGCTTGTAAAACCTCTGTTCATCGCTTAAAGCTGCATAAAGGATAATTTTTTGTTTTTGCGAGCTCTCAAGCGGTTTATAAGCCACTTTATAAATATTGACCTTCTGTTCCGCGGCAATTGCCTCTATTTGCTTTAGCTTCTCTTCCGGTCTGTTGTCCTTATTCCAATCCAACACATTGATTGTCTGCTTATCCTCATATAGAACCTGGATAACTTCATTCATTTCGAAATACTTATTAAACAGAAAGGAAACGATGGCGCAAGCGATCACAATCAAAGCTAACAAGATTTTCTTCATGGCAATCCCCCTTTTAAAACAAGAATGCAACCCTTTAAAAAACGAATTCCCAGATGATTGGGTAATCATCCGGGAATGGGATTGAAAGAATTTACATGATGATTGCTTATTTTACATCCCAATAAGAATGATCTACTGCGTACCATCTGTCAGTTGCAGAAGCATAAGATGTTTTACCAGCGCCAATCCATCCGGAATCATAGTAATAAGCGCCTTGAACGGATGTTTTATGGGTTTTGTACGGGTGGTGAAGGTTCGACCAAACCTTTCCTCCGCCTGTTCCGTAGTCCCATTTTGCCACTCCGCCATCAACGTATGCTGTTGATGCAAGCGCAGCAGTACCTGTTCCTAGAATTGCAGCACATAAAACCAATGAACCTACCTTTTTCTTCAAGCCCATTTAAACACTTCCTTTTCTCAGATTTTGGTACAAGCCAAGGATATCACGGAAATTTCATAAATCTTATCTATATTCCAATAAGAATAATGGGCGTGATAAATTAGAGAAATACCGCATTTTTTATCGAAAAAACGACTTTTTCGCAACATTTTCTGAAAATTTAAACATATTCCAATAAGAATATCAAAACACGGATTTGAAAGAATTTCCTATTATTCTTCTAAAAAGAAGGGACTCAAGCTGTAAAATTACGGAATTGCCCCGAAGCTTATTATGCTATATTGATTTTGGGAGGGATGGAAAATGAAAAAATTAAAACTGATTGTATTGACAGTATTCGCAGTATTACTATTGAGCATTGGGGTATCCAGCCAGACTGGATCGGTCAACCTCGCGGGAGATGACCTCTTGCCTTACGAGCATGCACCTAAGCCCGGCGAATTGCCATATGAACATTAAAAGATCAACTCAAGTTCAACTATAGAAGAAAAAACGTCCCTGATCACCAGGGACGCTTTTGACGTAATCATTAAGAGAGGCTTGCTATTTTTTCCTTAACAAATTCATAGTTTTGTTCCTTATCGAGCAATTTAAACAGGAACAAGGATTCCTCCAGAAACACCTGGCCAGCAGACTGGCCATCCAGCTTTAACAGGTTCATCCCTTTTTGATATAATAGCTCTCCAAATAAATAATTGGAATGATACTGTTTGCAATGAGCGATTCCCTTATCACAATAAACAAGGCTTTCCTTATATTCCTCCGCCTCGTATAACAACTTGCCAAGATTATAGTAAAGCCGGACGAGGATGGACGTATCGGTAATGAAAATGGATTTCTTATAGACTGCAATAGCCTCTATGAAGGTATGCTTTGCATTCTCCCACTGTTGTTCCTCGGAATAGATAATCGCCAGGCTATTCAGGATTTGGATATCCTGTTCCGTGTGCTGTATCGAATCCTTCAATTGGAAGGTATCTTCTAATATTTCGATTGAACGGGTAAAGTTTTGATCAAGATAGTATGTGACAATCCCTTTATGCCATTCAAGGAACTGGACTTCCTCTATTTCCTGGAAGCATTTATGCTTTTCGAACTTTCCGATCAGCCGTTTCACTTCCTTGTAATCCTTTTTCCTGATCGCCTCCCTTACCAATTCCTTTGAATGTGCGATGAATTCAAATTGGTCTTTATACACCTGATTGATGAAATAGCTGGGGTTGATGCCTAGCTTCTTTGATATTTTTATTAGCGTATGAATGTAAGGACTGATTTCCCCGCTCTCGATCTTACTGATTTGAGATTGGCTGCAGATGCCTTCAGCGAGTTGCTTTTGATTGATATCCAACTTCATCCTAATAGAATTGATGGTTTCCCCCAAATTCTTTAAGTTGTTTTCTACCATTCATCGCTTTCCTTTCATTTAGGCTGTGTTAAAGCTGAATGTTGTTTTTTAAAGAGTTGATTGGAACGGAAGGGACTGACTCCTCGAAAATGCTAATGCATTTCCTTCGTGCGTGGGCGAATTCGTCGGAGCCATTCAGTGTCCTGCGGGATGCGGCGGCAAGGTGAAGACCCCGCAGGCGCCAAGCGCCGAGGAGATAGGGAAGCTGAAGCGCTTTGGCCAGCCCCGACAAGCGCTGGCCGACTAAGACCGCCGCGTCCTGCGGCAACGTCGGCACTAGGACGTCCTGTCCGTCGAAGGGCCTGACAGTGAAGTCGTTCTTTGACTTCATTGGCAGGAGCGAAGCGACTCGAGGGGCTAAGCGCTGAAGCTGGACCAGCTCCACTGACGCCCCGCGGAAAGCATGTCCCTGAAGTGGAAATCAACACCCAGGTTTAACAGAGCCTTCATTTAAAAGATTCTTATCATCATTTTAACTAAAAATGAAATATTTTCCTATGTGGTGAAAGAATCCACGGAATTGGGAAATTTTTTTCATCTCCAGCGATTATCAAATCTTTTTACAGCTAGTCGATGTGATAATCCCATCATACAAAAACGACGCAGATACATTAATAGTTCCCAATCCTTCCAGCTTTCGAAGCATTCCCTTCCAATTATCAGTAAGTGTTTTCAGATTGCCGTAAACTCTTTAGGTGGACGGGCAAGTTCGTGTTAACTCGTTTCTCTTTGTCGACAATTGCCAAACATAGGAGGATGCCGAGTAGCTATTTCTTCCCGAAAAAATTTTTAGCTTTCAGTATTCCTCCAATTTTATTCTTTTAATAAAATTTAATTAGCGCTGTTTTCAAAATATGGTATATGTAGACCGCTTTTTGTGAACTTTCCTTACTGATTGACCAGTGCAAAAGACCTTTCACCTGAACACTCCGATAAACACTAGCCCTGTCCTTTGTCCAGAAATAGTTGAAGAATCAAGATGCAACCGGCCTCCCCTTCCTCTTATTGCTATACTTTTTAAAAACCAGAAAAATGGTTGCCATGCTTACCATTAATACAGTTCCTCCATATAAAGCTTCCGCCCATATCGATTTGGTATCTGTCCCGAGAAAAAGGCCGTGAATAACAGAAAGGAACCAAAGTGGAAAAACGAGATAATGGGTCTTTTTCCAAACCGAGCGGCCAACTTTTTTCATGAAGTCTGAGGTTAATAGAACGATAATCAATAAATAAGCAGCAATCGTTCCCAATCCGGATAAAATCGGTTCATACGCTGCAGTAAAAGGGATGAGGAGCGCCTTTATGGAATAAGGCTCATAGTTGTCAAAGATTAGCAGGTAGGCATGGATGCCAATAAATAAGAGGGCTACCTGGCCAATGATTTGATGGAAAGCAAGGATCGAACCTTTTTTACGCGGAATATGGCTGTATATGCCCAATAATAGTGAGATTGTCAGCAAAAAATACCCTGTCAACCCTGTTGCGCGAATGGCAATCCAGATCCAATTCATTTCGCTGCCTCCAATCGTTGATAAAACTTCGGATCTCCGCCTATGGCAATCTGGTCATTTTCAAAGTAAACAAAGTAAGCAATACACGGGAGTTTCCTGTACAGCAATGCTTTGGCATCCTCATATGGGAGAATGCACAGGATTTTCGCAGCTGTTTCAGCTTCCATCGCTGAATTGGCAATTACGCTTGCCTGCAGCACTCCGACTCGCTTGGGCGACTATTCCACTCTGTACAGAATTTCAATCCACGCACTCACGAAGAGTGCGACATTGGTTCATCAAAAACCCGAGGGGCGGCATGAGATTTCAATCCACGCACTCACGAAGAGTGCGACCCGGCATTCTGCGTGATAGAAGATTCTGCGGTAATTTCAATCCACGCACTCACGAAGAGTGCGACTCCTGGCGTATAGTCCACATAATAAAAATTAGGTGATTTCAATCCACGCACTCACGAAGAGTGCGACCGTTTATTAATTCCAAGTCACTCTCAAGCACTTTATTTCAATCCACGCACTCACGAAGAGTGCGACGACTATAATCCTAATAGTGTGGCATCGCCGGAAATATTTCAATCCACGCACTCACGAAGAGTGCGACCATTCCACGCTGTTTCTCCCAATGTAGCGTGAAATTTCAATCCACGCACTCACGAAGAGTGCGACGGCATTACAGGGAGGTTACAGATTCGCAAATGGGAATTTCAATCCACGCACTCACGAAGAGTGCGACGCCGAAGAGCTTGCTGCTGAAATCGATGCTAAAAATTTCAATCCACGCACTCACGAAGAGTGCGACTAAGACCAACCGACAAGTGTTTTATAGTATAAAAATTTCAATCCACGCACTCACGAAGAGTGCGACCTTCTGTCACCGCTCGTATTAATGCACTATGACCATTTCAATCCACGCACTCACGAAGAGTGCGACAATTGTTGGCATGTGGTTAACAAGATAAAGGGAGATTTCAATCCACGCACTCACGAAGAGTGCGACAGCTTGAAAAGTTCCATTTATTCACCTTCTTTCATATTTCAATCCACGCACTCACGAAGAGTGCGACAACGATATTCCAAACGTGAGTGTCTAAGTTCTTATTTCAATCCACGCACTCACGAAGAGTGCGACTTTGACTAGATCACTCAGTACACTGGATGATGTGATTTCAATCCACGCACTCACGAAGAGTGCGACAACCCAATCATACAAATCAATCATGTCGCAACCAAATTTCAATCCACGCACTCACGAAGAGTGCGACGAAACGATTGACCTTGTACATTTTATTCAAGAAATATTTCAATCCACGCACTCACGAAGAGTGCGACCTGAAATGCCCCTCCCATCTAATCACCTTTTTCTCATTTCAATCCACGCACTCACGAAGAGTGCGACGAATGCCGGGAAGCTGAAAGACAGGAAATACAGAATTTCAATCCACGCACTCACGAAGAGTGCGACTCAACATTTCACATCACTCCACATCAATAATTTAATTTCAATCCACGCACTCACGAAGAGTGCGACACACGCCCTTTTACTCCGTCAATTTCAATAGCACATTTCAATCCACGCACTCACGAAGAGTGCGACTTGGATACAAAATTATTAGATTTATTTATATGGATTTCAATCCACGCACTCACGAAGAGTGCGACCGACAACCGGCTGGCTTTACTGCAAAAGGGGTTAATTTCAATCCACGCACTCACGAAGAGTGCGACTGTTAAATTCTAACGCATCTTTATCACTGTATATATTTCAATCCACGCACTCACGAAGAGTGCGACGGCAAATAGGGCAGGGCTTGACTTCGGAGGATATATTTCAATCCACGCACTCACGAAGAGTGCGACTGCCTTATGTCTACTTTGGGCCCGATGTATCCATATTTCAATCCACGCACTCACGAAGAGTGCGACAAGAACGCAGACCGCCTGGCTGCCGATTTAAAGGCATTTCAATCCACGCACTCACGAAGAGTGCGACCCATGAAGGCATTGAATACACAGTTGATAAAACCGATTTCAATCCACGCACTCACGAAGAGTGCGACGCTTCTTCCATAACCATGTGCAACATGACGGTGGAATTTCAATCCACGCACTCACGAAGAGTGCGACTACAATATGGTCGACGAAGAAAATATCCTTACCTTTATTTCAATCCACGCACTCACGAAGAGTGCGACTATAAGGTACAAGTCGGAGCCTTTGCAGACCGGAAATTTCAATCCACGCACTCACGAAGAGTGCGACCAGAGCGTGTTCATGGTCTTTTAGTTCAAGTGGATATTTCAATCCACGCACTCACGAAGAGTGCGACGCGGTGTCGATGCCTAAACTATTCACCATGATTAAATTTCAATCCACGCACTCACGAAGAGTGCGACATCCTCATGTAGCCGTTTTCTGAAACGATGTCCAATTTCAATCCACGCACTCACGAAGAGTGCGACGCTAAAAGGGACAGCGCTTCTTGCTGTTTACTAATTTCAATCCACGCACTCACGAAGAGTGCGACTTCATCACGCATTTCCTTATATGACGCCAGCAGAAAATTTCAATCCACGCACTCACGAAGAGTGCGACGTCAGTCTCGGTTACATCGGCAATGTCACCGATTAATTTCAATCCACGCACTCACGAAGAGTGCGACAAGACAATTGGACTTATTTGCATTTCTTCAAGGATATTTCAATCCACGCACTCACGAAGAGTGCGACCTGGTGTTCCTGTCAGCCCGACGATCCTCTTGATATTTCAATCCACGCACTCACGAAGAGTGCGACCTCATCACGTTGAAGTCAACGTCTACTGTTGAGAGATTTCAATCCACGCTCTCACGAAGAGTGCGACGAAAAGATACTTTCGCAATCAACTACATCGTGGAATTTCAATCCACGCACTCACGAAGAGTGCGACGTCAGTTGCCCAGTTTTTCGAGTGTTTAGGTTGTGATTTCAATCCACGCACTCACGAAGAGTGCGACCCTAGAACCTTGTCAATCTCCGGGTCACCTGAAGATTTCAATCCACGCACTCACGAAGAGTGCGACGTTTTCATTGCCTACTGCATCCTCTCCAACAACAGATTTCAATCCACGCACTCACGAAGAGTGCGACAGCTCATACTTGTCATAATCAATCATGCCAAACGATTTCAATCCACGCACTCACGAAGAGTGCGACTTAAATCAGTCTCTCTTCGCCTTACCCAATACTATTTCAATCCACGCACTCACGAAGAGTGCGACAATGAGTCGGCTGCTCTTTGATCCACTCTAGAAGATTTCAATCCACGCACTCACGAAGAGTGCGACATATCCTCTTGTTATTCCTAGTGGTGGAAGTGGTATTTCAATCCACGCACTCACGAAGAGTGCGACTGTCTGTTAAGCTTCTGGCTGGCATTTCAAGGGAATTTCAATCCACGCACTCACGAAGAGTGCGACCTTGATCTAAATCTGTTGGCGTTTGGCAGAACAGTAATTTCAATCCACGCACTCACGAAGAGTGCGACGGGTACGTTGAATATTAAGTTTAACTGGTTGACCATTTCAATCCACGCACTCACGAAGAGTGCGACATCATGGGCAAGTATTTGTCAGCCATCGAAGCAGATTTCAATCCACGCACTCACGAAGAGTGCGACTATACAGAGGCGAATATTGGCAATAGATTGTTTTTATTTCAATCCACGCACTCACGAAGAGTGCGACATCATGGGCAAGTATTTGTCAGCCATCGAAGCAGAATTTCAATCCACGCACTCACGAAGAGTGCGACTTCGAAGAATTGTAAATCGTGATTTTTACGACAAATTTCAATCCACGCACTCACGAAGAGTGCGACTCTCCTTTTCCGTCGATAGGTTATTACATAACGAATTTCAATCCACGCACTCACGAAGAGTGCGACTGGGTGCTATGGTAATAAAAGGTTCAGTTGAGTAGTATTTCAATCCACGCACTCACGAAGAGTGCGACTTAAAAATGTAGTTAAAACAGCCTGGGGCATCTTTATTTCAATCCACGCACTCACGAAGAGTGCGACAACTCGATTTCGAGGAATTGGCTACGCTTATTGAGATTTCAATCCACGCACTCACGAAGAGTGCGACGTATGAAAAAAATCATGAACAAGACTTAGATTCTATTTCAATCCACGCACTCACGAAGAGTGCGACAACAACTTTTATCAGGTCATTGGTCTTGAAGAAGGATTTCAATCCACGCACTCACGAAGAGTGCGACCCAGCAAATCGAAAACCTTGTCCAATGGCAAGGATTTCAATCCACGCACTCACGAAGAGTGCGACTACATGCCGAAAGTGACGGTGACTCCATAATATGAATTTCAATCCACGCACTCACGAAGAGTGCGACGATCCACCGCACTAACCGCGTCCTCCTGTATGTGTATTTCAATCCACGCACTCACGAAGAGTGCGACTGCTGCAGCTTTTTATGATAAATCATTTGAAGATGCATTTCAATCCACGCACTCACGAAGAGTGCGACGCTCTTCGTCTGTTATACGCTGTGTTCCCTTCACAAATTTCAATCCACGCACTCACGAAGAGTGCGACAAGGTCAGATCCACTCAATACTGGCTTTTGGTCTATTTCAATCCACGCACTCACGAAGAGTGCGACTATCGGCACCAAAACGTCCAGATTGTTGCTGTTTTAATTTCAATCCACGCACTCACGAAGAGTGCGACCCAGCTTCATGCATATCATCACTTGAACATTCTATTTCAATCCACGCACTCACGAAGAGTGCGACCCGTTTGCAAGCTTACCCATTGGCATGCCTTTCTATTTCAATCCACGCACTCACGAAGAGTGCGACACCGGACAAGCTGCTAGGGAATCCGATTCGTTGGAATTTCAATCCACGCACTCACGAAGAGTGCGACAAGCAAATTCGTATCGTTTAATTTTATCTGCATCAATTTCAATCCACGCACTCACGAAGAGTGCGACCTTCGGCTGTAACCTAATCCATGCATCATTTTGTTATTTCAATCCACGCACTCACGAAGAGTGCGACCTTGATTGTCATCCGCCCACACGATCTTATTCAATATTTCAATCCACGCACTCACGAAGAGTGCGACTTCCGCACCAAAACGGCCAGATTGCTGCTGTTTAAATTTCAATCCACGCACTCACGAAGAGTGCGACACCCTTACATATGCCCCTGTGTCAACCGAATTGGTATTTCAATCCACGCACTCACGAAGAGTGCGACTACCTCAGATGGCGAAGTTTACAAAATGTATCACATTTCAATCCACGCACTCACGAAGAGTGCGACGATATTCAAGGCTATAACGTTTATGTGGATGGTGTATTTCAATCCACGCACTCACGAAGAGTGCGACAATGTGGCAATATAATTTAGCTGATTTAATCAATATTTCAATCCACGCACTCACGAAGAGTGCGACTTTACCGGAATGCGTGTAGGTGAGCTGCTTGCCTTATTTCAATCCACGCACTCACGAAGAGTGCGACTGCTCCTTTTTCTGTCCAGAGATACAATGTTGACGTATTTCAATCCACGCACTCACGAAGAGTGCGACTGGGGAATCTTTGAAAACCTGTTACTCCCGGTGTTATTTCAATCCACGCACTCACGAAGAGTGCGACGGTTTGCCGTGCCCTTTGTCGCACATAAACCAGAATTTCAATCCACGCACTCACGAAGAGTGCGACCTGCTCATTTACACAGTGAGCAAGCAGTAGTGGAGATTTCAATCCACGCACTCACGAAGAGTGCGACTGTTTTTGATTGAATTTATAAAGCCGAACCAAATATTTCAATCCACGCACTCACGAAGAGTGCGACTAGGAGCCTTCTCAATTTCTTTCAAAGTTTTCTTATTTCAATCCACGCACTCACGAAGAGTGCGACTTCAGCCGCGGCCAACGCGCCAAGACCCATGGTAAATTTCAATCCACGCACTCACGAAGAGTGCGACGGTGAGGAATATTTACAACGATCCCCGGACAAATATTTCAATCCACGCACTCACGAAGAGTGCGACGACCTTGTAAGAGCTGTAGACAACTGGCAAGGTATTTCAATCCACGCACTCACGAAGAGTGCGACTCCGCATCGTTGGTAATCATTGTGTATTTAAATGTATTTCAATCCACGCACTCACGAAGAGTGCGACTCAACCAAGCGGTTAAAAAAATAAATCATCCAGAATTTCAATCCACGCACTCACGAAGAGTGCGACAGCATTATCTGCTATGCAGGCAAACAAGCATACAGATTTCAATCCACGCACTCACGAAGAGTGCGACTTCAAGGGTAATGTCTTTATCCCTTGTAAGCCCTATTTCAATCCACGCACTCACGAAGAGTGCGACTGGAATTTTAGGTACCTAGCTATACGTTTAAACGTATTTCAATCCACGCACTCACGAAGAGTGCGACCGTAAACATTTCCGATAATTTCCCATTCATCAACAGATTTCAATCCACGCACTCACGAAGAGTGCGACCTAATGGCATTAAGGAATACGGAACAACAGTGTGATTTCAATCCACGCACTCACGAAGAGTGCGACATGCCAATCCTGCCTAACCCGATTTACCACACTGATTTCAATCCACGCACTCACGAAGAGTGCGACATACGCCGAACAGGTGGCAGAGACGGCCGAAGGATTTCAATCCACGCACTCACGAAGAGTGCGACCATCAAGTACCTTATCGACTGGACACAGAATGATATTTCAATCCACGCACTCACGAAGAGTGCGACGGGAGGATATTTAATGAACAGGGAACAAGTCAAAATTTCAATCCACGCACTCACGAAGAGTGCGACGAGTATGTCGGGTTGTTCCGTATCATACCGAAAATTTCAATCCACGCACTCACGAAGAGTGCGACGTTAAATCAGTCTCTCTTCGCCTTACCCAATACTATTTCAATCCACGCACTCACGAAGAGTGCGACAGGGATTATTGGAATGAGTTATTTAGGTGGTGATATTTCAATCCACGCACTCACGAAGAGTGCGACTGTATCCTTCTGGCCCCGTCCCATGCCATATGTTATTTCAATCCACGCACTCACGAAGAGTGCGACTAAGGTTGCGTGGACTACTCTATTAGGCACACAGATTTCAATCCACGCACTCACGAAGAGTGCGACTTTCTTCTTTTTTCTCATTTGCAGCATCCATGATGATTTCAATCCACGCACTCACGAAGAGTGCGACCCGCTTTGCCCATCAGACCGCCCGCTTTACCGAAATTTCAATCCACGCACTCACGAAGAGTGCGACTAAAATCCTAAATCCCGATGCAAGCACGGTAGGAATTTCAATCCACGCACTCACGAAGAGTGCGACTACAGCCTGGTAAGTGGGAAGTGCCGATAGGGAAATTTCAATCCACGCACTCACGAAGAGTGCGACGTCATCCCTTTCAACAGTTAAAGTCCCTTTTGCAATTTCAATCCACGCACTCACGAAGAGTGCGACGACAAAATCAAGGATGCGTTCGCTAACATGGGTGTATTTCAATCCACGCACTCACGAAGAGTGCGACAGCGCTTTTTAACAAAAAAGCTTTACTTTCCAACACAAAGAAGTTAAAAAACGCTATTTTCTTTTGAATTATTTCAAAAATGAGAGGAACAGATATTCTAATTCGACAATAACTTACAAGAAAACTGGTGCGAATCCCCCGGGAATTTTATGTGCGCTTGATATTCGCACTAAAGAATAAGCGGACCTTCTAAATCCACTGATTCTTTCACACCAACATGCTCAACTTTATTCTTAAAGTTGTTTCCCAATTGATAGAACCTCAGGCTATCTTGATTTTCGTCAATGATGTTCAAAAGTTCAATTTTCAAAGAAGCGAATTGTGTAGAATCAACTATACATTCAAAAACAGAGTTTTGAACCCGCTGGCCGTAGTTTTGGCAGATTTTTGCTACTTTTCTCAATCTCTTCTGCCCTCCACTGCTTGCTGTGCTTACATCGTAAGTGATGAGAATCAACAAATGGTTCACCTACTTCCATAAGAATGGCGGATATTGATCTAGATCGTTTCGCAAATACCTTGCCAATAATAAAGCTTGCGCATAGGGAACTAGGCCCCATTGAATCTTTTCTCCTAAATAAGGATGAGTAATCTTTTCTTGCTTCTTATTTTGCCAAGCGGATAAGAATTTCTTACGGGCTTCATCCGTCATAATAACAGCGCCGTTTTCCTTTTTTATAAATCCATCTCGATCAATCACTTTCTTATTGATTAAAGATAAGACAAATCGATCTGCATATATACCTCGAAGTTCTTCCATGACGTCTAAGGCTAACGATGCTCTTCCAGGACGGTCGCGATGCAGAAAACCAACATATGCATCTAAACCCACCCCCTCAAGCGCAGATGTCATATCATTCGCCAGTAAAGTGTAGGCAAATGAAAGCATCGCGTTTACGTTATCCAGAGGTGGCCTTCGTGACCGGGCATGAAAGTGAAAATCCTTTTTTTGCTGCAGAATCATACTATCGAACAATCTATTGTAAAGGATAGCTGCCTGCCCTTCTAAACCTCTTAATCTTTCTAAGTCTTCACAGTTCTTTATTTCCTGAAGAAGCAGGCTTAATTGCCTTGACACCTCTTTAAATCGTTCAACATCGATCCGCAAAGGATAATCTCGTGTCATTCGTTCGATAACCCATTTATTATTGAAGACTTTTCCAATGATAAAATTGCGGGCAATTTTTGCAGAAAACTCTTCACTATCCGATATTCTGTATTGGCTTTTTCTTAAAATGACATTCCCTTTACTCTGGCCAATCACTCGGGCTAAAAATCGACCATTCATTGTCAAAAACACTAATGCAATATTTCTGTCTGCACAGTAACCCATTAAAGAAGGACTGGCTCCCGTATAGCCAAATGTGATGATTGATTCTAGATTATGTAATGGAAGCCTCCCTAACTTTTCCTGTTCTTTTAAAACGACAATGTTATCACCGTCTAAAGATAAATACACATCGGGCTGAGTAACAAATAACGTGTTAAGAAGCTTCTTCATTCTGCTAACTTCCCTTCAATATAGCTTTTAACTGAACGTTTGGCCATCAAGTTGGGTAAGCAGATTTCTTGAAGGGAACAGCTTTTGCAAAATGTCCCTGTCTTTACTTTGGGTGTGTATCTTCTCCTATAATAATCATACATTTCTGAAACGATGGATTTAACTTTCATCTTGTGAGCATCCGTTAAACGAACTTCCACACGGTGTTTAATCTCATTATAAAATAAGAAGCCGGTGTCTATTTTGCATAGAAGCATCTCTTCTAGACATAGTGCCTGTGCTGTTAATTGAAGGATATCCTCATCACTTTTCTTCGGTTTACCGCGCTTATACTCAATCGGATAAACAGAAAATTTTCCTCCTGAACCGAAAATTTCTATTCCGTTTGGATCAGAGATAAACTCAACAACATCACAAATACCGCTGATTCTTAGTTCTTTTGACTTTACAGGCATAGCACGAACTATCAGTTTGCTCTGTCGCTTTTCTCTGGTAAATGGTTGATCAGCGTTCCGATGCAGATGATGGCCTTCAACCGTTTTCACATTATCTTCCCATTGCTGCTCTATATGAATCAAAGCCCACTGTCGTTTACAAAACTGGAAATGCTGAATGCCAGAGAGCATCAAATAGTCATCTTCTTCATTATAATCCATCAAGGATCTCGACCTTCAAATTTTCCAGTTCGTTGACTTCAATTGAATAATCCTCAAAACTTCTTGGCTCATCGCTCCTACTCTCGATCATTAATGATCTATGGACCTTTGCTGAAGAATATTGGCCGAGTTTAGAGTTATGCTCCCACCAATAGACCTTATGCACTTCCATACTTCCATCCGGTCTTGCGGCTGAAGCATCATTTTCAAATAAAGTAATCAGTGCTTGTTTTAGTCTTTCAGCATCTTCGAGAGAGAATCCTGTCTTTTCAGCTAATTGCGTATTGACACTTCCGTAAAATACATAAAGTCCATAGTCAACACGATGCTTCATTCCCATAGTATCTGAACCCTTTTCCTTTCCAGGCTCTGAATTGACACTTTTCGTGATTTGCATGCTTGTAATATCAATCGGATCAATGCTCGTTGCTGAATGAATAGAAACAGGTCCTCTGACACCAACCGATACACCAGTTGCGCCTGAGCCTTTGAATGCAAATACTTGTCCAAAACTGCGAACATCAACCCACTCCTTGCAGGCAACAGCAGCAAATTCATCACTTGAAACAGTCTTTGATTTCAATATTTTTTGAAGTTCCTGATTGCCTTCAGCCCGTTCCCGTAAGCTTCTAAAATCATCATTATTCCGTTCATTCGACTGAACAAAAATAGCCTCCCCCATATCCTGCAGGCGGTTTCTAATCTTTCTCTTGATTGCTACATCGGAAATCTCACCATATCCATCATAATTTTGTCTCGGACGGTTTCCATTCAAAGGATCTCCATTTGGATTTGCTTTTTTAACAGATAAGACAACAGCAAAATCAATTTTGTGATCTAAAACAGTCATCCTCATTTCCCCCTCTAGTTAGCTGCTTCAACTGCAGCATCTTTTTTATCTTTCTTTTGATACAATTCATGGCGCTGGCTATAAAACCCCAAAAGGTATTTGCCAGATAGCGGTCTGTTGTTGAAATCTTCCAATGTCAATTGAGAAGCCACTTCATCGATTAATTTGGATAAATACAAACCCTTTGTACCTAGTCTAGCTTGATAAGGCTGGAGACTCTCTTGAATCGTTTTCCAGGTTCGGGCAGGACTCCTTGAAAATGAATTCATATAACGAATGGCATTCGTAGAGCGAGTTTCCTCAACTCCTAAAGCGCGCCTTTCCAACACATCCGCAATTGCCAATAACCGGCCAAATAAATAATCTCTGTCTTTGCTTTCAACATCCAGTGACACACCATAGCCCTCCCCTTTATTTATTAATTTTTTATTTATTAATGCACATGCGATACTTAGCGTTTTTTCCCATTCCCATTTTTCCATGGATACAGGATTTGTGGCACGCGAAAAAGCACTTCTCTCAATATCCAGCGGCACCTGCTTCCCATCGATTATGCACGGGAGAATCCGTTCCATCAGTCCTTTCACTACCTTATCGCTTGCCTTAGGACCGTAAGCAGCAAAAGCAATATCCTTCGTCGCCGGAGCGCCAAAGAATTGCACAGGTTCATTTTCGGCTGTTTTTCGGTACCGATGCAGCCAGGCACAAGTGGCATGCCAGCTCTTAAGCCGATTTAAGTATTGTTCCTTATCCATGTTACGGTAATATAAGACTGCCATTCTACCGGTTGTCGCTGAATCAAGTACTAGGATACTGACATTTTCGTTTGTAGATAATTCATTCCGATAGCCATCAATTGCTTTCGAGACTTCATGTGCAAATCGCTCATGGGTATAAGACTTGATTTCCTTCTTCAATTCTGGTGATATGCTGTTATATAGGATGGAAAAGCTGTCCTCATTCGTGTTGATTATTTCGGTGTTCTCATTTCCCCATACCAGGAATACCCGCTGATCAACAACCTTCCCCTGATAATTGATAAGCCATTTTAATGCATTGTGGGCTTTTTGCGAAACTTCATAACTGATACTGCTCGCTTCACTTGCTTTATTGAATCTTCCTCTGAAAGTGAACCCACTGGAATCATTGGCCGAGATCAGCTTGGCTTTATCTGCGGCGTTCCGAATTTTGTTGGCGTGCCTGTCTGTTGCGGGCAATAAATCTCCTTTCACAAAACAAAGGTCTTTGCCCCCTAAAAACTCCGAATAGAAGTTTATGAAAGATTCATACATCCTTTTATCCTTCCATACCTTCTCTGTAATTAGGCTAGGTGAATACACATCAAACCTTATGAAAGCGCTTTCTTGCCCGCCCGCAACCAAGGAAAAAATAGCTGGCTTCTCTCCCAGTGCCTTTTCGTAATTTTTGTCCCATTTATCAATAAGCTTGTTATTAACATCGACTTGTAATATTCCTGAATTTACGAGATCCCTTATTAAAGTCCTCTTCTTTAAATAATCGTAAATGCTTTTTACTTTTTCAGTAGCGTACGGTGATTTTGCCCACTTTTCCAGTTGGCTAATATAATGAGAAAAAGGTTCCTCGTTTTTTATCTTCCCGCCATAGGAAACAAAATCTCCTGCCACATAGCTTAACTTATCATGAAGAGGATATGGGGCAATTTTGGAACCAGCTCGACTGGCTGACTCCTCCGTACATGGGATCAAGGTACTGGCATCGTTTTTTTCTATCAGTCTCGCTGAATGGAATTCTCCGTCTTCTGTTATTGACACCTCAATATGTGCATTCTGAGTCGTGTGCGAAATCGGAAGCAACGTGTATTCCTGGCCGTTATACTTTCTTTCAATTTCGCCGACTCGATCAAGGTTGGCTTGATATGTTTCATATAAGTTTAATAGCCAGCTCAACTCACTCACCCCCGTTTGCTTCCAGCTGACTTAAAAGGTCATCTGCAGACTCTACCTTTGCAGGGTCAAAATATTTCATATTCATTTTCCCTACTTTTCGGACCGAACATTGATCCGGTTTGATGAATTGAATCATTCCATTTTTCATAACCGGGTTCCAAAGCCGTACTTCCATTTCTTTTTTGCCTGTTTCATCAGGATAATTAATGCCATGCACCATTGTGCCAAAATGGATTTCCCCGGAGTAATGGTCATAAAACCCTTCTCCCTCTCCAAACACACATGGTTCAACATAGGCCTGACACTCTCTCGTTCCCAGGAAAATATCCCTTCTCCCTCCCGCCTTCAACGACCGCTTCAGAATGTTATGATGTTTATGTTCATTGCGATCAAAAGCCATATCTGTCCGGTGCGGATTGAATTCAAAATGGGCTCTAACCTGGTAGCGAACATCTTTTAAATAGGTGTAGTTGGCAAGCGTATTTCCGCCCCCATATTCAATTGGACGAATCCCTTTTGACTCCATTTGAATCGGATTCATAACTCTTACTTCATCTACAACCATCAACAATGTGGGTTTCCAGTAAATCGATTCCACTATGCCCTTTAACGCTTGATATGTAGGAATTTGGTAAGATAACTTCTCCCCACCCAACTTTGTTAATGGATCAGTAAAAAGCGCATATTTCCCATAAACCTCAAATTCGATTCCATTCCTCATGAAATTCACCTCCTTATTTGGAAATATTTACATAGTTATATTTTACTAGTATTTTTTTGCTATTTCAATAATTATATAATATATGAACTTTAAAATTTCATGTGATATAATATATTGTCGCTATCTAACGCGCGGATTGAAAAATATACTATATTATTAAAAAACCTATCTTTAAGATAGGTTTTTTAAATGAAGCTAAAGCTTAGATCATTGTCATTCTCGAGGTTAAGACCATATTCTTGGTTATAGGCACTATCTGCCAAAGCCAATACTTTCCCTTCCATCAATGAAATAAGTCCTTGATTTTGAGTTAATTTTCTTTTTTCATGCTCAAACAAATTAATCGTATATTGCTGAGATCTTCGAAGTAAGAGAGATAAATCCTCTATCCTTTCACTTCCGTTAAAATCAGCAATAATCTCCTTACCCTCTCCAAAAGGTACGATTACAGAAGTCGTCATTTGATCAATTACCTTAAAGTTTTCTGCCGCGGTTTTGTAACTGTTTACAAGGAACAATGGTATGTCCCTTTTATCGTTTTTATGAAAATAGGCATGCCGATACGTATTTTGATTCCTTGAAACTGTAAGGAGATCCGTCATGTTGGTGTTCAACTTGGGAATACTGTAATTCAAATTTGATTTTAATTCACTATAAAACTCCCTGAAATATTTATCCATCGCCTGTTTTGAAAGGATATTACCTCCATATTCATTTGGATTCCGTGCTAAATCGACCAGGATTTTTTTAGAAATTTCTTTTCCTAATCTTATTTCATTTAAATGCTTCAGATTTTCACCTTCATGGTCAATGAGATAGACTCTCTGTTTCGGTTTTTCTCCATGCCTGTTGCAGCGTCCAGCCGCCTGGGCAATAGAGTCCAGCCCAGCAAGTGACCGGATCACACATTCAAAGCTGACGTCCACACCAGCTTCGATCAGCTGCGTGCTCACGCAAATAATCTTTTCTCCTAATGCCAAATGCTTTCTTACTTGCGTTAAAATCTCCTTTCGATGAGCTGCACACATCGTTGTGCTCAAATGGAATACAGGAATGCTATCCAACTGCTCCTTCAAGGAGTTGTATAAATCCTTAACGACCGTTTTTGTATTCAAAACAACCAGAATGCTATTGATTTCATTCATTTTTTCAATAATAAAACCTGTGAGTTTTTCGGTGTTGAATGATTCTCTTGTAGATTTATCAATAATGTTAACTCGCTTGAACGATTCAAATATGTAATCAAGTTCAGGAATCATTTCTTGATCGGCGCTGATTTCTAATTTATGTTCCACATACTCCAATGCTGGCTGCGTGGCAGTGCAGAGTACAATGCTCGACTTTGCATGGGTTTTCAGATAGTTTAAAGCCTGGTTAAACAAAGAAACACAGGCTGTAGGCACTTTTTGTACTTCGTCAAAAATAATGACGGTCTCACTAAGGTTATGAAGCCTTCTGATATTTCGGCTGCCTTTTGCGTAAAATACATTCAAAAACTGAACCATCGTTGTGAAAATAATTGGGCTATCCCAGTTATCCTTAGCAAGTTTCAATTTCTGCAGGGTACTCATCCCGCCATCTAATAACTCATCATTTTCATCCAGATCCTCCACGATATTAGAATGATGCTCTAACAGATTTGAAGGGTCTCTTGTGATACTTCTGATCTCTTCAGCATTTTGTTCAATGATTGTGGTAAAGGGAATGACATAAACGATTCTCTTTTTTCTATATAATTTCGCATGTTTTATCGCATATCTGAAGCTTGCAAGCGTTTTGCCTCCTCCAGTAGGTATGGACAATGTGTAAATGCCTGACGGCCGCTCTGCAAAAAGATCACATTGGGCAGACATTTCCTTCCTAAGTTGATTGATTGGATGGTTGGAACCCGGGTTAGAATCAAAGGTCTTTATTTTATCCATTAATCTAGAATAATACGTTTCGAAAAGATCCTGGTGATCATTCTTATTTTCAACCAATTGATTTTCCTCAAAAAGTCTTGTGTTCGTCCTATCTGCATCAATCAATGAGCTAAAAATGAATTTGCTCAAGAACATTAATTCTTCTTCGATTCGCTTTTTGGGCAAGTACGCTTCAAGTTCATAGACAGCCTTTTCCACATATAGGTGGAATTCTTGTTCATCCATAACGTGTTCAAAAAACAAATTAACTGTTGTATTAAATCCAGGAATGTCTTTATCCTTCACCCTCTTTAAATAATTCGATTCCAATTCTGGACTCAGAAAATCCTGCAAATAGCTATGATGAGAAATAATCGCATTTCCAACAATTTCAGCCAAGATCACCTTATAAGGATTCGATAAATCAGAATGAAAAAAATCATACAGTAGTTTTCCTCCAGCCGTAGAGTGATCGACACTTCCCCTTCTAGGAGCTTCATCCGGATTGTTAACAGCTGCCAAGATGTACTCTCTAAACTCCTCAGAATACTTCCCTAAATCATGGAGCAAACCAGCAAGCCCTGAGATATGCTTGATCCCAATGCTTTCTCCAAAAGATTCCGCAAGAGTCATTACCCCTAGTAAATGCTCTTTGACAGTTTGAATCTTCCCATCGCTTGCACGAATATGAGCGATATAAGACATTTTTGTTCTCCCCTTCTCACGTTTCTTACTTTTTTAATTCACGGACCCTAAGGAGTGCTTAGCAACATTGGTTGAGGATCAGGTAAATTCCATTTGGCAATATTTCAATCCACGCACTCACATAGAGTGCGACTTTATGTCGCATTTTAGATCTATTCCGCAATCGTATTTCAATCCACGCACTCACATAGAGTGCGACGTTATGATTCATTTACATTTGAGCCTATATCAGAATTTCAATCCACGCACTCACATAGAGTGCGACTAAATGAGGGAGATGAAAAAGACATGGCAGTTACTATTTCAATCCACGCACTCACATAGAGTGCGACTGTTAAAAAGTCACAACCCAAAGCTGTTCCAATTATTTCAATCCACGCACTCACATAGAGTGCGACCAGGTAATTCTGACCGTCCAAACAAATAATCCAGAATTTCAATCCACGCACTCACATAGAGTGCGACTAAAGTTCACCAGGGTTTTAATGGCGCTTTTTTTATTTCAATCCACGCACTCACATAGAGTGCGACGACGGTACTACCAGTGCAATGGAACTGGCAAAGTCATTTCAATCCACGCACTCACATAGAGTGCGACCCAAGAAGGGCTGCAGTGACGTCCTGCATAGCTTTGATTTCAATCCACGCACTCACATAGAGTGCGACGTACAAGACATCCATTTCCAGCACCCTAATCAAAATTTCAATCCACGCACTCACATAGAGTGCGACCGACAAGGGGATATGTTACAAAACAGGCTGCCATATTTCAATCCACGCACTCACATAGAGTGCGACCTGTATTCAGCATCGCTTTCTCATAGTGTTCATCATTTCAATCCACGCACTCACATAGAGTGCGACATTCGGCAGTCTGCCGTACCTGTACCGGCGATAACATTTCAATCCACGCACTCACATAGAGTGCGACGACGGGGATGGCGTCTCGGGATTCTATACGATGATTTCAATCCACGCACTCACATAGAGTGCGACCGCAGATGTGATTGAGGGATGGGATAACACGATAGATTTCAATCCACGCACTCACATAGAGTGCGACGCCGTACTGTTATCGGTGTGTTATCTATTGTGACATTTCAATCCACGCACTCACATAGAGTGCGACTCCGTGCCACGTAATGTTCCAATTCTACGTAGCATTTCAATCCACGCACTCACATAGAGTGCGACAATAGCTTTTCTAGTGGTGCTTCCGTCAAGATTTTATTTCAATCCACGCACTCACATAGAGTGCGACCATAAGGTTTATATCGTCGCAAAGAGTATTGGCAATTTCAATCCACGCACTCACATAGAGTGCGACTCGTAAAAGCTTTGCGTAGCTGATTCACGGTACGATTTCAATCCACGCACTCACATAGAGTGCGACCTCGAGCTCTTTTAAAAGCTGATCAGAGTCTATTATTTCAATCCACGCACTCACATAGAGTGCGACTATTTGGTGCATAAAAACCTGCATAAAAGAGAGGTATTTCAATCCACGCACTCACATAGAGTGCGACTCGAATAGTCTATGTTCTTAATAAATTCGAGAAATATTTCAATCCACGCACTCACATAGAGTGCGACACATTTTTTTGAGCGTTGTTTATGCATTTTAGGTATTTCAATCCACGCACTCACATAGAGTGCGACCCCGTATATTGACCAAGTGTTTTTTCATCGATAACATTTCAATCCACGCACTCACATAGAGTGCGACTGGCTATGAACCGTCTGTCCGTGCTGCCCGTGGCATTTCAATCCACGCACTCACATAGAGTGCGACGATGAAAACGGGGCGCAGATTATCCAGGCGGTTAAATTTCAATCCACGCACTCACATAGAGTGCGACTGCGGTTTTATGCTATTAATTGATTAAAAACAATCTGCTATTAGCATTTAATTAAGCAAAAAACATAATTTTATTTTAAAAGTAATAAAAAATAGCCAAAATAACAGATTTGTTCTTTATCGGGAGATGTTTTTTGGTGCGAATCTTCCTGTAAAAGTTTGTGAGCTTCATATTCGCACTTAGTATTTCGAAGATCGGCCGTTAGGAATTATCTTTCCCATTTAACATCTCTTGCTATAAAAACCTTGAATCATTTTCTAAGATGCCTCAATCATAAGAGATTGGATTAACTGTCTCTTCAAGTAATATATTGGCAATTTCATTATACCAATATTTTACTATCACACACCATACAACTAGATTTAATTAAATTATATTTAACTCAATATCTATCTATTAATGTATGAGATTAAATATCCCAAAGTACAAGATTATGATGTTTGATCATCAAATCAAATTTCTTTAATTGGGATTTCCTACCGTGTTCCCTATAGTAAACTTCCCTGGCGAATCCAGCTCAATTTCATAAAAAACAGGCGTAGTGTAAGACAGAGGGACGGTTCCAGCGTTACACAAAGATGCTGGAACCGTCCCTTTATTCCGGAGTTATTTTTCCGCCTTGAATGTTACTTCGCCTACACCTATTTCTGCCTCCAGGTCAATCTGTACCTTTGCATCTTCGTAGGCTTCATTTACATATACTCCATTTCCTTTTGAAATCAAATTTTCAAAGGACGACGAGCCGATTCCTTTTTCTGCCTTAATTCTTACTCCTGTATCTTTTGGAAGAATAACGGCCATCTTTCCTACTCCCGATGAGATCAGGACATCAAAGCTTTCTTTCCAATCTCCCCCAAGATCTACGGTTATGTCACCAATACCTGCGTTCACTTCGAGGTTTGTAAGCTCAATTCCTTTCAAATCAAGGTCTGTGTCCGAAGCTCCAGCATTTACGACAAGGTCTACTGGAACATCTTCGGTTATTTTCAGATCCCACTCATTCTTCATCTTACCAAGTTTTATTTGGTCTTGCTGTGCGATTTCCACCTTGCCAACTTTCCCGTCAAGATTATAGGAAACTTCAGGCTTAATCTTTTTTGGTTTATAGATTGCGTTCCCCTTTACCCACTCATCGGCACCGCCTGCCACGTCCATTTTTCCGGCGCCTAAGTCTAAAACAATCTCAAGCTCTTTTGCTCCATCTTTCTTAACAACGATTTCTTCATTTCTTTCACCATTAGCGAAAATCGTATTATTGCATCCCGACAGTAATAAGACAGCAGATATTGCTGCCAATCCGACCCCCACAGCTTTTTTCATTTTATTTCGCCTCCAATTGATTATAGATCAAGCATAAGCCATTACCTACAATCCCTTAACAGGCTGAGGCTTTAATTTACAATCAGCCCTAAGGCTTATATACGGAAAAATAATCCAGTAAACGTGCGGGAGTTTTAGGTCAGCCGTCAACCTCAAAGGTTCCATGGAAGCACGGATGCGTCTATGCCACTGATTTCACGGTAAGAAATAAGAAAAAATCACCTGAAAGCAATCCTTCCCAAGCAACTAATCAAATGCCCTTCATGGCGTTCCTTCCTATAAAAACAACTCTATATTCACATACTTAATAAGCCCTTCTTGTACTCCCATTTGATCAGCTGCCACATTGGGACATAAGTGATGCAAAATACAAGCAGAGCAGCCATTTCAAGGTTCAGGTAATATCTGATCCCAGTGCCAAAAAAGGATAGGATGGTCTTGGATTCTGTCGGACTTGCCAGGTAAAAGAAATTGGTACCAAGCAGGATATTCAGAAAAAAGATCGGAACAGCGAGGATGTTCATGGTTAGGTAAGTGAATAGGATGGCTTTCCGGGGAACTCGGTAACCCTCAAAGAGAATGAAATATAAGGCGGCAATCGGAATAGCTGAATGGTGGAGGAAATATTCAATGTAGTGAAAATGAGGAAAAACATATGGCATTTCAGGTGTAACCATAGCCAAAACCGGGGGCAGGGTGCCGATAAAATAGAGGACATAAAACCCTTTCTCACTCTTCCTCAAGAATAGGTACATAGCCAGAAAGGAACTTATTGAACACAAATGCAAAGGCAGATTCCCGACATACCATTGATCCGTTAGAATCAGCCATAACTGAGCCGAAGCCTCACATACCGGTAAAGTCCAAAAGATCGTCCATCTCAATATCTTTTGATGTGGCTTCAGCTTCTTCCTAAAAAGAACAAGGCCAAAACAGGCTGCAAGGAAAATCCCCAGCGTGATCAAGTGTTCTGCCGAAAACAACTGAAACCCCTGCATTCCCGTTACAGAAAACATGATGCCATCACCCCTCGCTTTAGATTGAAATGCTGGTAATGTTATTAACTATAAATATATGCGAAGAGGAGACGTTTAGTTCCTACCGGGGGATTTTACTTTAACCTGCTTTAACGTTGCCACTATAAGAAAACTGACAATCACCAATAAGACCCACGAACTAACCTTTCCAAGATGGACTAGACTCCATGCATCGATTTGGTTCGGATATTTCCAGGCCCCTAACAACGTGGCGATATTTTCAGCAATCCATATGAAAAATCCGATAAGCATGAAAGAAAGCGCGAGTGGCATACGGTAACGTGTTCCATTAACCTCGAATATGACCCATGATTGCCAGAAGACGATCATCACAAGACCAGCTAACCACCAACGAACGTCAATCCAAAAATGGTGGATGAAGAAATTCAAATAAATCGCAGCAGCAAGCGGGAACACTATCAAAAACGGCGGCCACTTCACCAGGTCAACTTTCAATCTTCTCCACGCCTGAAACAGATAACTAGCAACGCTCGCATACATGAATCCACTATACAAGGGAACTCCAAAAAGCTTTAAGTATCCTTCCTCTGGGTAAGACCAGGATCCCATATGTGTCTTGAATATTTCAAGAGCAAGGCCAATAAAATGGAACAGTGTGATGACTTTTAGTTCATCCTTTGTTTCAAGACCTGACCGCACCAACCACCACTGCATCAAAAGGAAGATGATAAGCAGCCAGTCATACCTCGGCAGGAACGGAAGGGGAATGTTTTGTGTAATAGCCAAAGAGGCAAAAATAACGACAGGAAATAAACATGATAAAGCTTGCTCCCAGCCAAAATGAAATAACTGTTTAATGACAGCACTTATTTGCGCCCTTAAAAGTTTTTTCCGAGAATGTTGCTGTTTAATTGAAAAATCCATACATAACGCCCCTTTTTACTCAATTGCCGCTAAGATCATTGGCTGGTCCCATCATCACGCCGGTATTCCAAACTATCCCCGGGTTGACATTCCAAAGCCTTACAAATCGCCTCCAAAGTGGATAACCTGATTGCTTTCGCTTTTCCATTTTTTAAAATAGAAAGGTTAGCCATTGTGATTCCTACCCTCTCTGATAATTCAGTCACACTCATTTTCCTTTTCGCCAACATCACATCAATATTGATGATAATAACCATTTTTCCACCTCAGACCGTTAGATCATTTTCTGATTTTATCATAATAGCTTCCTTTAAAAGTCTTTGCAGAACAGCAGCAAAGACCGCAATAACTATTGAAGCGCCAATAATGACCATCCCCATTAAAACCAGACCCGGGGCATCATCCCACTGTGCAATGATATAGATACATGGCAGGGCAGCTACATACAAACCGCTGATAATGATGGCATAGACTTTTATTTTCTTTAAAGCTTCTACGGACATTTCTGAAAACGCTTGGTTCTTGTCGATATAGCTTAAAAGTTTAAATGTCCGATACAACGCAAGGTAGAAAGGGATAGCCGATCCATACATAAGTAATAGAAGTCCTAACATCACATAACCCAACCAAGCCCCGTTCATTGCCTCATGAATTGCGACATCCGCTATTTTAGGCAATAAAAACACACACAAAGCGAGAACTGGAGTTCCAATGGAAAATACAGCCAATTTTAAAAAGAGCGTTGAACCACGTTTCATAAAAAGCACCTCACTTAAATATCTTCCAAACCGATTTTAATTGAAAATTTATCGTTTTTCAATAAATATTTTATTTATTTTAATATTTTATTATCGATTTATCATCTCGTTTATTTACGGGACACGAGAAGATTCTCATGCACCATTTGAGAACCGAAATATTTAAAACAGAAGCCTTGATTCTTTCTGCTTGAGTTTTCGCCGCATATAACCATTTTGATTCCCCTTCATGATATCTTGGCCATGAATTCAGATTGATCGTTCCATTTCTAACATTAAATCAGAAAAATGGCGTGCCAAACTGATGTCAGTTTACACGCCACTTTCTTCGCCAATTGTAGGATATGCACCCTAAAAACGGAACGGTTTCCATACATCCCGGGCTGCTTCAAATATTTAACATGCAGCTGTCCAGCCTGCCATCAACTGTTATAACTGCTCCATCCACAAAGCGGGGGTCGTCAGATGCCATGAACAGGCTGCTTACGGCAATGTTGGTACGACTGTATGATAGCTTTTCAGCGGCAGGATTACATCTGATAATGAATTCAGCAAAAGATTTTTCAATTAAAGCTTAGACAGCAGAAGTACCAGGTTTCTCCGGCTTTCCCGAAGCCCCCTCTTCCACCAATCATTCTCCCCCGCTTGAAGAATTTGCCGCAACGGCACCTGATATCGCTGCAATCGATGCTGCCTGCTGGGCCTGTATCATTGTTTCGATTGTAGTAGTAAGATTTGCTTGCAGCAGGGGAGAATTCTCGATTTTATCATTGATCACGAAGGTAACGGCCATCATGAAATTAATGTCTTTTTTCCATTTGAATGGCTTCTCTGCATTCAATTGCTCCCATACTTCTCTTATTTCGGCAAGGTTGTCGATGCCTCTTTCAATGAATGTGAGCAGAGCAATTTGAGGATAGAACATGGTTTTTGGCTTAATTCCTTCTTCCTTCATGCGGTCATTTATTTCCGCGGATCCCATCACCAGGTCATCTGCAGATCTGGTTTCATGCAATGAGAGGATATGGCTCATGCTTTGCAGGTCATTCCCTTTCCGGAAACCATTTTGGGAAAGCTTGGTGTACAGGTCTTCCATACGGGCAATCAGTTCATCTGCCTGGCGCGGGTCCTGAGCCAGCATGACGGCAAGCGGATAATCGCTGTGACCTGTCAAAAACCAATGCTCCCCCTTCATCTTCTTGTAAATTTCTCGTGCCCGGCCTGAATAGAGCTGGATCTCTTCTGTATTTTTGGTGATCAGAAGCATGGCGGCAATATAAGTATAAATATTTTTGCTGAATCCCCCTGAGACTAGCTCGTCATATGCCTTGATCAAGACAGGAAACTTCTCTTCAGGGTTCTCAAACCTTGTATCGAGCATGGCTGCAAACATAAAACGGGATTCAGACCGTAAAGGCGAAAACAGTCGGGATTCGCTTTTTATATACTCAGCAAGCTCAGCAAATCTTGCCATATCAAAGTTGCGATTGGTTGAAATATACAGGGATGCCGCCATCATCAACACCGAATGATTGGTAACCTTCCAGCGAAACTCTTCTTTTAGTACAGAATAAATTTGGATGTATCTTTCAGTATTGCTACTTGCGTTTTCCATATGAACCTCCTCCGAAATATAGATATCTATCATACGATTCAAGATAAAAAAAGTTTTCCTGGGACACAGGGACGGTTCTTGCGTCCCATTGGGAGGGGAAAATAGAAAAGAGGGTTGCTTTAACTGTTCCTTGGCGAACCTTTGCTTCACATGATCGATGTTGCGAATAAAGCTATTCCAAATCCATCAACTTTTACTTCAACAGCATTTCAAAAAAATTTTGGAAACAAAAAGACAGCCCTCTCGACTTCACGAAATTGCCTTTCTGCAATTCGTGAAGCAAAAGAACCGTCCCCATGCTCCATTAATTAAAGCCTTTCCTGGTACCACTTTGCTGCTGCTTCTGCTTCCTGTTGTGTCAGCTGGTGCCCTTTATCTTCCCAATGAAGGTCGGCATCTGCACCTGCTTTTTCCAGCAGGGATTGCAGTTCTTCGGACTCCTGTGGCGGACAGATTGGATCGTTTGTTCCGGCCGCGATGAATACGGAAGTTCCTGTCAGGTCCGGCAGGTCGATCCCTCTTCTCGGCACCATGGGATGATGGAGGATCGCTCCTTTCAAGGCGTTTGGATAATGGAATAGCAGGCTTGCTGCGATATTTGCTCCATTTGAATAGCCAATAGCCATCACATTGTTTCGATCAAAGCCGTACTTTCCTGCTGCTTCATCAAGGAAATCATTCAATTCCTTCGTTCGGAAAATAAGGTCTTCTTCATCGAATACCCCTTCGGCTAATCTGCGGAAGAATCTTGGCATCCCATTTTCCAATACATTCCCGCGGACGCTTAAGACAGATGCCTCATCATCGATCATTCCGGCAAGTGGCAGCAGATCCAATTCATTGCCTCCAGTGCCATGAAGCAATAACAGCGTCGGTTTTTCCGCGCCTTTTCCCTTGTTGAAAATATGTTTCATTCTTTATCCCCCTCCAGTACCCGAGCTTCCACCTTTGGCAGTTTGTCTTCTAATTCTTCTCTTTTTGATTCCAGCCATGATGGTAGCATCAATTTTTTACCGAGGCCATTCATTGATTCATCCACGGTAAAGCCCGGTGAATCGGTTGCTATTTCAAAAAGGATGCCTCCGCCCTCATGGAAATACAGCGATTTGAAGTAGTTGCGGTCGAGAATCTCTGTTGGGTAGTACCCTTTTTCCACGAGAAGCTCTCTCCACTTTTTATGCTCCTCGTCATCCTTCGCTCTCCATGCGATATGGTGAATCGTTCCTGCACCCATCAATCCACGGACGGAAGGAGACAGCTTAATATCAATGGTATTGCCGGTTTCTGCCATTGCTTTGAACCTAAGGAAGCTTTCTTCCTGGCCGATAGTGTCAAATCCGAGGACTCCTTCGAGAATCTCCGCTGTTTTATGGGGCTGGGCGGATATCAAAATGGCCCCGCTAAAGCCTTTGATCGCAACGTCAGGAGTAACCCCTCCAAAGCTCCATGTATTCGTGGGCCCCTCATTTCGTTCGACCAGCTCGATTTCCAGTCCGTCTGGATCCTGGAACTGCAGATAGCTTTCGCCATACCGGACATTCTGAATGAACCTGACACCAAACCTTTTCAACCGGTCTTGCCAAAAGGGAATGGATCCCATTGGAATGACATAACTGGTCACCCCGACCTGGCCGATTCCGATGCGCCCTTTCAGCAGATTTGGCCAGGGAAAAAAGGTAATGGCGGTACCTGGATCTCCGGTTTCGTTGCCAAAATAAAGATGGTACACTTCCGGACGGTCAAAATTTATCGTTTTTTTCACAAGCCTTAACGCAAGAACGCCAGCGTAAAAATCAATATTCCTTTGCGCATCGTTGACCATGGCCGTTATATGGTGGATCCCTAGAGTCCTTTGCATTCCTCCATCCCCCTTTCTTCTTCAAAAATCCACTGCAGAAAAAGCTCCGTATCAATCCAATTCTCTTACTTCAATCGGGATCAATCCTCTTTCGATGTGTCCCCGATCATGCTCATACTGCTCAGGCAGCATCAATTTTCCCCCCATGGTTTCCGATGATTCGTCATGTGCAAACCCTGGAGGATCGGTCGCAATTTCGAAAAGGATTTCCCCATGCTCCCTAAAATATACCGCATTGAAGTAGTTCCTGTCCCTTACAGGTGTGACACTATATCCATTGGATGCAACATATTGCTGCCATTCCAACTGGTCCTCATCATCGGCAGCTCTCCAGGCAATGTGATGCACCGTTCCAACCCCCATCACCCCGCGTCCGATCGTTGTCAATTTCAGGTCGATGACATTTCCGATGTCTGCGGGAGACCGGAAACGGATGAAGTCTCCTTCTTTGCCTACATGTTCAAGGCCCATGACTTTTTCAAGCAGATCAGCGGTTTTTTCGGGCTGAGCCGACAAAAGCATCGCTCCGCCGAACCCTTTGATCGCAACCTCAGGTGTTACCTCGCCGAAACTCCACTCATTGATTTCCCCTTCTTCTCGTTCAACAATTTCCAGATGAAGACCATGAGGATCATCAAACTCCAAATATCGTTCTCCAAAACGTTCCATCATCGTAAAAGATACATTGAATTTTTCCAACCGCCTTTTCCAAAAATCCATTGCACCCATTGGAACGACATAAGATGTCACGCCAACCTGTCCATCGCCAATGACTCCCTGGCGAGCGCCTGCCCATGGAAAGAAGGTGATGATGGTTCCAGGTCTGCCGCCTTCATTCCCAAAATAGAGGTGATACGTTTCAGGATCATCGAAGTTGACCGTTTGCTTGACCAAACGCAATCCCAATACACCTGCGTAAAAATCGACGTTTTCCTGCGGATGGCCGACGATTGCCGAAATATGGTGAATTCCCATTGTTTTTTTGTCCATAGTTTCCACTCCATCCCTCGATTTCAAGATAAATTAGAATAAAATCGCGTCTATCGCGTATTTTCCAGGACCAATTAAAGCGAGCCCAACAGCTACAGCCATCAACGTTAAGTTATATTCATATCCATTGGAAGTCGCCCACAAACCATTTGGGCCATGCACTTTCACGATGGCAATCAGCATCGTTCCGGCAATCATGACCGCCGCCAGCGGCGTCAAGAATCCTGCTGCCAATAATATTCCCCCGATAAATTCAGCCAATCCGGCGAAAAGTGCCATCGTAACACCAGGCTTCATGCCGATAGAATCAAACCACCCGCCGGTCCCCTTTAAACCATAACCGCCAAACCAGCCAAACAACTTTTGCGCACCATGTCCAAAAAATAAAACACCAATAACCAATCTTATGATCAACAGACCTAAATCCATCATTATAATTTTCCTCCTCTATTTATCTCGAATTCGAGATATTTATTCAAAAATAATGTGACTTCCATCATTGGAATCACTTTGTGCTGGTCACGACCAGATTGCTTTCTTTCTATTCCTGGCTTGCTCTTTTCTTAACTTTTTTGGGGTTACATCAGCCCCTTTTGGATCCACAACAGTCGTGTTCAAAAGCAATTCCTCCATCGACCCGCGAAAGATTTGCAGATACGTATTCCGCAACCTGTTCATTTCACCCACTTCGATCTCAGTCAATCCTGCGTTCTTTCTCTTATAAGAAAGTTCATTGATCCTTTTTAGAATATCCAGCATCCCTATCCCTCCATTCAACAAATATCTCGAATTAATATATCTTGAATTTAGTATAATTTAAAACCTATTTCTTGTCAAGGTTGTCAAGGGGAATCAATCCGGGAGGACAGATTGGTCAAATCCATTTCCGCCGCCTTCACCTGATTCACTTTTATATCAATCTTTGACACCCGTCGATCTCCTAATCAAACAATGTCCTTAACTCATCAACCGACTCACGAAAATAAAAGAGCGTGGCGTGCTCGACAATGGAGTTGGCCAGCGGGAACGTCTCATCGAGTATCATTACTTCGATTTGCTGCTCGGCATGTTGATTTATTGCGTCAAACAACTCTCGAACCACCCCATCTTCCACTGCATCCACTTCCACTGCCATCAGCGGGAAAGCCGGACCAGCAGCCGCAGGATCAAACAAGTTCATATTAAATTCACTTTTTATATTTTCTTCTTGCTTCATGTGTGGCTAAATCTGCATATCTTATAGTAATAGGCAGGCGGCTATCTTTCTCTACAAAATGCATAGTTATATGAGTCGCAGTATCTATATCAATCCAATTTCCACATGAAACGAAAATAGGTTTAACACTCTCTCTTGTCCTTAAGGCTCGCCCATAAACTTCTCCATTTAAAACAATATCGGTATACGCTCCTACTATATTTTGTGGCATCGTAAAATCAATATTTCCTACCTTTAAATATGTCTTTGCAACCCCTATGGTAGGCTTTTCTAAGTGAAACGAAGCATGTGTTGCAATCCCCATATGACGGCTATGCAAATAACCATTTCCATCAAACATATATAAGTCGGAAATGTTTTTTAATTGTTCAACCGCTTTTATAATAAATGGCAATTCACGGAAAGCCAAATATCCGGGGATATATGGAAAATCAACTTCACCTGTATACTCGACCTGCTCAATAATTTCTTTGGTTCTATAATCTATAACTACAATACAACAAACACAGTATTCAATTTTATCTTCACTCCAATAAGCGAGTTCAACCCCTGCAACTAGAGTTATTTCGCTCAATTGAAATACATTCTTTAATTGAATATTAATCTTTAACTCATTCTGTATGGCCTGTAAATTTTCTATATTCATTTGACTTCTTACTCATATCTTTTTGAATATTTCAGATCTGATTCATTTGGTTCCTTTTTTTCACTATATTTCCTTTTTCATCATACTTTATATATTTCATTTCACGCCCAGCAACACATTCTGACTCATATTTTATTAGCTTATTCTCGAAATATTCAACTTGGTATCCATGTGCTGCACCTTTGTCCATATTACTTATTCTTTTTATATTGCCACTTGGATAAAATGTAACATTGATACCCTGTTTCACTCCATTTTCTACAAAAAAGTAACTCTCAATATTACCGTTTTTATACAACTCATAAGCTAAGCCAGTGAATAATCTTTCTTCACCAGAATCAGTATATTCTACAATTCCTTGATCAAATGGTCCTCCAAACCCTAATTCTTCTTCAAAATCAATCCCATTCTGTATAACATAATCTTTAGTTAAAATCTCATTTGTCATTATTGGGAACCTCCGTAATAAATTCAAAAACCATCTATTAAATATGCACAATGAGGACACCTTGGAAATATTATACCAGCTGGTTTTGTCTTACTATGGTTAGTTAAAAATTCAATTGCATGATTAGTTATTTCACTAAAATTCACTAAACCAAGTTTCAAGCCAACATATAAGGTTTTCCAATCGTACATTAATTGATTTTGTTTAAGAACATCTACATAAAAATTCATTTAAAAGCCCCTTCCTTAAAAATACTACAGCCTCATATGCAATCTGTGGTGGCAAAGTTCTAATCAAAAACCTTGAAAGGCATACTAGCCAATCAAGGTCGAAGTATAAATTAATAGGCACTAGTATTAATTTTTCCTTTCCCATACTCTCTTTCCGTCGGATAAAAAAACGTCGCTTGGAGGTTCATCATAAAGAGAAATTTCAACTAATGAACCTTTCCCTTGTATTAGCCAATTATATAATTTACTTTCTTCACTAATAGGATGTGCTAAAATATCAATTACTTGAAATGTAACTGCATAATATTCAAAATAATTTACATCATCATCATCTAATCCATTGTCTGTTTCAAATAGTGTGTCTGGTTCACCAATAATCCTTAATCCGCTATCCCACTCTATAATCAGGTCATTATTTTTATACTTTTTTAATGCTTTTATTAAAGGATCGTATTCCATATATACATCCTCCTCTTTTTTTATTTCTTTAATGGTTCTGATGGCACTATGTGCGCACCGTCTTTTCCATAATGAATAATTCCTCTTGTTGTTTCAAGATATTCACCAGTATCCCGATCAAAGTATTTTCCAATTGGTTTACCAAAGTCTATTCTTTCTTTTTTACCGTTTGGTAGTAATTGACCTTTCCCGGAAAACTTATCAAGCAATTCTTGTGCTGTTTTATTATCGCCATAGATGATACTTTTGTTTTTTCCCACTCGCTAGCTCTTGTTTGTAATTCGGAGTATTTGGAATATGTTTCTCTTGAGCACCTGGTTTCACTTTTACTGGATAACCATTTACTTCACGGTGAGTCCCTATAGGGACTGACTTTCTTCCATAAGGAGGTACATCATTACCCGGACCCTTATAGATATTATCCCCATTTCCGCCATTCCCGTCTATGATCCGAGGAACCTCCCGCCTTTCAACCCTTTCTCCGCTGTCTCTCCTCTCAGGAGTCACAGGTTTTCCATCCCTGCCCCCGCCATCCTTCTTCTCAATTGTCTCCGGCCTGACGACCCTAGCTCCGCCATCCTCCTTCACAACCCTTGCCCCTTTGGCCATCTTCACGGCCTTGTCAACGCCTTTGGTCCCGACGATCGCAAGGGCGGCTTCCCCGACGGAGCGGCCGAACCATTCGGATCGGCTTTTGGCATCGCCGTTGATGACATCGTTCTTCCAGGAGTCGGAGATGGATTTCCATATGCTTTTGGCGGTTTCCCCGGGATGGCCTATGGCATAGACAATCCCTTTGGCGGTCTTGACCGGATGGGTGACGGCGTTCCAAATACCTTCAACTTTTGAAAAAAGAGCCTCTACAACTCCCTTCCTGAATCCCTTCCTTATATCATTCGCTGTCTTAAAACCGTCTGCGATCTTCTCCCAGATCGATTTCTTTTCGGGCTCTCGGAATCGGTCCGTCTTCTTATTGGCCTTCACATACAAATCCATCGAGGCATCAACGAATTGATTCAGTTTATTCAGCTTTCTCTCAATCACCCTTGCCTTTGCGGCTGCCTCACTCAAGTTCCTTCCGATGTTCGGCCGGCTTGCGATCCTGCCATCAACCTGCCCTCTAAGGGAAGAAATCCGGTTCTCCTCATTCTCCACCCGTGAGGAGAGATGGACTAAATCCCTGTTCGCCGCCTTGACCTGATTTATTTTAATATCAATTTTTGACACCCGTCGACCTCCTAATCAAACATTGTCCTTAACTCATCAACCGACTCACGAAAATAAAATGGCCTGGTATGCTCGACAATGGAGCTAGCCAGCGGGAACACCTCGTCGAGAATCATGGCTTCGATCTGCGGCTTTTCCTGATGATCGATAGCGCCGAACAGTTCACCGACCAGACCTTCTTCCACAGCTTCCACCTCCACTGCCAGCAGTGGGAAAGCCGGACCAGCAAGGATCAAACAGGTTTATCAGGTAGGCTTTTTTTACAGATTCGAAAAAATAATGCAAAATCCGGCCATCCTTTAAAGTTTCAAGCTCTTCCCGGATGATTTTCTTGCTCACCCCGGTAAAAGGATTCACCAGCCATGGAATGGCCGTCCCTGCCATCTCCAACAGCAGTTCCGTCGGAATCCTTACATATCGATACTCAGACTTGAAAGTCTCCTCGAACTTCTCCCGGCTCGTAAAAACAGGCAGCACCAGCTCCCCATCCTCCTCCATGTACTTCAAGTTCAAAGTCTCCTCATCCTCCGCAGAACCAATGACGAACAGCTCAAGCTCCACCAACGCCCTATAAAAAAGAAAACGACCAGAAGCCCTCTCAATAGCCGCAGCCAAAAGCTCATCAAAAGAAACACTCATAAATCATAACCACTCCTAAGTTTGAGGTTTTCATAGGGACGGTTCTCGTGACAACCCTACTGTTCCCTTAGCCAACCGCGACAGCGAGGTTGCCAGGAGAACCGTCCCCGTGCAAACCCTCTATATTCTCGCCCAACTTCCAATTGTGTTGCTGGGTTTCTAGTAGCCTTGTCGATGCCTTTGGTCCCAAATATCATAATAAAAACTCTTGATGGTACAACCATCAAGAGTTTTTGGTTTTCTTTAATCTCATTTAGAGTTTCTTTCTATTTATCTATCGTAAAAATCTTCTTCCCTAGCTTCTTTTGCATCTAATAACCTTTGTGATAAAAAACTCATAAAAATTTTCTGCCGTATTGTAGTCATCAAGTCCTCCTTGCTTATTCCACGCAATTACTGGGCACTCATTATTCACCATATTGCTTGTATCTAAACAATAGGCATATTCATCTATATCTTCAATAACTATTAAATTCTCACCCATTCCTAAATCCCTATAACTCTCCGTTTCAATAACAACAGTAGCAATATCAGACTTAGCCACTCCTAAAATATCTACACCATATAAACCAGCCCATAATTATATAAAAAACACTCTTAACTTTCTGGCAATTTTAGCTTTAGGGTATCTTGAACATGCAAATATTATTCTTTAACCAACGTTTTTTGTATTTTCTTATACCCTGTATTTTTATCTTAAATATACTAAATTTAGCATATTACGGATTGTTCAATCCATTAATAAAATCCTTAAAACTATCAGCTATTTTATACGTATTTTCTTCTTCACTAGATTGCGGAAAATAAAAAGAGTGGTCCCAATAATATACACCATAGTTTTCAGCATCTGTAATAAGTACAATTAATCCTGAACCAGGATCATCTCCTATTATTAAACTATTTGGTAATAAATCTTCTTCAAACTCTTCAAAACATACACTCAAATCAAAAGTCCTTTTAACATCTATACCATACAAAACATCTAAAGGAATTTCCTGATTCAATTCTTCAACAAAAAATTTACTATATCTAACTTTCGAAGTTCCTCCGTTATATTCACTCAAAAACTTTTTATATTCATCTGGAAGTGGGAATCCTATTAATTCTTCTAATTCTTCAATCGATTCCTCAGTTGCCCTACCAAAAGCATCTAAATTCATATTTTTCACTCCTATTTAATCTTCTTAGTTAATGACATTCCACCCATATGTCGAAATCTTCTGTGCATCTCTTTATTTATTTCTTGCATTGTTGTTAAATCTTGATAATGGTGCCACGTATTTTCATCTAATTTCGGCCCATTTGGAGCTAATTCGTCAGCCTTAGCAAAGTCAATGTCATATCTTTTAAATTCACCTATCGGAACTTCTTGTCTTACCAACCCCGCAGATTTAAAATCAGGAAAACCTCCAGGATAAGAAACTCGATTCGGAGGAACTTCCCAATCAATATAAGTCCATATTCCATCCTCGCTAATTTCGATTTTCCCACCTTTTTTCTGCCACTTTTCAGGATCTCTAGAATATGATGGTTTGGTAGATAGTTGTTCTTCTGTAAATTTCACAATTTCTGAATTTTTACCCGTATCCTTACCACTATTATCCCCAATTCCCCCATTCCCGTCTATCCTCTGAGGAACCTCCCGCTTTTCAACCCTAGCTCCGCTGTCTCTCCTCTCAGGAGTCACAGGTTTTCCATCCCTGCTCTCGCTTTCCTTCTTCTCAATAGTCTCCGGCCTAACAACCCTAGCTCCCCCATCCTCCTTCACAACCCTGGCACCTTTGGCCACCTTCACGGCCTTGTCGACGCCTTTGGTCCCGACAATCGCAAGGGCGGCTTCCCCGACGGCGCGGCCAAACCATTCAGAACGGCTTTTGGCATCGCCGTTTATGACGTCGTTCTTCCAGGAGTCGGATATGGATTTCCATATGCTTTTGGCGGTTTCCACGGGATGGCCGATGGCATAGACGATCCCATTTGCGGTCTTGATTGGATGGGTGACGGCGTTCCAAATTCCTTCAACGGTTGAAAAAAGGGCCCCTGCCACTCCCTTGCGGAACCCTTTCCTTATATCATTCGCTGTCTTAAAACCCCCTGCGGTCTTCTCCCAGATCGATTTCTTTTCGGGCTCTCGGAATCGGTCCGCCTTCTTATCGGCCTTCACATACAAATCCATCGAGGCATCAACGAATTGATTCAGTTTATTCAGCTTTCTCTCAATCACCCTTGCCTTTGCGGCTGCCTCACTCAAGTTCCTTCCGATGTTCCGCCGGCTTGCGATCCTGCCATCAACCTGCCCCCTAAGGGAAGAAATCCGGTTCTCCTCATTCTCCACGCGTGAGGACAGATGGACTAAATCCCGGTTCGCCGCCTTTACCTGATTTATTTTAATTTCAATCTTTGACACCCGTTGACCTCCTAATCAAACATTGTCCTTAACTCATCAACCGATTCACGAAAATAAAAGGGCGTGGCCTGCTCGACAATAGAGTTGGCCAGCGGGAACGTCTCAGCGAGTATCATTACTTCGATTTGCGGCTTTGCCTGATGATCGATAGTGCCGAACAGTTCTCCGTCCAGACCTTCTTCCACGGCATCCACTTCCACTGCCATCAGCGGGAAAGCCGGACCAGCAGCCGCAGGATTAAACAAGTTTACCAGGTAGGCTTTTTTAACAGAAAGGAACTTCTTTAGACATGTACGCAGCACATCCATTGCCTCTCCAGGAAGTTCTTCCAGTTGTTCAGTCAAGATTCGTTCTTTCTCCTCGTCTTTAAGCTGTTCGCAAAATCCGGCCATCCCTCAAAGTTTCAAGCTCTTCCCGGATTATTTTCTTGCTCAAGCCGGTAAATGGGTTCAAAACCCAGGGATTGTCCGTCCCCGCCATCTCTAACAGCGGTTCCACCGATATTTTTTACATATGGATACTCTGACCTGTTGATTTCATCGAACTTCTCTTAGCTCGTAAAAACCGGCAGCACAGGCTCCCCATCCTCTTCGATGTACTATAAGTTCAAAGTCTCATCATCTTCAACCGTTCCGATGGCGTACAGTTCAAGTTCAATCAACTTTTTATAAAAAAGAAACCGGTTTGAAGGCTCCTCAATTGCCGCAAGAAACAAGTCATCAAATGAAGTACTCTCAGTCTATTCATAACCACTCCTACATATTTAGACATAACTATTATATAATTCCACAAATATCCAAATATTCCTTTTAGGATTTTCAGAGTAAAAAGACTCAAAAACGCCCGCTATCCTTTAGGGACAGCAGGCACTTCATCAAAACAGAACTAAAGAGATACCAAAGCATTGTTCGGGTTCATCGCTTGTACCCAGTTAGGGGCAAAAACTATTATTCATAATCCAAATCGGTATCATACCGATTCAAATCCGGATCCTCAAACGGATGGACTTCCCTTTTATAATAATTCACTGTTTTCCCGTTGACCGCCTCTTCGTACATCTTAAGGAACTTAGTGACAGTGGTTTCCGACAGGGGAAGCCCCGGTTCTGTTGTATATTCGAGAATGTCTTCCTTGTTGGCTTCGGCTAAGTCGTGGATCAGAGTGGTCTTAAGATGGTATTTTTCGTAAGTCCGGATAATCTCCTCTAACTGCTTGATCCTCGTTTCCGCAGGAAGGCCGAGATGGTATTCCACCACTTCACCTCCAACTGAAAAAAGGACTTTACTGGTTTCGATCAGCTCCCAGCCCTCCTCAAGGAGCCGGTTCACCCGATTCATCTCTGTATGGACTAAAATCTTCAAATATTGCTTCATACATGGCACCTCCATTCAAAAATGCAGTACAAATGAAGTATTCAGAAAACAGCGAACGAGATTTTATGAATTCACTCATTCTCCTCCATATCATCCGGGAAAACAATCTGTTCGATTTCCTTACCGGTCGCCTGATCCTTTATAAAGATCGTCACTTTATAATCATCCTTGTCAGCACCATTGAATAGCTGATAATAAGCGCCTGAAATTCCCAGGCCAAATACAGCAAAGCCATCCATGCTATTTTCATAGGCTTGTTGATCCACTCCCAAAGTAAACTCTGTAAAGGACTTGTTGTGGGTTATATCCTTAATCGAGGCAAAGTCCCCACTTGTCTTCATTTCTTCAAGTGATTCCTGGATGCTTGTTTCGAGCTCCTTCATCATTTTTTTATGGTCAGACTTGGACATCTTGTAAGTGACTGAACCATCATCATTTTTGATCACTTCCTTAACGCCTTCAGCTTTTGCCTCTTCAATCGCTTTATCAATGTCTCCCCCCTCAAATAAGGATGCTGGCAGCGTCACTTCCACGTTAAAAAGGCCTTTATCCACTTCCACCGAACCTTCATCTTTTGATTTGCTTTGATCCTCTTGGCTACTCTCTGCTTTTTTATTTGCATTATTACCCGCTTTTTCGTCTGATGAACAGGCAGTAAGCAACGCCATTAAGGTTATAAGTAAAACAACGACTAGTTTTTTCATGCGGATCCCCTCCTGATGGAATTTCTTACTTCAATTTAATTTCGAATTCGTATTCCTTAGTCTCGGCGTCAAAATTGTCTTCGTCACCCTGATGACCGGTGAAACTCATCTTGATCCATTCAATCGCTTCAGCATTTCCTCGTTCCAGTAACCAAATAATATTTCCTTCCTTGATGACACCTTTGTCGATTTCTCCACCAAGATCATCAGACACCCACATATCTGGCATATCGATCTGTTCACCAGTACTTGTGACCAGCACCGCCTGGTCCGGATAAAATGTAAACTTGCCCTCTGTCGTATTTTCCATTTTAAACTTCACTCCGACAGCAGAAGCTTTAGCATTCTCATCTTCCATCGTTGGAGCTTTATCACTCACAACAACCTTCTGAACCTCAAGTTTCAACCCATTATAATTGTCCGACCACTTGGCATTGTCGTAATACGTCCAAATATCTTCCGGCTTCTCTTCTTCCTCCGGCTTAGAATCCTCTTCAGCTTTTGCTGCCTTGTCCCCTGTCTTGGCTTCTGCCTTGTTCGTATCATTCTTTTCCAGCTCTTCCGTTGCCGAATCAGCCCCGCAGGCAGCTAACAGCACCATCAGGAAAATTGATCCCAAAACCAATAGCATTTTTTTCATTGTTATGCCCTCCTTGATTAAAATCGTTTATTATTTTATAGGACCATTGTACATCGTTTCTTTTTCTCATCCTTTCCAAAAATGGGAAGGGTATGAAGCATACAGAAAAACACCTGCATAAGCGCAGGTGTTACTCGTAAACTCTATAAAACTTCTCAGCTTCTTCTTTAATCCTTTCCACTAATGACGGAGGGGTCAACACTTTGGCATCACTGCCCCAGGTCATCAGCCATCTGACAAGCCCGTCACTAAGGATGGCCTGCGTGGAAATCCCAAACTTTTCTTCCCCAATTGGACGGATGTTCACTCCCCGTCCGAACCGGTCAATCACGACATTGATTAAATCTGCGTTAAATTCAATTTCAACCAGCGCTTCTTCTCCCGAATACATGTGAAATAATTTTTCAGTATACTTGGAGACATCAAACCCTGGATCACGGACAAAAGTTTCGTCAAGAGCCGCAACATCCCTCATCCGGTCAACCCGATAATGGCGGATTTCCTCCGTCGGCAGGTATTCACCAATCAAATAATAGAAGTTATTATGCCACACCAACGCATACGGCTTCAGCTGATAAAAATCGCCATTGTTGCTCAACTTAAACTTCTTCTGCAAGTTATACCGGCCATACTTGAACTGGATATACTGGCTGGAGAGGATCGCCGTATGAAGCGTATGGATGGAATACTTGATTTTGGTGTTTTCATTCTTCGAACTTTCGGATAGGATCATCCGGTTCCCCAGCTGCTTCGCCTGATGGATACTCGCCAGCTGCTTGATCTTGTCCACTAGATCCTCCGTTTCCTTCGTGGAAATAAACTTGGCAGACGAAACCGCATCAATCAGCAAGCGAAGCTCATGAATCTCAAAAACCCGCTGCTGGTGGCTATAATACTTCTCCACCCCATCCTTTTCCTGGTTGACCATCACATCAAATATCCCCGACTCCTCCAGCGCCTTCAAATCATCCCGAATCGCTTTCTTACCCGCATGAATTTTGTATTCCTCGTAAAAAAGATCAAGGATTTCATCCAGTTTTAGTTGGTTATCTTCATCTGTGTGTTTTCTTAGGAGTTCCTGCAATTTTATTAGGCGTTGTTTGGAGGAGAGTTTTGAATTGATGGTATCTTCCTGATTAGGGTTCAATTATTGATCACTCCCTAAAGTAATATCTTACCTTAAGTATACCAAAATCAGTAAATACATTGCCGATGACTTCTTATGTGTCACAGGGATGGTCCTGTTCACACCTAAAACTCTCTACAACCAAGCGTAAAAGCAAGGTTGCCACGAGAACCGTCCTTATGCTCACCCATGAAGAATCAACAATAAAACAGCACATTTTCCAGGTGTTTTTCCGCTTTGGAAGGAAATACGACTGACGGAGAGTGCCATGTCCAAAGCCAACTGCCTTTGGTCTTGCCAATTGTGCCGCCGAGGATCACTCCTGGCAAAATCGCCTTCATTGGCACATCAATGATTTGGATCGATTGATTCGTGACCATGTCTGTTGCGTGGACAATCGGGCCATTTATATTTATCACTTTTAGCAGTGTAAAGGTTGTTTCATCGAATTGATCCAGTGAGCTGAGGTTTTCGAGCATGTCAGCCTGGAGATTTGCTTTCCTGTCCAGTATATTGGGAAATGTGTGTTCGAAGAGGACATTAAGTGTGGATTCGCAAGTCTTCAGCTCATCGAAATGTGTGTCAATGAGTTCTTTTACGATGTCGGTGTGGCGAGTCTGATAACGGGAATCCAGCCAACTGGTGAATTTCTTCAGTTCTTTTGAAAATTTTTCGAGTTCATTTTGTTCCCTGGAGATTTGGAGGTGATATGGATACTGTGCTAACAGGAATTCCTCCCAAAAGTACTGATCACATTCCTGCCAGGAAGGGGGAAAATCATCTTCAAGATAATCTGTCATGTATTTGGAGATGACCATCAAGAAATAGTTGCGCCGCTGATCCTTAGGCCGCTCCCGTTTGTAGTCGATGAAATCCTTTCCATAATAATGCATCAAGCCGCGGTTCCTCATTTCAAACTCGGAGCCTATCAAAAGCATTTCAAGAATCTTTTTACGATCTTCCGGACCAGCAATTGGCTGAGCCCATGCCCGAATACTAGTCGGACAGCACTCTTCCTTGAATTTTCCGCTTCCACACTCACATAAAACAAGCTTCTTCATCCATACATCACCTTTTCTATTAGAGGATACTTTCGAGGATTATTATGAAGGATACACAAAGGAGGCAAATTCATTATATCAGAATATTGAAGAAACAATATCCAATAATGAAATAAAATTGTGGCCATCTGGACAGCTTGTCTACAAAAAGTTCACATTTAGTTTTCATATGGACGGTACTCGTGACAACCAGCAGTTCTTTTTAGCAACCTCAATACCAAGGTTGTCAGCAGAACCTCCCCCACGTTCACCTTACTTTTCAACATTTCCCGCTTTTATTCTCAATTATTAAATGATTGATAGTATAATTGTTATATATAAAGAAGAATATTTAATTACGACTAATTATTTCGCTGCATTTTTATAAATGGTAGTGGAATGGAGGCAGAAGATAATGGATAATCAATATTTTGTTGGTTGGGGCACCTTGGCATTAATTAATGCTGGACTTGCACAAGGTAAGAATAGAACCGGATTAAATTGGTTTTTGCTCTCTCTTCTATTAGGTCCTTTAGCAACATTACTTTTATTACTTGCAGAAAAGAGAGAAGATAGCAAGAAGTTGTAAAAACAAAGGGAATGGAAATACAATTCTTATTGATAAAAGAAGACGGTCCTCGTGACAACCCGGCAGTTCCCTTTAGCAACCGCAATACAAAGGTTGCCAGCAGGAAAACGAAATCGCTACGCGATGGCTCAAAAACAGCCCACCCAGACAAAAATAGTGCATAAACGAAGAAAAAGTATGTTTCATATGGTATTGTTTAATCGCCAAAGAAAACAAATCCATAGAAACATACTTTTATTTTATGAGATGAGTGAAAAGGATATCCAGCAATATATCTTATACCTTAAAAATGAACGCTGTCTTTCGACAGGTACGATCAATAACTACATTTCAGGAATCCGTGTGTTCTACACGTTTGCCATAGGCCAGGGCCGCAACTTCATTTTTCTCGGGCAATCAAAAATTTTGCGCTGTCTGGCCTAAATACGAGAAAGTAAAAAGCACAAAACTTCCGATTGAACCCTTTTAAAAACCATCGCTCTGTGCTTTGCTAGAGCCATACCCCCTTAATTCTTCAAATCTTGTATAAGAAGTTGAAGAATGCCTTCCTGGTAGCCAAATTTTTTATGTTGCATGACTACTGTTACCAGCTCCCCTAAAATGGAGTTTTGCAAGGTTAGAAGTTTTCCATGTCTGTCTTCTATTCCTCCCGTTGGCTTGGAAGCTTCGTAATCAAGCGCCGTCATTCTCCACAAATGTCCTTGTTCTCCATAGCGTTCTTTAAATCTTACAGCCATGCCGATTCCTTCCGGGTCGAAATCCCCGCTGTAGTACAGGTGATGGCCGGAAGCTGACAGCAAGTCCATCAGCTTCAGTCCCGCCAGTTTAAATTGCCCATGGGTGCAAATTAATGGCGCATCGGCCACTGCATCCATCAGTGCCGAAAAAACTCCCGAGTTTTCCACGATATAAACTTTCTTCACCCCTGAAAAGGTTTTCACCTTATCCATTTTTAACAATTCTCGAAGCGGGACATTTAAAACCGACCCAGTCTCGGCTGCAGCCTGGAATACTGGATGAGGCACGCCTCCCGAATAGGCAATAAGATTGGCGGCTGTGACAAAATTGGCGATGTCATCCCTCAGCAATTGATAGGAGAGCAAAAGATCATTAATCGCTTCCGTTTGTGAAGGAGGAGGCCCTTCCCCTCCCTTCATGACATGCAGCAAATGAATCCAGAGCTTCCCCTTAACCGTAGACAAATCCAGGGTATGCGGATTCCCGCTTACCCGCTGGCTGAACACCGGATATCGTTCCACTTTGTCAGGCAAAGACGTATATGCCTTGCATAACAGATGAACATCTTCCTCAAATCCCGGATCAATTAACATCCGCCAAATCCATAACGTATCTGGCGTTTTCTTTTCCAAATAATCAAACCAGGCCGAGATGCCTTCATACTCGATCTTAAAACGTGCAAACAAGTTTCTTTGCAAAAACTCCAGTTCTTCCTTCACTTCGCGCTTGGACCGGATCGGTTCTCTGAAAAACGCTTCGAGCAATTCGATCAATGAGAATGTCGAAAAACGGGTCTTAAAAAGGCGGGATTCAAATTCTTTAAGCGAAACAGTCCCTTTTCTGGCAAGATGATGGGGGGAGACACCCATAAAAAGCGCAATCTCCTCCACCTCCTCCGATGAAAAACCGTCCAGTTTCACATTCCCGGCAATGCGGCCCAAGGACTCGTATTTTGAGCGAAATAGCTGAAAAAGGACTTTAAACCCTTTTTTCGACTTAAAGTAATCCATCGCCTCCTTCAACTCAACACTCAACCTGTCACGCTCCCTTCCGGCAATTTGACCTGCATAGCCAGTCCATCCCATTTGTAGCGAATGACCGTGACATAATTGGCATTTTTCGGCCTCACCAGCTCACAGACTGACAAAGACTTAACAGTTTCATAGTCTCCCCAAAGCACCTGGGAATTCATGATGTAATTAAAATGAAGCTGTTCCACAATCTCGAACATTTCATTTATATTATTCTCATCGACACCCGCGAAGGCTTCATCCAGAGAAATAATGAACGGCGCATGAGCTGCTGCTTCCTTGTACCTGGAATAGCACGCTGTAAAAAGTGGAATATACATGGCCATCGCCTTTTCCCCGCCACTGAATTTGAAAAAATTATGGTTTGTCAATTCACGCCTTGGTTCATTCGGCCTTTCAAAATAAAGCACGAAGGAAAACCACTTCCGGTAATCCAATACCATTTTTAATACCTGAAGCAGTGTCTGGCCTTCCCCTTTCTCCTCAAGCCATGTTTTAGCTGCTTTGATTTTGGAACGGAAATGATTGGTGATTCGTTCAAGATCATGGTCACTTAAAAGCTTCGCATCACTTTTAAGCAACTCGATTAATTCCTTTGTATCGATTTCTTGTTCAGCATCAGCTGTCCTCGGCCTCCATTTAATTGAAAACTTCAATCCCGAAGATGTGTCCCGGCTCTCCATCAATTCCTTCATCTGTTCAGTCCACTTCTCAGCCCTATGAATCCTGCCGCGAAGTTTATGGCCAACTGAGTTCAAAAGAATTTCTTCGTAAAGCTTTTTGTCCATTTCATCAAGCCTGTTCTCTTGCAAGGACCATTCCCTGGAGACAGTGTCATGCAAGTCAGCCGGTGAAATCTTCACTCCCCGCTGGTCGAACTCGACGATATTCCGGGTATTCTTGGTCTTCCATTGGTCCACCACTGGCTTCCATTCTTCCTTAAGAACCTGGCCCATCCATACCGGGGTATCCGGCACATAGGAAAACATCCGCATCTTGTGTTCAATCAGATCAGGTTGGAGGGTATGGAATTGGTTGGTTAAATGCCCTTCAAGTGGAGATCTTTCTTTCTGTGGTTTCCCTTTTAAAAATTCCTTAACAAGAGCGTAGTCAAAAGCCCCCATCTCGCCACCATGAGTTCCACGCTTCCATTCCTTCCTGAGTGCCTCGTCCCACTCTTGCTCGATTTGGGTCCAGAATTTGAGCGATTCTTTTTGCTCAGCCAATTTTTCGGCGTGATTGCGGTTTTTCTCCTTTAACGCAGGCAAACTCTCATTTACTTTCTTCAATGAAAGTTTTACTCTTTCCAACTCTTCCGTAACCTCGCGAATAGCGCGCCGTACCTCCTCAGCACCAACCAGCTTTAGTTGGTCCTCAATATGAAAAATATCTTTTTCTACCTTTTCCTGCTGATCCCTTTTAACGTTCAATTCTCCGCTGTATACTTCAATCTCTGCCTCAAGATCCTGCAGTCGGTCTTTTTGAGAGGCAAGCTCATGGATCGAGCGAATGAATCCATCATGTTTCCGATGCAGATCATTAAGCTGGTTCTCATAATTGCGTCCTTGCTCTATTGCCTTTGAGTATGCTTCTGCTGTTTGCGGAAGAGCCAGCTCTTCAGTCAGGTGGAACAAAGCGGTCTTTAGCTGCTGCAACTCCCGATCCAACACTTGAACTTGCCCGGAAATGGCTTTAATCCTCTCAAGGAAAAATTTCACCTTCTCCCCTGCTGTTTGCATTTCATTAAAAGAAAACCTTACATCCGTACTGGCCGGGAAAGCAGACCACCTCTCCCTTGATTGCCTCAATTGATCTTCAAGACGGCGATAGTCCATTTGCCTGTTCGCAAGTTCAATCCTTAGCAAATCCATGTTCTGAACCAGGTTTTGAAGCAACTCTTCCCGGTAACGCTTCCGTGCTTCCCTTCCAATGAATCGGATTTCCTCAAGTGGAACTGCATGGCCGCTGAGATTGCCTAGCTGATAAGAACCATCTTCCTTGAGATTTACCTGTGCTTCACCGTCCATCTCAATACTTTGCAATATATCCTGCACGTGCTTTGGGGGAATCTTGTCCTGCGCAGAATCCGGACGCAAATAATCTGCCAGAGTGTATGACAGAAACTTTGGGTCAGCCGTTAAAATACGGTCATGCTTAAGCTCTGCTTCCCCATTGACAATCAGGGCGTCGAGCACTCCCATTTCCGTCAATGCACTTTCTATTCGTTTTTGCATTTCCGGCTCTACATCAGGCAAGAACTCAACGACTTCATAAAAAGGGGCATATGGAATGGATTGCTCATCGAGAAGCTTTCTTGCCTCAATGGTGGCAACATCCCGCTCAGGTTCTGGATCCTGTTGGGCTTTCATCCTCATCCACTCTTCTTTTAGCTTGGTCAACTCTTCCTCTATCATTTTTTCACGGGACTTGACGGTTGACTGTTCAAACCTGATTCCGTCCTCATACCGATGGACATATGGAGCAAAAAGGTCCTTTACTTGCTCGTACTCAACCACGGAAAACAACTCATCAATGTGTCTCGCCATTTCCTGGAGCGTATTTGATTGAATATCGTAATACGAATGGGTTTCCGACCACAGATGAATATCATGAATCAATTTCCGCTTGTCCTCTTCCATCGTCTCCTGCCACTTCTGTTCCTCATCCTGGGCCAGATCCCGGTCTTTTTCCATATTGGCAAGTTCGAAATTCTTCTCCTGGATCTTCTGTTTTATAGCATCTCTTTTTTGGATTTCTTTCAATGCCAAATCCAATTTCTTAGCGTGCTTCTGAATCTCCTGTTTCCAAAGGCCAAAAGAGAAGTCGCTACCCAGATTGCGATAAAAGTCCGCCACATTCTGGTCGTGTTGGCTAAAAGCACTTTCTTCCGCTTCAAAAAACAAATCTTCAGCCGACTCTCTTAAGTTTTTTTCCTGCTCGGAAATAGCCTGGTCCAGTTCATCCAGACTGCGCCTTGTTTCCCGCTCCTTTTTCAAAAGTCCATCCAGTCTACTTTGACGTCTGTCCACTTCCGTTTTCAAATCTGAAAGCGAACTTTTCTTCTCCTTTAATTCCTTTTCCAACCGAAAAGCTTCGTGGCTGGAAAGCCTGTCCTTACTTTCGGCCAGGGTTTCCTCATTAATGGACAATTTTCGTTGCTGATCCACCTGGTCTTCTATTTCCATTAAAAGATTCCGGATTTCTTCCTCAAGCCGAAGAACCTCTTGTTCGTCTTTATTCCTTCTTTCTCTTGCCTGCGCCCACTCGGTAAATAGATCAGCAAGTATCCTTATATTGTATTGATCATAAGCATCCTTCAGCTTTGCCAGCGCCTTTACTTCCCGCTCCAGCTGCTCTATTTGCTGCTTCGTCTCGTCCATCTGTTCAATAGAATCGGAGAGATAACGGAGATCTTCATCAGTAAGCGGTGGCAAGGCCTCCTCAAGAATCTCGTAAATAACGGTTGGTTTAAAGTCCTTTGAAAGTTTAGGGCTGCGCAGCTGGATCAGCAGTTTGATCAAGTCGTCATAGGCTTCTAGCGTTTCAAACCCAAATATATGCTTATTGACGAGTGCCATATATTCTTTGTTGGAGCTGACCACTTCGCCACCTGATCCGATAACGGTTTCAAGTTCTGTCTGGGAAAGCGGGAATTTCTCTTTTTTCCCTTCCCGGTTTACCCATTTAAACAGTTGGAGACCTTTGCCGATTCTCCGGTTATCAGTCAACGCAAACCCCCATGACTTTAAAGGCTGGTTCCGCTTTGCCTGCATGCCAATCCCTGTGGTCAGATATTGTTCTGTGTCCTCTTTTTTATATTCAATATACAAATAACCTGTCCGTTCATCACGATTTGAAATTTCCTTTTCGCCCAAAAGGTAGTCGGCCATCCTCCGGGATTTAGAACCGAACGGATCGAGCCTGTCGGGTGATTTCTTTCCGTCTAACAGAACCGGAAGAAAGCTTTGCATCGTGACAGACTTCCCTGAACCATTCGTTCCGCGGAGCAGCAGCTTTCCGTCTTCAAAATCAAATACTTCATCATCGTAGTACCAAAAATTCAACAGGCCCGCCCTGTTCATTTTCCACTTTTCTGCCATGCCGTTTGCTCCTCCATTACTTTTCATAATCCGCCGGGTAAAACGCAGTCAGCCTTGCTGCTCCAGGAAGGATGGTCAGCATCCTTGCTTCGTCATCCCATACAGCCATATTCCATTCTTCCCATACCTTAATAATTTGGCCTGCCGTCTCCTCTGGTGTTTCCTCCCGATGCTTTTTGCTCCAGCCATGACCGTACTTTTCTTTTGTTTGCCTGACCAGCATGTCAAAAGAAGCGCGCGGAATCCTGACTGTACCAAACTCTGTAATGTCGAGTGCTTCCTTATTTTCCCGAATCACTGCCATCGTATGAAGAGCAGCATCCGTGATTCCTTTTGTATCAGGGAACAAGGTATATCTTTTTTTCGGATCAGGAAGCGAGAGCATTGCTGCGTTTTTAAACACCTCAAGCCGGAAGGGAGTATGTTGTTCAAAATCGTCCCTGAGCCTGTTCCGGTAATTCCTGATGTAAGCAAAGTCCTGGTCCTCTTCATTTTTCCGATACACAAATGGGGTCAAAATCAATTTACGGTATACCCGTTTCCGCCTTTGGTCGTCCGGCTGCCTGTTCCACTCCTGCATGAGCAACTCTTCCATTGAGTCAAATTGGTATAAATCATCCGGGTAAGACCTCATGAAGTATCGGGAATAGATGGTCACCTCGTAGAGCACTTCTTCGTCGTCGTTCAACTGGAATTGCTCCAGGTTTCCATCTATGGTTTTAATCAGGCGCAGCTCAAGCACCTGCTTTAAAGCTCTGACAAGTGCCCGCCGATGCTGGTAATTTTTCCAGTCAAGCGGCATTTCACCTGGGTACAGTTCCTGGATTTTTTCAGCCAGGTCAGACAGTAAAAACTGTTCGTCAATCCCCTTTTGTTCCATATAGGCCAGGGCACAGCAAAAAATCGCATAATCCATCGGTCCCTGGAACGATTCGATTCCCATCCAGCTTTCCGGCTCCACTGGTATTTTCTCAAGCTTGGCAAAATGCTGGTGGATAATCAATTCGAGCCCGAACTTTTCCTGCAAATATCTTTTCAAAATCTGTTCCCTATTCCGGACAAGAAGGTAGGCCTCGGGCTCCTCATCACGCAAGATCCAAAATTGCTCAAAAAGCCTTCCGAGGGCTTCAACGGTGTTTTCATCAAACTCCAGTTCCCGTTCGCTCATGCTCATCCTCCTTTCCCAAGTAGCGGAATGTCACGGCAGGCATCGACAATTCGCCGTCCTGCGATTTCAGGGTAATTCGTTTTGAAGGATCAAGCAGCACTTGAACTTGATCGCCATATTCAGTCTTGATTGTATGATCGGCCCGTGCCATCGCTTTGCCAATCCAGGATAAAAATACTTTCCGAACAAATGAATCGACCACTGGCAAATTTTCTAAAACAATATCCCTTCCAGTTCGGTAGCTGTTGATCACTTTCCGTTCCATTAAGCGCTGCTCCAGGTGTTCGCGCATTGCTTGTTCTTTCAGCTCAGTATGATCCTCAAGGGCAGATGCCTTTGTCTTTTCGCGGTATTCCCTGATTTTAGGAACCCGCTCATGGCTCATCGGGGCTTCATCCCAAACATCGGTATAAATGTCATCTGTGGGAATGTCATCAGAATAAATGTGCTTTGTATGGGTCACACCGAAAACGACGGATGACAGTTTGTGGGCTTCCTCAAGGGAAGGCAGGGTCAAAAACCAATTGGCAAGATGCAAATAATCCGCCTTCCTGCTGCGATGGAGCTGGCTTCTTTCTCCAAGCCGCTGAACCAGCCGGGTAATTCTCCTAATTGCATCATTCGTTTGCCTCTGCACATTTTCGTACTGGCTCTCACCGTTCCTGTCACCAAGAAACCACGCCTTCACGTTAAACCATGTTTCTTCAAGCTCGGTAAGCTGGTCCTCATCCTGGATTAGTTTTTCGAATCGGAACACTTTTTCCTGATGTTCGGCCACCTTTTTGAAAAACTCCCTCATTTTATCGCGGCTTAATGAAAGCATTGCATCCTGGATGCCTGTTGCGGTCCGCTGCAGAGCAATAATGAACTCTCGCAAATATAGAGTGAATTGATCCTTATATAGCAGGAAAGCTTCCGACTTCATTTGTTCAGAAGCTTCTTCACTCCTTAAGTAGGCGAAATAATCAGACGTGTTTTGCGTGATTTTCTTGAAATATGTAAGCAAGTCATCCCAATGTTGCGCGCACTCCTCTGGTGATTCGTCCGTTGAACCATTGATTCTCTCGAGCGCCTGGTACAGTCTTTCAAATTGAGTTTTCTCCAGAGAGCCTCCAAACGTTTCGCTCTCCTGCTCAAAATGGATCAGCATCCGTTCAAATTCGACGGTGTAAGGAGTGATTTGATATCGGTATCGACGCTTCTTAAACTCCTCGACCGTCCTCACCTTCCCGCTCTCCTGCTGGGCGCGCAGATTCCCCCATTTAACCAGAGAAGACAAGTCATTATGCAGCTCATCCAACTCATAGTCCGAAAAAAACGGATACTCTTTCAAATGAGCATACACTTCCTCAGGAAACAAAAACTCCCGCAGCCGTTCATGCTGCGTATAAAAAAACCGAAGAATAGCCCGGTACTTATCACTCTTTTCCGTCGACAAATACGTAGCCTCCACCACACGCTTAAAAGGCATTTCCACCATTGCACACTCCCTTGCAGCTCTATATACCACCATTCTAGAGCCAATGCTTTCTAAAATGCCAGAAAAATTTCCTGGAAGCTTAGAAACAGACAAAACAGAGGTCTACTATTTCACCTAAACACCAGAACCGCCCCTCTGTTTCTACACTCTCCTAGCCGCCTGCTGAATCGGGTCCCATACTCCATTATACGGGGGTGCATATGCCAGGTCTAAGTCAAGCAGTTCTTCGGTCGTCATGGAATGGAAGATGGCTGTCGCTAGGACATCGATTCGTTTATCTACTCCATTTTCCCCGATAATTTGCCCGCCAAGGACTTTATGTGTCTCTTTATGATAGAGCAGTTTCAATTTCATTTTTTTATCATCGGGATAATAACCTGCGATATCAGTTGCTGTAATGGTTACAGAGCCGCAGGGGATGTTCAGCCTGTCTGCCTCTGTTTCTGATACCCCTGTTCTCCCCAGGGTTAAATTGAAAAACTTAATAATGGATGTGCCCACAATTCCTTTAAAGGTCCTATGTACATCCACCATGTTCAATCCGGCGATTTGCCCTTGCTTATTGGCATGAGTTCCCAGCGGGACATGATCATCCTTTTCTTTTACCCGGTGATATTGCGTGGCACAATCCCCCGCCGCGTAAATATCCTCCACATTGGTTTGCATATAGGCATTTACTTTGATCGCACCATTTGCAATGGTTTCAATCCCTGTTCCTTCTATAAAAGAAGTATTCGGCTTCACACCTACAGCGACCAGCATCAAATCCGTTTCATACTCTCCTCTATCGGTCTTCACAGATTCCACATGGTCACTTCCACCGAATGACTCCACGGATTCACCCATTTTCAACACAATGTTATGCTTTTCTGCTTCATCATGAATCAGTTCTGCCATGTCTCTATCAAATATCTTGGCCAATTGCTCATTTCTTTCAATGATCGTTACCTTCTTGCCGAGCTCCGCAAAACTTTCGGCCATCTCAAGCCCAATGTATCCGCCGCCAATCACCGTCACATTCTTTACATCCTTTTCCAGGTAATCCATGATTGCTTTAGCGTCAGGGATGGTCTTTAATGAAAAAACACCAGGAAGTGTCACACCCTCCCACTTCGGAATGACAGGGCTTACACCAGTCGCAATCAGAAGGCGGTCATATGGAAGATTGAACGTTTCACCATTACTATGGTTCATTCCGCTTACCATCTTATTTTCTACGTCTACCTTCTGGACTTCATGAAATACACGTGCATCAATGCCATACTTCTCTTTAAAAGTAGACTGAGATCGCGCGATTAACCGATCTGTAGACTCAACCTTCCCACTGATCACATAAGGCAGGCCGCATTGTCCGTACGAATACACGCCACCCTTTTCTAACACAGTGATCTCATGCCCAGAGCTGTTCCGTACCATTTGCATCGCAGCACTCATACCCGCCGCATCTCCACCAATAATAAGTATTTTCATCTTCATCCCTCCATTCCTTGTGTATCCATTTATTATTGGGTTTTAAACATTTATATCTATATATAGGTGACTTTGGAAAAATGCTGATTAACACCCTATTTATCTTTCGCGAAAATAACTCCATCATCGCCATCAATGTAACGGATTGGAGTTCTGGAATACCGATCAGATGCTTGATAAACAATATTATTCACCGCTATTAAATTGGTAAGCACGCCTATGAGGAGTGAATTGATCATGTAATAATTTGGCTTATCTTAACAAACCTGCATATCATTGTATTTGGCAAGCGGGAAATGTATGATTTGGCAGTTAAAAATGTAGCTACTTGCCAACATCCCTTTTTAACGATTA
>NZ_JAERSD010000001.1:202161-314781 GCF_017912555.1 Bacillus sp. REN3 | reverse complement strand
CCGGCGAATTCGCCCACGCACGAAGGAAATGCATTAGCATTTTCGAGGAGTCAGTCCCTTCCGTTCCAATCAACTCTCTAAAAAACAACATTCAGCTTTAACACAGCCTTTGTCTAAAAAAGGGGAATGTTTTTTGTTTTATTCAAAATATTTCAATATAGCTTTATTTTCAAAAAAACACCTAAAAACGTATTTTTTGTTGTTTTTCCATTTACAAATTTAAGATATTAATATAATATTTACTAGTATAATTTCCGCTTAATCTTGTTAAAGAACGGGGGAACCAATCTGCGGTTTTCCGCATGGGGTGAATTCATTTTTGAAAGGGCTTTGCGTTTCCGAGTCCTAACCCGTCAGCTAACCTCGTAAGCGTCCTATGGGAACAGATGATCATGATCTCTGTGAAAAGACACATCCGGTGTCTTTTTTTGCTGAGAAAAAACTGATGTTTCCCTTGCCAGCACACCCGCTTACACAGCATGGATTTTACTGAAAGGTGAGGAGATTAGTAATGAAAAAAATCAGTTTAGCAGGACAGATTTTTCTCGGGCTTTTGCTTGGGATTATCATTGGCGCAGTATTTTATGGCAACCCGGCCGTTGCCTCATACCTGCAGCCGATTGGAGATATTTTTCTCCGTTTGATTAAAATGATTGTCGTACCGATTGTAATTGCCAGCATCATTGTTGCCGTTGCCGGAGTTGGCGATATTAAGCAGCTTGGAAAGCTCGGCGGAAAAACACTCATCTATTTTGAAGTCATCACGACGATTGCGATTGTCGTCGGCATCCTTGCCGCGAATATATTCCATCCTGGAACTGGCGTGAATATGAGCGAGCTGGATAAAACAGATATCGCGAGTTATGTAGATACAGCGGAAAAACAAGAGACCAAGTCAATGGTCCAGACAATAGTCGAAATTGTACCAACAAACCCGATTTCAGCCATTGCTGAAGGTGATATGCTGGCCATCATCTTCTTCTCTCTTGTCTTTGGTCTCGGGATATCGGCGATTGGCGAAAAAGGAAAGCCTGTCATCTCCTTTTTCCAGGGAACGGCCGATGCCATGTTCTATGCAACCAATCAAATCATGAAATTCGCTCCATTCGGCGTATTTGCGCTTATCGGTGTAACAGTATCCAAATTCGGACTGGCATCGCTGATCCCGCTCGGCAAGCTTGTCCTGACAGTTTACGGGACGATGATTTTCTTCGTGCTTGTTGTATTGGGATCGGTCGCAAAACTGGCAGGCTACAATATTTTCAAATTGATTGCGACTCTGAAGGATGAACTGATCCTGGCATTCTCAACAGCAAGCTCGGAAACGGTACTGCCAAGACTGATGGATAAAATGGAGAAAGAAGGCGCACCTAAACATATTACCTCTTTCGTCATCCCAACTGGTTATTCTTTTAACCTTGATGGCTCAACACTATATCAGGCACTTGCTGCCATTTTCATCGCACAGATGTATGGTATCGATATGACAATCTACGAACAGGTCTCACTGATGCTTGTATTGATGGTCACTTCAAAAGGAATTGCTGGAGTGCCCGGCGTTTCGTTTGTCGTTCTCTTGGCGACACTTGGAACAGCAGGTTTGCCAATTGAAGGTCTTGCTTTCATCGCTGGGATCGACCGAATCCTTGATATGGGCAGGACAGCTGTGAACGTTGTTGGAAATTCCCTTGCTGCCATCGTTATCGCCAAATGGGAAGGTGCCTTCAATCCTGAAAAACAAACAGAGCCGATTACACAGGCATCCTGAATAATGTAAGCCGATCAAGCCTGATCGGCTTTTTAGTTTATTTTCCCCCTCTTCTTCAAGTGAATCCAACCAATGATGCGCAGAAAACCGGAAAAAAATCAATGGTGCCACATTAACCATGCTGTTTTCATTGCTTCTTCATTTTCAGAACATTTTACCAAATCCTGCTTCATTTTAAAAGCCGATGGTCCCCCGTTGCGTTAGTTTAGCCCAGCTTGACAGGAGATTTTTGATTTTTTCATGAGGGCATACCTAGCCGAAAAGGATGAACACAGCATTTATGGGAAGTAAAAAGGATCTATGACTCTTCCAGAAGGAACGGTCGATCCAGGCAGTGACGGATAAGCGGACAAAAGGAAATGATTACAGCATCCATCCTTCCCGACTGTCCTGGCGAACGCGGCCCCACCTTTTAGTTTCTCGCGTTGCCGGCTTCGAAGCTTCACAGCTTGCCAGGGCTTCTAGAATCACATTTTACTATAGGGATGTTATAATAAGTTTACTTTATCCATATTCTATTTTTTATTAATAATCTTTCATTGAAGGATTCCACTGTGCTCGAAGTGAATACTAACAGGAATAGGTAGGCAACGAGATTTTATAAAGGGGTGTACATAATTTGGAAGAGATCTATAATAACAGCTCAGAGGTGACAGAATTCATTCGCGCCAATCGTGACCTTTTTGAAAAAGAACTGCTCTCTGAAGCTGTGAATGTCGCTGCCAAAATCCACGAGATTTTACAGAAAGGCAATATAGACCTTTTAAAAAACGCAGAGAAATTAGTTGTTAATGTTATAAATCAACAGGAAGACGAGCTAATTGCTTTCGCTGAACAGGAGGGTGTAGCCTGGGCAGAGCATTCACTGACGGTAGCCTTCAAATTAGAGTGGGTTCAAGCGATCCGCAGGACTTTATGGCGCTTTTTATATCAATACGACAAGATGTCAAAAGTTGAGCACAACCGTGAGGATTTTTTCGAACTGGAAAAAACGATCAATGACCGGATCGATCAATTTCTGAATACTTTTTTCATTAGTTACAGTAGATACAGGGAAGAACTGTTGAATCAACAAAGGAAGCTTGTCGAGCATTTGTCGGTTCCAATCATTCCTGTCAGCCCTTCAGTGGCGGTGTTGCCATTGATTGGCATGATTGATGAATATCGGATGCAAATCATTGAAGAGAAAGTGCTGATGGAAATCTCAAGAATAAAGATCCAGACACTTGTCATCGACCTTTCGGGAATCGCGACCATGGAAATGAACGTAATCGATCAATTCCAGAAAGTCCTGAAGGGCATTTCGATGATGGGATCGAAAGCCGTAATTTCCGGTATGCGTCCTGAGCTTGTGACGAAAATGATCCAAACTGGCATTTCTTTTTCCGAAAAGGCGGAAACAAGAGGCACCCTTCAGCAGACGCTAAAAGCTTATTTAGAAAATGAATCAGTAAAATGAGAAAATTGCAAGGCTTTTTATGAAAAGGGATGGTGCCTGAAACTGCCCCTTCCTCTTGCAGCATGGACTCCGGCACACATGGCACAGAGCAAGAGACAAATCGAGCAGGCTAAAGGCAGTAATCCCTTCGCGAAGGCTCAGTCCCTGTCCGTGGACTGATGGGCCAGGAGCTGGGCAAAACCAGGTAACGGATCAAAACACTTTATAAGACGGACAGGCGAACAGCTGCTGCTCTCCTGTCCGTCTTTATTTGATTCCGCTACTCCCCGTAAGTCCTCCAACATTTGATTGGTTTACAGTCCTGAATCGATCTTTTCCAGGATATCCTCAATCGCTGGACGGTCGAATTGGGATTCACCGATATAGCTGTATACGATCGTATGTCTGTTATCGAGAATATACGTACTCGGAGCTGCTATCCTGAAGCTGTCCCATTTAATCGGAACAAACACCTCATAAGCTTTGATCACTTCCCTTGATTCATCCGATAGTATTGGAATCTTGATTCCTTCAGCTTCCACGTACATTTGTATGCCCTTGAGTTTCTGTCCCGCAATCGCGATGATCTGGATTCCTTTATCATACAGCATGTCATAGAATTCATTCAGCTGGACCAGCTGTTTCCTGCAGTTCGGTCACCATGTTCCGCGCAGGAAAACGATGATCACTGGCTGTTGTTCAAAGTCCGATAGGCTCAATTGCTTTCCGCTAGTTGACGGCAATGTAAATTCAGGCGCCCGAACGCCAATTTTCAGCCCTTGGTTTCCCATATTCATCTACTCCTTTTCATATCATCAAAATTTCCCTTATATCATCCTCAGTCAAAATTGCCGAATTCCGTTCTTCAATGATTTCCTCAATCATGCCTCGCTTCTTCTCCTGGAGGTCATTCATCTTTTCCTCTATCGTACCGCTTGAGAGAAGCTTGATGACCTGGACGGTGCTTTTCTGTCCCATCCTGTGGGCACGATCTGACGCCTGCTCCTCTACGGCCGGATTCCACCACAGGTCATAGAGAATCACTGTGTCGGCTCCTGCCAGATTCAAGCCTGAGCCACCCGCTTTCAACGAAATCAAAAAGAAATCCCGTTCGCCTGCATTATATCTGGCACATGCGGTGACTCTTTCTTCTGGCGGAGTTTGTCCATCAAGATAAAAGTAAGGGATTCCCCGAAACGCCAGTTCCCTGCCAATCAGGTTCAGCATTTTGGTGAACTGGGAGAAAATCAATACTCTCCTGCCTGTCTGCTTTGATTCATCCACAATTTTAAGAAGCTGTTCAAATTTCGCTGAGCTTCCTTTATATCCTTCGACAAACAGAGCCGGGTGGCAGCAGATTTGCCTCAATCTTGTCAACCCCGCAAGGATTTTAATCCTGTTTTTTCGGATTGTTTCTTTATCTAGATGCTTCAATGTCTCATGCCTTAGTTTAGCTAAATAGGCAGCATACAGTTTTTTTTGTTCAGGTAGGAGTTCGGATACATGGATAGACTCCATTTTACCAGGGAGTTCTTCGAGGACATCTTCCTTCACACGCCGCAGCATGAAAGGGCGGATTCTTCTGGAAATAGTTTTTCTGGAAAGCTGGCTGTATTCCTTCAATCCCTGGAATAACTCAGGAAAAACCCCCCGGTAGATTGACCATAATTCCTCGATTGCGTTCTCGATCGGCGTCCCGGTAAGTGCGAACCTGTTCTTAGCCTGAAGCTTGATGACAGCCTTCGCAGTCTGAGTCAGCGGATTCTTGAATGCTTGTGCCTCATCGAAAAACACTGTATGGAATGGCAGCTTTTCGTATAATTGGATATCCTGCCGCAATAAGGTGTAGGAAGTGATGATGACATCGAAATTCTTTGCTCCATCCAATATCCCTTTCCTTTCGCTCTTCTGGCCATCCGCTATTGCTGCCTGGATTTCAGGGGTGAATTTCATGAATTCGCCAAGCCAGTTATACGTTAACGAAGAAGGACAAACAATAAGCACTGGCAGCTGCATTTTCCGGATAACAGGTAATTCGGAAGAAATAAAGGCAATGCTTTGCAAGGTCTTCCCCAGTCCCATATCGTCAGCAAGAACCCCTCCGAACCCATAGCTGGCAAGCTTCTTCATCCATTGGTAGCCCTGTACCTGATAGTCTCTTAAAATGTTAGCCAGATTCTGCGGAACCTCATATTCAAAGCTTCCCGGGCTGTTTATTTCATCAAGGAACTGACGGAACGACTCCTCTGGCATGAAGATGCCTTGATCTTCAGAAGCTTCGATGAATCCCATTCCCCGAACAAGCGGCACGTTCAACCCTTTTTCCAAATCTTCCGCCTGGATTGGGCCGGTCTTCAGGAATCTCTGGATTTCCTCGAACTCCCTTGTCTCAAGGGACATGAGAGAACCGCTTCGCAAGCGGAAGTATTTCCGCTTTTCCTCAAGCGCTTCAAGCAATTCACGAATCTGCTGTTCAGGTATTCCTTCGATTTGAAATTTGAATTCAAGCCAGTTGGTCCGCTCCTTTTTCACCTTTACATTTATTCTAGGCGGTGCCGGCGCTTTAAATATCCGATTCCGCACAGCCGTGGTGGCATAGATTCGCACAAACTTCTCAAGCTTTGGCACCATATGATATAAAAATTCATACTCCAATTCATCATTCTGCAGGAAATAACCGCTTTCCGTCCTGGCAAAGGAACTTTCCTCCATCAATTCGAGGATCATCTCTTCCTTGTCCACATCCCTCAAAACCATCGTGCCAGAGGGGAACTCCATGTTTTCCAGCGGATTGAGCATGATATTTCCATAATGGAACTCAAGTCCAGCGAGCAGCCTATTCTTTACCCGGTCAAGATATAGCCTGGCAACAAGTGGTGTTCTCTTGAACCGCTGGCGGAAATCTCCTTCCACCTTGACTTCTCCAATCTTTCTCAGGCCCGGTATCACTTTTTCCATAAAAACGCCTGCCTGCTCTTTTCCAATCAGGATATGATTTGTTCTTGAGGCATCAAGAAGCTTTCTCAATTCAAATAATCGGTCGCAGTCTTCCGTTTGAAGTTTGATCAGTTTTCCGTTAGAAAGAACGGAACCATAAGGCTTCATGATAAGAATTTGGTCCATTCCATCTATCGATAAATAGCCGCTTCCATTCTCAGCTTCTTGAATGGTGAATCGCAGAGGCAACTCCTTCTTTGTATCACCCATGCCGTCTATCGAATGTCCATTGTATTCTAGCATAACGCGCGTATTTTTCAGCAGCGGAAGCAGCTGTTCCCAATATGACGGTGGGATCAGGATCCACGCGCCATCTTCGCTCATCCCCTGTTTGCCGTCTGCAACCATTTCAATCAGTTTGGTTATGACAAGGTTTGTGCCGTGATCGAAACAATGCTTCTCGGGGTCATACTGGAATCTCTGTGAAAACATGCTCTTTTGCCCAGCATGGACATCATACAAAAACCCGGATAGATCAAGTACAGTTTCTGCACTTATGTTTATAGAAGTGCCAAATAGCTTATAGCCTTCACCGATATCGAACGGCTTGATCTTAAACTGTGTTTGCAGCACTCTCCTTGTCTCGAAATACAACTGGCTGCCGCTCGGCCATTGCTGCTTGCTATCGAAGATAGTCAGCAAGTGATTTGTCATGGTGCTGGGGTTGTCGCTTCCTTCATTCATCGCCTGTTGCTGATCAAGGATGGAAAGCAGCACGGCTGCGACGTGCTGGCATTCGTATTCAACGGATGCCAGCACAGGGCAGGAACACTTCGTTTTGAATTGCCCATCTGCTTCTTTTTTGACTATGACTTCAAATGCCTCTGTCCCCGTTACAATCGCTGCCACTTGATTTTCATTATCTTTCACATGCCTGACTTTTCCGCCATGGCAAAAAGCTTGACCTTTCTTGTAGGAAACAGGCCCGCATAACTCTTTGATTTTCTTATGATTCAGTTCGATCTCCATGGGCTGCTCCTTCCTGGTCCGCGATCAATTTAGTATTAGTGTAGCCTTTCCACCTTGTTTTGTTAAGCCTGAACAATAAGAAGCACGGTCAAATACCGTGCTTCCCCATCATATCGTACTTTTCTAGGCGAATGATTATTTCCCTCCATCAGATTCCAGGTAATCCTTGAGATTTTGCAGCTTATTATCCCAGTAAACTTCAAAGAAGGACAGCCACTCCTGCAATTCCTTCAATGGTTCTGGCTCCAGGCGATAGCGTGTTTCCCTGCCTGCCTTCCTGCTCGATACCAGGCCCGCTTCCGACAGTACAAACAAGTGTTTATTGATGGCATTCCGCGTGATTGGAAAGTTATCCGTAATGGCAGCAATTGGCATTTCCTCTTTTGAAAGCAATTTTAAGATCTTCCTTCGTGTAGGTTCGGCTACAGCCTGGAAAACATCATATTTTGCTTCTGCTGCGCCCATATTAAACCTCTAGGTAGGATGGCAATTTTTCGTTTACAATCTTATCCCAGCCGCTGTCCATGATTCCCTGGACAATTGAGTGAGGCTGGCCGAATTCAGTTGTTTTTTCAGGATCCCATCCTGAATGGATCAGCGTGAATTCTGTTTTTTCCCCTAATTGCTTCAATTCAAATTCAAGATGCCAATCTTTGCCCCAATCGAATCCAACCCGATTTGGAGGGTCTATTTCGGTCACTTTACAAGGTGAATCACCAAACTGTCCTGTATGCAGCAAAAATTCATGGCCGACTTCGGGTGTAAATGTATTCGGCATCCACCATGCAGCAATCCCTTCGGACGTAGAAACGGCCTTCCAGACTTTTTCAATAGGAGCATTTAGTACAATCTTTTTTCGGATTTCAGGCATTGTATTCATTGAATGACCTCCAAGATATAATAACACCTTTTAGTGTCGTTTTGCATCATAACACCATTTAGTGTTATATTCAATATTTTTTTCTCCACAAAATACAAATTTCTCCTTTTAATGCTTATTGGCAACTTTAACAGTCTGTCATTTCAGCTACTCAGGAGGGTGATATGTAAATCATTGCCAAATTCCGATAAACGACGGATTCACTTTTACTTTTTAAAAAAACACTGAAAAAACCGGATAATCTTTTACTTTTCCGCTGCAACTGGGAAACAGGGTACGCAAGGGAAGCATTCTTTTCATTTATAGGGCCGATTGATCCTCGTACTCTTCCTAATAATACTCGAATCCGTCCGAGCCACCTTCATAATCTCCCAATCAAATGGCCTATTCTCCCGTTCAACCTCGATATTCTCCCAGATGATGCCCGGAATCTCCGAATCAGCCATCATATTCTCCTAATTATGTGCCGGATTCTCCCGTTTCCCCAAATTTTGCCAAAAATACTCATGCTTACATTGCCTTTTCTATAATGAAAGTCGTCATCACAGTCGCAGTCTGACCTTCCGTGCCCTCATCGCCTTTTCCGAATCTCCCATTAGACACTATCTTAGCTAGGATTCATGCAGAACAAAGTGCATGGATCTCGATGACCCATGCACTTTGTCCTCCCTTCATCAGAGTTCAATGATGATTGGCAAGATCATTGGTTTCCGCCTTATCTTGGCGTATAGTTGCTGACCGACTGCTTTCTTAACTCCCTGTTTTATGACATTCCATTTATAGACCCCGTCTTCCTGAAGGTCGGATACGGTTTTTGTGACGATGGAGTTGATTTCCTTCAACAGCTCATCTGAATTTTTGACAAATACAAACCCTCTTGTGATTGTATCGGGTCCTGAGAGGATCTTTCGTTCCGCTTTGCTTAATGTCAGGACAATGACGATCATGCCATCCTCTGAAAGCTGTTTCCTGTCCCGTAAAACAACTTCGCCGACATCGCCGACACTGATTCCGTCTACATACGTATCGCCGGCTGGAATGCTCCTCGTCTGGCGGGCCATCGAATTTTCGATATCAACAACATCCCCATTTTGAATAATGAAGGTATGCCCCTTTTCAACGCCGACTGATTCTGCAAGCAGACGATGATGATGCAGCATCCGGTACTCTCCATGTATCGGAATAAAATAGTTCGGTTTCATCAACGTAAGCATAAGCTTCAAGTCCTCCTGGTACCCATGCCCCGAAACATGCATCCCGGTTGTGCTGCCAGAGCCATATATAACATTGGCACCAAGCTTGTACAGATTGTCAATGATACGCGAAACATCTTTTTCATTCCCGGGAATCGGGGAAGCGGCCAGGATGACGGTGTCGCCGTGAGAAATGGAAACATCACGGAAGTTTCCTGTCGAGAGACGCGCTAACGCTGCCATCGGTTCTCCCTGGCTCCCTGTACAAAGAATGGCTACTTTTTCGGGGTCTAACTGTTGCACAGCATGCGCTTCAATCAGCATTCCTTCCGGCACCTTCAGATACCCTCGTTCAATCGCGACCTGGACAACATTCACCATGCTCCGGCCAAGTAACGCGAGTTTCCTTCCAGTGAGGATCGCTGCCTCGACTACCTGCTGGATGCGTGTGACATTGGATGCGAACGTCGATACAAAGATCTTTCCATCTGCTTTCAGGAAAGCCTCCTCCATATGGGTGGATACGATCCGCTCTGATGGGGTCAGGCCTGTCCGTTCTGCATTCGTACTTTCTGACAACAATACAAGCACACCCTGCTGTCCGATTTCCGCCATTTTATGAATCTCTGAATGATCGCCGCTTGCAGGAGTGAGATCGAATTTGAAATCTCCGGTGTGGACGATCTTCCCTTCAGGCGTATCGAAAACAATTCCGAGACAATCCGGAATGCTGTGATTCACCTTAAAGAACGATACCTTTATTTTTCCGAATTCCAGAGTCGATCCAGAATCAATCTTCATTAATTTAGCTTCACGCAAAAGCTTGTGTTCAGCCAGCTTCAATTCGATCAAACCAAGAGTGAAATTCGTAGCGTAGACCGGGACTTTCAATTTTTTGAAAAAATAAGGGATTCCTCCAATATGGTCCTCGTGTCCATGGGTAACGATCAAGGCCTTTATCTTATCCCTGTTCTCCTCAAGATAAGTCAATTCCGGGATGATCAAGTCAATCCCAAGCAGGCTTTCATCAGGGAACTTCCCGCCACAGTCAATGACGATCAAATCATCTTCATCTTCGACAACATACATATTCTTGCCGATTTCATTTATGCCGCCTAATGCAAATATGGATAAAGTCACCTTCAAGTCCTCCTATATGTGTTCGATTTTGATAGTGTTCCCTTTCTTCCGGAGAATTTGCAACACAATGCGAAAAGGCACACCAAATTTCAAGGTGTGCCAGTCTGGTCATTTTTCGATCCATGTATACATGTATCTTTCATCTTCAATCTCTTTCGCCTTCTTGACTATTTTCAGCGGCCTGAAGGTATCGATCATGACCGCCAGCTCAAGCGTCTCTTTTTTGCCGATGCTTGCTTCCGTCTTGCCCGGATGCGGACCATGAGGAATTCCGCTTGGATGGAGGGTAATCGATCCTTCCTTGATCCCTTTCCGGCTCATGAAATTTCCCTCTACATAATAGAGAAGCTCGTCGCTGTTGACGTTGCTGTGATAGTATGGAGCCGGAATCGCATCCGGATGGTAGTCATACAGCCTTGGAACGAATGAACAGATAACATAGTTATTCCCTTCGAAGGTCTGATGCACCGGGGGAGGCTGGTGGATCCTTCCTGTGATTGGCTCGAAATCTTCAATGTTGAAGGCCCATGGATACAGATACCCATCCCAGCCGACGACATCGAGAGGGTGGTGATTCAGTACGTGCCTGTGCAGATGGCCTCGTGTTTTCGTAATCACTTCATACTCGCCCTTGTCTGCATATGTTTCCAGCTTTTCAGGCCCGCGGATATCCCGTTCACAAAACGGGCTGTGTTCCAACAGCTGGCCGTATTCATTACGGTATCTTCTTGGAGTCGTAATCTGGCTGAACGATTCAACGACAAGCGCCTTTGTCGGTTCAGATGTGTCTGGAACCAGCCGGTAAATCGTGCCGATCGGGATGATGACATAGTCGCCTGGGCGGTAGGCCAGCGATCCGAACATCGTTTCAACCTTTCCGGAACCGTGATGGATGAACAGCATTTCATCGCCATCGCCGTTCCTGTAAAATGATTTCATCGGTTCAGAAATGCTGGCAAAGCCAATCAAAAGGTCATCGTTTCCGAGAATATACTCCCTTCCATTCAGGCCGTCACCCGTTTTTTCGATCCGTTCAGTCAGAAAATGCCGGTGGTTAAGGGATGCTTGCTCCTCGTACTCAGGCAGATAGCTGCCGATCAATTCGCTCTTGACAACTTCTGTCGGCATATGATGGTGGTACAGGATCGACTGGGTACCTGAAAAGCCCTTTGTCCCCATTACCTGTTCCCTGTATAACGAACCATCCTCCTTCCGGAATGCCGTGTGCCGCTTTTTCGGTATGTTCCCGAGCTGTCGGTAATACATCTTCACACCTTCTTCCTATGCATCAATGATTTTATTTTTCAGGATACCAAGCTTCGTTATTTCGAGTTCGACTTCGTCACCAGGTTCAAGCCAGCGGTGCACATCGGTTCCAAGCTCAAGGATGCAGCCTGTTCCCACTGTGCCAGAGCCGATGACTTCACCAGGGTACAATGTTGTTCCTGCGGATGCACGTTCGATCATTTCGCCGATCGAATAGTACAAATCACGCATATTGCCACGGGATAGTTCAACGCCATTCACCCTTGCCGTCATTTCAAGGTCATATCCCTTGCCTGACCTGTGGGATTCCAGCTCATCCTTCGTGAGCAAGTAAGGGCCGAACGATGTGGCAAAGTCCTTTCCTTTCGCTGGTCCCAGACCCACTTTCATTTCCTTGCGCTGCAGGTCACGGGCGCTCCAGTCATTCATTATAAAATAGCCAAAGATGTAGCTGTCCGCTTCTGCAGCCTTGATGTTCCTGCCTTCCTTGCCAATGACGCAGGCAATTTCAAGCTCATAGTCAAGCCATTCACACGCATATGGCCTTTCTATTTCTTCCTCCGGTCCCTTGATTGCCAGGTGGTTGGTAAAATAGAAAACCGCGATTTCGTACCACTCTGGAATCATTTCAAGACCCCGGTTTTCACGTGCCGTTTTGACATGCTGCTCGAACGCATAAAAATCGCGGACGCTTTTCGGATTCGGCAGCGGCGCCCTCAGCTTGATCTCTTCAAGTGGATAGCAGCCATTCCCTGTTTCGATCAACCCTCTATGTTCCTCAATGAATTCCATATACTCTTCATGGTTTTCTATAAATTGAAGCATATTGTCCGGTAGCTTTCCGTTCGATGCTTCATGCATGTCGACCGCCATTCCTATCGAATTGAGCCAGCCGGCGCTTACCGACCCATCTTTTTTCATGAATGTAATGAATTTCATGCTATCACCTATTTCCTTTGCAGTTCAAACGTATTTGCCATAGGAAGGGTGTAGGTCGCTCCAGCCATTCTTCCGACTGGATTCAATTTTTCCGTATCGATCCGGCCATTCCCATAAAGTTCGTCATGGACATGGACATGGACCACTTTGCCGATAACCAGGCTGCCAGCCCCCGCATGGTCGCCATAATCAACTACCCTGTCAAGAACACATTCAAGATGGACCTTCGATTCTTTCACCCTCGGCGGCTTGACCGCGGCGCTTTTTTCCTTGGACAGTCCTGATGCCGCGAACTCATCGATGTCTGGAGTAAACTCGGTAGCACAATCGTTCATTTGCTGGACGATATCCTCACCGACAATATTGATGACGAACTCCTTCGTCGCTTCGATGTTCTTCAGCGTATCCTTCTTCGCACCGTCTGTTCCTCTTCGCATCGGGGAGAAGCAGACCATCATCGGGTCGGCGCTGATAGCGGTAAAAAAGCTGAATGGGGCCAGATTGTCATCCCCGTTTTCATCCTGGCTGGACACAAACGCAATTGGCCTCGGAAGGATCGAACCGACCATCAGTTTATAGGCGTCCTTCCATTGCAGTGTTTCTGGTTTGATTTCCAAGGCTTACACCGCCCTTTCATGGAAAATCCGGCTGATGATTCGTAAAATGAATTCATGGTCCTTCCTTGTTCCAAGCGTAATCCTGAAAGCTTCCTTCCAGCCCGAGTAATGCATTTCGCGTACAAGGACGCCATTTTCAGTCAAAGCCTTGACCACTGGTCTGTCTGTATACGCATACAAAAAATTGGTTTCGGAAGGAAAGCTGCCGATTCCCAGATCCTTTAGCCCTTCCATCAAAAACTGTCTTTCGGCACTGTTTTTTGCTGCACAATCGCGGATGAATGCCTGATCGTCAAGGGCTGCTGCTGCGGCTGCTTGAGCCAACTGGTTGACATTGAAAACATCCCTTACTTTATGGAGTTCCCTTGCGATTTCCTCCCGCATGATGCCATAGCCCACACGAAGGCTTGCCAGTCCGTATATTTTCGAAAACGTACGAAGGATGACCAGGTTTCCATACTGGCTCAGTAGCGGCATCGTATCCAGGTATTCATCAGAATCCGCATATTCAAAATACGCTTCATCCATGATGATGAGCACATTCTTTGGCACCTTGTCGATGAATGAACGCAAGTCCTGCCTCCCGACAATCGTCCCAGTAGGGTTATTGGGATTGCAGACAAACACCATCTTCGTTTTTGTGTTAATGGCATCGAGCATCTTCTCCAGATCGTGCCTTCCATCTGCCAGCGGCACAGCAACAACCTTGCCGCCCTCGATCAGGACATTCGTTTTATAACGAGGAAAAGTTACCTCAGCCATGACAGCTTCATCATTTTTATCAATATACGCTCTTGCGAGGAGACGGATGAGCTCCTCCGAGCCATTCGAGACGATAAAATGCTTTTTCTCCATTCCGTAGTGAACAGCCAATTTTTCTACAAGGTTGGCCGTCAATCCATCGGGATAGAAATTCAGGTTCGCTGCCGCTATCCTGATCGCTTCCCTGACCTTTGAAGAAGTACCATACACATTCTCATTATCCGACAGCTTCCTGACTGTCTGAATCCCATATTGTTCCTTGATTTCTTCAATCGTCTGGCCGAGAGAATACGGCGTGATTCCTTCAAGTTCCGTTCTTGCTTTGATTGTCATCTGAATCCTCCTAATAACTTTAGAGCTAATCTTTCCCTAAAACTGTTTGATTCTAAGGAAGAGAGGAAAAGGGAGCGTTACGCCCCCTTTTGTCCGGCTCTAAAGGTTGCCGCGCTTTTCCTGCTCGCGTTCAATTGATTCGAACAACGCCTTGAAATTTCCTTCCCCAAATCCTCTCGCACCTTTGCGCTGGATGACTTCAATGAATAAGGTCGGGCGGTCGACGATTGGCTTTGTGAAAATCTGCAACAGATAGCCTTCATCATCCCGGTCTACTAAAATGCTAAGCTCCCGAAGCCTATCGATTTCCTCGTCAATCTCGCCAACGCGTTCCGAAAGCATGTCATAGTAAGAATCCGGTGTGCTCAGGAACTCAACGCCGTTACTGCGCAGCGTTTCTACTGTACTGACAATGTCTTCAGTCAGGATGGCAAGGTGCTGGACGCCAGGTCCATTATAAAATTCAAGATATTCCTGGATTTGCGACTTGCGTTTTCCTTCGGCTGGCTCGTTGATTGGGAACTTGATGCGTCCGCCATTGTGCATGACCTTAGACATCAGCGCTGAATACTCTGTCGTGATGTCCTTATCGGAGAAGTGCTTCATTTCCTTGAAGCCCATGACATTCGCATAGTAATTCACCCATTCCTCCATCCTCTCCACATTGCCGACGACATGATCGATGCCGATGAAACCAGCATCTCTTACTGGGATAGAGGTTTGGTGCTCTGTAAAACCTGGCATGAATACGCCTTTATAATCTTTCCTCTCAACAAGTGTATGGATCGTATCACCGTATGTACCGATGACCGCTTTTTTCAATGGACCATTCTCATCGGAAAGCTTAAAAGGCGGCAGGATCCCAATGGCGCCGCGGCTGACGGCTGCTTCGTACGCTTCTTCCACATCATCAACTGCTAGGGCGATATCCTTCACTCCGTCCCCATGCGATTTGACGAACTCGGCAACCCGGCTTGAATCTGTATAAGAACCCGTCACGACCAGGCGGATTTTCCTTTGCTGCAGTACATAGGAGACCGTTTCACGGTTGCCAGTTTCGAGGCCGGAGTAAGCAACGACCTTGAATCCATAGGCTGTCTGGAAAAAGTGGGCGGCTTGCTTCGCATTCCCAACGTATAGCTCCAAGTAATCAACGTCTCTTACCGGAAAAAAATCCTCCTGTGATTGATTCGATACCATAACATTTTCTTGCATTCGATTCCCTCCTGTTTAAATATTTGAAATATTAAAAATTATTTTAGGCTATAAGTTCCCACCATCTCAAGAGTTCGAGTTAAAGCTATAATGCTTTTATGTGGTGAAGACCTTCCTTTTTCGCCATAACAGCGCTTTTTGGAAAGCATAGGACATGGCCGTTCCTTTCAGAAAAACAAGGCAAAGGCAGTTACGGCTATTCAAGCGAAAAAAATGGAATTCATTAAAACATTTTGATCCCCATCAGGTTTTGTACTCTACCAGATGATTTTAGTATCAGTCCCACCAGAAGCAACATTTTTTTCAAGTCCGTTCCGTTTTTCCGGATTGCCCGAACTCATACCTTCACCTTCTGCTTCTTCGGGATACTGTGGATAGCTTCTCCTTTGAAGGCTTCAGCTGCTTCCAAAAGGGCTTCGTTCATGCTCGGGTGGGGATAAGATGGGAATTTAATATCTTCTTCGCGGGCTGCCATTTCAAGCGCCTGAATCCCTTGTGAAATCAATTCGACCGCGCCATTGCCGATTAAATGGACGCCCAGCAGCAAATCACTTTCTTTGTCGAACACAATCTTTGCTAGGCCTTCCTTTTTTCCGAGGATAGAGGCAAACCCATTTGCCGCTAAAGAAAATTCTCCAACTCCTACTGCATATCCTTGCTCGGCCGCCTGTTTTTCAGTCAGGCCAGCGTACGCGATCGGCGGGCGGGTTCTTGCGACATGCGGGATAAACGTAAAGTCATTTTCACTTTTCCGTCCGCAAATTGTCTCTGCTGCTGTTTTTCCCTGCTTGATCGCTTTGATGGCAAGCTGGGGCCCTTCCGTCACATCTCCGATCGCAAAGATATTGGCAATCGATGTCCTGCCTGTATGGTCAATGCTAATAAAGCCCTTCTCCGTCAGTTTGATGCCTAGCCGATTGACGCCAAGATTTTCAAGCTTAGGCTGTACGCCCATGGAATAGAAAAAGTGCGAGCCTTGAACCGTTTTCATCCCCTTTGGTCCCGACAGGTCCACAGTAACATTCCCTCCAGACAGAACTTTCTTCAAAGTCTGCGCTTTTACAACCGAAATGCCTGATTTTTTCAGAATCCTGTTCAATTCCCGATTGATCGATGCATCAAACTGAAAGTCTTCCTCTTTCAGGACGAGCGTCACTTCCGATCCGAATGACTGGAAAGCCATCGCTATTTCCAATGCGATATAGTCATCGCCAAAAATTATCAAATGCTCAGGAATTTCAGCCAAATCGGAAATTGACCAAATATCAAGGACATGCCGATTCCCGTCGGGCAGCCCCGACAATTTTACCGGCATACCACCTGTTGCGATAATTGCCTCACTAAAACGATAGACCTCATAATGGTCCTCGCTTTCAACGCCAATTTTATCTTCAGAAAGGAAAAAGGCATTTCCTTTGATGAGTTCAACCTTATTTGCCTTGCATAATCCTTCGACACCGTCACGCAGCTGCTTGACTACCTGATTTTTGTAATTTAGCAGTTGTCCTATCTCAAAATCCAGGCTGGCTGCATGGATTCCAAGGTTTTCGTCCTGCCTGGCAGCAGCCAGCCTTTCTGCTCCGTGAGCGAGTACCTTCGAAGGAATGCAGCCCTTATTCAAGCAGACGCCTCCAAGCTGGTCCTTTTCGATCAGTGTCACGTTTTTCCCAAGCTGTGCCGCTCTAATGGCTGCATGGTAACCGCCTGGCCCTCCGCCGATGATGACTAAATCTCTTTCGTGTGCAAGTTCGCCGACAACCATCTATATCAACTCCAGCAGCATCATTTTTGGATTCTCGATCAGCCTGGCAAACCGGCTGGTGAATGCGACAGCCGTCGCGCCATCTGCCACCCGGTGATCGAAGGACATGGACAGGTTCATGATCGAACGGATGACAATCTCATCCTGCTCATTAACAACCGGCCGCTTCTTTGTTTTATGGAAAGAAACAAGCGCAGTCTGAGGGTGCTGGATAATCGGGGTCGCGCCGATGCTCCCTCCAAGCGGCCCGACATTGCTGATGGTGAAGGTGCCGCCCGAAATATTCTTAATGGTCAGCTTGTCATCAAGTGCCCGCTGCGTCAGCTCTTTCATTTCCTGATGAATTTGCTTAAGTTTTTTCTGATTTACGTTCCTGATTACAGGTACAATCAGACCATCAGGGGTATCGACAGCGATCCCGATATGGTGTTCCCTAAGGAGCTGGATGCTTTCCTTTTCTTCATCCAGCTTCGCGTTGAACACAGGGAACTCCATCAAGCAGATCGACAATGCTTTGATGAAAAAGGCCGTCGCCGACACCGAGTACCCTACACCCTTGAGTTCTTCCCTGAATTTGATCAGTTCCGTCACATCGATCTCCTCAAAATGCGTGCAATGCGGAATAGTGTATACAGATTGGACCATTTTTTTGGCGATCTGCCTGCGACGTCCTCTGAACGGAAGCAAGCCGCTTGAAGTACCTTCCGAGCCTTTCGCATCCTCGCTCTGAATGTTTTCGGAACCACCCTGCGAGTGTTTCGCACCCTGTGGTTCGGAACCGGCTTCCGGATCCTTCGGAACTTCCTTCTCAATAACACCTTCTGAACGTTCTGCCCCCTTCTTTACAAGAATCCCAGAAGAACCGCCTTCGCTTTCTCCTGATCTTTCAGATCCTGAATCCCTCACCTTTACATAGTTCAATACATCTTCATCGGTAATCCGCCCTGCCGGTCCAGACCCCGCTATTTCTGCTAGATTGACATTGTTTTCCCGGGCAATTTTTCTCGTGAAAGGGGAAGCCAGGATCCTGGATGGACGCCCTGCTCCAGCCTCAGGCCTCATCCCCTCAATCGGCCGGTTTAATAAATTCACTCCCATTACTGTATCCTGTGCAGCGGTCTTCTTTTGGACCGTTTCCTGGCCTGCTGATTCGTCCTCCATGATCAGCAGCGTTGTCCCGACCTTGACAGTTTCGCCAGGACTCAACAGGATTTCTTTTATCACACCTGATCTGGGGGCGGGAATTTCAGCTGTCATTTTATCTGTTTGTACTTCTACCAGAGGATCATCTGCTTTGACCTTATCTCCTGCTTTGACTAAATAACAATTGATGTCCGCTTCGGTCATTCCTTCCCCGATATCGTGAAGCTTTACTTCAACCATGGTTCGCCTCCTAAAACTTCATCACTTTCTCGATTGCAGCTGCGACTCTCTTCGGTGTTGGCAAATAATGGTCCTCGAAACCGAAGTAAGGGACCGGTGCATCATAGCCTGTCACCCGTTCGGCAGGTGCCTTCTGGTAAAGGAATGCTTCATCATTGATCAATGAAATCAGGTCGCTGCCCGTGCCTCCGGTGGCATGTGCTTCATGTACAATGACGGTTCTTCCGGTTTTCTGGACAGACTCGATTACTAGTTCCTTATCAAGTGGATATAGAGTCCGGAGATCGAGCACTTCACAGCTGACACCCCTTTGCTTCATCTCTTCAGCCGCTCTCAAGGCGACAGGGACCATCGCCCCCCAGGCGATGACCGTGACATCTTCGCCTTCCGCCAGCTTCTTCCCTTTTCCAATTTCAACGATGTACTTTCCTTCTGGCACTTCATCTCTTGAAGACCTGTAGCTTCGCATTGGCTCGAGGAACAGCACTGGATCAGGATCTTCTATGGCCGCAATCATCAAGCCTTTTGCGTCATAGGCATTTGATGGACAGACAACCTTGATGCCAGGCATATGTGTAAAAAGAGATTCGGTGCTGTCACAATGTATTTCTGGCGCTCTTACTCCCGCTCCATATGGAGCCCTGATGACCATCGGGACTGTAAAATGGCCAAGCGTCCGCATACGCATCCTGGATGCATGTGTCATGATCTGCTCGTATGCCGGATAAATGAAGCCGAGGAACTGGATTTCGACGACTGGCCGAAAACTGTTCACAGCCATTCCGATTGCTGCCCCGACAAATCCTGCTTCACTGAGGGGAGTGTCAATAACACGATCTTCGCCATACTTGTCCTGGAGACCATCGGTAGCCCGGAAAACTCCTCCATTCTTGCCGATATCCTCCCCAAGAAGGATGACATCCTGATTCTCGGCAAGCATTGTATCCAGACCCTCCGTAATTGCCTGGACAAGCGTCAATGTTTTTGTATGCAGTGCTGTTTTCATCGAGTTTCACCCCCGATAAGATCAAGGTACTCTTTCTTCTGTTTTTCAATCGTCCACGTTGGTTTTTCAAATACATAATCGAAAATCACCGCTGGGTCCGCTTCAGGGAAACCTTCCATTTCGCTGACAGCTCCGTCTATTTCTGCAGCAGCTGCCTCTTCGATTCCCTTCACCCAATCCTCTTCGTATACACCTTCATTTTTCAACCAGCGTTCAAGCCTGAGCAGCGGATCCGTTTCATTTCTTTTCAGTGCGCTCTCGCCCTGATCACGGTATTTCGTCGGATCGTCCGCCGTCGTGTGGGCGCCATACCTCCAGGTCACTGCCTCGATCAAGGTCGGCCCTTCACCATTGCGGGCACGTTCCAGCGCCTTTTTTGTTTCAATATAGACAGCAAATACATCATTCCCATCAATCCGGATTCCCGGCATATCATAGGCAAGAGCCTTCTGGGCGATGGTCGCGGAATTCATCTGCCTGCTGATCGGAACAGAAATCGCGTATTGATTATTCTGGTTGAAATAAATGACCGGTGATTTAAAGACGCTTGCAAAATTTAACCCTTCATGAAAATCACCTTCCGAAGTGGCGCCATCCCCAAAATAACAGATTGCTGCGTTACTCGTGCCTTTCATCTTTTCGGCAAGCGCTGCACCAGCCGCATGAGGAATTTGCGTCGCGATCGGGATGGCAGGGGGGAATATTTTCTTTCCACCAGGCGGTACACATCCCTCGTTCCGCCCATTCCAGAACAAGAGGATATTCCTTAATGAATGCCCGAATACCATTGCAGCACCGTGGTCACGGTAGGTGGGGAACATCCAATCATCCTTTTCAAGAGCAAGTGCGCTTCCAACCTGGGAAGCCTCCTGGCCCTCAAACGGAGCATAAGTCCCAATCCTTCCCTGCCGCTGAAGGCTGATTGCCTTCCTGTCAAACAGGCGGATCCTGACCATTTCCGAAAAGAATTGCTTTACCCTCTCCTCGGTAACAAAGTCTTTATTCTCTCCGGAGACAAGGTTTCCATTCTGGTCGATTACTTGAAAAATCGGAAACTGCTTTTCCATCAGCTCACCCTTTTACAAATCTAGTTTTTTATGAAGCTTACATTCTAACTGCCCACTTAGGACGTTTCATATGCGAGAAAAAGCTGTTGCGTTTCGTCCTCGCCTCAATCCTGTTTTCACAGAATCTGTTCGCGGCCTCCACTGTAGTAGTTCCGTCAAGCCGGGCTTGGTTGTATACATTAAGCAATGAATTGTAGATGGCTTTTGTTTTTCTTAGGACACGTTCTTTATTTGGTGTATACAACTCATCCGCCACCTGGATCAATCCGCCTGCGTTGACGATATAGTCAGGTGCATAAAGAATTCCTTTTTCCTGCAGCATCTTTCCATGCCTGGTTTCCTTCAATTGGTTATTCGCGGAACCGACGACCGCTTTTACCTTCAGCTGCTGAATCGTGGCATCATTGATGATTCCGCCCATGGCGCAAGGAATGAAAATGTCAGCTGGCTGCAAATAAATTTCTTCGCTATTGACGACCTTGACAGACGCACCAAGTGACCGTGCCTTTTCGACAATCTGATCGATGGCCACCCGATTGATATCAGTTACATACAGGTCCGCGCCGTTTTCGAGCAGGTATTCAGCAACCTTAAAACCAACCTTGCCAAGTCCCTGGATGGAATAGGATTTTCCGGAAAGGTCATCTGTTCCCCATAGCGCATTACTCGTCGCCTGTAGGCCATAAATGACACCCTGCGAAGTCGGGACGGATGAATCGCCGCTCCCGCCATACACTTCATCAACGCCTACGATACAGTTTGTTTCCTTTAATGCATGGACAAAATCCTCAGGATCGGTGCCCATGTCTGTTCCAGTATAGAAACGTCCCTGAATCGATTCGACAAACTGCCCAAACGCGCGGAATAGCTCAGGACTCTTGTCTTTTTTCGGATCACCGATAATGACTGCTTTCCCGCCGCCAAAATCAACATCAGCCGCAGCGCACTTATAAGTCATCCCTTTTGACAGGCGGAGAACATCTTCAAGTGCATCGTCAACTGATTCATAAGGGTACATGCGGCACCCTCCTAAAGCAGGTCCTAACCTTGTGCTGTGAATCGCAATGATCGCCTTCAGTCCTGTGGCCTCGTCATTGCAAAATACAACCTGCTCATGCTCCCTGATTTTATCGAACATGTCCATTGAGCCTGTCTCCTTTATTTCATGTATTTGTGTTCCCATATAGCTTTCCTCCTTTATTCCGTTAAATCATGTTAGCGCTTTCATTTTTGTGAATTTTTTTTTGGCCAGATCCTATTATTTCGGCAATCTTTGATTTTGGCAGGATCACTTGCCTCACTTCTCCAGCGCCAACAAGCCTTCCTCCACTCTCTGCTTTTACATTAGTTATGACATTATTTTCCTGGACTGCGGTCACCGTGGCTGTGATTGTTACCTTGGCCCCTTCAGGGCAAGGTGCAATATGCTTGACTGCCACAGCACCACCCATGCCTTCTTCATGGTCTTCTAAATAAGGGAGAATAATCTTCCTCGATGCCCATTCCATGTGATACACCATCGATACTGTGGAGTATACTGGATGGATGAGCTTTCCTTCAAAACTGGCAAACATTTCAGGCGTGACTGTGAGCTCGACCGAAGCAATCTGTCCAGTTTTCAAGCCCTCATACATGGTATCCCACCTTTCTACGTTGTAAATATGTATAACGTTAATTTAACGTTATCATAACATTTCGTTAAATAAATGGTCAATGAATTGTAAGAAATTTTGGTATTTTCTTAAAATCATATGCTTATCATCTTTTCTAAGACCCTCCCCATCCTGCTGAAATTTGCTTTTGGCTATGTTAAATTTGACCGGAACCATTCTTTCCACTTAAATTGCCGTGCTCCAAATCCATAGTCTCTTTGTATAGCGGGTCTCGTACCGGAATTGGAAAACGAAATAAAAAAGGATTAACCAGCAGCAATACTGGTTAATCCTTTTTTAGCTGAGAAGAGCCCGGTCGTTTGCCATCTTCGTTCCTCGGATACGCTGGAATTCGTTTAGCAAGTCCTCGATCGCCAGTTTTTCTTTTTGTTCTTCATCCACTTCAAAAATGATCTGTCCTTTGTCCATCATGATCAGCCTATTGCCAAGATCAAGTGCCTGCTGCATATTATGGGTAACCATCAGAGTCGTCAACTGATACTTGCTGACAATCTCCTTCGTCAGTTGTGTGATCAGTTCCGCCCTTGAAGGGTCGAGGGCAGCTGTATGCTCATCAAGAAGAAGGATGGAAGGCTCTGTAAAGGTTGCCATCAGCAGCGACAGCGCCTGGCGTTCCCCGCCGGAGAGCAGGCCGACTTTTGCGTTCAACCTGTTTTCAAGCCCTAAATGCAGGGATTCCAGCACCTCTTTGAAAAGTTCGCGCCGTTTTTTTGTCACCCCGCGCGCAAGTGTCCTGCGCTTGTTCCTTGAATAGGCGATAGCCAGGTTTTCCTCGATGGTCATACTAGGAGCCGTACCTGCCATCGGATCCTGGAAGACGCGTCCGATCATTTTCGAACGATTGTATTCCGACATATACGTAACATCTTTTCCATCGAGTGATACATGGCCATGATCCGGCAGCAGCACACCGGAAATGATGTTCATGAGCGTTGATTTTCCTGCCCCATTGCTGCCAATGACGGTAACAAAATCTCCTGGTTCCAATGTGAGATTGATATTATCCAGGGCGATTTTTTCGTCGGGTGTCCCCTCATTGAAGACTTTATGAATCTGATTTAAGTGCAGCACCAGCCTCACCCTTTCTTTCTGCAGCTACAGGAACGACCTGCAGATTTTCAAGCTGTCTTTTAACCTTCCGCTTTTTCTCTTTGTAGCTGTCGATCATTTTTGGCGTCGTCAAGGCGAGAATGACGATCACTGCCGTAATCAGCTTCATGTCACCCGGTTCGAGGAATTCCACCCTTAATGCCATCGTCACGACAATTCGATAAATGATCGATCCGCCAATGACAGCGAGTGTCGTCCGAGCGATGGTTTTTGTTCCAAACAGCGCTTCGCCGATAATAACTGATGCAAGGCCAATGATAATCATCCCGATGCCCATGCCAACATCGGCGAATCCTCCCTGTTGGGCAATCAATGCCCCGGAAAAAGCCACCATCGAATTCGAGATGCCAAGTCCCAAAATGATCATCAGGTTCGTGTTTGATGAAAAACTGCGGATCATCCGCTTGTTATCACCGGTAGCTCTTATCGCCAAGCCAACTTCTGTCTTCAGGAACGCATCCGTGATGAATTTAATGGCAAAGGTCACAATCAGCATGAATAATAGGATCCCCCACGTTCTTGGCAGGCTGTCTCCAAGCCCTACAGCTGCCAAAACCCCGTTCAGGAAAGAATCAATGCCAGTGCTTTCAAAGAAATCCCTTACAGCGGTCATCGCCGTTTCAGTGTTTAGGAGAGGCACATTTGATTTTCCCATGATCCTGAGGTTGATTGAATACAATGCAATCATCATCAGGATTCCAGACAAAAGGGCGTTTACCTTTCCTACAGTATGGATAACCCCTGTCAGACAGCCGGCGGCAAAGCCGGCGGCAAGGGCGACCGCTGTTGCCATGAATGGATTGGAACCATTCACGATCATAATCGATGCGACCGCTGCTCCTGTCACGAAACTGCCGTCCACAGTCAGATCCGGAAAATCGAGAACCCGAAAGGATAAGTATACGCCAAGAGCCATGATTGCATATATGATTCCTGACTCAAATGCTCCGAATATTGCAGTAAACAAGATGAATCATCCTTTCTATTATTCTTCGTAAAACTCTGCGTTTTCTCCCCATTCTTCCTTCACTTCAACCCCTTGAGCTTCTGCAGCTTTTTTGTTGATTGTCAGTGTTAAAGAATCCGGAAGCTCCACAGGAATATCCGCTGGCTTCTTTTTGCCTGATAAGATTTCCGCAGCCATCAATCCTGACTGGTAGCCGATATCATAATAGTTGAAGCCGCTTGCTGCTACTGCACCGCGTTTCATTGAATCCAGCTCTCCGACGAACAGCGGGATCTTCTTGCCGTTTGCGACTGAAATGACGGATTCCAGCGCTGACACGACAGTGTTGTCTGTTGGGACATAAATCGCATCAACACGGCCAACCAATGATTCAGCAGCCTGCTTGACCTCCGCAGAAGTAGAGATGGACGCTTTCACGACTTTTGCGCCATTTTCTTCAGCCAATTTCTGTACTTCTTTCAGCTGGACTTCAGAGTTTTGCTCTCCAGCATTGTAGATCACACCAATTTTCTTGGCGCCGACTTCCTTCGCCATGAATTCGATAGTCTTCTTGGTTGCATCCGGGTGGTTATCGGTTGTACCAGTGATGTTTTCACCAGGCTTGTCAAATGATTCAACGAGCCCCGCACCAACCGGGTCCGTCACAGAGGTAAAAACAATCGGGATATCCTTTGTAGCATTCAATGCTGCAACAGCGCTTGGTGTGGCATTGGCAAAAATCAAATCCACTTTGTCACCGACAAAGTTATTGGCAATGGATGCCGTGTTGTTCATGTCTGCCTGGGCATTCTGGAAGTCATACTTAACGTTCTTCCCTTCCTTGAATCCTTTATCCTCAAGCGCTTTTTTGAATCCGTCTGTGGCTGCATCAAGTGATGGATGCTCCGCAAATTGGGTGAGGCCAATTTTGTATGTTTTTTTTGCAGCGGCATCGGTTGATTCTTCCTTGCCTCCGCAGCCGGCCAGCAACAGGGCACCGGCTAGGGCTAAAGATAGTGCTTTCACTGATTTTTTCATATAGATCCCCCTTGTTTTTTTATAACCGGCTCAACAATCTTCGAAGAAACAGCCGGGCCGAACAACTTTTGAAAACGTTTACAAATGTATGATATTTCCTATTAACACCGTAAATATAACGTTATATTACCATCAGCCTATTATAGTGTCAATAATATTCCGAAAATTTAGTATGTTGAGATATTGAGAGTTCTTTCTCTGGCAGGTACCGAGGAATCGATGGCAGCCTTTTTGTTTTAGCCCCTGCCCAACGCCATCGGCTGGTAACCGAATTGTTCCCTGAGGTTCAAAAAAGCATGCTCCCTAAAGGAACATGCCCAATTTCTATATTAATCTTGCCGCAGTCTCCAAGCGTTCTTCTGCCTCTTGCACCATGCGCTCCAATAGCTCCTGGACGGAAGGAACATCTGCAATCAACCCTGAAATTTGCCCGCCATTCATGAATCCCTTGTCTTCACTTCCCTCAAGCGCTCCCTTGCGGTGCAGGTCTTCTGAAGTCAATTCGGCAAATTCGTCTAATGTGATTCCCTGTTTTTCTGCTGCAAGCAGCTTTTCTGCGTAACGAGTATTCAGCAGCCTGCGGATCCTGCCAACAGACCGGCCGACAACCACTGTACCATGATCGGATGCCTGAAGCAATTTTTGTTTATATACTTCATGGAAAGGGGCTTCCCGGGTAGCGATGAACCGAGTTCCCATCTGGACCCCTGACGCTCCTAATGCGAGCATTGCTGCAAGACCTTTGCCATCCCCGATTCCTCCCGCAGCCGCGACAGGGATGCTGACATGGCTGATGATTTGCGGGATGAGCGCAAGTGTTGTTGTTTCGAGGTTCGAGTTGATGCCAGCTGCCTCATATCCCTCAGCAACAAGAACATCCGCTCCGGCAGCCTCTGCTTTTTTCGCCTGCTTGACAGAGGCGACGACCGCAATCACTTTGACCCCTGCTTCATGCAACTGAGGGATGAAGGGAGCCGGATTCCCTGCAGACAGTGTGACGACAGGGACTCCATGCTTCACAGCCAGCTTAAGTATACCAATAGCGTCAGGCGAAACACTTAATGCCACATTCACTGAAAAAGGCTTCTTGGTCCTCGCTTTCGTTTCAACGATTATTTTCTCGACTTCTTCAACTGCCATCGTTCCGGCACCGATCGTCCCCAGCCCCCCAGCTTCCGATACGGCGGCAGTCAGTTCTGCATTGCTGATATTCCCCATCCCTCCCTGGATGATGGGATACTTTATGCCAAGAATTGATGTTATTCCATTCACAAAAATTCCCCCTTCGTTAAATTAATGTTATACTAATTTTAATTTTAAGACAATTAAGAAATGCATCAGAAGAGAAGGAGTGAACTTATTTGAAACTTTCGTATTTGGATAAAAAGCCTGTTGTGGATCAGACAGTTTTCCAGGCTCCTGGCAGTTATATCATTGGGGATGTGAAAATCGGGAAACATTCCAGTGTATGGTTCAACGCGGTTTTACGCGGCGATGAGGATACGATCACCATTGGGGATCGCTGCAGCATCCAGGATAATGTCACATGCCATCTTTATGAAGGCTCTCCGCTCGTGATCGAAGACGAGGTGACCGTTGGCCATAATGCGATCCTTCACGGCTGCACGATCCGGAAAAGATGCATTATCGGAATGGGCTCCACGATTCTTGATGGAGCTGAAATTGGCGAGGAATGCATTATTGGCGCCAATACGCTGATTCCTGCAGGCAAGAAAATCCCGCCTCGTTCGCTTGTTGTCGGCGCTCCAGGGAAAGTTCTCAGGGAAATTGGCGGGAAAGATCTCGAGTTGATCCAGCTGTCGATCGATACATACGTACAGAAGGGCAAAGAATACCGAGGGCAATTAAAACAACTTTAGCACAACGGTTGCCGGAACACATCTCTCTTCACAGTGGATCCCCTACTCTGGTGTTTGGGCTCTGCTGGCCGCCAGTTTTCACTGGCAGACCCATTCGGCTTCCTATCTGTGCAAATGCCCCCAATATAAAAAGGAAGAGTGTTCAGCTCTTCCTTTGCCTGTTTCTAAACCCACTTCACGACATCTTCGTATGGACGGCGCGTTTTTTTATTCGGCTCTTTCGCGCGGTAACCAAAGGCTGCCATTACAGAGATCCCGAAATGCCCATCCTCTAATAAACCTTCCTCTGCCAGCAACTGATTCATTTGTTCCCTGTTGAAGCCTTCGATAGGACATGAATCGACACCAATCTGGGCAGCGACTGTCATCATGTTGGCGAGCGCAATATACGTTTGCTTGCTTGCCCAATCAAACAGCGGGCGATCCCCATCCAGGAGATCAAAATCCGTCTTTTGGAACTCCTCGATCCTTTTAAGGTAGTTTTCCATGAATTCGGCCGGCATCTGTTTCTTATTTTTGAAATGATCCTGCAAATAGGCTGAATCATATTTCGTATCCAGTTTCGTCCTTGCCAGTATAACAACAAAATGGCTTGCTTCTGGAAGCTTGCCATAGGCTCCCCATGCCGTGTTCTTGATTTTTTCCCTAAGTCCTTCGCTCTGTACTACAAGGAACCTCCATGGCTCAAAGCCGAACGAACTTGGCGAAAGTCTGGCCGCTTCAAGGATAAAACGGAAATCATCCTCGGGAATTTTCTTTTCAGGATTGAACTCCTTTGTTGCATGCCTGAAATAGAAAGCATCGATGATTTCTTTTTTCAAAGTCTCCTTTTCGCCCACACCCATCTCTCCTTTTGTTTTCGTTTCTCTCACCCTACCATAATCTCCTCTGTATTTCACGCATCTTATATTGGCTCAATCCCGGCTGTCCTTCAAAATGCGATTCCTGTTCTCCGCATTTGCGGCTTTACATTGAAAGGCTGGACAAGGAAAAATGAAAGTTCGATTAGAAAGAGGAGTGCATCCCCTTTCAAGTTCAAAACAGCCAAGAAACAAGGTGGCTGTCCGTGCCACCCTGCTTTTACTCCAGGATATATGGATGGTCCATGACATCATAATTGACGTCTTTGTTCTTCAGTTCATTGCCTTCCTTGAATACTGATTCGAAGAAGCGGGACGCCGGCTCTGCCAGCTCCTTGTAATATTCACTGAAAAGCGATGCTGCATGGCTGCCGAGCCATTTTTCCGGAAGCAGTTCTTCGGGAAGGCCTGGATCGACAAACAGGAATTTCCGGTATTCATGCACAAGCTTAGTCCGTTCGACAAAGCATTCAGCATCCGACATGCTCCCCTTTAGGATCTTGTTTTTATCTATGATGTACTTCTGGCTATATTCGCTGATGAAGTCCTGGTATTTCAAATTTATTTCCTTGAGGTCCCAGCTTTTTTCCACCAGCCTTCTGTTCTCATGGGGACCCTTGTATTCGGCTATGAAGAAATCGACATATTGTTCGATATCATATTTTTCGATCAGGTCCTGCACCTGCCGTTCAAGATTGTTGGCAGAAATCCAAAAGCTGTTGGACATAGAGCCGAAACCGCTCCAGATCAATTCCTTGCGCAGTTCGTCCCTGACATTCCGGATTTCCTCCGGAATCGAGTACATGAGGATCCGCCATTTGCCATCCCACTTTTCCGGCTTCAATTTAAAAATCCTCTTACCGGCTTCGTCGATCCGTTTCTGGCCTCGCGGAGTCAGCGAATAGTAGCTCTTGTTGCCGACTTTTTCTGCCTGTACCCAGCCCTGTTTGTTCATCCTGGATATGGCCGCCCTGACCGACTGGTCATTATGGCCGAATTCGTTCAGCAGACGAATCAGGCTTCCAATCCAGATTTTGCTTCCATAGTGGGAAATATAGTCGCCATACAATGTGAAAATCATTGATCTTGTATTCAAGGTGTTGTCATCCTCATTCAATATTATTGAACGGAAATAAACCGTTATAGAATAGTTTACAATATTATCACTATTTTGCATAAGTAAATTGCTTTCATGAGAAAATCCATAGGAAACAGCTCCTATGGATTCCCATTTTATTCAGCTGTGAATACAGGCTTTCGTTTTTCGCTGAAAGCATTCAATGCCTCAACGCGGTCCTTTGTCGGGATCGTTACTTCATATGCTTTCGATTCGATTGCAAGCCCCGTGTTCAAATCGGTGCTGCTGCCATGCTGGATGGCGTACTTTGCCTGTCTGACCGCAATCGGGGCGTTCTGGAGGATCTCTTCTGCCAGTCTGATGCTTGTTGGCATGACTTCCTCTTTCGCTGCGACTGCTGTCAGGATTCCCAGGTCGAATGCTGTTTCTGAGTTGATTTTCCTCGCTGTCAGGATGAGTTCCTTCGCCTTCATCTCGCCAATCAGTCTTGTGAGGCGCTGTGTACCTCCAGCGCCTGGAATGATTCCCCAGCTGACTTCTGTCATTCCCATCATGGCGCCCTCGGCTGCGATCTTAAAATCACAGGCAAGCATCAATTCAAAGCCTCCCCCGAAGGCAAAGCCATTGACAGCAGCGACCGTAGGCTGTGGCAATTCAGCAATCGCACTGAAAACATCCCTGATTTTCTTGACGTTGCGCCTGACCTCCGCCTCACTCAAGTATTTGCGTTCCTTCAAGTCTGCTCCAGCGCTGAATGCTTTTTCCCCTTCTCCAGTAAAAATCACTACCCTGGCATCAGGATCGGTATGGAGACTCCCAACAGTTTCGCCGAGCTCACAAAGGGTTTGATAATTGAAGCAATTCAGGGAGTCTGGCCGGTTGATTGTAATATATGCAATATGACCCTGTTTCTCGAATTTGATATATTCCATTGCTCTAATTCTCCCTTATATTTTCGATGATGGTCGCGATTCCCTGGCCAACACCGACACACATTGTCGCGAGTCCGTACCTTGACTCGCGTTTTTTCATTTCATGCAAAAGGGTTGTCAGGATCCTGGCTCCGCTGGCTCCAAGTGGATGCCCAAATGCGATTGCGCCGCCATTGACATTGACTTTTGATTGATCGAGCCCCAGCTCCTGGATGCATCCCAGCGATTGCGCCGCAAACGCTTCGTTCAATTCGACCAAGTCCATATCTTCTACTGACAGGCCAGCTCTTTTCAACGCTTTTTGAACTGCATATACAGGACCCATTCCCATGATCGATGGTTCCAGCCCGGCAGTCGCGGAAACGATATACTTTGCGAGCGGCCTCAGTCCAAGCTCTTCTGCTTTTTCACGGCTCATCAGAAGGAGCGCTGACGCTCCATCGTTCACTCCGGATGCATTGCCAGCGGTGACCGTACCATCCTTGAACAGCGGCTTGAGTTTGGCCAATTTTTCAACAGTCGTTCCTGGACGCGGATGCTCATCGGTATCGACAACAACCTTGTTACCTTTTTTATCTTCATATATGACGGGAATGATTTCTTTTTCAAATCTGCCGGATTCCATTGCCTTTTGGGCACGGAGTTGGCTTTCAGCCGAGAATTCATCCTGGGCGTTTCTGCTGATGCCGTATTTTTTGGCGACATTCTCGGCCGTTTCCGGCATGCTGTCCGTGCCATACATTTCCTCGAGCTTCTCGTTGATGAAACGCCAGCCGATTGTCGTATCGAACATTTGCATATTGCCTCGCGGGAACTCTTTCTCTGGCTTGGCCATGACCAACGGAGCCCTTGTCATGGATTCTGTGCCGCCAGCAATGAAAATATCTCCTTCCCCTGCCATGATGGCCCTTGCTGCGTAATTAACCGCATCTAGTCCCGATCCGCAAAGACGGTTGACCGTTGTCCCAGCAACCTCTACGGGTAGGCCAGCAAGGAGACCTGACATCCTGGCAACGTTGCGGTTATCTTCCCCTGCCTGATTCGCGTTCCCAAAGACAACTTCCTCTATCTGCCCGGGTGATACGTCTGGATTCCGTTCGACTAGTGCCTTAATGACAATCGCGCCTAAATCGTCAGGCCTGATATGCCTCAAGCTGCCATTATACCTTCCAATCGGCGTCCTGACCGCATCGATGATCACTGCTTCTCTCATGGTCCTTCTCCCTTCTACTTTGTTGCCGCTGCAGTTTCCGCTGTTTGTCTGTAGTCATAGACCCCTCGGCCCGTTTTCCTTCCGAGGCGCCCTGCTTTTACATACTTCTCGAGAAGCGGTGCCGGGCGATATTTTTCGCCAAGCTTTTCGTGAAGATATTTTAAATTGTTAAGCCGGGTATCAAGACCGACAAGGTCACCAAGCTCGAACGGGCCCATTGGATAGTTAAGCCCCAGCTTGATTGCTTTATCGATTTCTTCAGCTGTACCGACACCTTCCTGCAGCATATAAAATGCTTCATTCCCGACTAGCGCACTGATCCTGCTTGTCACAAAGCCAGGAAACTCATTGACGGTGACCGTTTCCTTCCCCATTCGGATTGCTGCCTGCTCGATTGCTTTGGCCGTTTCATCGCTTGTTTCCAGACCGCGGATAATTTCGACAAGCGGCATTTTATGGACAGGGTTGAAAAAATGCATGGCAATGACCTTCTCTGGCCTTTTTGTGAATGACGCAATTTCGGTCGGGCTCATGGTCGACGTGTTCGTAGCGAACAGGCAATGGGCTGGCGCTTGCTGATCGATGGCCTCGAAAATCTTTTTCTTTATTTCTAATTTTTCCGGTACTGCTTCAATGATTAAATCCGCGTTTTCCGCTTCCAAAGCGAGATCAGATGAATAGTTCAGCCTTTCTTTGGCCGACTCGATCTCCTCCTGGCTGATTTTGCCCCTTGCCATTCCTTTATCGAACGTGCTGTTGATTTCCTGTTCAGCATTCACGAGCTGCTCTTTCGAGACATCGATCAATACAGTATCGAAGCCCCCTAGACAGCTGACATAAGCAATCCCTCGGCCCATGACTCCGGAACCGATCACGACAAGTTTCCTCATTATAATGTCCTCCTTTTAAAACATGAAAGGCGAGCACCCGCAATAATGAGGGCTCGCCACGTTTTTTTAAAGATTAAACGGGTTCAGCGGGCGGTTGCCATAATATGACACAATGCTCTTCGTTTCTGTATAGAGATCGAGTGTTTCGATACTGAGCTCACGTCCGAATCCTGACTGTTTATAGCCGCCGAACGGAGTTCCCGGGAATGCGGAGAACGGGCAATTGACCATGACGATTCCAGCCTGGATCTGCTTCGAAACCCGTGTTGCACGTCCGTAATCCTTCGTCCAGATTGCCGAACCGAGGCCATACTCACTGTCGTTCGCAAGCTTGACAGCTTCTTTTTCATCGCTGAACTTCATGACGACGACAACCGGACCGAAGATTTCTTCCCTGACCGCCTTCATGCTATGGTTTGTTTCGGCGATGATTGTCGGCTCATACCAGCAGCCATTCTCGAAACCTTCAGGTTTGGCTGTCTTTCCTCCAGTCAACACCTGCGCTCCATCTTCCCGGGCCGATTGAACATACCCATCGATGACATCCAGCTGATCCTGGCTAATGACAGCACCGACATGTGTCTCCTTGTCGAAAGGATCCCCAAGCTTTAGCTGCTTTGTTTTTGCAACGAATTTTTCAAGGAATTCATCATAAATATTCTCGTGGACATAGATCCTGGAACGGGCTTCACATGATTGCCCGGTATTATAGAAAATCCCGAATAGAGATCCGTCTACCGCTGCATCAATGTCAGCATCCTCGAAAACTAGGCTAGGTGACTTTCCGCCAAGCTCGAGCGTCACTCGCTTCAGTGTTTGCGAAGCTCTTGCCATGATATCCTTGCCAATTGGCGTCGATCCAGTGAAAGCAACCTTGTCCACCTTCTCATGCTCTACCAGATAATTCCCGATTACGGAACCGGAACCTGGAATGACGTTTACTACCCCTTCAGGAACTCCTGCCTCGATGCAGATTTCCCCCAGGACAATCGCGGTCAACGGTGTCAGCGATGCAGGTTTTACAACGATGGAACAGCCTGTGGCAATGGCAGGGGCGATCTTCCAGGCTGCCATCATCAGCGGATAGTTCCAGGGTATGATTTGTGCGCAGACACCAACAGGTTCTTTTTCAGTGATATTCTGGAATGCCCCCGGCAAGCTATTGACAGCTCCTCGGTGGCTGACAATCGCTCCGGCATAAAACTCAAAATCTTCTATTGCCTGCATGACCTGTCCCTGTGCAGCAGCAAGTGACTTTCCGGTATCGAGAATCTCTAATTCTACCAGTTCATTAAAACGGGACCTCATGATGGAAGCAATCTTGTTCAGTGTACGTGACCGTTTGTTAACCGGAAAATGGCGCCATTTTCCGAAGTCAAATGCATTCCTTGCTGCCTGAACGGCCATTTCCGCATCTTCAATTGATGCTTTTGCCACAGTAGCGACTTCCTCGCCTGTCGCCGGGTTGAAAACCTTATAGGTCTCACCATTGGCACTATCCTGGCGTGCTCCGTTAATGATCAGCTGATATGTCTCGCGTTTTACTGCCATCGGTTCGAATTTTTGTTCTTTAACTGTTGTCACGCGTAACATCTCCTTTTTTGATAGATTGATTGATTGTTATTATTCTCCCTTGAACACAGGCTTCCTTTTTTCAATGAAGGCCTTGACACCTTCTATGTGATCGGCTGTCTGGCCAGCAATCCTTTGCCCTTGTGCGTCCCTTTCCAAAAACTCAGCAAGGTCTGACTGCCAGCTCGCTTTCAGGCTTCTTTTTATCAAGCCTATTGCCTTTGTCGGCATTTTTGCTAATCTCTCGGCAAAGACAGCCACCGCTCCATCCCAGCCTTCCAATGGATAGACCTCAGTTACGAGGCCGAGTTCCTTTGCTTTTTCCGCAGGGATTTTTTCGCCAAAGACTGCCAGCTCCATCGCTTTTGCCTGCCCGATGATTCGCGGCAAATAATACAAGTTCCCCGCATCCGGGACAAGGCCGACGTGGATGAATGCTTCTACGAAGTTTGCCTTCTCGGAGGCAATCCGGAAATCGCAGGCTAATGCGAGGCTCATCCCGGCACCAGCCGCTACTCCATTCACAGCAGCAACCACTGGTTTCTCACAGCGATTAAGTTCGAGCAGCATTGGATTATACCGTTTCCTCAACACCTCGCCATGGTCCATTTCTTCCGAGACGCCAGCCAGATCTTCTCCGGAGCAGAATGCCCGCCCGGCGCCTGTTATGACCAATGCCCTGACGTTTTCATCACGGGAGGCTTTCTTGAAAGCAGCCTGAAGTTCGTTGTTCAGCTGCTCCGTGAAGGCATTCAATTTCTCGGGGCGGTTCAGGGTAATATATGCCACCTGATTCCGCACTTCATATAACACGGTTTCAAACAAAGCTATGTACCCCCTTATCTCCCTTTGAATTCAGGCCTCCGTTTTTCCTTGAAAGCCCGCATGCCTTCTTTCTGGTCTTCTGATGCAAAAAGCAAATAGAAGTTCTTGCGCTCGTATTGCATTCCTTCATATAAAGGATAATCGACAGCCTTCAAAATGGATTCCTTGATCAGCCTGACTGCAAGCGGTGCCTGGTTTGCGATGGTTGCCGCGAATTTCATTGTTTCTTCCATCAGGACCTCCTCAGAGAAAGTCGAGTTGATAACGCCGTATCGCAACGCTTCCTTAGCTGTAATCCGCTTGCCGGACATGACCCATTCCATTGCTTTCGCTTTGCCGACAAGCTTTGTCAGTCTCTGAGTTCCCCCGGCACCTGGCATGATGCCAAGATTAACCTCCGGGAAACCGAACTCGGCATTTTCGGCAGCAAACAGCATGTCACAGCAAAGTGCCAGTTCAAAGGCCCCGCCAAGGGCAAATCCGTGGATGGCCCCGATGATCGGCTTCTTGATCCACGCCAACCGGTCCCAATCAGTAAACTGGTTAAGTGTTTCAAGGCTGATCGCGTCGGCATCAAGCATCTCGTCGATATCCGCCCCTGCTGCAAATGCCCTGCCTTTGCCCGCTAGTACAATGACTTTTATTTGCTTGTCACGGTCCAATTCTTCCATGGCAGCAAGGACTTCGGAAACCATCTGTCGGTTCAGCGCATTAAGTACCTTCGGGCGATTGAGTTCAATCAGCCCAATATGATCTTTTAGTGATACCTCGATCAGTTCGTAATCCCTATTCATCCTTTTCCTCACCGATCATCAATGTGACCAGATCACCGGCAAAGCTCATCAAGTCCTTTCCGGAAGCTTTGCCTTCAGCGGATTTCATTCCAGCCTGGAGCGCTTCATGGTTGTCATAGTACATCTCACACATCAGATAATATTTGCCTTCCCCGCCCATTGGACTTCCTGTGATCCTGGTTACCTCCATCTTGCGGAGGCCGGGAATTTTTGCCGTTAGCGGTCCGTGTGTTTCAAAATAATGCTTGTCAAATGCCTCTTTGTCTTGTGGGTGCTTATAAAGCGCAATTAGTTTAACCATCTGTAACTCTCCTTTTTCGTGAAAATTTTATGGTATTCACATCATTGTCGAGACGGGCTTCATTGCCTCGAATGGATTTTTGCATGACTTGCAATATAGGATGCTGCGACAGGCTGTTGGTCCAAACAGATTTTCCATCGTCGTATAGGTCGAGCCGCAATATGGGCAATCCGCCTGCCATTCACCGGTTTCCTCAATATGCCTCGGAGGCGGGGCAATTCCAAACTCTTTCAATCTCTCTCTCCCAATCTCGGAAACCCGGTCAGAAGTCCAGGGCGGGTGGAAGATGAATTGGACATTTATCTTTCCTGCTCCTTCAATGGGTTGCAGTGCCTTGACAACATTGTTCTTGATGATGTCGAGAGCCGGGCAGCCCATAAAGGTCGGAAGCAGTTTAATCGTAATTCCTTCTGAGGTCACTTCCAGTTCTTCGAGCATCCCCAGCTCGATGATTGAGATACTGTCAATCTCGGGATCTTTGACAGACTGGAGCGCTTGCATGATCTTTTCAGTGAGCATCCTGCATCACCAGCTTGCCGCAGGATCAAGCCTATACACTTCACTCAACGTATCCAGTGCGGCAGCCAAATCTGCCGTGTGGACGCCATTCCGGCCATCTCCGCTTTCCATTTTGAATTGTTCAGGCATCTCCAGGCAGAGTGATTCAAAAACTGGTGACATCTGCTGTCGCCAGCGCGCTTCCAGTTCTTCTTCGGAAGCGATCAATCCATAACGAGCAAACTCTTCTTTTTTGTTTCCGAGGGAGAATAGCCCTTCAAGGTCAGCAAAAACAGTCTGCATTGCTGCCTCCATCCTATCCTTTGCTTCCCCGCCGGCATTCACCAGCTGAGCAAACCAGGTTTTCCAGTGCATAAGGTGATAGTACAACTCCATGTTCACCTTTACTGCCGCCTCTGCTAAAGGCAAGTATGAGGAGTTCTTAAGCGAATCGATTTTAACCTTCTTCGCCTGGGCGTAGAAATAATTTCTTACGACTGTGAATGCCCAGTCATAATGCGGTTCATCCAAATAAGTCCCCGTTCCATTGACCTTTTCAAGAAGGATTGCGTTTTTCCTGGCAGCTGATGGTCTCGCATGTGCCAGTCCATCTGGGTCCCCTTCTCCTAAATCATGAAGAAGCTGATAAAATATTGCCGCATGCCCCATTGTATCCTGGCTGATCGATGAAAACGCGACATCTTCTTCGATATGGGGAGCAAGTCCAAGCCACTCAGACCCTCTGTAAGCCAGGATGAAATCGTCATCTGCCAGCTGGAAGAGCAACTCAGCGGACGCCTTTCGATATGACTCTTCTTTCATAGCATCTTCTAGCGTATATCTCATTTTTGCAGCTTCCCTCCCCATGAAAGAATTTCTTTTTCATCAAACATTTCCTGTTCGTAATGACGCCATTTCTTTTTCAAATATCCATAACCCTTCGTATTTCGGTAATCCTTGTTGTCCAGCCGCTTCAATGTCTGGCGTTCATCCAGCGACATTTTCCTTACATCATCCCGCTTGATGACCCAAATGTCAGCAACAGGCTCCCTCCTCATGAAGTTTTCCTGTGCCATCACAAGCGCAAGCTCATGATTCGGCGCAAGCAGCGAAAACTGGTACTGCATTGGAGAAGTATCCGTCCGCTTGCTGAACACCTCAAACTCCTGATAAAAACCATTCCCCGACATCCTATCACTCCTTTACTCAGGGTGCCTTGCCACTATAAGGGCTAGGCACCCTCGCATTTCTTTTAATAAATATTGAACGGATTGGCGTGATCTTGCGGCCGCTTGCTATCCTCTTTTACCGAGAGCATCGATGACCCATTTATTGTTGGTATAGGATATCTCACGCAGCCTCAGCCGTTCTTTTGATTTTGGCCCGTTATTCTTGATGATTTGCTTGAACTTATTCCAATCAGGCTGCTGGTACTCCCACATGCCTGTTTCCTGGTTGAAATGCATCGTTTCATCCGGGATTGTCAGACCAAGAGACAGGACACGCGGGATATATTTCGTAAAGAAATCCTGGCGAAGCTCTTCGTTCGTTTTCGTCCTGATCCTGTATTTGATTGTCGTATCCTGCTTGGAGGCGCCTGTTGTCGACGCATCTCCAGGACCGAAGAACATAAGCAATGCTTCCCACCAGCGGTTTAACGAATCCTGGATCAACGTCTTTTGCTCGTCCGTCCCTTCCGCCAATGCCATGATAATGGCCTCGCCGTGCTGGGCGTGAAAAACTTCTTCCGCACAAATCCGTTTCAGCGCTCTTGCATAAGGGCCGTATGATGCGTCAAGCATATTCGTTTGGGTGATGATTGCCGCACCATCCACAAGCCAGCCGATCAGTCCAGCGTCCCCCCAGGTCCTTGCTTCCATATGGAATACATTGTGGAACTTTAAATCTCCGGTCAGCAGGTCCTGGAGGATATTCTCCCTCGATTTCCCGAGCGGCTTCATCAAATCTTCCGCCACCCGCAAGAGCAGTTGTCCGTGGCCCATCTCGTCTTGCACTTTTGCCATGATTCCAAGTTTCCTTCTTAACGATGGAGCCTTGGGCACCCATTCTTTTTCAGGGAGGGCTCCCATAATTTCACTTATCCCGTGCATCGAAATCAGCTTGATCAGGGCCATCCGGTAATCATCCGGCATCCAGTCATCCGCCGTGATCTTCTCGCCAGCTTCGATTCGTTCCATGAATTGTCCATACTTCGCTTCTTCTGTATGCTGATCAAAAGAAATAGCATTTGCCATGCTGTCAACCTCCTTAGGATTTAATCGGTTCTTTCGTCTTATCGATGATCCTGACTGCTTTTCCTTCCGAACGAGGAATCGTCTTAGGCCGGTGCACCCTTACCTCCATTGTGACCAGGCATTGGCTCTTAAGAAGCCCCTCGATTCGCTTTTCCAGAAGATAGACAGTATCGGAAATTGGATCCTCATTAATCGACCTGAAGAAGTCGTCATTCATTTCAACATGGAGTTCCAGAACCTTCAGCGTCCGTTTCCGTAATATATGAATCTGGTAATGCGGAGCGATCTCAGGAACAGGAAGGAGGCAATGCTCGATTTGCGATGGGAATACATTGACGCCATTTATGATCAGCATATCGTCAATACGTCCCTTCACTCTTGACATCCTCGCCGTCGTCCGCCCGCAGCTGCATTTCTCTCTGGTCAACGAACCAATATCTCCGGTGCGGTACCGGATTACTGGAAACGCTTCCTTCGTCAAGCTTGTGAATACAAGTTCTCCCTCTTCGCCATCCGGTACTGGCTGTTTTGTTTTCGGGTCGATCACTTCAACATAAAAATGATCTTCAGCAACATGGAGTCCAGCCTGGGCTTCATGGCATTCATTTGCGACACCTGGCCCGATCACTTCACTTAACCCGTAAATATCGCATGCCTTGATGGCAAGCTTCTCTTCCAATGTATTCCTCAATTCCTCTGACCATGGCTCAGCTCCAAATACTCCATATTTCAAGGACGTTGTCCGGGGATCAATCCCCATTTCCTCCATCGTCTCTGCAATGTTAAGAATATAAGAAGGTGTCCCGCAAATGACCTCTGGCTTGAAATCCTGAATCAGCATGATTTGCCTCTGGGTATTCCCCCCAGATACCGGAATCGTCACCATTCCCAATTTTTCTCCGCCGTAGTGGATGCCAAGGCCACCAGTAAAGAGGCCGTATCCGTATGCGTTATGGAGAACTTTCCCTGGCTCCCCGCCAGCCAATGCGATGCACCTGGCAACCAGGTCACTCCAAATGTCGATATCCCCTTTCGTATAGCCGACGACTGTCGGCTTGCCGCTTGTTCCCGAGGAAGCATGGATCCTGACCAGCTGGCTTGGGGAAACGGCGAATAGACCGAATGGATAGTTATCGCGTAAATCCTTCTTCTCGGTAAAAGGCAGCGCTTCCAAATCAGCGAGTGACTGAATCATTTCTGGTGAAATGTTGGCGTTTTCAAATTTTTCCCGATAAAATGGTACGTCCCGGGTAACTCTTTCAACCACTCTTTTCAATCGTTGTAATTGGATTTCTTCAATGAAGTCGCGGCTTTTCGTTTCAATTTCATGTAAAATCATGCATTCGACCTCCCAGCTACTTATTTTTATATAACGTTATATTACCGTAACACGATAAAAGTGTTATATATTTTAAAACAAAGATACCGTGGATATAGTGAAAAGTCAATTATTTTTTCTGAATATTTTAATACTTCCGGCTAATTTAGTGCTAAATGAGGAGTTTTTAATCCAATTATTGGATAAAAAAGGGGCTGAATGGGGTTTTAAAGGGGTTAGGTATCGCTTTTCGAAAAAATAGCCGCGGTTTCATAATGGAAAGCATGAAAGACGGCTTCATTATGGCAGCTTATTTTTTGAAAGGATCCATTGGATAATTCCTAAGAGCAGTGGGAGCCGTGGCAGGATAGGAGTTACGGAGCTGCAAAGACTGGGGGCAGATTGTCCCCAAAGTGAAATGTTATTGAAAGGGAAAGGATTGGGGGCGAAACGTGCCCTTGGGGGGTAGTGATAAGGCAAAACAGGAACGATTCAGGGCAATCGTTCCCTATTGGCTGTGATGCCCTTTTTAAAATCCCTGTTCGATATATAGAGCATGGCACTGCTTTATACTCCCCCTGCCATTCCGGACTCTGAAATGGTATTCTTAATAAAGTGACCGGTGAGCTAGTGGCTTCAATGGAACTGTCGGAAGGAGCACATTCTTATGGAATTATACATATTACCACTGTTCGAGCAGCTTCTATAGTTTAGTTTTACATGGCGGGCACCCATAATTTATTCCCTATTCCCGAAGATCGCCGAATGAACTATCTACAGGACACGATCTCTGGCAGAACAAACAGAAGCAGACGATTGTCCATTGCATGGACATAACTGGCTGAATAAGTCAAAAAACTTCTTATATGAATCAGCATAGACAATCCAGCCTAACTAAATATTAACAATGTTCCTCTATGATTTAATGGTAGAATTGATGACTTAATCAGAGGTGTGTCCAATTGAAAAGGATCTTTTCCTGTTCAGAGAATACAAAACAATGATGGAAACGGGAGGCATGGTATGTTTAAAGGCAATTCCTATATTTTAGTGTGTAGCATGCTTGTGTTTTTAATGATTGTGCTCGTCTCGGACACTGTTCTGCTGGTAAAATTGCTCCTGGCTATCATTGCAATACTTTTCCTGTTTCCTTTTTTTCGGAGGATACTATTGAAAGGCCGAATGAGGAAGGTTAAAGTTGCTTTTCTGACTTCTGTGCTGTTTGCAGCGGGATTTTATCTGGATGTTTACATCCAGAGTGGGCGTATGGATCATGTACCTGTATCTAGCTTTTTTACTGATTTTTTTCTGTTCTTGCTTATCAGCTTAATCGGAAATTTCCTGTATGGACTGCCGGTTTCAGTGCTTGCTGAATTCGTTTCCACAAAGTCCAGCAGTTGGCGTTTTTGGATCTCGGGAGGTATTCATTTAGGTTTTGGGGCGATTGTGTTGGCCCCTATTGGGTTCATTTGCTCAATTATCTTTTTCTCCCTGGATGAATTGATGAGAAAGAGGCCCGATGGAATTTAAGTTACCAGATTGTGCTATGAAGGATAAAGAAGTGAAAGATTGAAAGCCTCTCTCCACGAGAAGGGCTTTCATTACATTTTACCAGGAAAGGGTTATCCATCCTCTCCCATCCTTATAAACGGTGTATGCTTCGCCGGTTGATCCGAATTCCACGGAAACCTTTGCTCCTGTTTTCACTACAAAATCTATATTTTCCGCAACACCCGGATAATAGCCAGTTGTGTCTTCCTTCAAAAGATGAGCATGTTCTGCAGGTGCTTTAGCAACTCCTGTGCTCATGTGCATGATTGGCTTTCCATCTTTTATTACTGCGAATACATCTGAATTAGGAATACCATAAAGCTTGCTGCCATATTCCCTGACCACTCTGATTCGGTCGGCTAAATTCGGATACTTCTTTTCATCCATAACTAAATGGTATACCGACTCACCAATCGTTATGGTGTCTTCTGAAGTTCCTTCTTCATTTACTGAAACTGGATTTCCTTTTCCTAGCATAGCTTGTTCATCTGTTTTCTCAGGCAATGGATCAGAAAGATTTTCTGGTACTTCCGTGACTGCATCAGAGGTGGACAAATCAACGGGTTCAATTTGGTTCGTTTCAGTAACTTCACCCCCTTTTGCTTTCTCATTCACAGTATTAACTGGATCTTTAGTTGCCTCGGCGTGATTTTCCGAACCGTCATAGTGGAATGCACCCGCTGCCAAAAAGAAAAGTGACATAAAGATAATGACAAAATGTTTCTTTTTCAATTTCTCTTCCTCCCCTAACTGTCTATCACCTTTTAGACGATTCAGAAGAAATAAAAGTTTTATATTTCACCATAAATGTTTCATTTTTATTTCAATTATATTTCAAAATTGTATCATTTGTGTTTTTCATTAATTTGTTTTTAAAAAAGATTTTTCTAATTCGAGCATCTGATCTTCACCCCTGCTTACGGATAATATTCACTTTAATACTCTCCGGAAGGCCCCTTCCGTCCAATCTGCTCTTCTGGATTCTTAGATCGTTTACCTTATAACCCAAACGGAAAAATACAGTCTCAAGTTTACGAAAACGGAATTATGTAAAGGGCTGACTTGTTGTTTGAAAAGCCAATTCCACTCCCTGCCAGCTAATGAACTCAGGAATTGGATGGTTCCTGGATACCTGAAAAAAGCAAAAAACCCTCAATACCAATGGTATCAAGGGTTTAAGCCGATTAATACAAGTGCATGTATTGCTCTCTCTCCCAAGGATGGACTTGTGTACGAAACATATCCCATTCGATTTCCTTCGCTTCGAGGAAGTGCTCGAGGATGTGGCCGCCAAGCGCTTCGCAAATGACTTCGTCCTTCTGCAGGTGGTCAAGGGCCGCCGCGAGTGTCGGTGGAAGATCATCGATGCCTTCTTCGATTCGCTCGTTTTTGTCCATGACATAAATGTTCCGATCAACAGCTGCCGGAGGCGTCATTTTTTTCTCGATGCCGTCAAGGCCAGCCTTCAGCAATACAGCCATCGCAAGGTAAGGGTTCGCTGCCGGGTCAACGCTCCTGACTTCTACGCGGGTACTCATGCCACGCGATGTTGGGATGCGGATCAACGGTGAACGGTTTCTTGCTGACCAGGCAACATAGCAAGGGGCTTCGTAGCCTGGAACAAGTCGCTTGTACGAATTGACAGTCGGGTTCGTTACTGCCGTGAATCCAGCTGCGTGCTTGAGTGTGCCCGCGATGAACTGGTAAGCCACTTCGCTGAGTCCAAGCTTTTCATCGGATGGATCGTAGAAAGAATTCTCGCCGTTGTGGAACAATGACATATTGCAGTGCATTCCCGAACCGCTCACGCCAAACAACGGCTTTGGCATGAATGTTGCGTGAAGTCCATGCTTACGGGCGATTGTTTTAACAACAAGCTTGAAAGTCTGGATATTATCGCATGCCGTCAGGGCATCTGCATATTTAAAGTCGATTTCGTGCTGTCCTGGCGCTACCTCATGGTGGGAAGCTTCGATCTCGAAGCCCATTTCCTCTAACTCCAGCACAATGTCGCGGCGGCAGTTCTCTCCAAGGTCTGTCGGCGCGAGGTCAAAATACCCTCCATTATCATTTAGCTCAAGTGTCGGCTCTCCGTTCACATCAAGCTTGAATAAGAAGAATTCGGGTTCCGGCCCAAGGTTGAAATTTGTGAAACCCATTTCTTCCATTTGTTTCAGGATTCGCTTCAGGTTACTGCGCGGGTCGCCTTCGAATGGGGTTCCGTCCGCATTCTTGATGTCACAGATCAAACGGGCTACCTTTCCTTTTTCCGCTGTCCACGGGAAGATGACCCATGTGTCCAAATCCGGAATCAAGTACATATCTGACTCTTCAATTCGAACGAAGCCTTCGATTGAAGAACCATCGAACATCATTTTGTTATCCAGGGCTTTTTCAAGCTGGCTGATTGGGATTTCGACGTTCTTTATCGTGCCAAGGATATCGGTGAATTGCAGCCGGATAAATTTTACGTTTTCTTCTTTTGATAATCGTACAATGTCTTCCCTCGTGTACTTTGCCATCAATGATTCCTCCTAGAGTTTTAATGAAAAAACCTTGACATGTCCCCGCTGCTTGGGGATCTGTGAAAGCGGCCTGCCTGAAGAAGTTCTTTGCGCAGCAGCCTCCGCAAATCCGCATTGGAGATTTCCTGGTTCGTTTTTTCAGCTTGCTTTTTTTCAGAAGCTGAAAGCGCCGTCTGTTGCTTGACATTAAAAATTTGCTTTATTCCGGCCATGTTGACTCCCTGGTCAATCAAATCCTTGATTTCGAGGAGCCGGTCAATGTCGTTCAAGGAAAAAAGTCGCTTATTGCCTTCGGTTCTTGCCGGAGAAATCAACTCATGCTCCTCATAATAACGAATTTGCCTCGCGGTCAAATCGGTAAGCTGCATGACAATGCCGATACTGAAAAGCGGCATATTCCGGCGAATTTCACTTCCGCCCATTTGATTTCTCCTCCTTCCCCCTTAAATTATGTTTATTATATTTCAATGTTAAATTTCATGTCAAGGATATGTTAGGAAACCTAACATGAAATGAACAAAAAAGAACAGGACATTTAGCAAGCTGCCCTGTTGTATATTTACCTATTTTCAAACGATTAAACCTTTTTCGATCAATGAATCGATCGCCAGGCATACTGCGACTTTGACATGCGTGTATGTGAGCCCGCCCTGGACATAGGCTACATAGGGCGGTCTTATAGGACCGTCAGCCGTCAATTCAATGCTCGCTCCCTGGATGAATGTACCAGCGGCCATGATTACATCATCTTCATAGCCGGGCATGTAGGCTGGATAAGCAGTGACATGTGAATTGATTGGTGAAGCGAACTGGATAGCCTGGCAAAAAGCAATCATTTTGTCACGGTCATCGAATTGGACGGACTGGATCAAATCTGTTCGTTCCGTATCCCATTTCGGTGAAGAATTCATTCCAAGCCGTTCCAGTATGGCTGCTGTGAACACTGCTCCCTTCAGAGCCTGGGCCACGATATGCGGCGCCATGAAAAACCCCTGGTACATTTCCTGGAGCGAGTAGAGTGATGCCCCGGCTTCCGCTCCTATCCCAGGAGACGTCATCCTGTAGGAACATGACTGTACATGTTCTGCCTTGCCAACAATGTAGCCTCCAGTTTTGGCGATTCCCCCGCCCGGATTTTTGATCAGGGAGCCTGCGATCAAGTCCGCCCCGACATGGCAAGGCTCTCTTTCTTCGACAAACTCTCCATAGCAGTTATCAACAAAGACGACGACATCGTTCTTGATTTCTTTGACGAAGCGCACCATTTCGGAAATTTCTGCGATGGTGAAGGACGGCCTTGTTGCGTAGCCTTTCGAGCGCTGGATGCCGATCATCTTCGTATTGGGCTTGATCGCTTTCCTGACCGAATCCCAGTCTATTCCTCCCCCTTCAGTTAGGTCCACCGTGTTATAGGAAATTCCAAACTCCTTCAGCGAGCCGTTCCCGGTTCCGCGGATGCCGATGATTTCCTCAAGGGTATCATATGGCTTCCCCGTGATATACAGGAGTTCATCTCCAGGGCGAAGGATGCCGAACAATGCTATGGAAATGGCATGGGTGCCTGAGATGATTTGCGGGCGGACAAGGCCTGCTTCCGCTCCGAACACCTCAGCATATATTTTTTCAAGGGTCTCCCTGCCAGCATCATCATAACCATATCCAGTAGAGGGGATGAAATGTGAGTCGCTGACACGGTTTCTCTGAAAGCTTTGCAACACTCTGAACTGATTTGTATCAATCCGTTGATCTATCTTTTTATGGACTTCACGTAACTGCTCTTCGACCTCGCCCACAAGCTGCTGAAGTCTTTGTCCGTTTTTTAGCTGTGTAAACATCTTGCTCTCCATTCTAATCAAAAGTCATTATTAAATAGAAAATCGTTTTAATTGGCCTGTTATTTGATGGTCCGCCAACGAGTATCCTTTGCATCGATATCCTTGCCTTCCTTCATCAAAGGAAAGCTCGCGCAGGATCGTTTCATTCTTAAGCTGTGCCAGCAGCTTTCCCTCATCGGAAGGGACGATGACATTGAAAGGCTCCATCATGTTGATGATGGCTTCTTCGATTTTGACAAGCAAACTTTTCCTATCTTCCTCATTGAAAGCGCTGATGAAACATGTCTCGTTTCTAGCGCTCGGCACAAAATCCTGATGTGCGATATCCCGTTTATTATAAACTGTGATTTGCGGAATATGGTGAACTTCGAGATCTTCAAGCAAGCGGTTGACCGTAAGTTCATGCGAAAAATAGTCCTGGTTTGACATATCGACAATATGGAGCAGCAGGTCCGCTTCCCTTACTTCCTCTAATGTGGAACGGAAGGCTGCAATCAATGTCGTCGGCAAATCCTGTATGAACCCAACCGTATCGGTCATCAGTACGGTAAAACCGCTGGGAAGGATCGATTTTCTTGTCATTGGGTCAAGTGTGGCGAACAACTGGTTTTCTTCATACGACTCCGCCTCGGTCAGCCGATTGAACAGCGTGGACTTCCCAGCATTCGTATAGCCGACGAGCGCAATCTGGAACGCTTTGTTTTTCTTCCTCCGTTCGCGATACCGATCCCGGTGCTGGACGATCACCGCCAGCTGGGCTTTGATATCATCTATTCGCCTCCGGATGTGCCGCCTGTCAGCCTCTAGCTTTGTTTCCCCAGGGCCTCTCGTACCAATTCCGGCGCCAAGACGGGACATCTCGATTCCTTTTCCGCCGAGGCGCGGGAGGAGGTACTGCAGCTGAGCAAGTTCTACCTGCAGCTTTCCTTCCTTCGAACGGGCTCTTTGAGCAAAAATATCGAGAATCAGCTGGGTACGGTCGATGATCCTCGCCTTCAGACTGCTCGAGAGATTCCGGTTTTGGCTTGGTGTTAATTCATCATTGAATATGATCAGGTCTGGTTCCAGTTCTGCCTCGAGCGCCTGGATTTCTTCCACCTTTCCTTTTCCGATATAGGTAGCCGGGTGGATTTTCGGGCGCTTCTGGACAACCTGGACAAGAACCCTCCCCTTTGCTGTTTCTGTGAGCGAGGTGAGTTCTTCCATGGAATATTGAAACCGGAGGTCATCCTCTTCCGTCGTCTGGCAGCCGACAAGGATTACTTTTTCAAGCAACTTTTCTTGTTCCAACTAGACCCCTTCTTTCGTTTTTCAGCTACACACATCATATCAAATAACGGGAACAAACAAAAATTCGGCAAAATGCTTCAATCAAACTTGTATAATAGAATAGCCATGATAAAATCAATATGTTTCCATTTTCCTATTTTAGTATCCATGGACGATTTTCACAAGAGGAGCAATGACATAAATGACATGGGAAGTACTCAGCATGATTGGAACGGTAGCATTCGCGATTAGCGGCGCTATCATTGCAATGGAAGAAGAATATGATATTTTTGGAGTATATATACTTGGGATTGTCACTGCTTTTGGGGGCGGGGCAATCCGCAACCTGCTAATTGGCGTGCCGGTTTCCGCGCTTTGGGACCAAGGATTATTCTTTCATCTTGCGTTGTTGTCGATTACAATCGTTTTTATTTTTCCCGGCAACCTGTTGAGGCATTGGCAGCGCTGGGGCAATTTCTTTGATGCGATCGGGCTGGCGGCGTTTGCCATCCAGGGCGCAATGTATGCTTCGAGAATGGGCCATCCGCTCAGCGCTGTGTTAGTAGCGGCGGTATTGACCGGAAGCGGAGGCGGCATCATCCGCGACTTGCTGGCTGGACGGAAGCCGATTGTCTTTAAGAAGGATATATATGCCGTATGGGCTGTGCTGGCTGGACTGATGATTGGCCTCGGCATGGCGGACAGCCCCGTTGAATTATATGTACTGTTTACCGTCATCACGGCATTTCGCGTCATGTCCTACACCTTCAAATGGCAGCTTCCGGTCAGGAAAATAGGCTCGATTGAAGCGGAATGAAACAAAAGAAATGGACTTCCGTTTTTTCGGAAGCCCATTCTCTTTTCCTTACCATCCCAATATACAAGATCGCAGGTTACTTTCTTACATAGGACATGATGGTATTAGGATCGAATCCTAGCACCCAACGGCCGTTAACATTTGATTGCGGAACGCCCATTTGTCCAGTTGCATCCACCAGTCGCTGTGCAGCAATTGGATCCTGCTGGACATTGACCTCCTTGTATGGCAGGCCTTGATCATCCAGGAAATTTTTCAGCATTGTGCAATAAGGACAAGTATTCGTTGTGTAGACTGTGATATCGTTCATTTTCAAATTCCTCCAATTAAGTAAATTTTATACCCCTAAGGGTATATTAGCATCCACTTAAAACAATGTCAACTCTTTAGCTGACGTTATTTTCATCTGTCACAAGGAGTGGAATAACCTGTATACACCTTATTAAAAGCTTCCCTGCTCCCATTCTCTACTACAAACGCCGAGCAACAAATGAAAAATAGATCCCCTCCATAATCTGTTGATAGTTTGTTTTAGCTTACCTGGCAGGTGTAAAAAAGCAGACTTGGCTATTGTCTTGATATCACCAGCAACGTGTAAAAGACAAAGATAAGCTTGCCAATTAGTTGGTTCCTATCATTCCGTGATGGGTATGGCTATGCTGGGAGCTGTTTTCTTTAATCATCCAGAACCCAAGTTTCATTTCCCATATTGGTAATTGATTATGTGATCCTTCTCGGCTATGTAAACTCAAGAATGGTTGAGTAACGCTAAAAGGCAGGAGAATTTTTGAAGCTAACTCCTGCCCTGCCGTCGAGACGGATGGTGATTATTTTACATTGGCTTGGGTGTTGATTTCCACTCCGGGGACATGCTTTCCGCTGGGCGTCAGTGGAGCTGGTCCAGCTTCAGCGACTAGCCCGTCCGAGTCGCTTCGCTCCTGCCAATGAAGTCAAAGAGTGACTTCACTGTCAGGCCCTTCGACGGACAGGACGTCCTAGTGCCGACGTTGCCGCAGGACGCGGCGGTCTTAGTCGGCCAGCGCTTGTCGGGGCTGACCAAAGCGCTTCAGCTTCCCTATCTCCTCGGCGCTAAGGGCGCCTGCGGGGTCTCCACCTTGCCGCTGCATCCCGCAGGACACTGAAAGGCTCCGGCGAATTCGCCCACGCACGAAGGAAATGCATTAGCATTTTCGAGGAGTCAGTCCCTTCCGTTCCAATCAACTCTTTAAAAAACAACATTCAGCTTTAACACAGCCTTGTGGAAAAAGAAGCATTTCAGTTAACAGTTCTACTCCTCAGAAAAAATAAGATCATTGCTGCGGATTGTCATTAACTCATGCCGGTCATATTGGTTTTGCATCAACAGCCGCATCGCCTGCGCCCGAATTGATTTTTCAATGACATTCCGGACATACCGGCCGTTTGAGAAACCCGTTTTGCCATGTGAAGATTTCACCTGCATAAGGTGATCGCGGAATTTCCTTTCAGCTTCATGGCTTAGGCTGTATTCTCTTTCTTTAAGCATGCGGTCGGAAATTTCCATTAGCTGATCAATCGAGTAGTCCGGAAAATCGATCACAAGAGGAAAACGTGAATGAAGACCGGGATTAAGTGTAAGGAAAAATTCCATCTCCCTTGAATACCCTGCCAGTATGAGGATGAATTCATGCTGTTTGTCCTCCATATGTTTGACAAGCGTATCGATGGCTTCCTTGCCGAAGTCTTTCTCCCCTCCTCGGCCTAATGAGTAAGCTTCGTCAATGAACAGGATGCCTCCAAGCGCTTTTTTGATTAAGTCCCTTGTTTTTTGTGCAGTATGCCCAATATACTCGCCGACAAGATCCGCCCTTTCCGCCTCGATCAAATGCCCTTTCGAAAGGACATTCATTTTCTGGAACAGTTTCCCGATGATTCTAGCTACTGTGGTCTTGCCCGTTCCCGGATTTCCTTTGAACATCATGTGCAACGCTTGCTTTCCAGCCTTAAGCCCCAATTCTTCCCGTTTTTTATTTACATATATCCAGGCATAAATTTCCTTGATCATCTTCTTCATTTCTTCCATCCCTACAAGCGACTCTAGTTCGGTTTCTATCTCCTTCAGTGCTGCATGCTCCTGCGGGATTGACTTTGGAACCAGCTGCGAATCGGGCAATTCCTTCATTGTCGTTTTCCGTCTCTGAGCATTCAGTACAATGCTGATTTGACCGTTGTTTTTCTTCCGAAGCGGTTGGTCCAAAGATTTCACCTCTCATTCTAAAAAACAGTATACGCATCGATGCTGTTTATGTGTTTAGAACTTTATTCCACACTCCTTAATTTATATGTATCCCCCCGGGCTGTCATTCATTTTAAAATTGAAGCTCAAAAACAGCGCTAATCCCGGCAAAAATAAAAAGTGCCCGGCCCCGCGTATTCAACGCAGTGGGCCGGGCACCATGCTTTCATCAAGATTGGCTTTCGAAATCAAGCTGGACATTTTTTTGCGGTGCGAAAGTTGAGATTGCATGCTTAAAAACGAGCTGCTGTTTTCCTTCGGATTCAAATAGAACGGTGAAGTTATCAAAACCTTTAATTTGTCCCCTCAATTGAAATCCATTCAGCAGGAATACGGTAACATTGACATTATCTTTCCGAAGCTGGTTTAAATATTGGTCCTGAATGTTCACTTGTTTCATGGGCGGATCCTCCTCTTTTATCTCTATAATTATGTATTCGCTTTTATCTCAAGCTTTCCTTCAATGAACTTTGAAATTTCAGCGAATTTTTTTTCAATGTCTTCTGACTCTGACATATCAAACCATTCCACCTTCATCTTGTTTCGAAACCAGGTCAACTGCCTTTTGGCATATCGGCGTGAATTTTGCTTCAAATTTTCTATTGCTTGTTGGAGAGTCACATTTCCATCAAAGTAATCATATAGCTCCTTATAGCCGATTGCCTGGATTGATTGACAATCCCTTAACCCTTTATCGTAAAGATGCTTTACTTCCTGAAGAAGCCCTTGCTCTACCATTCTGTCAACACGCAAATTGATGCGTTCATACAAAAGCTCACGATCCATGGTCAGACCGACAAGCGCTGTATTATATAAAAGCTCTGGAGACTGATCTCCCTGTACTTCACTTGCTGTCTTCCCAGTACAATGGATGACTTCAAGGGCACGTATGACCCTTCGTATATTATTCGGGTGGATGCGTGCTGCGCTTTCGGGATCTGCTTCCTTCAATGTTTGATGCAAAGCTTCCGGTCCATCCTCATCGGCTTGCCTTTCAAGCGCTTCGCGGAACGACTGGTCGGAGGGCGAATCTGTAAAATGGTAGTCATAAATGGCGGACTGAATATAGAGGCCCGTTCCTCCTACAATCATTGGCAACCTGCCCCTGGTACTTATTTCTTCGATTTTCGCGCGGACAAGCTCCTGGAACTCTGCTGTAGAAAAACTTTCCTCAGGTTCCTTAATATCAAGCAGGTGATGAGGGATTCCCTCCATTTCTTCCTGGGTGATTTTTGCAGTGCCGATATCCATCCCTTTGTATATTTGCATTGAATCCCCGCTGATGATTTCCGCATTGAATCGTTTTGCCAGCTCAATGCTGAGACTGGTTTTGCCTACAGCTGTCGGCCCAATCAAAACAATCAATTTTTGTTTTTTTTCCAAAGCCTTTCACACTGCCTTTTCCTGATTACGTTCCTGCCTGCCTGATTGCAGCATGCACTTTACTCCATCTTACCATTAGGCGCGGTTAAAGGCCAATGGTGATCGGAGAGAAAATCAACAGGCAACAATTGCTTAGCCAAAGCGAATGATTCGAACATCCCTTCATTATATCCGGATTTTGACATTGATATCCTCCATTATTTGAAAACTTTTCCTCAACTTTTACAATTAGTTAACGATTCCGTAACAAAAGCCTTTTTACCCCCTTATTCATGGTAATTTAATAGAAGTCTATGGGTGGAACTACTATTTTATAGAGAACTGGGTGAAATCAGATGATATCTACTACAGAAATCGGAATCGATTTAGGAACAGCCAATACACTTGTATATAGCAAAAATAAGGGCGTTGCCTTAAATGAACCTTCAGTCGTAGCGATTGATACTGAAACAAAGAACGTGCTTGCGGTCGGCAAGGAAGCGAAAGAAATGATTGGCAAGACACCTGGCAATATTGTGGCCATACGCCCGCTGAAGGATGGAGTCATTGCTGATTTCGACGTGACAACAGAAATGCTTAAACAAATCATGAAGAAAGCATCAAAAAGGGCAGGATATGCGATTCGCAAACCTAATGTCGTTGTTTGCACACCATCAGGATCAACAAGCGTAGAGCAGAGGGCGATTCATGACGCCGTCCGCAATGCCGGAGCAAAAAAAGTACATATTATCGAAGAACCTGTTGCAGCTGCCATCGGTGCCGGGCTGCCAGTCGATGAGCCTGTGGCCAATGTGGTCGTTGATATTGGCGGAGGTACGACTGAAGTAGCGATCATATCCTACGGCGGTGTTGTTGCCTGCCATTCTATCCGCGTCGCCGGTGATAGGCTGGATGAGGATATTATCCAGTATGTCCGCAAGGAATATAATGTGTTGATTGGGGAAAGAACAGCAGAAAAAATCAAGATGGAAATCGGATATGGCCTCGTGGACCATGAGAAGCTGGAAATGGAAATCCGCGGCCGTGACCTTGTCACTGGCCTGCCAAAGACAGTGCAGTTGAATTCATATGAAATCAGAGAAGCGATCAAGGAATCCCTTCTTCATATCCTTGAAGCAATCCGTAAAACTTTGGAGGATTGCCCAGCAGAGCTGAGCGGTGATATAGTGGATCGGGGAGTCATTTTGACTGGCGGTGGAGCATTGCTTAATGGCATGCAGGATTGGCTAAGTAAAGAAATCGTTGTTCCCGTCCATATTGCCCCTAACCCTCTTGAGGCAGTCGCCATCGGCACCGGAAAGGCATTGAAGTACATCCATAAGTTACAGCCAGCTGTAAAATAGAGTTGTAAGGTTAAAAACTCACCATGCATCATCATGTCTTACTGGTAAGGAATGTCAAGGTACGAGTGACATTTACGGTCACTCCAGCACGAATAGCGCAGCCGATCCAGGGAATAGAATTAAAAAGAGAAGAAAAAACATAAAAAAAGCCGTGTTGATACCATCCTTCAGGAATCAACACGGCTTTTTAAGATTTTTGACTTTAGGGATAAACAAAATGCAGGGGAGCGTTTCAGTGCTGATTCCAGACAGATGTGTGCACCACCTGTCATTCTTCTACATAGTGCTTCCTAAGTCTGTTGAAATAAAGGAATACAGGAAGTGGGATGACGATGAAGCCCAGACTTTTGATGATTTGATTGATAGCCCCGTTTTTTTGCCTTTGTTGTTCTTCTTTCTTATACAGTTCATAGCTGTTGAGAAGCTCCTCTTCGCTCATCTCTGTCTTTGCGCCTTCCATTTTTCCACTCAGGGTCATTTGTTTATAGTCTGTATAGCTTTGATAATACCCTGATGGACTAACCAAATCGGCCGCTGCCATAAAAATGGAAACTCCTCCTCCAATAACCATCATCAGTGTAGCGAATAGAACTAGATAAGTGTATAAATGCCTGATCACGGTTTCACCCCCTTTTTCTTTGTTTTTCGTTGCATAAGCTATGATAAAAACAAGGATGACAATTGGCAAGAATATAAATAGCAATGAGAAAACCAATGGAGCACCTCCATTCTTCCTTCTCCCTCTACTATACTGCTAAAGCAGGATTTAGACTATCCTTTTTAAGGTTGCCATAGGAATCCAGATATCCGTCTTATATGGAGCTTAGCTGGACTTTTGGTGAGCCTGTTGCTGCTCTTCAAGGAACACATCAGGTCGCTAAAAAAAATCAGTCTGACTGACAAATGTTATAGGACGCACTAGCCAACCATTGCCGAGGGACAATCAGAAGAATGATTCCCAAAACGAGGAATCTGCGTGCCTTCCGTTCCAACCAACAGGTATTAAAAATCAACACTTGTCTTTAACATAGCCAAAGAAAAAAACAGCATCCCACAGAGGAAAGCTGCTTCTTTCACATGACTCTTTTGAACATTTTTTCCATCTCATAAGTCGAATAATGGATGATGATTGGGCGTCCATGCGGACAGGTGAAAGGATCCGACGATCGCCTCAATTCATCCAGCAATGCCTGGATTTCATCATTGCGCAAATGGTGGTTCGCCTTGATTGAAGCCTTGCAGCTCATCATGATCGCTGCTTCTTCCCTGAGCTTTTTAATATCGACCTTTTTCATTGCAAGCAGTTGTTCAATCATCTCTTCGATCAGCTGCTTCTCTTTCCCGCCCGGAAACCACTGGGGGTGTGAACGTATGATGAAGCTGTTAAGTCCAAATGGCTCAAGGAAAACGCCTACCTTTTCAAGCTCTTGCCGGTGCTCATTGATTTTAATGCATTCATCAGCTGAATATTCGAGCGTAAGCGGTACGAGCAACTCCTGCAGCTCAGAAGCTACCTCTCCGACTTTGTCTTTGAAATACTCATATTTGATCCGCTCCTGGGCAGCATGCTGGTCTATGATGTACAGACCCCTGTCATTCTGGGCAAGAATATACGTACCGTGCATTTGCCCGATGGGGTAGAGCGGCGGAACCCTGGATTCCTTAGCATTGGGACTCGGGACCGTTTCAACACTTGCGCAGGATGATGTAATTTCTTGCTGCTTCTTGTCGATATCATGCGATGCCTCTTCTTCCGCTGAACCATCAGTCGCATTCGTCTCGGTTCCCGTTTCCCCGTCCTCTGCCGCAAGGAAGGCATTCCGCCAGTTCGGTATAACGGTCCCTTCTCCGAAACTATTTTCTGCTTCTGCAATAGGGCGGCTCATCTCCGTTGCTTTATCTTCCACAGCCGATCCATGTCCAGGAATAACATTGCCCCGTGCTGGAGGATATTTTTTCTCTACAGACAAATGATCAAGGTTCATGGAAGTCTGTTCTGATTTAAGCTTCTCATGCTTGCTGGTGACAAGCCCAGCTGGTATCAATTCCTTCTTTTTGAAGGCATCTTTGATTACAGCCGACACGAGACTATTCAATTCCTGTTCCTTGCTCAGCCTGACTTCCATTTTTGATGGATGGACATTGACGTCGATCAATAGTGGGTCCATCTCAATGCTAAGCAGAACAACAGGATAGCGTCCAATTGGCAACAGCGTATGGTAGCCTTCGAGAATCGCTTTCACGAGGGCGTAGTTTTTGATGAACCGGCCATTTATCATCGTTGAAATATAATTTCTTGACGCGCGCGTGACTTCCGGAAGGGAAATATATCCGTTGATTTTATAATCAAGCGACTCTCCTGCTATTGGCACCATCGACTTGGCCATGTTCAGACCATAGATCGCCGCAAGCACTTGCCTGACATCCCCATTGCCGGCCGTGTGCAGCAGCTTCCTGTCATTGTGTACAAGCCTGAATGAGATATCGGGATTCGCAAGCGCAAGCCGATTGACAATATCAGTGATGTTGCCAAGCTCTGTGTGGATGGTTTTCATATATTTGAGGCGTGCAGGTGTATTGAAAAATAAATCAGTAATTGTAATATCGGTTCCTTTACGGGCATCCGCTTTTTCCAGTGACTCTACCTTCCCGCCTTCAATCTTGATCCTGTTCCCTTCCTGGCCAGTCGAAGTCTTCATTTCAAGCCGTGATACGGACGCAATACTTGGGAGCGCCTCCCCCCTGAAGCCTAAAGTACGGATACGGAATAAATCGGTCTCATTCTTGATTTTGCTTGTTGCATGGCGCTCAAAGGCGGCAAGCACATCATCTTCTTCCAGACCATCACCGTTATCCGTAATCCTGATCTTTGCCAGTCCCGCTTCCTCAAGATCTATTTCGATCACAGTGCTCCCCGCATCGATTGAGTTTTCGAGCAATTCCTTGACGACGGAGGCTGGCCGTTCGACTACTTCCCCGGCTGCGATTTTATTCGATAAGGCATCATCAAGCTGAATGATTTTTCCCATGTACCCACCTCCGGTTCCCTATTGTCTAAGCTTTTTCTGCAGTTCATAAAGGACATTCATGGCCTGTAAAGGCGTCATATCCAAAATCTCCATCCCGCTTAACTGGTCAAGTACCTGTTTTTCTTTTCTGCTTGCCGCGCCAGCCTTTTTAGGAGCCGGGTCCTCTTCAAAGAATGACAGCTGTGCAGTGGCAGCTGTTTCGGCAGCATGCAGACGATTATCCTCATGGACCTGTCCCGCTGGCACTCCCGAAACGCCTGTTGTTTCTGCCGCACCTTGGCGGCTATGGAATTGGGCCGAGCCATTTTCATCTGTCTGTTCGAGAATTTGCAGGATTTCGGCAGCCCGTTCAATCAGGTCTGGCGGCAATTCCGCAAGCTGGGCGACATGGATGCCATAGCTCTTATCGGCTGCGCCTTCCTTGATCTTATGGAGGAAGACGACTTTTCCATTCTGTTCGACGGCACTGACATGGACATTCTTAAGCTTTTCCAGGTCTGCCTCCAGTGATGTCAGCTCATGATAATGGGTTGAAAACAAGGTTTTCGCCGCTATTTTATTATGGATATATTCAATCATCGCCTGTGCGAGCGCCATGCCATCGTAAGTTGAGGTTCCGCGGCCTATTTCATCGAATAAAATAAGGCTGTTTTCCGTGGCGTTCATGATTGCATTCTTTGCTTCAAGCATTTCGACCATGAAGGTACTCTGCCCTGAAACCAGGTCATCCGCTGCGCCGATTCTTGTGAACACCTGATCGAAAATCGGCAGGACTGCCTCTTTTGCAGGGACAAAGCAGCCCATTTGCGCCATGATGGCTGTCAAGGCTATTTGACGCATATACGTACTCTTACCAGACATATTCGGCCCGGTAATCAGCAGGACTTCCCTTTTGCTATCCATAAAGCAGTCATTCGGTACATACTCCTGCGCATCCATTACCTTTTCGACAACAGGGTGGCGTCCATCCTTCAAAACCACTTTCCTATCTGCCGAGAAAACAGGTTTTACATAATGCCGCTGTTCGCTAAGCTCGGCAAATCCGAGCAGGACATCCAGCTCGCTCAGCGCTTTTGCTAGCCCCTGCAATCTTGGGATGTACTCCTTGATTGTCTCCCTGATTCCGACAAAAAGCTGGTATTCGAGTTCCATGCTCTTTTCATCAGCCGCAAGGATCAGCTCTTCCTTTTCCTTCAAATCGGGAGTGATGTAACGTTCGGCATTCGACAGTGTCTGCTTGCGCTCATACCTGCCTTCCTGCAAAAGGTGAAGGTTCGCCTTCGTCACTTCGATATAGTAGCCAAAGACTCGGTTATAGCCTATTTTTAACGACTTAATTCCGGTCCTCTCCCGTTCCTCCCGTTCAAGCATCGCGATCCAGGTCTTACCATTCCTGCTCGCGTCCCGATACTGGTCAAGCTGCTGGTCATAGCCATCTCTGATAATATTCCCTTCCTTTACAGAAATAGGAGGATTGTCGACAATCGCCTGCTCAAGGAGGTCAGCCGCTTCCTCACAAGGATCGAGCCGCTCAGCCATCCTCTTGGCTTGATTGTGCTCAAGGCCGAGAAGGATTTGCCTCAATGCAGGGACTTGCAAAAGGGAACGTTTTAGCTGCATCAAATCCCTGGGATTCAAATTGCCAAACGCGACCCTGCCAGCAAGGCGCTCCAGATCATATACTTCCTTCAGTTTTTCCCTCAATTCCTGGCGTTCGAAAAATTGCCCTGCAAACAGCTCGACCATATCCTGTCTGCGGCTAATTTCCTCCTTGTCGATCAGCGGCCTGTTGATCCATTGCTTCAGCATCCTACCGCCCATGGCAGTCATCGTTTCATCCAGCAGCCATAAAAGCGACCCCTTCTTGGCTGTCGAACGGATCGTTTCCGTCATTTCAAGGTTCCGTTTTGAGAAATAATCGATTTTCATGAATTGCTGGACTTTGTATACCGCAACCTTTTGCAAATGGTCAAGGCTCCGTTTTTGCGTCCGGTACAAATAATTCAACAGCCTTGAGGCAGTTTTCTTCAACTGGTCGTCTTCAAGACCTGACAGCAATCTGGAGAAGCGATCGTCCACTTCTGTGTTATCTTCAATCGATAATGTCAAAATAGAGCGTTCTTTCAGTTTCTTCTGGATGTCGGGGCATAGCGTGCTTTCAATGACGACTTCCTTCGCTCCAGAAAGCGACAGTTCATTGACAAGCTCTTCCAGGTTGCCTGTCAGGAGCGTCGTCCTGCTTTCGCCAGTCGACAGGTCAGTGCATGCAAAGCCATATGTATCACCAGGAAAAACAGTCACGGCTGCGATGAAATTATTCTCTTTGTCCGCAAGTCCGCGGCCCTCCATCACCGTGCCGGGTGTAATCAGCTGGACGACTTCCCGCTTCACGACACCCTTAGCCATTTTCGGGTCCTCTGTCTGTTCACAAATCGCGACTTTGTATCCTTTGCTGATCAGTTGTTCGATATAATTTGGAGCGGAATGGTAAGGCACCCCGCACATCGGGATCCTTCCGTCGCTTCCTCCATCCCTGCTCGTCAATGTTATTTCAAGCTCCTTCGACGCTTTCAAAGCATCATCAAAAAACATTTCGTAAAAATCTCCGAGACGAAAAAATAAAAAGGCATCCTGGTAATCTGCCTTTATTTGCAAGTATTGTTTAATCATCGGGGTATATACAGCCATATTAACCTCCAAAATTCCTTAGATCGTTCACTCACTCTAAATATCTATTATAACTCTAGAAAAATGATTTTTCGATAGAATCCCCTTAAAAAGAATGCCAGCCTTTTTTCAGGCTGGCATCCTTCTAATAATATTTAACCTTTTTCAGGCCAATCACGAAGAAAAAGACACTGAAAACTGCCAATACAAAAACCGAGCTTAAAATAGCTGGCATATACAGGCTGCCACTGATGATTTCATTGAATCCGGTAATCATCCAGCTTTGAGGAACTGCTTTTGCAATGAGTTTCATGAAGTCAGGGACAATGTCAAGCGGCCAGTATACACCCCCGAGCATGCATGTACTGACAATCAGGACCGTCCCCAGGGCACTCGCCTGCTGCCTCGTCTTGACAAGGCTTGCGAGCATTAAACTAAACCCTACAATCGTGAGGATGACAATTGTGGCAAAGGGAATAAAGTAGAAAAGATTTCCCCAGCCTGCTCCGTATATCAGCTTCATGGCGGCCATCAGGACACCCAGCTGTATCCACCCCATCAGAAAATAGGACAGAAGATAACCTGCCATCACTTCTCTCTTAGATGCAGGAGAAGCTAACAGGCGCTGCCATGTACCGTTTGTTCTCTCATCAAGAATGGCAGATGCTGCCCCGGAAATCCCAAACATCATGAACATGATCGTAAACCCGATTGCCAGCAAACTGACAGCCTGCGTGTTTTCTTCATCTTTTTGGATGATTTCCTTGCTGATGGAAACGGATTCTTGGCCATTGATCTTTTGCAAAATTGCATCGATGTCAGGCGAATCCAGACCGGTTGCAAATTGAGCTGACTTTCCGACGGTTTTACCGGCACCTTCCAGGTATCTCCGTAACGCTTCATATTCCTGTGTCTTTCTTTGAACAATGACTTCAAACAAAGGACCTGTTTCCAGACGATCCAAATCATGCTCGTTTGCAATCATAACTGCTGCGATCGCCTTTTGGCTGCTTACAAGTTCCCTCGCTTCTTTTTTAGCAGCAACCCGCCATTGATATTGATCATTGCCAATTAGAAGTTTGACGATTTCATCCTCGCTTTCATCTCCTGGAGAGACGATGAGAACTAGAGGTTTCCTGTCTGATGAATTCCCTGAACCCATTCCTCCAAAAATGACGCTGAACAGAATCGGCATGACAAACATCATGATGATTGCAGCTGGCGAAACAATAAAGGATTTCAAATGAAGCCATGCGACTGCCATGATTTTACGCATACCAGGACCTCCTTTTCAAAGAGAAAGCAAACCAGGCAGCCAGGAGCGAAACTGTTCCAATAGAAACAAGAATGATTGCTTCATTTGCTACCTCCGGAAGGCCAGCACCTGACATCAATTCGAGAAACGTTTGCAACGTCAGGGCATTCGGGAAAATCTTCACCACCTCATTGACCCAATCAGGGAACATATACAGTGGAACCATGCTGCCTCCGACCGCAGCCATGATCTGTGTTCCAAGCATGGCTGCAGCTGAAAAAGCTTTCTCAGTATTGACGAGTATGCCGAGGAGTACTCCAAGTCCTGAGACACTGAAAACATAAGCGAGTCCGACAAAGATTACACCTGCGGCTGACTCGCCCCACTCCACGCTGAATAGAAGGTGTGTACCCAGGATGATGATGAAAAATTGGATGGATGAGGTAAAAAGAATGCCAATAAATTTACCAAGCAGGTAATCCCGTCCAGCCAGACTTGAAACGAGTAAACGACCATACACATCGTGTTCCTTTTCCTCAATCATCGCACTGACACCGGTGACCGCTGTCATCATCAGGAACATGACACCCATTCCGGCAGCATAATATTGAAAGGAGCTAACTGGCTCATGTTTCTCTTGAATGGCTATTTCCTTCACTGCCTTAAAAGAACTAGGCACTTTTACTGGGCCCCTGGCATCAAGCGTTTGTCTCTCTTCCATCGCAGCAGCCTCAGCAGCGACAGCCGTCCCGGCTGCATCCACAGCTGCTGATTGAGAAAATTCCATGATGACATTTTCGATAATGGCCGTTTGAACAGCAGCAGAAGGAATCGAAATGATTTCAACTTCCGATCCCTCGCCTGAAAGGACGGACTCGGTAAAACCGGCCGGGAGGATCAGTCCGATTGAAATCTTTTGTTCTTTCAATTGTTCATCCATTTGTTTTCTGTCCATTGATATCGCGGATACCAAATCGGTCAGGCCCTTGTTGATCACTTCATCTTCAAGAATAGTCCCCAGCTTACCCTCGTCATGATTCACGATCCCTACTTTGAATCTTTCTATCGCAGTTTCTTCTTCTCCCATCAAGTTTCCAAACGCAGCGCCAAGAATCCCGATCAGTAAGATTGGCATGAATACAAGTGTCAGCAATGCCTTACGGTCACGGCCAATGATTTTCGCATCCTTTACTGCCAGCCACCAAAATCCCATCCGTCCCACCCTCCTTAATCCCTTAGACTGCGTCCTGTAAGATGCAAAAAAACGCTCTCCAAATTCGGCTCGACTATTTCTAATGATGAGATTCCATACCCTGCTCCAGTGACAGTCTGGATCAATTCAGTCAACACGTTTTGGGGCTCCCTGTCGAAAACAGCAAGCTCGCCGCCTTTCACCTGGAAATCCTTTTTAGAGAACGTATGGGCCAGTAGACCTTCTAGTTTTTCAACCGGTTTATTGCCTGAAAACTTCATGACGATCCTTGATCGGTCGCCAATCGTCTCCCGTAGTTCGGAAATCGTTCCGGATGCGATGAACTCACCGCGGTCCATGATTCCAATCCTTGTGCATAGGTACTGGACCTCTTCCATATAGTGGCTCGTATAGATGACCGTCATTCCTTCCTGGTTGAGGCGTTTTACGGTATCAAGGATATGCGTTCTTGATTGTGGGTCAATCCCTACAGTAGGTTCATCCATGATCAATAATTCAGGGTTATGGAGGATTGCCGCTGCAATATTCACTCGCCGTTTCATTCCCCCCGAAAAGGTCTGGACCCTATCTGTTCCCCTGTCGCCCAGCCCAATGATTTCGAGTACCTTCTCGACTCTCCTGTGCAGGTCCTTGCCCCTGAGCCCATACATCCTTCCCCAGAAAATAAGGTTCTCTCGAGCGCTTATCGTTGGATACAACGCGATATCCTGGGGCACGATGCCAATCAGGCCCTGCGCTTTTTTCGGCTGTTTGACCATATCGATGCCTGCTACCTCAATGCTTCCTGATGTAGGCGGATAAAGCCCGGAAACCATCTGGATCGTTGTTGTCTTCCCGGCTCCATTCGGTCCCAAAAGGCCGTATGATTCCCCTTTATGGACTGAAAAAGAAATGTTTTTTATCACATCAAAATCTTTGAACCTCTTAGACAGCTGATGTACCGCCAATACTTCCATCCATCACACCTGCTTTCTGTCTATACTTCTTCCATTATCTCAAAAAACATCTTGGTTGGGATGATAATTTGGAAAAATGTGTATTTATAATTTGTCTTTATTGAAATTCCAGATTATCTGTTAGCAGATTGAACTTATCGGCAACACACAATCCCCATGATTTGCAGATTTTTCACTCTTTTATCGTATTCGTCCGCATCGTTTCGCATTAAACATTTATAAGCTGCCTATCCTGGTATTTTTTCTGACCCACATGAACCAGTTCCTTTTCCAGACTCTCATTTAATGAAAAAAAAGAAGCAGGACATGTCCTGCTTCCTTCACAGCTGGAAAACGTTGTATTTCCGTGCCATCTCGACCCAATCATACCGCTTATGGGTCTCAAGTTTTTCCCCGATTTTTTGCCGGTGATTCTCGACTGTCTTCACCGAAATATCAAGCCTGTCGGCTATATCTTTCTGCGAATAGCCCATTACGGTCAAGATGAATACTTCCTTCTCCCTTTTGGTTATCGGCAAGTCAATTTGATAATAAGCATCTGCATGGGAACCCTCTTCCAAAACAATCGAATCAAAGACCTTATGGTTTGCCAGGATATGGTCCAGTGATTGAATGAGATCATCTTTTCTTAATTGTTTGATCAGATATCCATCTGCCCCCGCCTCATATGCTTTCTTCTGGTACCCAACATCATCATGCATGGAAAAAATCACGATTTTCGATTCGGGAAGCAGCTTTCTTAGCCGTTCAAGGGTAGTCAGTCCATCAAGTCCCCCTGGCATCGACAAGTCCAGCAATACCAGGTCGGCCGGGAAATTTTCAGCAGCCTTCAATGCCTCGTAGCCATCTGACGCACAGATTTTCGCATCAATACAGAATGATTGCTGCAAGAGCATGGCTAATCCATCCCGGACGATTTCATGGTCATCGACAATCATTAAGTTCATTCTCAGCCTCTCCCTCATTCTTAAGTAACGATACAAATCCTTCAACACGTGTAGGGCCGCCTTGTTTGCTCATCCACCTGATGTCCCCTTGGAGCATTTTGCATCTTTCATACATGTGCTTAAGCCCAAGACCTTTAAATTTGCAGCCTTCAGGCTTGAATCCACATCCATTATCATTTATATAAAAGAAAAGATAGCCGTGATAGGATTTTAGATTGATTGAAATCCGGGTTGCCTTTCCGTGCCTAACCGCATTGCTTACACTCTCCTGGATGACCCGGAAAAGATGGAGTTCCTTCTCGGGATCGAATTCATCTTGTTCATCGATGTCCATTTCAAGGATGATATCGATCTGGTACAGCTTCATCCAATCCTTTGCAGCCTCGAGGAGCGATTTTTCCAATCCAAGATGGTACACGATTTCCGGTCTGAGGCTTTTGGTCAGGTGCTTAATGTCAGTTAAAGTCTTTTCCATGACATTGATCATATTCGCGACATGCGTTTGATGTGTTTCATCATTTATATTCTGCTTGATTACTTCGAGTCCAAGAAAAATACTGTAGACACTTTGCCCGATATGATCATGCAATTCCCTTGCTATCCTTTTCCTCTCCGCTTCCTGCGCGAGCATTGTTTCCTGGACAAGCAATTCATGGAACCTCGCCCTTTCACTGTTTTCATTCTGGACAGGCCTCCGTATCTGAAGCATAAAAAACTCCTGCTCCTCCCAATCCAGCTTTTTCAATGACATTTCAAACTCTTCAAGCCCTTCGTAAACAGCCATATGAGAATGGAAGAAGGGGATTGGCTCTTCAGCCGTTAAAATGCATCGATTTTCATCATCTCCAACTTCACGTTGCTGGCAATACGTACAGTATGGGACCGATTCGCCTAGCTTCCACCCTGTCATGGCGGCAGCCTGTCCATTCAGATAATGGATCATCCGTTCCTTATCCATGATGATGATCCCCTCAGGCAAGAGATCGACAACTTTCTGCAGGTATTCCTTTTGTATCCTCATAGTATCCTCCAAAGAACTTATGCCTACGGGCAGTTCAACATCCTTACTCTCATTTTAAACTCTTTTTTCAGGCTTGGTCCGAATGTTTATTAACAATAGGTGAACTTGGCGGCCAGTATTCAAAATTGTCACAAGCCTTCGCTATACTAAGGAAAGCCATGCGTTTAAACGAGAGAATCAAGACTAAATTAACTGTTTCTTTTTTTCTAAAAAGCTTCTGTTTTCTAGCGGCTGAAGCGTCACTGCACCTGCATCCCTCTTACACTTCGATGGTCGGCAGCTGCGTATCCAGGAATATCTCCGCATTCACCTGACGGACCAGGAGGAAACCTATTCTCCTGCCCTGCTTCTGGTCCTGATAATCTATCCTGCTGCCTTGTATTGAAGTGCACAGTGAATGGGATGCCCTAACATGCCGCCCTGCTGTATTTCAATGGCTGGCGTTTGTCCAATCGGCAAAAATAAGGCCCGGATGGAAGCGGTTAACCTGGAATTTTTCAAAACACCAAAAAGCAGACTGCAAATGGCAGCCTGCTCTCATGTTCAGGATCAAGATTCTTTCAGTTTCTTCAAAACCTGCGTAATATCCTCACTAGTTTTACCGATTGCCTGCGGCAATGTCTGGATCCCTTCGGATGTCCAATAATCATAAATCCTTGCAAGATCATTCCGATCATATACCTCATTGGCAAATGTGTTGAAAAAATAGGCAAGCAGTACATTCCTGACTGGCAATGGCAGTGTTTTCCTGGTGGAAATCGACCTCAGGGCAATGTTTTCCAGTCCCCTGATATTGCCCTCAGTCAACCTGACTGCCATTTCTTCCAGCGAGGCAGTTTCACATAATTGAAAAAATTCCTGGTCATTCAGTAGTTTTTCCATACAAATTCTCCTGCGTCAATCACAAATTTTCCAGCGCGTTTTCCAATAGCTCAATATCTTTTGATATTTCCTGTTTCACCTTTATATCATGGCATCGTCGATATTCAATATGGAGCTTTCTAAGCTCCTCACGGAACATGTAAAATTCAAAGTTGTTTTCCATAATCGCCCTCATTATCATTAACTGTTAACTCTCATTTTCCCATAAACTCGTTATGTCAAACTTAGATTTTTGCAAGGATCGGGGCAATTTGTTACCAAACACTTTACCACTTTGCCATGTCATAATAAAGAGGAAAATAGTTTCATTTTTTTAACCTTTCCAGAAGAAGACTCCCTTTCTTTCGCTTTTTCCTGAGACCAATGTGTCCTATCTTCTTCTTGCTGAGTTCTTTCTTATTGCAGAACGAAAAGCGCAAGTGCTTCGTTCAGCCCCTGCAAGCGCTGGCCGGCTATAAGATCGCAGTACACTGCGGCTACGTCTGCACAAGGACATCTGTGTCCTTCATGCGGCCTGACAGTGAAGTCGTTCTTTTGTTTTCTTCGACGGGACTGAAGCTTCTCGAGTGGCTAGGGCTCTAGCTGGATTCAGAATACTGCATGTAATTATCCACAACTAAAGAATTTTATAAGTTCCTGGTAGACAACAAGAAAGCCTGAACTGCATCAGTCCAGGCTTACGAATTTTATAAGAACGCGATTGGCACTGCTGCCGCAAGCAGCAGGTAGCGGAGGATGAATCCACCGGCAAGGACTGCCGTTTCGGTCACGAGTGTACCAGCGATACCATGTGATCCTGCTGCAGCAACTTCAAGACCGGCCTTGCTGTGCCCAAGTTTTTTTTCATTGTATAATTCCAGTGACTCGATAATGATTGGAAGGATCAAGCCCATAGCAATCAGGCCGAACCAGAAAAGCGTGCTATATTCACCGGAAACAAGCATCGCGACTGATTCTGCGGCCGCTTCATTCGATGAAGAAGTAATCAGGAACATCGTGAAAATCAGGAATACTTCTGCAACAAGCAATGCCAGGTGGATTTTCTTCACTGACAAAACCTTGTGCACGACACTTCTATCAATGAGTGCTGAAACGAGCATTGTTCCGGCGATACCAGTGGATATAGCCGATACGACGAACAGGATTGGCAAAATCGCAGTGTTCCATAACGGTACCGACCCGACGACACCAATCAGGAATCCTGTATAGATCGCTGTCGCGATGGCAAAAACAATGCCTGCGTACTCAACCAGCTTATTGACGTCCTTTTTCAGCAATTCCATCAGGGCAATGAAGACAGCTGCCAACATGAAGAAACTGATGAAATACGTACCGATCGTCATGACAGAACTAAGATTCGTAAACAGATAGATGAAGCGCAAAGGGTTTTTCAAACCTGCTTCCGCATCAACAATCAGCAGCAGGAGCCCGATTCCCATCAATACAGGGCTGATCAGCCTTCCGATGACCCTTACCGTTACAGCATCCGGATATTTTCTGGATACATAGGAGGATGTAAGGAATGCCCCCGCGCTGAGTCCTGCTAAAAACAAATACGCGGCAATTATATTTCCCCAAACCATCATACTCACCTCACGTAGTAGATTTTTGATTTACCCAGGTCAGGCCTTAATGGTTTGGCATTGAGCCTGACAATTGCCTTTGATACTTCGCTGTTCGGATCGTCGAGATCGCCAAAGATCCTGGCATTGCTGATACAGGTGCTGACACATGCAGGCTGTTTGCCTTCAGCCACCAATTCTGCACAGAAGCGGCATTTTTCCACTACCCCTGTACTGTGTTCCTGCGTCCTGGCATTATACGGGCATGCAACCATACAGTATTTACAGCCAATGCATTTATCTGCGTCTACGAGGACAATTCCCTCTTCTGTTGTGTACGTTGCTTTCGTCGGACATACACTTTCACATGGAGCATCCTCACAATGCTGACATTGAACGGGGATGACTTCATTCCTGACATTCGGGAACGTACCTGTCTCTTTTTCATAAAACTTGATGAATGACTCTTCGACCGGAAGCTCATTTTGCATTTGGCAGCTAACCCGGCATGCATAACAGCCCACACATTTTCTGGTATCGATCAACATTCCATAGCGTGCCATCAGCCTCTCACCTTCCTCACCTTGACAATTACCTCCTGGATATTTCCAGCTCCACTCCACTTTTCAAAATCGAATGGAACGTGTTCCATATAGCCAAAACCAATGCCTACTCCTGTTTTTAAATCTTTTGATGTAATACCGTAATGGCTTGGGACAAAGATAGCTTCCGGATGGATTTTCTCCGTTACTTTCACACGAACCTTACTCGTTGCCTCACTGGATTTCACTTCGACCATATCGCCGTCTTTGATGCCGAGTGCTTTTGCGCGCTTAGGATTGATCCAGATTCTTTCTAGGTCATAGTCCTTTGTAATCTGCATCAGAATAGGGATATTTGCTGTCTGTGTATGGCTGTGGATTGCCTGTTTTCCGGTGATCAGCCGGAAAGAGTCGTCAGCAGGGCTAACTTTTGGCTCTACCCACTCGACTATAGGCTTGAAGCCTGCTTCTTTGTAAGTCTCACTGAAAAACTCAATCTTTTTTGAAGGAGTTTTCAATTCAGGCATTTCACCGATGACAATCTCTTCTTCAGGAAACATGATTGTTCCTTTTTCCCTTAATTCCTTGTAGCTGATGCCGGTTGGGGCAAGCATCGCTTCATTCAGTTCATCGAGCGTAAAGTTGAAGTACTGGCTGACACCGCAAGCCTCGGCTAATTCTGTATAGATTTGATCGATTGGCTTTGTCTTCGGATGGACTTTTTCTACCATCCTCTGGCGAAGGGCAATGCCAGGAACTTTACCTGATAAGCCTTCAATGACTTCATCGCGTTCAATATAGGTCACATCCGGCAGCACATAGTGTGCAAGCTGGGCAGTCTCTGACATCTGAACATCAATGGCAACGACAAGGTCCATTTTGGAAAGTGCTTCTTTCATGACCTTTGGATTGCCGTATCCAAGCGCTGCGTTCGAATGATAATAGATAGCTGCCTTCATTTTCCCTTCGAGCGCTTCCTTGGCAACGATCGTGGCGACTCCATGCTCCTTATAGGCAAGCGGGAAGCTTTCAGAACCTGCCTTTGGTGACTCTGGTTCAGGAGGATTAGGATACTTCTTTTCATCCAGTTTGCCCAATTTAGGCTTCCCTCCGAAAATGCTGCCTCCCTTCTGCTGGTAGTTGCCCAGCAAGGCGTTGAACAGTGCTACTGCCCTTCCGGTTTCCGTGCTATTTTCATAGTTGCAGCCAAACGCTCCGCGCCATGATTGCTCGATCAAAGCCTTTGGTTTCGCTTTTCCCATGTCAATCGCGATTCGAGTGATGGCGTCCGCAGGGATGCCGGTAATGCCTTCAGCCCATTGAGGAGTATATTTCTTAAGTTCCTTTGCATATTCATCAAATCCGATTGTATATTTCTTGATGAATTCAATATCATGCAGGTTTTCTTTTATCAGGACATGTGACATGGCCAGAATAAGTGCCAGGTCCGTTCCGGGCCGGATTGCAAGCCACTCGGTCGCAAGGTTCCCGGTATTGTTCAAGCGAGGATCGACAATGACTATTTTCGCTCCATTGTCCTTTGCCGCAGCCAGGGACAGGACTGAGCCCGGCCGGATTCCATCCCCGTAGCTTCTGCCGATGAACATGATATATTTCGCATTGCTTATGTCTGCGCTGGTGGAAGTCACGCCTACAGTATGCAGGAAACCTGCATCCCGGGAGTTCGAGCAGACGACGTGATGCGTATAATAGTTGGATGATCCAAGGGCATTGATGAACCGTGGGGAATAAAACTTGCCTGTCGCTCTTGGGTCTTCCGTCAAGGCAACTGCCTGAGGGCCGTGTTCCTTGATGATTTTGTCCAATTTTTCAGCAATTTCCTTATAAGCCTGTTCCCATGAAATCGGCTTGAATTTTCCATCTGCTGTTCGTTTCAATGGCTCTGTCAGCCTGTCTGGAGAATAGACCACTGTCGCGTAACCGTGTCCTCTCGCACATAGCTTTCCTTTTGAATAGGGATGGTCCGGGTGGCCAGTAAGCTTCCATAAACGGCCATTCTTTACATGTCCAATCATCCCGCACTTACTTGAACAGGCGTTGCATGTACTGGCTATTTCCTTTATATCTGTGTTTCCGCCAGCTTTAACATATTCGCTGCTCCATTGATTGAAGCCCACTGTCCCAGCGGATGCCAGCGCAGCTGTCGCTGCAGATGCTTTAATGAAGCCACGCCGTGATAGTTTTGTATCTAGCATTTCACAAGACCTCCTTTTTTCTGTCTTCCGGTTGAAGCTTTCTGCTCGTCCATGTATATGCCCTTAGTGCATCCACTAAAAGCATCACCACCTTTCCGGCTCCTGGGTTAGCGGTAAGTCTGCCGCTGGAGTTCCAGCAATTCCATCAGAAGCCCGGTCGCCTGATAATAGAATGGATGGACTCCAGTCTTGCGGACTTTTTCTTTAAAATCTGGCAACCAATCGAAGTGATCGGCTAGGAACCCGCGAGTAAATTCCTCTTGGGCATGTTCGATGAAATAGCTGAAAAGTTCCAGCAAAATTGAGAGATGATCTGGAGTTCCTGCGTACTCCGGAGGGATCTCAATTTGGAACTTTTCCAAAATGAATCTAATATGGAAGGCAGGATCTCCCTGTAAGTACCCTTTGCTTTTCGCAAAAGGAAGAGTACAGCCTTCATCTTGAGTCCAAATCTTATAAATCGATTCAACAGGCAACGCTGCCCCTTCTTTTGTGTTGGACAGCGTCGCGGAATAGATGTCTACCAATTGTTCATAGCTTTCAGGCATTTTCAAAGCGGACATTAAGGCTGTGGATCCATATGCGTCCATTGCAGCCTGGCGCAGGCTTCCAAATAATTGCTCTTCCTTTAATCCAATCCAGAATTCCTCTGAAGGAGGTTTATAAAATTCAGCCATAATCCGGAAAATCCCGGCAGTCTTTTTCCTGTCTTCAGTCCTTGCATTCACGTCTTCACACCACCTTTTCTCTCCCTGCTTCACACTTTCACTATATGCCAATGAAATATGTGAAACAATATACATTCTGTGGAGAATCGACAGAATTCGAGTAAAGGATTTCACCCAAAAACCCTTGCACTCTAGAGCATATTAGCAAGTTGCCAACACTGTAATCCTATAAGGATGCTGGTTTAGGAAGTTCTTGCCGAATTTCCTGTGAACATTCCTTTACATATCTATGAAAAACAAGCGAACTCAACACTTTTACAATCTATTCATCGTAAAATAAAAGAAAATGAATGTACCATTGAGGTGACCGGCATGTCGCTATTGACGAATTGGCTTGAAAGCCTTGGATATGAACTTGAAATCTCTGAATCTTGCCTTAGAAACATCAGTCCTTTCAGCAGATGTAACCTTTGCCTGGATGCTTGTCCCGAACATGCGATCAAGATTGATAAGGAAAATGTCGACATCAGTCCCGATCAATGCACATCTTGCGGAATCTGCATAACTGTTTGTCCTGAACAGGCAATCAAGGGGCAGTCGCCGTCAAGGAATGTCGTCCAAAAAAACCTTTTGCTTGAAGAGGATTCTCCATTGCCAACTGTAGCCGAACTATTGTATTTCCATAAAAAAGGAATCCGTTATCTTTGTTCAGCAAGTGGTAATGACAAGCTTGATCCTGTCATTTGGAAGGCAAATGAATGTTTATTGAAGATGGGCATGGAATCATTGGAGAGTGTCTGCGAATTAACAAAGGTATCAGATGGACAGCTAAAGATGTCAAGAAGGGATTTTTTCAGCAAATTGACTTCAGACAGCAAGAAAACCATGCTTTCTTCCATCACACCTGCAAAATGGCGCTTTAATGAAGATAACTTTCGATTGTCGAATCTTTATCCGGATTGGTCATTCTTTGACATTGTTTTCGATAAAGAAGGCTGTTCGCTTTGCGAAGCTTGTTTTTCGCTGTGTCCAGCCGATGTGTTCAAGCTTGAAGACAAATCATTGCAAGTTGACGCCCAAAAGTGTTCTGGCTGCAACCTTTGCCGGGATATTTGCCAAAGCAATGGCATATTGATTAAAAAACATCTTCATCAGGCGGCAACAGACCATTTACAAGTTTTCACGTCAAACTGCGACATTTGCGGGAACACATTCCACTCATGGAATGTAGAAAAAGTATGCCATATATGCAGCAGCCGGAGGGTGAATGACTTCTTCCTTTAATATGGCGCTTGACTGGTTCGGGGTAGCCTTTCGCGTTCTAAGGCTGAAAAAGGATAAAAAAAACTAGGAAGTGAAAGCTTCCTAGTTGGGTGTTATTCTTCCTCTGTTCCTAAAAGGAACTCAGGGTTAAGATCCTCGAATTCTTCGTCATCAAGATCGTTTGCCCACTCATCATCATCGCCTTCGACTCCGTCAGGGTTGATGGCTACCCAGACTTTTGTTTCCCCGATGACTTCAGTCTGGAACTCCCTCTCCACATTGACGATGATTTTGTTTCCGTTCGGTGAAACGACAGCCTCGATGCAATTAGGCTGCTGGAGTACATCGACCAGGACATCGTTGTCATCCATGCAATCATTGTCGCGATATTTCAACTTGATGACATCGGTATAATTCACTTTCTCTGTCACTACTTCTGTTCTTGTATTATCATCAAAGGAGTGCCAGATGTTGAGATCATACGATCCACATACTTCAACTGTTTTCCCGACCTTTTTTGCTTTGTACTTATGGTTAATGGCCCAAGCGCCTAAAATGCTGCTCGGATGATGCGCTGGGCTGATCGTATGATTGGACTGCGTGAACTTCCGTCCTTTCGCTACGACGGCTTTCGTGATAATCTGTCTGTAATCTCCCATTGCGAGCGAAACCTCCTCAATCTTTTTCAATTCATCCTATGCGTGATATTAGACTAGTGTGCGATTAATTTTGGAGACTCTGCTAAAAACTTAGGCATAGTTCATTGTATGCCCAATCGCTATGAATGTTCCCGGATGGCTGAAAAAGAAAGGTTTCTGGCCATAAAAAAACGGCATCCGCATGTTGCGGGTGCCATTATTTATTGACCATCTCAATGCTCGTGCGTGTGGCAGCTTTGACTGTTTTTGACTGCTGCACCTGTTTCCCCGCGAAGCACATCACCGCCAGTCGAGGCAATGACTTGATCGGTCACGGTATTGGAAATGGTGGATGCGATGATTTGCAATAGTTCATTCACTTCAAGCTGGGATTGCTTGAATTCCTGTACGACAGGAATTTCATCAAGCTGCTGCTCAAGTGATGCGATTTTCTCCTCTGTTTTCTTCAGCGCTTCAGCCTTCCCATAATGCTGGAAATTGACAGCTTGCTTCTGCAAGCCCTTTATAGACGAAATAAGTGTCTTTACTTTTTCGTTTTCATGGATTTGAGCCTCGGCACGCTTGAAAAAGTCAACTTCTTCTGTTTCCGCGATCATTAACGCAATCTCTTTTGCACGCTCGATAATATCATCTTTATTAAATTTGGCCAACTTATTTCACCTCAACTGGTTCGATTTCTTCTACCATTTCCCCGTTCAATGACCATGTTTTCGCATCGGTTATTTGCACTTTCACAATTTTGCCGATTGCTGATTTTGGTCCGACAAAATTGACAAGTTTCATCTTGCTTGTGTAACCTGCGAGGACTTCAGGATTATTTTTGCTTTCGCCTTCGACGAGCACTTCAACGACCCTGCCCTTGTATTTTTTCATTGACTCTGCGGACTGTTCATTGACCAGCGCATTCAGTCGCTGAAGACGTTCTTTCTTCACTTCCATTGGAACGTTATCCTGCATTTTTGCTGCAGGTGTTCCTTCCCGCGGAGAGTAAATGAAAGTATACGCTGATTCATAGCCTACTTCCCTGACTAAGGATAAAGTTTCTTCAAATTGCTCCTCGGTTTCATTGGGATACCCGACGATGATATCCGTAGTCAATGTCACATTTGGGATGGCCGCCTTGATCTTGCGTACAAGCTCCAGGTATTGCTCACGAGTATATTTGCGTGCCATGATCTTCAACACTTCTGTTGATCCTGATTGAACAGGAAGGTGAATATGGTCCATCAAGTTCCCGCCTTTGGCGAGGACTTCGATCAAATGATCATCGAAATCCCGGGGATGGCTAGTTGTAAACCGGATCCTCGGGATATTGATTCTCCTGATTTCATCCATCAAATTGCCTAGCCCATACTTCATGTCTGAGAAATCCTTTCCGTAAGCGTTCACATTCTGTCCAAGCAGGGTAATTTCCTGATATCCCTGGGCAGCAAGCTGGCGGACTTCCTGGATGATGTCTTCAGGGCGGCGGCTCCTCTCCTTACCGCGTGTATACGGAACAATGCAGTACGTACAGAATTTGTCGCATCCGTACATGATATTTACCCATGCTTTGATATTGCCCTGGCGTACTTTTGGAAGGTTTTCGATGACATCCCCTTCCTTCGACCACACTTCGACAACCATTTCCTTGGACATATATGCTTCATGGAGGATGTTTGGAAGACGGTGGATATTGTGGGTACCAAAGATCATATCAACATGGCTGTAGGTCTTCAGGATTTTATTGACAACTGACTCCTCCTGGGACATGCATCCGCAAACACCTAAAAGCAAATCCGGCTTTTCTCTTTTCAAGTGCTTAAGATGTCCTAGCTCACCAAAAACCTTGTTCTCTGCATTTTCCCTGATCGCACAGGTATTCAAAAGGATCACATTCGCATCTTCCGCACTTTCTGTCGGTTCGTATCCAAGGCCAAGGAAGATTCCTGCCATAACTTCTGTATCATGTTCATTCATCTGGCAGCCATATGTGCGGATATAAAATTTCCTCCCCTGTCCCATTCCATGGAATTGTTCAGGGATCGAGAAATCTTTATGATAAGTGACTTCTTCCTTCCCGCGTTTTTTTGCTTCCTTCAAGGAAGGTGCTGTATAAACTTTTTCAAAGTACTTGCTGTAATCCTTGCTGGATTTTTTGTCCGAAGAATTAGCAGGCTGCACTTGCTGACTTTCTAGGCGTTGTTTTTCGTTCATTGTATTTCCCCTTTCATCGGAAAAGCATTCGCGCTCAAACTTGCGCGAAACCTGATTTGTTATCAGAAAAGCATCTGGTCTCCTAATTGCTTAGGCAATCCAAGAATATAGAAATATACACATTATAATAGTATAAACCCTTCATTCATCGAAGACAATAGCAGGCACTGGAATATCCAGCACTGTCTTGCCAAAAAGCCTGTCCAAGTTTTTATTGTACAGAATTCTTGTCTGCCCTGTTGTGATTCCACTCACATTTTTAGGCATTAAAAACCCCAATCCATGAAGATTGGGGTCATTTTGTCTCTTTTTTTACATAAATTCAGCAACAAGCTTATCGAAGTGCTCCTGGTCAAGCTTAAGGTCTGCTTTAGACAGTGGTGTTTCTGAAAAACCATTGACCAGTTCCTGGTAAGACTTGCGTTCTGTATTCTGATAGATCAATCCCGTTACAAGTCCGTTGTGCTTCATCAAAGTCTGCATTGCAGCTTCACGGTTCGAAGGATCGTACTCTTCGATGTCGCTCAATTTAGTCAGATTTTCCTTGAACCAGTCATATGTGTTCACTTTATTGTAAGTGACACATGGGCTGAATACGTTGATCAATGAGAAACCTTTATGGTTAATACCGGCTTCAATCAGTGCTGTCAAATCTTTGAGATCTGTTGAAAAGCTTTGCGCAACGAAGGTAGCGCCTGCTGTCAATGCCATTTCCATTGGTGAAATCGCCTGTTCGATCGATCCCATCGGAGTAGATTTCGTCTTGAATCCTGCAGCCGAACGAGGGGAAGTCTGACCCTTCGTCAACCCGTAAATCTGATTGTCCATGACAACGTAAGTGATGTCAATATTCCGTCTGATTGCATGGATAGTATGCCCCATGCCGATGGCAAAGCCGTCGCCATCACCGCCTGAAGCGATGACTGTCAAGTCGCGGTTAGCCATCTTGACACCCTGTGCGATTGGAAGGGCGCGACCGTGGATTCCATGGAACCCGTATGAATTGATATATCCTGAGATACGGCCGGAGCAGCCGATACCGGAAATAACTGCCATGCCTTCTGGTTCAAGTCCCACATTCGCAGCTGCGCGCTGGATAGCCGCCTGGACAGAGAAGTCGCCGCAGCCTGGGCACCAGTTAGGTTTTACACTGTTTCGAAAATCTTTAAAAGTCGCCATCCTAGAACAACTCCTTGCATTTTGTGTGGATTTCCTGCGGCAAGAATGGATTTCCGTCGTACTTGAGGATCTTTGTGATCTTCTCAGCATGGCCGACGTTCATCTTCATAATGTTAGCCAGTTGTCCTGTCGCATTGTTTTCAATGACCGCAATCTTCTTAGCAGATTTCACAAGCTCCATCATTTCATCAGCAGGGAATGGATGGATTAGGCGGACATGCGCATGATTCACTTTCAGGCCATCCTTTTCAAGTCTTCCCATTGCTTCTTCAATGGCACCTCTTGTAGAGTTGAATCCTACAATCAGCAAATCCGCTTCCTCATGCGGAGCATTCTTATGGATAGGCGTTTTGAACTTGATGTTGCTGATCTTCCGGAAACGCTTGTCCATTTGGGCAATACGGTTCGCAGATGATTCAGAAGGCTTACCCGTTTCATCATGCTCAACCCCGGTGACATGGTGGATACCATTTTTCATTCCTGGGATGACGCGCGGCGAAACTCCATCCTCGGTTACTTCATAGCGCTTGAAGTATCCCTTGTTCTCGATTTCCGGAAGTTCTTCCGCCACCAATTTTCCGCGGCGGATTTCCACCTTGTCAAACTCAAGCGGTTCGACTGTCTGCTTCCCTAATGAAAGCTGCAGGTCTGTAAGGAGGATGACAGGGCATTGGTATTCTTCCGCAAGGTTGAACGCTTCTGTTATATCGTAGAAGGCTTCCTGCACGGTGCTTGGAGCCATGACGATTTTTGGGATTTCCCCGTGTGTTCCATAGATCATCGCCATCAGGTCTGACTGTTCCTGTTTCGTTGGAAGGCCTGTAGACGGGCCGCCACGCTGTGTATCAACAATGACAAGCGGAGTTTCAGTGATGCCTGAAAGGCCAATCGCTTCCATCTTCAAGGAAAGCCCTGGTCCTGCAGATGCTGTCATTGCACGGACACCGCCATAGTTGGCGCCGATTGTCATCGTCGCTGCCGCGATCTCATCCTCTGTCTGAATGACAGTCCCTCCCAGTGCTGGAAGCTTCTTAATCAAATATTCCATGATTTCTGAAGCCGGGGTGATCGGATAGGCAGCCATGAACCGGCAGCCTGCAGCCAATGCTCCAAGCGCGATTGCATCGTTTCCGATCATGAAAAGGCGTTTTTTGCCATCAGCTTTTTCCAGCTGCATGGTCAATGTATCGCCTAATTGCTCTTTTGTATATTCGTAGCCAGTTTTAATGGCTTCCATATTCTTCTCGACGACTTGCTGTCCTTTGCGCCCGAAAATTTCCTGGACGACTTCTTTAAAAACTTCGATGTCCAAATCCAATACCGCGCTGGTCGCACCAATCGCAACCATGTTTTTCATAAGAGATGTACCTAATTCCGTAGCCATTTCCGTGAATGGAACCGCATACATTGCTGCTTCAGTATCTTCCGGTTTCTTAGGGTCGAACTTAGCATCGGCAATGATCACTCCATTCGCATGCAATTCCTTGTAATTGACATCGATTGTTTCCTGGTCGAAAGCTACAAGGATATCCAAGTCATCAGAAATCGATCGAACCTGTGTTGTGCTAACCCGAATCTTGTTGTTTGTGTGCCCACCTTTGATACGTGATGAAAAGTGGCGGTATCCATACAAGTAGTAGCCCAGACGGTTCAATGCTATGGAGAATATTTCTCCGGTAGATTCAATTCCTTCTCCCTGCTGTCCGCCAACTTTCCATGAAAGTTGATTGATCATCTCTTACACCCCTTTAGATACGTAAAAAAATATGTAAAAACGCTTCGTTATTAAGTGTAGCACTTTTCCAAGTAATTCACTAGACTTTGGCTCTGAGAATCTTCTGCAGACCCGGGAAGCTAGCAAGTGGATGGTACTAAACGCTTACAATTCTAGACCTATGTCATAAAAAAAGCAACCCTTTACGATTAAATATTGACTAAAATATGAATGTTTTTTATTAATAAAAATATGAACGGCAAACCGATGGACAGGTTCGCTGTCCGAACCAGCAAAATCCTTTACAAACACATACATCCTTTCATTTTTTCCATGGGAGCCTGCCTGCCATATTGCCGAATAAAAACTTCCTGACTTGTATATCAGAATAATGTTTTTGCAATGCTTCAATAAGATTATGGTATTGGCGGTTCCCGTCCAGCCCGGATACGGTGCAGTCGATTCCATCAAAGTCTGAACCAAAACCGAGATGGTTTTCCCCTCCAAGGGAGCAGACATGTTCAACATGCCTGATAACATCATCAATCCGCGCCTGCTGCTCCCCTGTCAAAAATTCCGGAACAAAGGTTATTCCGATCACACTATCCCTCATGATCAATGCCTTGATTTGTTCGTCCTTCAAATTTCTTGGATGCGGACAAATAGCGTCGCAGTTGGAATGGGAAGCAAAAGCAAATTTGCTGGTTTCGATCACATCCCAGAACCCCCGTTCCGAAAGATGCGACAGATCACAAGGAACCTGCTCCTCATTCAGCATCCCTACGACCTGATTCCCAAACCGAGACAACCCAGCCCCCCGCTTTTCAAGAGCTCCATCTGCTACATGATTGCCATAGTTCCAGGTCAATCCAACCGAACGTACCCCGAGCCTCAACAACGTCCTTAGCTTCATTAAATCCTGACCGATTGCGTCACAGCCTTCTAGTGTCAGCAGGGCTCCTATTTCATCCACTTCAAGCTGATGGATATCCTCGCTGGAAATGATTTGTTTCACTCCTGTGGATGTCAGGATTCTTTCATAAAATAAATCCACCATATGCAGGGCAGCCTGGAACTTTAAATCTGGATGCACTGATTCCGGGACATAAATCGCGAACAACTGGACTTTTGTGCACGAGGCCTTAAGCGACTCATGTGTAACATGGAGTCCCGTGGACTTGGAAAACTCAAGCGATGGATCCATGAACATTTTATAAAGTACATCGCAATGACCATCAAATACCTTCAAACCATTCCCTCCTTTATTTCCTCCTTTTTGCCGTAAGGAACAAGAAAGCCTGCTTGCGGCAGCAAACAGGCAAAATCGATACGTCACTCATGACTTGTTCTTCAGCATATCTTTTAAGGCAAAGCGGCCCAATTATCTCGGTTCCACAATCAGCTTGATTGCAGTTCTTTCTTCTCCATCAATCAGGATGTCAGTAAATGCCGGGATGCAAATGAGATCGACTCCGCTGGGTGCTACGAATCCTCTTGCAATCGCTACTGCCTTTACGGCCTGATTCAATGCACCCGCTCCAATCGCCTGGATTTCTGCTCCCCCTCTTTCCCGCAGTACTCCAGCAAGCGCACCAGCTACAGAATTAGGATTAGATTTTGCTGAAACTTTTAATATTTCCATTCCTGGCTCCTCCTTATATTTGTCCCGTTCCTGGACCCCTTGCACGGACATCCAGGTTAGTTTGTTCCACTGCTACTATATTCAGGAGAAAGCCTCTATATGACCGGGGAGCATGAAAAAGCACAATCTATGCCGGCTGCATGCTAATCGTAAAAAGGGTGGTCATCATTGATGAGCACAGTCTGGATCTTCTGTGCCTTACCTGTCTTCTTGTCCAAATCGACCACCGCCGCCGATAGCTGGGTGCGCCCATCCTTCACAACTTCGAACCTTACAGGCAGGCTCGTCTGGAATCTTTTTATGACCGCATCCTTCTCGACGCCAAGAATGCCATCATACGGGCCTGTCATCCCAACATCGGATAAATACGCAGTCCCATTTGGCAGGATTCTCCGATCAGCTGTCTGGACGTGGGTATGTGTCCCGATGACAGCAGAAACCCTGCCGTCAAGATACCAGCCCATTGCCTGTTTTTCACTGGTAGCTTCTGCATGGAAATCCACAAAAATCAAAGGAGTCCTCCTTGATGCTTCGGCGATCAATTCGTCAGCCTTCCTGAAAGGGCAATCCGTAGGCGCCAGGAAGGTGCGGCCCTGCAGATTGATGACAGCCAGTTCTTCCTGGTTCAACTTCAGGTAAACGATTCCCTTTCCTGGGACATCTTCAGGAAAGTTTGCTGGTCTGACTAAATACTTTGCCTCATCAATGAATTGGAAAATTTCTCGATTATCCCAGGCGTGATTTCCCAGCGTGACCGCCTGTGCACCCTGTTCAAGAAATTGCCTGTAAATTTTTTCGGTTATGCCTTTCCCGCTCGCAGAATTTTCTCCGTTGATGATGGTTACAGTCGGACGGTATTTCTCTTTTAGTTTCGGCAAATATTCCGATACCATATTGCGGCCTGGAGATCCTACAACGTCGCCAATAAACAAAAGTCTCATTTTTTTCACTTTCCTGTCTGAATTAGATTTATATATGAAAAATTGTATCATCAGGACGCCAAAATAAAAAGCGGTGCTAAGCACCGCTTTATTTTGCGTATTCCACTGCTCTTGTCTCACGGATGACCGTGACCTTGATATGCCCAGGATAGTCAAGTTCTTCCTCGATCTTTTTCCTGATATCACGTGCAAGGCGATGTGCCTGAAGGTCATCGATCTGGTCCGGCCTGACCATGATCCTGATTTCCCTGCCTGCCTGGATGGCAAACGACTTTTCAACACCCTCATAGGATTCGGAGATTTCCTCCAATCTCTCAAGGCGTCTGATATAATTCTCAAGCGCTTCGCTGCGGGCTCCTGGCCTTGCAGCGGATAATGCATCAGCAGCTGCCACGAGCACGGCAATGATTGAAGTTGGTTCAGTGTCACCATGGTGAGAAGCAATGCTGTTAATGACAACAGGATGCTCCTTGTATTTGGTGGCCAGCTCAACGCCAATCTCGACGTGGCTTCCTTCCACTTCATGGTCAATCGCTTTTCCAATGTCATGCAGTAATCCTGCACGGCGGGCCAAAGTTTCGTCTTCTCCAAGCTCCGCTGCCAGCAATCCAGACAACTGTGCTACTTCCATAGAGTGTTTCAGGACATTCTGTCCGTAGCTGGTGCGATACTTCAAACGGCCAAGAATTTTGATCAAGTCAGGATGCAGACCGTGCACACCCACTTCAAAGGTAGTTTGTTCCCCTACCTCGCGGATGTGTTCATCAACTTCACGGCGGGCCTTCTCGACCATTTCCTCAATTCGGGCCGGATGAATGCGTCCGTCTTGAACAAGCTTTTCAAGAGCTAAACGGGCTGTTTCACGCCTGATTGGATCAAAACCGGAAAGGATGACTGCTTCCGGAGTATCATCAATAATGAGGTCAATTCCTGTCAACGTCTCCAGGGTACGGATATTCCGTCCTTCACGTCCGATGATCCTGCCCTTCATTTCATCATTCGGCAAGTTTACGACTGAAACAGTTGTTTCGGCAACATGGTCAGCTGCACACCTTTGAATGGCAAGTGACAGTACTTCCTTCGCTTTTTTATCGGATTCCTCTTTCGCCCTGTTTTCGTTTTCTTTAATCATTAATGCAATGTCGTGAGCAAGTTCTTGCTCAGTCCGCTCCAAAATGATGGATTTAGCCTCTTCACGCGTCAAGCCCGAGATGCGTTCAAGTTCAGCCTTCTGTTTTCGTACCATCTCGTCCACTTTGCTTTCCATCTCTTCAATATGCTGTTGTCTTTTGGAAAGAGCGTCATCTTTTTTCTCTAAAAGATTTTCTCGCTTATTCAACGATTCATCTTTACGATCAAGATTCTCCTCTTTTTGCAATAAACGATTTTCTTGTTTTTGCAGTTCATTTCTTCGTTCACGAATCTCACGTTCCGCTTCCGTACGCAGTTTGTGATTTTCATCCTTAGCCTCCAGCAGGGCTTCCTTTTTCAAAGCCTCTGCCTCCCGCTTCGCATCTTCTATGATCTGCTCAGCAGCGTTTCTGGCTCCTGCAATTTTTGCTTCCGCTACGGATTTACGATAAAAATAGCCAACAACTGCACCGACGAATAGGCCAAGCAAAATGGAGATGATCAAAATAATAGGATCCATCATTTTCACCTCCTCTTGCTATGAACTTGTGTTACGTTTTTTAAAGTGTCGGCATGTACATTGTTTCAAGCATCAACATACAGCTCTAATGCTTTTAAACGTTTTTAATACCATGAAAATGTAAAATATACATTTTTAATTGTAAAGCTGCGAAATTTTATTGTCAAGGGTTTGTCCGATTAGGAGTGCAATGCTTTTTATCCATTATTTGTTCATTTTATACAAAAGTTGAGAATCCTATTGCTGGATGATCTTCCATTTATGAGGAAGCCAAAACAAAGCCTCCTGTTTGCAGGAGGCTTCGTTCAGAAATATTCGCAGTAAATTCAATCCAGATCGAGTGCTTCCTGGTCCTCTTCTTCTGGAGCAGTGAAGTCCGAATCCAGCCCATAGTGGTCACGGATTTTCTTCTGGATTTCAAGGCGGATTGACGGATTTTCTTTCAGGAAGATCTTTGCATTCTCCCTTCCCTGTCCAAGGCGTTCTTCATTGTAGGAATACCAGGATCCACTCTTTTGGATGATATCCAGGTCCGAACCCATGTCAATGATTTCGCCTTCCTTGGATATTCCTTCTCCATACATAATATCCACTTCAGCGGTACGGAATGGTGGCGCTACTTTGTTCTTGACGACCTTGATCTTCGTCTTGTTCCCTACCATGTCATTGCCTTGCTTCAAAGTTTCCGCACGCCTGACTTCAAGGCGTACGCTTGAATAGAATTTCAATGCGCGGCCGCCAGGAGTTGTCTCAGGGTTTCCGAACATCACGCCGACTTTTTCACGAATCTGGTTAATGAAAATAGCGATTGTCTTTGATTTGTTAATCGCTCCGGAAAGCTTACGAAGTGCCTGTGACATCAAACGAGCCTGAAGGCCGACGTGTGAATCGCCCATTTCCCCTTCGATTTCCGCCTTCGGTACAAGTGCAGCGACAGAGTCGATGACAATGATATCAACCGCACCGCTCCGGACAAGCGCTTCAGCGATTTCCAATGCCTGTTCCCCTGTATCCGGCTGTGAAAGGAGAAGCTCATCGATATTTACGCCAAGCTTCTGCGCATATACAGGATCAAGCGCGTGTTCCGCATCGATAAATGCAGCCTGGCCACCATTTGCCTGTACTTCAGCAATCGCATGAAGCGCGACAGTCGTTTTACCTGAACTTTCAGGTCCATATATTTCTATGACCCGTCCTCGAGGATATCCGCCTATTCCAAGTGCGGCATCCAATGCAAGCGATCCACTTGAAGAAGTGGAAATCTTCCTGTCAGTCTGTTCTCCCAGCTTCATGATTGAGCCTTTACCGAATTGCTTTTCAATCTGTTTCAATGCCATATCTAATGCAGCTTGACGATCACTCACTCAAATTTCCTCCTTTTATATAAAACGAACCGGCTGCAGCCGGCCCGCAAATCTCATCTTCAAGACCTACTATAAATATACCTTTTTCCTATGTGTTTGTCCAACAAAAAATCGAACATTTATTCGATTATTTTCCGAAACGATTTTGCTGATAAATTTATTTTTGGATGTCGCGCATGTCATTTTTATTGAAATCCACAGCTTAAAAAGTGAATTTCCATAATGAATCTTTCAATTTTTAAATGTTGTGCGCGGCTACCTGCCGAATTCTGGGCTGCTCTGGCAGCTAATACTCCATTCGTTCCAGAGGTCTAAACCCAGAAAAAAACACGGAGCTTATCGCTTCCGTGTTTCCGATAATCGATCAAGCAGCAGCTGGCAGCCGTACTTGACGGCCCGTGTCCTGACAGCATTCCTTGTACCGGCAACCATGACTTTTTCTGCATGGACTGGCTGTCCCTTGACCGCAATCCCAATGAACACTGTACCAGGAGGATGCCCTTCAAGCCTATCTGGGCCTGCAACTCCTGTGAAGCTGATCCCGATGTCAGCATCCAGGAGATTCGCAGAGTTCACTGCCAGTTCCATCGCACATTCCCTGCTGACTGCGCCGAATCGTTCAATTGTTTCCTTCTTTACTCGTACCAGAACCATCTTTGCTTCATTAGAATAGCAGACAATTCCACCCTTAAAAAAGCTGCTTGCCCCCGACATCGCCGTGAGTTCCTGCTGGAACATCCCTCCGGTCAGGCTTTCTGCAGCAGAAATGGACATTCCCTCTTCAGCCAGGAGCTTTGACAGTTCCCTGATGAGCGAAGTTTCACCATATCCATAGAAGAAGGATCCTACACGGGACATGATTTCCTTCTCAACCCCATCGATCAGGGACTTGGCTGTCTGGGTTGAAATCGCGTTTGCTGTCAGCCTCAGCGTTACTTCACCATCCCCTGCCAATGGAGCGATGGTTGGATTCGTCTGATTGTCGATCAGATCCTCTATCTTCGCTTCCAGGGCTGCCTCCCCAATTCCAAAGAACCTTAAAACGCGTGATTCGATTTTCTGCCCTGAAACGATTGTCCCTGTAATGGCGCCTTGCCCGTATTTCAGGAACATTGGCTCCATTTCAGAAGGAGGTCCGGGAAGGAGCATATACTTGTGGGAATCTGTCGCGATGAACATTCCCGGTGCCATACCGTGTTCATTTTTCAATACAGTGGAACCCTCGATGACAAGCGCCTGCCTACGGTTGTTCTCTGTCATCGTCCGATTCGTCTGTTCGAAATATTGTTCGATTGATTGCATCGCATCTTCGTCTAAGGAAAGTTTCCTCCCGAGCTTGGAGGCGATCGTATCCTTTGTCAGGTCATCCTTGGTAGGACCAAGTCCGCCAGTGAATATAATCAGGTCGGCCCGATTCTCGGCAATTGTCATTGCCTGTTTCAGCCTGATTGGATTGTCCCCAACTGCTGTATGGTAAAACACATTGATGCCTAGCGCAGCAAGCTGCCTGGACAAGAACTTCGCATTTGTATTCGCGATCTGTCCAAGCAGCAGTTCAGAGCCTACAGCAATAATTTCAGCATTCATCCATTCTCCCCCTGTTGTCAATACTCATTTTGAATTTATGAACACATGCTTGTTCTTGTCAAAGTAATCCCATCCAGACCAAATCGTGAAGAACATCGCTACCCAAAGGGCGATATCATCAAAAGGGAAAGAGAAATACTCAAAAATGATGTTGTGGAGCAACAACGCTGAAATAGCAACGATTTGGGTCCATGTCTTGATTTTCCCGAGCATGTTTGCGGCAACGACTTCCCCGCCGCCCGCAAGGACCAGCCGCAGGCCTGTGACGGCAAACTCCCGGCTGATGATCACAATCACGATCCACGACGGGGCAAGGTTAAGATCAACAAGCACGACCAAAGCAGCTGAAACGAGAAGCTTATCCGCAAGCGGATCGAGGAATTTGCCAAGGTTCGTCACCATATTATGTTTTCTGGCATAATGGCCGTCCACCCAGTCAGTCGTTGAAGCAATGATGAAAATCAAGGCGCCAACCAGATGTGTTACGGGCATCTCTGTCCCTAACAGACTGATTTCTCCCCATGAAAACGGGACAAGCATCACGATCATGAACAGTGGAATCATAAAAATCCTTGAAATCGTAATCTTATTTGGTAAATTCATATTCTTTTCCTCCAAGGTGATAATTGTGGCTGCATCATTTTAGCATCCATCTTTCGTCAGTTATGTAAAAAGTGAAAATAGCCACCATCCCAGATGACTATCATGCACTTAGCCCGTATAAACAAAATCGTCCATACGGGCAATCATTCCTTACTTCATAAATTTGATTGTGATTTTCTGGGTCATATCCTCTTCCGGCGGGATGGCATACTCCAATTTCTCGTCATTCACATAGATTTCTGTCTCAGGCGTTTTGCCGATATTAATGGTCACCTCGGTTTCATTGGAGAGATCCTGTGACCAGCTTTCATTTGTCCCTTTTTTCATGATTCCCTGGAAAACGGTTTTCCCGCTGGCGTTGGATACGCCAACCCATGTTTCTCCTGTGGAAACAACCTTGACAGAAAACTTTTCGGCATTTTTCAATTCGTATGTTGAATTGCTCCCGCTATTATCGACAACCTTCAATTCCTGGTTTGGAGCCTCCTCGGCTTCATCTTTGGCAGGGTCTTCGTCATCCTTTGCCTTTTCATCTTCCTTCTTTCCCTTTTTTCCATCGCTGCCATCTGAAATCTGTTCTGACTCCTCGAAATTGGTAGGTCCTTTCTCAGTCATCACCTGCTCCTTGCCTTCATCGCCTGCGCTATTGACAATCAAGAACCATACCAGGGCGGTTGCACCGATTATGAATACCCCAATCAGGATCTTAGGCAGGATATCAAAAATCCTTGATGTGTCGGGGGAGAGGCTTTTTCTTGAACTGACCCTCGACAGCTGCTCAGGCAATTCTTCATTATATGTAGATGGAATTTCGTTTTTATACTGTTCCAGCAATTGATCGGGCTCAAGCCCCACCGCTTCTGCATACTGTTTAATGAACGCCCTCACATAGAATTTTCCGGGCATCATGGAATAGTCCCCCTGCTCAATGCCAAGCAGGTACCGCTTTTGTATTTTCGTGATGGACTGCAGCTCGTCCAGGCTGAGGCCTTTTGATTCACGCGCTTCTTTTAAAACATTTCCTAACTCAGTCACGATAACACCTTCCAATACTTTTAAAAATCGAATCCTCCAAAATCCGAATCGGTAAACATGTTATTTCTCTGGACCACATCATACACGATTTCTTCTCCTGGTTCGTTTCGAAGCTCAATTATATAATCAAAATCATTCATTGTATATTCTGTATTTTGGACAAAAATATCAGGGTGCTCGACAACCTTGACTGCCGGTAAACGCATGATTTCCCTTACAAGCTGCCAATGGCGCTCATTCGCCCTTCTTGTTGAAACAATCCCGTCAATGATGAACAGGTTATCTGCGCTGTATTCATCTTCGATCAATTGGTTCCTGATAGTCTGTTTAAGCAGTGTCGAAGAGACAAACAGCCATTTCTTATTGGCACATACACTACCAGCGACGACCGATTCTGTCTTTCCGACCCTCGGCATTCCGCGGATCCCAATCAGTTTGTGCCCTTCCTGCTTAAATAATTCTGCCATAAAATCCACCAGGAGTCCAAGTTCATCTCTTACGAACCGGAAAGTTTTTTTATCATCGGCGTCACGGTTGATATAGCGGCCGTGACGGACGGCTAAACGGTCGCGGAGCTTTGGTTCCCTTATTTTAATTACTTTTATTGTATCCATTGTGTTTAATATCGACTCTAGACGAACGATTTGGTCATCATCCTTGGCAAGGATCAACAGGCCGCGCCTTCCCTCATCGACTCCGTTGATTGTCACGATGTTTATGGACAGCATCCCAAGCAAAGAAGAAATATCACCAAGCAGGCCTGGACGGTTGATTTTCAGTTGATATTCCAGGTACCATTCTTTTTTCACCATTCTTTCTCCCCCTATGCTTTATAAGGTGCGACAGTTTTTGACATGAAATCTCTAGCTTCTATAATATATGATTTTGGGTGAAGATGAAAGGAAAAACAAGGCAACGGATGGCGTTCAATAAGAAATTGGCAACAACCTGGGTTTTTTATGCTGAATGGGCGATAGCCAATTTTTGAAAGGGATCCCAACCGCGGCAATTGCCGTTTTCCAACAAAGCTTTTTGCAACGGAATCACTTGATTGAGAGCAAGGGCGAACAGCACAAAAAAAGAGAGGAATCAAACCCATCCCCTCTTCTCTCTTTTTTTCGATTATCTCGTCCCGTTGTTTTGAACAAGCTTAACCATAATGTTGGCAATTGCCTGCTGCTCTTCTGGGCTGGCAACTGACCATAAGTCTGTCAAGACTCTTTCCTGCTCGTTTTTAGGGTCTACATTCTTGGCAAGATAGTCCCCTATCTGGTAAGCAAGATCTCCGACAACTTCTTTGTTCATTCCCTGGTTCTGGGCTTCCTGAAGACGATCTCCAAGAAAATCCTTCCATTGATTCCAATTATCCAGTACAGACATTTTTATTACCTCCTTATCAAAAATGGTACAAGGTTATTTTGCATAGGAGGCGTGATTATTATGCATCAAAATCGAGCTTTTGAAAAAAGGCCAAGCCCCGCGTTACGTGTACCATCCACCATTGATTGACAATACTTGGCCTGTAATATAGGACGCCCTTTCCGATAAAAGGAACTCAATGCTTTCCGCAACTTCCTCAGGTGTGCCTAGCCTACCTGAAGGGATTTGCTCTGATATGGCTGCCAGTTCATCCGGGGGGAATCCTGCCATCATTGGTGTGTGAATGGCTCCTGGCGCCACCGCGTTCACCCTGATTCCTGAAGGAGCCAGCTCCTTGCTCAATGCTTTCGCAAACGATATTTGCGCCCCCTTCACCATCGAGTAAGCCACCTCGCATGCAGCGCCTGTTTGGCCCCAGATGGATGAAACCATTATGATACAGCCGTTTTTTTTGGCTACCAGTTTTGGCATCAGCTTTTTTGTCAGCATGAGCGGAGAGGTCACATGAAGCTGGATCAGCTCTTCCGCTTCTGTCTGTTCAAGTTCCTCCAGCATTCCATAGGTGGAATTGCCAGCGTTATGAATGATTGCGTCAAGGGAAAAAACACTGGATGCGAGCTCCAAATAACCCGTCCTTGAAGATAAGTCCGCTTTGATCGGAAGGTACTCACCTTCGAATCGCTGCAACTTCCCCAAAAGCTCGCTGATTCCCTTCTTGTTCTTGTTGTAATGCAAATACAGCGAATAACCCGATTCGGCAAGTTTCAAGGCAATCGCCTGTCCGATGCCTCCGCTTGCGCCGGTTACAAGTACGAATTTCTTCATTTTTACTCCTCTCCATCTTGTCCATGCAAAATGCGCCGGAGTGGCCGGCGCAATCAAACATCATCTATTCTTCGGAATGACCTGGCAAACTGTCAGCCGTTCTTCGTCAATGAGATTGCCAGCCACATTTTTGATATCATCAAGTGTCAAGGCCTCGAGGGTCGGTACGACATCGAATAAATCCATTTCATTGAAAGCGTAGCGAGTGAACTGGTTAGCGATATATTCAGGTGAGTTCACTGCCCGCAGGAATGCGCCGATTTTTTTCTTTTTCGTCCGTTCAAGGCTGGCTTTAGTCAGGCCAGAACCATTCTTTGCTTCGAGCAGCATCCCCTTAAGCTTATCTGTAAGCAACTCCGGGTCCGAAGTGTCGCCGCCAACCATCGCGAAGCCAAAGCCCTGTTCCTGTGTATAATCGTATGAAAAGGTGTCATCGACAAGTCCGTCATTGTAGAGACTTGTATAGTTATCGGAGCTTTTGCCAAACAGGATATCGAGCATGACATTGACAGCAAGCTCGTTTTTAAGCATTTCACTTCCAGCCTGATCAGTCCTGGGAGCTTTTAAACCTACAAGGCATTTAGACGTCTGTACATTCATGTTGAGGATTTGTTTCTTTTCAGCAACCGCTGCCGGTTCGTCCTCAAAACGCCGTTTGATTTCAGGCTTATTCTTATACTGCTTCCGAGCCTGGTTCTCCCTGACCTGGGCCATGATTTGTTCCGGCTGGACTGGTCCGACAACAAAAAGCAGCATATTGCTCGGATGGTAGAACGTGTTATAACATTCATAAAGCATATCTTTCGTGATATGCGAGATCGACTCAATTGTCCCGGCAATGTCAATGCTGACAGGGTGGTTCTTATACATATTCTGGATCAATCCGAAATAGAGTCTCCAATCGGGATTATCATCATACATCGTGATTTCCTGGCCGATGATTCCCTTTTCCTTTTCTACGGTTTTTTCCGTAAAATAGGGGTCCTGCACAAAGTCGATCAGGGTTTCCAAATTCTTCTCAACGTTCGATGTACTTGAAAAAAGGTACGCCGTCCTCGTGAATGATGTAAAGGCATTTGCCGATGCCCCCTGTTTGCTGAATTGCTGGAAGACATCTCCATCTTCCTTTTCAAATAATTTGTGCTCAAGAAAATGAGCGATTCCATCAGGGACCCTGACGAACTCTTCCCTTCCTGGCGGAAGAAAATGGTTATCAATCGAACCATACTTTGTTGTGAATGTTGCGTATGTTTTATTGAAGCCTTTTTTCGGCAGGATATAGACAACGAGTCCGTTCTCCATTTTTTCGTAATAAAGCTCTTCTTGAAGCTGTTCAAAAATGATTTTTTCCATTATTTATCCGCCTCCAATCCAGTCAGGAAATAAATGGTGTCCATTTTCACCTTCTTAGCTGCCTCCACGATATCCTCTTTCGTTGTGTGACGCATACCCTCAAGCCAGTCAGCAAGGTTCACAGGCTGTTCAGCGACTACATTGTGATATAGTACTTCGACCATTCCTCTCGCTGTATCAAGTGTTTCGAGCATCTGATTTTCGATGACAGCTTTCGTCTGGCTTATTTCCTGATCGGTGAATCCACCGGACTGCATTGCCTGAAGTTGCTCCCCGATTATTTTTACGGCTAAATCGTAGTTCTTGAATTCAATCCCCGACATGACCATCATCAAGCCTTTGTGGCTTTCCAGCCTGCTGGCGACATAATAGGCAAGACTAGCTTTTTCCCTAACATTCAGAAACAGTTTCGAATGGGAAAAACCGCCGAAAATGCCATTGAATAGCTGTAGCGCATAATACTCCTTGTCTCCATAGAGTATATTTGTCCGATATCCGATATTCAGCTTTCCTTGTTTGACATCGTCTTGTTCCTTGACAATTTCTTCAGCATTCTCGACAGTCGACGCTTGCTCAGCCTTCTTTGGTATACGCGGTTCGAATTGGAACAGCTTTCCTGCGATTTCCTCGACTTCCCCTTCCTCGACATCGCCAATGACATAGAGATCAAGTTCATCTTCGTGAAAAGCCTGTTTGTAATATGAAAAAAGGCTCTGTTCTGTAATGGCCGGGATGTCTTCTATTTCACCATTAACATGGAGTGCATAAGGTTCCCCTTTGCACATTTCCTGCACAAGCCTGAAATTCGAATACCTCATCTTATCATCATATACAGCCTGGATCCGTTGTTTCAGCGTCCGCTTTTCTTTCTCCACTGTATCTTTATCGAATGCATCATTTTCTGCAAGGGGATGCATCAATACCTCAGCCATCAGTTCCATGGCTTTTTTAAGCAATGGCTCCGGATCGATCAAGAACTTTTCATTCGCTATTTCCAGTGAAAAGCTGATGATATGGTATTCCCCTTTTTTCGCGACATCCACATAAAGGTTGGCACCGTAGAGTTCATCAAGATAGGAACGGAGCCTGGAGGTCGTCGGGTAAGCCTTCGAGCTGCTTTGAAGAACATGTGGAAGCAAAGCCCTCTTTGTGACATCTTCCTGTAAAAGGGGTGCCTTCATCCTCCAGACGATTGTATTTGTCTTGAATTTTCCTGTTTTAACGATATGGAGCTTATACCCTTTCATTTCCTTGATCGTTTCTGAGATAAGAGCCATAGAAATCCTCCTTTATTTATCGAAGCAATCAGCAATACATTGCCACCATCCTATTTACAGTTATCATGCAAACTAAACATTCTTCTATGTATACAATGTACCTGTTCTATTTAATATTCCAATAAATATACCTTTACTATACCTTTGGGATTTGCCATCCTTCAAGTGGGAGCTCCATAAAAGTCGATATGCAGCAAAAGCTTCCCTTCATGGGAAGCTTTATTGCCTCGCAGATGCGACTTCCCCCTGCGCTAAGGGAGAACGAAAGATGAATCCTGTATCAAAATGTGTCTGGTCTTTGCCGGCGGCTTTAGCTCCATACAGCAATTGGTCGGCCTGCCCGAGGAGTTTATCCGGAAACCCTTCACCATGTGATGACACGATTCCAAAACTCATCGTTATGCTCCGACATTCTTCGTGGAACTCTTCGGCAGCAAGGCTGGCGTATAAATCGTCGAAAAAGCGAATTTGTTCCAGTTCATCTGTTGTTGGCAGGAGAAAAGCGAATTCTTCTCCTCCATACCGGAATGCCTGTGCATCATACTTTTTTGCCAGTTCATGAAAAATTGCTCCGATTTTCTTGAGGATTGCATCTCCGGTAATGTGGCCAAATCGGTCATTCACCTGCTTGAAATGGTCGATATCCCCCATCACAAGGCTGAAGCCCTGTCCAGAGGAAGCAAGCAGCCGCAATTGTTCCTGAAAATGCCTGTGGTTATATAGGCCTGTCAGATAATCAATGAACATCAATTCCTGGAATATTTCCTTTTGCCTGAAATGCTTCCTTTCGCGAATGACAATCAGGGAGCCAAAAACACCGACAACCCAAATGAAGAACAAATTGATAGTAAAAATAAAGGATGTGTAAAAATCAAAATTTCCTTGTAAAAGATAAATGAGTGCATAACCGATTGTCATGCAAGCTGAAGAAAGCAGCGCACCTTTTGTCCTCCAGTAAATCGTTGCATGCATGACCAATAAATAGGAAATCGGGAACAGAGGGGACAACACTCCTTCTGTAAGTACCAAAAACCATATGAGCGCAACATAATCAAACACAATGCCTGCTTTAGTCATAACGCCAAAATATTTGTTTCCAGGCGATAGTCTTGCCAGCGCAACTTGTGCTGCTGCCATATAAAGAAACCCCATTGTCAACAGAAGAGGAAAGCTTTCTTTAGTGAATTGCAGCCTGTCCGCTAGAGGAGGAAAATAAAAGATAACCACACCGATCAACAGGAAAATCCAGCGCAGGTATGAAAAGATTTTTTCTGTTTCCCTATCATCCAAATACAAAGATAACTTCATGTGTACAGCCTCTTTTAACTGTTATTTTTAACCATCTTTTCCTTAATTTTATCACACTTAGTACTTTTTTACTAAATATATTCCAAAAATATTCGTTCCTGCCAGAAATGTTTCTCCTGCTAATTTCAATCCACTATCATAGCCCCCCACCAATGCCTTTGATCAAAATTAAAACGGCACTAAACATAGCTTTGCTTGCTTGATCGCCTGTCCGGTTAAATGAGATGCAGGTTTGCCTTTTGGCTGGTGTCAGGGCACAGTCGCAGAATTGAACGCCGTTATTTCCTTTGAGGCGCAAATCCCCAGACAATTACCCAGATTTCATTTGTGGGAATTTACGATAAAATGAACAAAAAGCTCGTCATCCGGGAGCCCGCCAGGCGGGGATAGAAATGGCCCGATTAATTTTCGTTGAGGAGAAAATTTCTCTCGTTTCATTTAACGAATGCCGTCTGCGTTGAAGCTTCTTGCTGCATAAAAAATGAGGTACCCGGAAGTAGGTACCTCAAAATGATCATCGTTTTCCAGAATCGAAGGTTTCCCCTGCTGCCTTCGGCGCCTGGGAAGATTTCGAGAAAATGACGAGTGCCATCAGCGTCACAACATATGGGAAAATCTTCAGGATGATTGGCGGGAATACAGCCAATTCCGGAATGACCTGTGAGACGTTGGCAATCGTACTGGCAAATCCGAAGAAGAAGGTTGCTGCCAATACACCGAATGGCTTCCATTGCCCGAATATCAATGATGCCAGCGCAAGGAAACCAAGGCCGGAAACTGTTCCAGTGAACTCACCCGCATAGGTGACAATGATCAACGCACCGCCCATGCCGGCGAATGCCCCGGAAATCAATACACCGCTATAGCGCACTCTTGTGACATTGACGCCTGCAGCTTCTGCAGCCTGCGGAAACTCACCACAGGACCTAAGGCGAAGGCCAAAGCGAGTCTTATAAAGAATGAAGGAACTTACGACAAGGATCAGCAACACAAACCATGTCGTAGGATAGGTTTTCGTGAAAAACAGGTCTCCGATGATTGGAATATCAGACAGGACAGGCACATTGGATGGCGAAAAACCGCTTGTTATCCTGATGTTCCCGCTTCCAGTGATATTCCTGGCCAGGAACACGGTAAGCGCTGTCGCAATCAAGTTGATCGCTGTACCGCTGATAATCTGGTTCGCGCTTAAATTGATGCTTGCGAAAGCATGCAGGAGGGAGAACAGGATTCCCGCAAGTACCGCAGCCAAAATCCCCAGCCACAGCACAACCGTATTGTTATCAATCACATCACCAAGGTAATGGATGGTCAATGCCCCTGAAAATGCCCCGATGACCATTAAGCCTTCGAGTCCAATATTGACAATACCGCTTCTTTCACTGAACAGACCGCCTAAGGCTGTAATGAGAAGAGGGATTGTAAAAATAATCGCATAAGGAAATATTTGCTGTATGATTGTCCACATCTTATTTCGAATCTCCCTTCTCGACTACTGGCACATCGGCATTGGCATTTTTCCCATTCGAGTCATTCTTTCCGAATTTTTTCAGCAAACGCTCGATCAATACACTTGTAGCTGCGAAATAAATGATAATCGCAATGATTGTGTTTGCCAGTTCAGGAGGGATTTCTGTCATCGCGTTCATGAATCCTGTACCAGAGTAGAGAATCCCGAAGAGGACAGCAGCAAAAAAGACTCCGATTGGTGAGTTTGCACCAAGCAGCGCAACGGCAATTCCGTCATATCCTTGGAAAGGCAAGATACCAATCTGGATGCTTGAAGCATTTCCTGTGTATAGGACTACACCGCCGACTCCGGCAAGTGCGCCAGAAATCAGCATGGACAGGATGATATTCCGGTTCACTTTCATTCCGGCGTATTCAGCAGCATACCTGTTGAAGCCCACTGCTTTCAGTTCGAATCCCAATGTTGTTTTGTTGATGATGAAACCGACAATGATCGTCGCGATGACTGCCAGGAAGATACCTAGATTAATATAGGAACCATCAAACATCTCCGTAAGGAAAGGAGTCCTTAACGTTGCAGATTCAGCAAGCTTCCTGGATTCTGTTTCAAGGAACTCTCCCTTGAAATAACCTGGTACGATATAATACACTGTCCAATAGGCTATCCAGTTCATCATGATTGTTGAAACGACTTCATGTACATTGAACTTTGCCTTCAGGATACCAGGGATGTATGCCCATAAAGCTCCGCCTACCAGGCCGGCCATCACCATGACGAAAAGAAGCACCGGTCTGGAAAAATCATAAGTCAAGCCGATGGCAGAGGCACAAAGTCCGCCAATCAGCATCTGTCCGGATGCTCCGATATTGAATAATCCAGTCCTGAACGCGAATGCGACTGAAAGTCCGGTAAAGATCAATGGTGTAGCTGTCGCTAATGTATTCCCGATTCTCTCAAGGTTTTTCAGGGCTCCCTGAATGAGATAGGAATAACCTTCAATTGGATTGCTGCCGATCGCCAACATGAGGATTCCGCCGGCAATTAAACCGAGTAAAATAGAAATGAGTGATACGATGGTGTTTCTCATATGCTTCTCTCCTTAGCCACGCCTGCCATCATTAGACCTACTTCGTTTTCATCTGTTTCAGAAGCTTTTACAACGCCTATCAACTCCCCATTATTGACGATGGCAATACGGTCAGAGAGCTGCAATACTTCATCAAGTTCAAGGGAAACAAGCAACACTGCGTTTCCTTTATCCCGGTGTTCTATCAGTCTTTTATGGATATACTCTATCGATCCTACGTCAAGGCCGCGGGTAGGCTGAACTGCAATCAGAAGCTTTGGATCCAGTTCGATTTCCCGGCCGATGATGGCTTTCTGCTGGTTGCCCCCGGACATGGTTCGGACGATGGAGGCCGCGCCTTCACCAGAACGCACATCAAAATTTTCAATGATATTTTTAGCGTATTTCTTTATTGCCGGGAAGTTGAGAAGCCCATATTTTGAGAATGGCTGCTTATTGTATATCTCCAGGACCATATTCGATTCCAAAGTGTAATCCAAAACAAGTCCGCGTTTTTGCCTGTCTTCCGGAATATGCCCAATACCACTCTCGATCCGCTGGCGAATTGGAGAGTTTGTGATTTCCTCTCCGTTAATCAGGATCTTGCCGGATTCAGCTTTCCGCAAGCCTGTGATCGCTTCCACCAGCTCAGTCTGCCCGTTTCCGTCGACACCGGCAATCCCTACGATTTCTCCTGCTTTGACCTCAAGTGAAAAATCTTTGAGCCCCAATACTTTCCTGTTATTCTTGACAGACAAGGAATCTATTTTAAGTACTACGTCTCCAGGAGTACTTTCTTTCTTATTCACTTTGAATGAAACATGCCGGCCAACCATCATTTCGGCCAAGCTGGCTTCGCTGGCGTCCGCTACATTGACCGTGCCAATCGACTTCCCGCGGCGTATGACTGTACAGCGGTCAGCGACAGCTTTAATTTCCTTCAGTTTATGGGTAATGATTATGATGGATTTTCCTTCCTTGATCAAATTGCGCATGATCTTCATCAATTCATCGATTTCCATAGGAGTCAGTACCGCTGTTGGTTCATCCAAAATAAGGACATCCGCTTCACGGTAAAGCATCTTCAAAATTTCGACCCTTTGCTGCATGCCTACAGAAATATCTTCGATTTTCGCATAAGGGTCAACATTCAAGCCATAATGCTTTGATAGTTCCTCAATCCGTTTGGCAGCTTTTTCTGTATCCAGCACGATGCCTTTTAACGGCTCGCTGCCCAATATGATATTCTCGGTAACAGTGAAGTTTTCAACAAGCTTAAAGTGCTGATGCACCATCCCGATGCCAAGGCGGTTCGCGACATTCGGATTTGTTATCCGCACTTCCTCCCCTTTGACTTTGATCGTTCCTCTTTCCGGCTGATACATGCCGAACAATACGCCCATCAAGGTAGATTTCCCTGCACCATTTTCCCCCAGTAGCGCATGTATCTCTCCCTTTTTTAATGACAAGGAAATATTATCATTGGCTACGATACCCGGGAATTCTTTCCGGATATTCAACATTTCTACAACATAACTCATAGTAGCACTCACCTTTGTATTAGACTCGATTCCCTCATAGGGAGTCCCCTAAAATGGAACAGCACTGCAGGAAAGAACAAGACTGTATCGACGGTCTTACTTATCTATATAGTCCGAATTTTCTCATTGACGTTTGATAGACAAAAGAGACGGAAAAACCGTCTCCTTTGCCCTCAGATTACTTAAACAAATCTCCTTGTTCAGCAGAGACCTTCACTTCATCAGATTTGATCTTTTCGTATACTTCCTTAACCTTGTTCACAGTTTCATCACTCAGGTTAGGGTTTTTGTCAGGAAGGCCGACACCATCGTTCTTTGCATCGAAAGTCAACGTTTCTCCGCCAGGGAACTTGCCATCCAATTCAGCTTTGACCATATCCAAGGAAACCTGATCAAGCTTCTTCATTGCGGAAGTCAGGATGACGGATTTGTCACCGTCGTACTTTCCATCTTCAAATTGGTCAACGTCAACTCCGACGATCCATACTTTTTCACCGGATTTCGCGCGTGTCTTCGCTTCGTTGATTGCTCCAACACCAACACCGCCTGCTGCTGTGAAGATTACGTCCACTCCACGGTCATACATTTGGGCAGCGATCTGTCCACCAGCTGCAGCATTGTCGAACGAGCCCTGGTAAATAACGTTGTCGCCTTTGATTGTTAAATTTGTGCCAAGGTTTTCATTTGCGTATTTTAGTCCTTGCTGGAAGCCCCAGTTGAACTTCTGTACAGCAGGGATTTCCATTCCGCCGATGAAACCAGCTTCGCCTTCTTTCAATTCAAGCGCCGCTGCAATGCCTGCAAGGAAGCCTGATTCATGCTCCGCGAAGAAAACAGCGACTGTGTTATCTTTAACAACCGGTTTGAAGTCTCCTTTATGAGGATTTCCGTCAAGGATGACGAACTTCGCATCTTCATATCGGTCCTGTGCCTGGTACACTGCTGTTTCGAATTTGAAGCCAGGTGTAATGATAAACTTATATTCCGCATCGTATAAGTTGCCGATTTCTTTCAGGTATTCAGCTTCGGTTGTTCCAGCTGGCTTAAGGTATTTTGTCTTTACGCCAAACTCCTCTTCAGCTTTCAGGATTCCCTCCCAAGTACCTTGGTTGAATGATTTGTCATCAATTGTACCAGCGTCGGTTACCATGCCAACTTTAAGGTCCGATTTCTTTTCCTTGTCAGACCCTTCACTATCACCGCCGCAACCAGCCAACAACGTGCCTGCTGCCAAAAGCATTGACATTACCAAACCAAATTTGCGCTTCTTCAAGGTTTTGACCCCCTAGGTTTTGTTTGTTCGATTTGCAGGAATGTTCTGATAAGCCATTCAGTTAGCGTTTTCATTTCCTTAAAAAATCAAACTCTTTTTCTAAGGACATGAAAACTGAACTTATCTGCTTTGAAGTAGTTTACCGAATACAGGACGGGAACGTCCGCTTCATCGAAATGCATCTGCTTGAGAACAAGCAGTGCAGTTTCAGGTTCACATTCCAGAATCGGAGAAATCTTGTCGTGATAGCCGATAGGCTCGATCTGGGCAACTGCATATGTAATTCTACGGTTCGATTTCACCTCAAGGAGATGGAGCAATGACTCATCCTCATGGGAGAAATCAACTGATAAAATTTTATCAGGAATCTTGTCCAGACAATAGACAACCGGTTCCCCATTTGCAGTCCTTACCCTTTCAATCAGCGTGATTTCATCATCGACAGAACATGAGAAGCGACGGATGTCCTCTTCAGTCGGGCCGGTTGTCGTTGAGTTTAAAAAGATGGTCCCAGGACTCATCCCTGCCTGTTCAATCATTGCCGTCACGCTGTTGAGCTGTTCGATCCCGGAAGAAAACAAAGGCTTGGGATTTACAAAGGTCCCTACCCCGTGCCTGCGGATAATGACGTTTTCTTCTTCAAGAATACGCAGCGCTTCACGGAGAGTAGCCCGGCTGACGCCAAGCTGCTTTGCAAGGTCGAATTCAGAAGGGAGCTTTTCTTTCTCTTTGTACACACCCTTTTGAATATCCTTCTTCAGGTGATCAATTACTTGTAAATACAGGTGCCGGTTATCTGATTTGATCGACATGAGGCTTCCTCCAACCTTTTTTCTCAAGACATCAGACATCTGATGTATAGCATTCCTACTAATCGAAAATACTATAACACTTTTTTTTAGATAAATAAATAGTGTTTCAACATTTTGTCGAAAAAAGCTGGTGATATTAAATTTGTCATATTAGCTGATACCATACGACTATATTTCTGGTATAATAAGGAGTTGAAAGCGTTTTTAATAGTGTGGCATTATTACAAATATAAGTAGATGGAACCATGCTAAAAAGCCGGACTGAATCAGTCCGGCTTTTAGGTTTGCCATTCTTCAGGCTTCTTCTGATTTGGCAACGAGTACAGTTCTTGGCTTGCTGCCTTCATAAGGGCCCACGACACCACGGAGTTCCATTTCATCGATGAGCCTGGCTGCTCTCGAGTATCCAATCCTGAACCGCCTCTGGAGCATCGACACTGAAGCTGTCTGCATATCGACAACAAGGTCGACTGCCTCGTTGTATAATTCATCTTCAACCTCGGATGTATTTTCTGGGACGTCTTCTGGAATCATTTCCTCTTGATATTGCGCCTTTTGCTGGCCAATGACATAATTGACGACTTCCTCGACTTCCTCATCGGATAAAAATGCTCCCTGCACCCGGACAGGCTTTGATGCGCCAACTGGAAGGAAGAGCATATCTCCTCTGCCCAGCAGCTTTTCTGCGCCGCCCATATCGAGGATTGTCCTGGAATCAGTCATTGACGATACCGCAAAGGCGATCCGTGAAGGGATATTCGCTTTGATGACGCCAGTTATGACGTCGACAGACGGGCGCTGGGTAGCGATGATCAAATGGATTCCGGCTGCGCGGGCCATTTGTGCCAGGCGAGTGATCGAATCCTCCACATCGGAAGAAGCGACCATCATCAGATCTGCCAGCTCATCCACGATGACGACGATGAAAGGAAGCAAAGGCTGGTTCGCCTCCTCCTCCATGTTGCACTTTTTGATATATTCATTGTAGCCTTCTATATTCCTTGTGCCAGTATGGCTGAAGAGCTCATAACGCCGTTCCATTTCATTGACGACTTTCTTTAGTGCCTGCGAAGCCTTCTTCGCATCTGTCACCACTGGTGCCAGCAGGTGAGGGACGCCATTGTAGACATTCAGCTCGACCATCTTTGGATCAATCATCATCATTTTCACTTCATGAGGCTTCGCCCGCATCAGGATACTTGTAATGATTCCATTGATGCAGACACTTTTTCCGCTGCCAGTCGCCCCTGCTACAAGTAAGTGCGGCATTTTGTTCAATTCTGCCAGCACTGCTTCCCCGGTAATGTCCCGGCCAAGTCCGATTTGCAGCTTGGACCCGGGTTTGTTATGCTGCTTGGATTCAATGACCTCCCTCAAGGAAACCACTGCGACTTCGGAATTTGGGACCTCGATGCCAATTGCCGATTTCCCGGGAATCGGTGCCTCGATGCGGATATCCTTTGCCGCCAAAGCAAGCGCAAGATCATCGCTTAGGCTGACAATCCTGCTTACCTTTACCCCTACATCCGGATGGACTTCGTATTTCGTGACAGCTGGGCCTAGGTGCACCTGGGTCACCCTTGCCTTCACCCCGAAACTTTGGAAAGTCCGTTCAAGCTTTGCTGCATTGGCATGGATCAGTTGATATTCACCACTCTGGTCCGCCTTGTCCGGAACCTTAAGGAGGCTGATTGGAGGCAGTTCATATGAAGTGTTTTCGACCTCGGTAAAAGTCATCGGCTGCTGCATGTCCTCTCCAAGATCTCCATTTTCCTCTGCTTGCTGCTCCGGCTTTTCGGGTTGTGCCGCTTCGCTGCCATTTGCATAGGCACGTTCAGCGAAGCTGGAAATGATCGGTTCAGGGGTTGCCTCTGCGTCAGGTGCTGCTGCCTTCCCTTCTTCTTCGGGGTGGTCAGGCGTTTTGCCTTGTCGGGATGACTGCTGTTCTATTTTCTTGGCCGCCCTTTGCTGCCGATCGGCTTTCCACTGTTTTAAATCGTCCAAAAACGAATTCCATTGCTCTTTAAAAAAATTTCCGATTGGAGGCAGGATCTTGCCTGCAGCTTCTCCGAATGTTTTCCCGGTAATGAGAACGATCCCGAAGATGATCAGCACAGTTGCGGCAAGCTGGGAGCCGGCTGCATCAAACAAATAATAAAATAGCGCGAACATGATAGCGCCGATCATCCCGCCCCCAAGGTCCGCCGTGCTGGTTTCCCCTTTTGCTTCCATGACATAGAGCTCAAAGGTATTTTCTATGACGCTAGGGTTTTCGAACTTTCCGCCGTTTGATAAAAGTTCAAATAAGGTCACGTGGCTTAACAGCAAGATCGCCAGGAAAATCAAATATGTACCGATCAATTTCGTATGAAAGAAGAACGGCAGCCTGCGCTTCCACATGATAAAAATACTGAAAGCCACAAGTGCCACAAGGCTGAGCATATACCACTCACCAGTAAAAAAACGGAAGAACATCACAATCGCTTGTCCGGCAGCACCCAGGCCCGCCATTGCGATGATCGCCAGTGCCATTAATACAAGTCCAGCCAGTTCATATTGGACTGTTGCCTTTAACGTTTTTTTCTTTCTTGATTGCCGTCTTTTCTTTTTTGCCATTTTATCACCTTGTATATAAAAGCTTCACTAACAGCATAATCATCCATCATGATCTTGAAACGCCATTAAGAAAGAAAGCAGCCTAAAAGGCTGCCAATGCTGTGTGTATCCATATTATATCATATTTGCCAGCGCAACTGGGACAATCAATGTGACGATAGAAGGGAAATTTTCGAGCCCGGCTGGCATGATGGCTCCATATAATCCTTAAGGTCGGAGCTAAGTACGCGGATCACTCGATAATCATGGCTCCCCTCCCATTCTGCGATAATGGGAATCCCTTTATATGATAACATGACTTCCTTCGCTGTCTCTTCCTCGTTGACAGGAAAAATCAAATCCTGGGGCATCATTGTATAAAGGATCATTGTACAATCACCTCTTCTTTTTCCTTCCTTAAATCGATCAATTCATTCAGCTTCTTCATCGCCTGGCCGATGCCGCCTACTTCATGGATCAGCCCTTTTTCCACTGCATCCTTCCCGACAACATTCGTGCCGATATCCCTTGTCAGGTTCCCTTTCGCAAACATTAACTCCTTGAAAGTATCTTCCGGTATATTGGAATGCTTCGTAACAAAATTCACAACCCGTTCCTGCATCTTATCCATATATTCAAATGTCTGCGGAACACCAATGACAAGCCCTGTCAGCCTGATTGGATGGATCGTCATCGTCGCTGTTTCGGCTATGAACGAATAATCACAAGAAACAGCGATTGGAACCCCAATCGAATGCCCACCACCAAGCACAAGCGAAACAGTCGGTTTCGAAAGGGATGCCAGCATTTCTGAAATCGCCAGTCCTGCTTCCACATCCCCCCCTACAGTGTTCAGGATGACAAGAAGCCCCTCAATTTTCGGATTTTGTTCAATCGCTGCAATTTGCGGAATCAAATGTTCATATTTTGTTGTTTTATTATGGGGCGGCAGCTGCATATGGCCCTCTATTTGCCCGACAATCGTCAGGCAATGGATTTTTGAATCCTGTGAAAGCTGGGGTATATTCGTCTGGCCAAGCTGCTGGATTTTTTCAATCAGACCGGAAGGTTTATCTTCTTCTTTTTGGCTCTCCTGGTCTTCGTTGTTTTCCTCATCGAATTGAATCATTTCTTCATCCATCCATTCTTTCTCCCTTCGGCATGATAATGTTAGTATAAGCATCCTCAACCATTTCATTCGGAATGAAAAAGCGGACTGCAGAAAAGACTGTGGAATGCCACGCAGCCCCAGTATGTACACAAAATCGATCGCGGGCATCAACATCGATCGAGCGAAGTATAGCTATGGTTTCCGACTCGGAAGCCCTTTTAGGAATACAGTATTCCGGAAAAAATCAATAATATATAAAAAGGGAGCGGAATGAATCATTCCGCTCACCTTTTGCCAACAATCTAAGACACCGGAATACACCAAAGCATCTATGGCGTTATTTAATTTCCATGATGATTGGCATGATCATTGGTCTCCGTTTGGTTTTTTCAAACAAATAATGGTTCAAAGAATCCCTGATTTCCTGTTTCAGGCTCGCCCAATCGAACGAATCTTTTGAAATGCTTTTTTCGACAATTTCCCTGACAAGAGTCGATGAATCAGCCATCAGTTTTTCTGATTCCCTGACGTAGACAAATCCTCTGGAAATGATTTCAGGACCAGCGGCAATTTTCCTCTCTGGTTTATTGAGAGTGACAACAACAATCAGAACTCCATCCTGTGACAGGAGCCTGCGGTCACGGAGAACAATATTGCCCACATCGCCAACACCGCTTCCATCAATAAGGGTATTGCCCGCAGGGACACGTTCTGTTGTACGTATATTGTCTTTGCCAATTTCAATCACATCCCCCCGTTCCGGAATATGGATGTTTTCTTCAGGTATGCCGCATGACAGCGCCACTTTCTTATGTGCGTTCAACATTTTGAATTCCCCATGTACCGGGATGAAATACTTTGGATTCATCAGATTGATCATGAATTTCAATTCTTCCTGGCTTCCATGGCTGGACACCTGGACATTTTTCTTGCCTGCCACCACAGTCGCCCCGGCACGGTAAAGCATATCAATCGTCCTGTAGATCAAAATCTCGCTTCCTCTTAAAGGAGAAGCAGCAATAAGGACTGTATCACCTTCGTGGATATTCACCTGCGGATGGGATTGCTTAGCCATTTTTTGCAATGCTTCGATTGGTTCTCCCTGGTTCCCCGTCACCAAGATGACAACTTCCTCGTCAGGATGATTCTTGATTTCGGCAACCGGAATCATCAAGTCATCGGCCACATCCAAATACCCGAGCCTAAGCGCGATATCGTAGACTCTTTTCAGGCTTTTGCCTACAATGGCAACTTTCCTGCCATTACTCGCGGCACTGTCAATCATGTGCTGGATACGGTTGATATCCGATGCGAAGCAGGCGGCAACGATCCGTCCCCTTGCATTGTAGAATAAATTCGACAGCTCCTGTACTACTGTCGCTTCTGAAGCTGTATAGCCGGGCTTCTCCGCTTCAGAACTGTCTGACAGCAGGCATAGAACCCCTTTTTCGCCGATAGCGGCCATCTTCCCGATTTCGGGTTTGTATAGGGAAGTGGCTGCCTGGTCGAATTTAAAGTCGCCGGTATGGACAATCGCTCCTTCAGAAGTGTGGATACAAACACCGACTGAGTCCGGTATGCTGTGGTTCGTCTTGAAAAAAGAAACCTTCGCGTGGTCGAAGTCCAATACCGTATCAGAATGGATTTCTTTAAAATCGGCAGTGCCGGAAAACTCCTGCTCCTTCATCTTTTCTTTTGCCAGTGCGAGCGTCAATTTAGTGCCATATACGGGAACCTTCACTTTTCGGAGCACATATGACAAGGCTCCCATATGGTCCTCATGTCCGTGGGTCAGGAAAATCCCCTTTACCCGCTCACTGTTCTCCGTTAAATATGTGATATCAGGTATCACTATATCGATTCCGAGCATTTCATCCTCCGGGAACATCAACCCCGCGTCAACTACAAAAATGTCGCCGTCCACTTCGGTGATATACATGTTCTTGCCGATTTCACCTACACCGCCAAGTGTAATGACTTTAATATTCTCATTCTTTTTCGTATTCAAGTTCCTGCTTCCTCCTATGCTGAAATGGGCCGTCCTTGACCAGTTGTAATCATTATACTTGATGTTAGAAAATCATTCCAACTTTATTGTCGTTGATGTTCGCAGGATATCACAAAAAAACGGCCGCCCTGGGGCTGGCCGTTTGAATCGTTATTTGAACAAATCAGCTACTGCGTTCCTCTCCTGTTCGGTCAAGGGGACAAGCGGCAGCCTTACAGAGCCGACATCCAGTCCTTTAAATTGCAATGCCGTCTTTACCGGTGCAGGGCTTGGAGCTGCAAACATGCCCTGCATGATCGGCAGCAGACGCTGATGAAGCTTCGCGGCTTCTGCCTGCCTTCCATTCAGGAAAGCTTCGACCATCGCCTGCATTTCATTTCCAATCACATGTGAGGCGACTGAGACAATGCCAGCCCCTCCTATGGAAAGCACAGGAAGGGTCAGACTGTCATCTCCGCTATATAGAAGAAAGTCATCAGGTGTATTCGCAATAATCTTTGTCATTGCATTCAAATCGCCGCTGGCTTCCTTGACAGCAACGATATTAGAGATTCCAGAAAGGCGGATGACCGTCTCCGGTTGGATATTGACAGCGGACCTTCCCGGGATGTTATACACCATCACAGGAAGGGATGTGGCTTCAGCAGCCGCTTTGAAATGCTGATACAGCCCTTCCTGGCTAGGTTTATTGTAATAAGGGGCAACAACCATCACTGCGTCAACCCCAAGCTGCTCTGCTTTTTTTGTCAATTCAATCGTAGCATATGTGTTATTGCTGCCAGTCCCTGCAATAACCGGGACTCTCTTATCGGCAGCCTTTACGACATGCTGGAATAAAGCTATTTTTTCTTCTTTTGTCAGAGTAGGAGATTCGCCCGTCGTTCCCGCAACGACCAGGGATTCCGTCCCATTTTCAATCAAATGGTTCACCATCTGCGTCGTCTTGGCAAAATCGATGTGCCCTTTTTTGTCGAAAGGCGTTACCATTGCTGTAGAAATTCTTCCGAACGTAACCACTTCGTTCACTCCTTTTCTATCTTCCTGGCTCCATTGCCCGGCGGGCTACCCCGAACCGGGTAAAAAGAGCTTCAATTAAATATCGCGGCGCTCGAATTCAGCTTTGATTTCTTCAAGCTGGAAAGCATCGTGAAGGGCGTTGACTGCCTTGCCGAGGTCTTCCTGCTTTACAAGCACCCAGATGGTTGTATGGCTGTCAGCCGACTGCAAGATCCTGATCCCTTTTTCGGATAACGCTGTCACGATTTTTGAAGTGACGCCAGGCACGCCTGCCATGCCAGCTCCGACAACTGAAACCTTCGCGCAATTTCGCTCAATCTGCGGTGTATGTCCAAGCCCTTCAAGTACCTTTTCGGCACGGCTCGTCATCTCATCGGAAACCGTATAGACAACACCATTCGGCGAGATATTGATGAAATCGACGCTGATATTTTCATTAGCCATCGCTTTGAAAACTTCCGCCTGCAGATTGTATTGGTCTTTCTTTGCAAATACCTTGATCTGGCTTACATTCGAGACATGGGCAATGCCTGTTACCGGACGTTCCTTTATATCTGTGCCTTTGCTTTCGCGGTTGACCGATGTTACAAGCGTACCGGGGCTGTCTGTATAAGTCGATCTGATTCTGATCGGGACTTTTGCCTGCATGGCAATCTCTACGGCACGTGGATGGATGACCTTTGCCCCCTGGTATGCCAAATTGCAAACCTCTGTGTACGTAACAACTGAAAGCGGGCGCGCATTTTCTGCAATCCTTGGGTCAGCGGTCATGATTCCTTCCACGTCCGTGAAAATATCAATCCACTCAGCATTCAAGGCTGCCCCTAGAGCAGCAGCTGATGTGTCACTGCCGCCCCTGCCGATTGTTGTGACATCCCCATTTTTCGCTGCCCCCTGAAAACCCGCGACAACGACAACGTCTACTTCCTCCAGTTCACGAAGCAATCTCTCACACTTCATATCAAGGATTCTTGCGCTTGTGTGCTCACTGTTCGTCCTGAATCCGGCCTGGGCACCTGTAAGTGCAGCAGCCTTTATTCCATTTCCGAGCAGCAAATTTGAAAATACGACACTCGAAATGGTTTCCCCGCAGGAAAGCAGCAAATCATGTTCACGTCTGCTGATTAAACTGCTATTACCGCCTACAAGTCCAAGGAGTGTGTCTGTAGCGTACGGATCTCCTTTCCTTCCCATGGCGGATACAACCACAACAGCTTTGTATCCTTCTTCAATCGCCTTTTTGATATGTTTGACAGCGTAACTCCGGCTATTTTCATCCCGCACCGAAGTACCACCGAATTTTTGAACGATAATCTTCATTGTAACACCCCAGAATTTCGTCAATTAGGAGAACCGAGGCATTTAAGCCTGGCACTTTTAAAGCTTTTCCATAGTATATTATTTTACAAGACCCAATTTCACAAGGCTTTCTGCGATTTGCACCGAATTCCAGGCTGCTCCTTTAAGCAGATTATCAGAAACGACCCACATATGGAAGCCTTTGTCATGATCAAGATCTTTCCTGATCCTGCCGACAAACACATCTTTCTTTCCGACACAGAATGCAGGCATTGGGTATACCTGAGAATCGGGATCATCCTGAAGGACAATTCCTGGAGACTCAGCTAACAGGGATTTCACATCAGCAGCTGAGACGCCTCCTTCCTCAATCTCGAAATAGACGGATTCGGAGTGTCCTGTTCCGACAGGAAGCCGCACGCAAGTAGCAGCAACCTGGAGATCTGGCATGTGCATGATTTTCTTCGTTTCGTTTATCATCTTCATTTCTTCGAAAGTGAAGCCATTGTCAGAGAATTGATCAATCTGAGGTATGGCATTGAACGCAATCTGATAATGCTTTGACGCTGATTTGACTGGCAGGATCTTTGGTTCATGTGTTTCCCCCTTCAGGATAGCCTGCGTCTGTTCCTCCATTTCCTGCACAGCAGCCGCTCCAGCCCCTGATACAGCCTGGTAGGTTGATACAATGATCTTCCCAAGGCCATATTTCCGGCGGAGCGGCTCAAGGGCAACGACCATCTGGATGGTCGAACAATTCGGATTGGCAATGATGCCATTATGCTTGTGCAAATCCGCTTCATTCACTTCCGGCACGACAAGCGGGGTGTTCTCATCCATCCTGAACGCACTTGTGTTGTCCACGACGATTGCACCGCGTTTAACTGCTTCAGGAGCCAGTTCCCTGGATACACTGCCGCCCGCGCTGAAAAGCGCGATATCCACCTTTTCGAAGCTTTCGGGCTTCGCTTCCTGGACCGTTACTTCCTTCCCTCTAAAAACGACCTTCGAACCCGCTGACCTTGATGAAGAAAGCAATACTAGTTCAGAAACAGGAAAATCCCTGCTTTCCAAAGTTTGGAGCATTTGTTGCCCGACTGCTCCTGTTGCACCTACAACTGCTACTCGGTAACCTTTTCTCTCTGACATTGCTGTTTCCCCTTCCTGATACATTATCATTTTCATATCCGGCTATGCCGGTCCGGTTATATAAGTATAAAATGGCGGTTCTTTTAATAACCGCCTTGTATATTATCCTATATTTTATCACAATCATCCGTTAAGGAAAGAAACATTTTTCCTCTCTGCAGGAGAAAAGCGTTATTGCTTTCAGCTGTCTTGGTAGCGTTCCACCAGAACTGGCTGGATCTGGATCCCATTGATAGCAGAGATGACTGTATCTGGCAGCATCGCCATCCTTGCAACCATTGAATTCGGTTTCTTTTCAGGATCGTCCTGACCGAATGGAACAAAATAAATATTCTTTGTTACCATCAATCTCATCAGGTTTACGCCATTCAGGCCTAAAGCATCATTCGTCGATATGCCAAGAACCACTGGTCTTTGGTTTCGCAATGTTGCTTTTGCAGCCATCAGTACCGGAGAGTCCGTCATCGCATTAGCAAACTTGCTCATCGAATTACCAGTCAATGGAGCGATAACCATGCAATCAAGCGGGATCTTTGGTCCCAGCGGTTCTGCTTTTACAATCGAATCAATCACTTTGTTCCCTGTCAGCTCTTCAATCCGCTGTACCCAATCTTCCCCCTTCCCAAAACGTGTTTCTGTATTCTTAACAGTAAAGGTAACGACCGGGAGTACTTCAGCTCCCTCATTGACCAATTTTTCGATTTCTGGAAAAACCGCATCATATGTGCAGTGGGAGCCAGTCAATCCGAAGCCGATTTTCTTTCCTTTCAAATTCATGCTTCTTTCTCCTTTCGGTTATTGAAGTCGTCCGCCAGCAATTGGGAAAGAACGTTTGCCAGTATTTTACCTGCCGTCTTCGGGGCCACAATTCCCGGCAACCCGGGTGCGAGCAACGCCTTGATGCCTCGTTTTTCAGCATAGCGGAAATCCGTTCCCCCTGGCTTGGAGGCAAGGTCGATGATCAAAGTATGGGGAGGCATTCTCGAAATCACCGAAGCATTGACAATCAGATTTGGAATGGTGTTGATGCATATATCGATATCAGCAACTTCCTTTTCTAAATCGCTGAGATAGAAGGGGACAAGTGCCATTTCAGTGATCCTTGCAAGATGCTCGCTTTTTCGTGCCCCAACCTTTACCTTGGCGCCAAGTGCATGGAAAATCCGTGCCACGCTCATCCCTACTCTTCCCAGTCCAAGAACGGCAATCCTTGATCCATGTATTGTAAAGTCTGTATGCTGGATCGCCATCATGATCGTGCCTTCTACAGTGGGGATTGAATTATAAATGGCAACATCGTCCCGTTCAAAAAGCTGCACGAGCCTGCGGTTTGCCTGTTTGGTTATGCCATTCAAGTAAGAATTGCTGATCCCTGAATACACTGTACAGTGCTCAGGAGTTTTTTCGAGCATTTCTTTAATGAGCACTACCTTTTCATTCGAAAAAATCGTTTCGATTTGTCCTTCCAAGCTGGTTCCCGGGACTGGGAGAATCAATGCGTCCTGGATTGTAAAATCCATTTCATCTATCTTTTCTTTTGAAGCGCCGGTAAAAGCATGATCCAACTGCTCAAAACCAATTAAAGAAAGTTTTGCATCAAGCTCTGTCAGCTTGCGAATAATCTCCAGCTGTCTTGCATCACCGCCAATCACTGCGATCTGCATCCCTGTCAGCATGAGAACAATCACCTTCTTTTCCATTCACCTGGAATATAATTTTTTGTTCTAGACCTACTTCAACATCATATGAGTCCCCACAAGGATAGGTGAGTTTTCCCAAAAAACAAAAAGCAGGCTTTTCAGCCTGCCTTCAATCTTCTTCATCAGGAAAATCGAGAATAATCATATCTGCACCGATTTTCTTAATATGTTTCCATGGCACCCTTACTTCCCCTCCTTGTTTGCGAAAGCCAAACCATTTCAATGAGGGGATGATCAAAGCTTCGATTTGCCCTGTCTGTTCATTGATTTCCAAATCAGTCTGGCCGAGTATCCCTAATCTTTCAGCCCTGTTGACATCGACAATTTCCTTTCCGCCAAGCTCGCTTAATTTCATGTTGACCTCCTTCGCATCTTTGTCCTACTACTATATGTATAATGACGACTAGGGAAATAGAATGGCCGCAAGAAAAAAGCGGGTTACCTTGAAATGGCGCTGAAAAAAGCCATAATGGACAGTTATTAAATGTGCCGGTTGATCACCGCTCAAGGATGCTCGCTTTCCGCGTGGCGTGCGATGAGCCTCCTCAGCGCAAAAGCGCCCGCTGGGTATCCGCTGCCATGCTGATTCCGCCGGATTCTCGCACCTTCGGCTCCAATCAACCCAGTGTTACTTAATCAATAGCATCAAGCCTAGCAAAGGGAGAAGTAGGGAGCGCTATGGGATTGAGGCAACTAAAAGCGATTTGAGCCACAGACACGGGTATGCTATCGCCAAATCCTTGAGTCTAAAATTACACGGCGCCATGCCATATTTAACGCCATTCTAAAATGAATAGTGAAGCTGATGGGAGAAGATGAAAAGAGAATCAGAAACAAGAAAAAAGCCGTTTTCATTCCAAATACTATGGAATGAAAACGGCATTTGAATTTCAGGGCTACTGAAATAACTTCTGCAGGTTTCAAGTGGCCACCCCCGAGTGGCCGCTATTGTTACATTTTTGGCAAATTGCCATCAGGGCTGATCAAGGCGACAGAAAAAGTGTCGGTAAAAATATCGTTCGCCATGTTATTGACGCTTTCTTTTGTAACCCGGTCGATTTGCTCGACTATTTCATCCAGCGATCGATGCCTATTGAGAAGAAGCTCATTTTTCCCATTCCGGCTCATTCGGCTGTTCGTGCTTTCCAGGCTGAGCATCAGGCTGCCTTTCAATTGTTCTTTGCTATTGTTCAATTCCTTTTCAGTAATTCCTTCCGCACGCAATTTGGAAAGGGTATCCTGGATGGTCTCATACAGTACATCAAGCTGTTTGGAGCCCGTTCCCCCATAGATAGTCACCGTCCCGCTGTCCAGATAAGCAGAATGGTAGGAGAACACGGAATAAGCCAATCCGCGCTGTTCACGTACATCCTGGAACAACCGGCTGCTCATGCTGCCACCCAGGACATTGTTCAGGACAATCAGGCTGTAAACATCTTTGTGCCCAATTTGAAGTCCCTTGTAACCCAGGCAAAGGTGCGCCTGCTCTGTTTCCTTCTTGCGGGCAATCCTGCTCGAATGGAATCCAGGCATCTTCTGGTCAAGCGGATCTTTGCTTGCTTCATAGGAACCGAAAAATTCTTCGACATTGCTGATAAAGGTTTCAGGAACATTTCCAGCGATGGAAATGACGACATTTTCCGGAGTGTATGTCTCATACATATATTGCTCCAGCTTTTCGCCAGTGAACGTTTGCAATGTTTCTTCTGTCCCGAGGATCGGATAGCCAAGCGGGTGGTTGTTGTAAATGGCCTTGCTTAGCAAGTCGTGCACAATATCATCTGGCGTATCCTCATACATTTTGATTTCTTCGTTCACGACATTCCTCTCTTTATCCAGCTCTTCTTTATCGAAAGTCGAGTTGAAGAACATATCTGCAAGCACTTCAAGTGCATATTGCGCATGATTGTCCAGTACCTTGGCGTAATAGCAAGTATACTCCTTTGAAGTGAAGGCGTTTACCTGCCCGCCAATGCTATCAAACGACTCTGCGATTTCCCTTGCGGATCTCGTCTTGGTTCCTTTGAAAAACATATGTTCAAGGAAGTGTGAAATTCCGTTGTTTTCGGGTGTTTCATTTCTTGAACCTGTACCGATCCATACGCCGATCGCAACAGAACGGACTGTGGGAATTTGTTCAAGTACGATTCTTACTCCATTTTGGCAGGTATATTTCTTTATCAATGATATTCCTCCTCTAAAAACCGCTGCTAAAAATCCTGCATTTTATAAGTATAGTCCATTTATATTACTTTTACCAAATACAAAGCAAGGGTTTCACTGTTTTGCCATTACACGATTTTCACTCAGCATCTCGGACACCGTACCAATCTGCAAATCTTTTTCTTTAAGCTGAATGATCAGCTGGTTTAGTGAATCAGCTGTAGATTTTGTTGGATGCATCAGGATCAGGGCGCCGTTATGGACTTTCCCCATCACCCTGTTGAGCAAAATTGCCGGAGTCGGCTTCTGCCAGTCAATTGTATCGACACTCCACATGACCGTTCCTAGATCATGGGCGGCTGCAATCTTGACGACTTCATCTTTATAGGAGCCGCTTGGCGGGGCAAACCAGCTGGCACGCTTCCCAGTCACAGCCTCAATGACTTCATTCGTCTTTTTGATTTCTTCATTGATTTTTGGCGGCGAAAGCAGTTTCATATTCGGATGGCTAAAAGAATGATTTCCGATTTCATGACCAGCTTCGGCTATCATCTTCGCTAGGTCTGGATTGTTTTTTGCCCATCTGCCCTCCAGGAAGAAACTCGCGGAAACATTGTGTTCTTTCAAGGTTGCCAGCATGCCGGAAAGATATTCATTCCCCCAGGCGACATTGATGATGAAGCTGACCATCGGCTTTTGCGGATTTCCTTTATAGACAGCAGAAGGCGGGAGATCCTTTAGATGGACTTTAGGCTGGACTTGTTTATAGACCAGTTTATCTGGATTGAATTCACCTGATTTCCTCATTTTTTTATATGACTGGCCGATATCTACCTTAAGACCATTGTACCCCGGTATGGCTTTCCATACAGGATCCATACGGGCATCCGTCGGCTCGGACTCATATTCCGCCGCTTTTGTTTCTATTTCCCTCAATAATGCACTTTCATGCCCCGCTGCGGGAATAATCCCGTTTTTTAGAGATGAAATATATATGTTGGAATATGGATTATTGAGCGATACCCAAGCACCAAAAAGCAATGCAGCAATCAACACCGTTTTTTTCATTTCACATGCCTCCCCTTTATTAATAGATATGAAGGGGAGGGACAAGGTAGAACGAGCGTGGAGACATTAAAAAGAGGCTGTCCCAAAAATATAAATTTTGGGGCCGCCCCTTTTCTTTTGCTTGTAAAACAACCCGTTGATTTGCGCTCCAGGCACTTCGACGGATAGGAAGTCCTAGTGCCGACGTTGCCGCAGGACTCGGCGGTCTTAGTCGCCCAGCGCTAGTCGGGGCTCACCAAAGCGCTTCCGCCATGCTCAAAATGGGGCGCATCCCTCTCTTGCATCCCATTTCAACTCAACTTGATCCTCCAAATGGGTCGCATCTCTCTCTTGCGTCCCATTTTAGCTCAACCTGATGCCCCATTTGGGTCGCATCCCTCTCTTGCGTCCCATTTCAGTTCAACTTGATGCTCCATTTGGGTCGCATCTCTCTCTTGCGTCCCATTTTAGCTCAACCTGATGCCCCATTTGGGTCGCATCTCTCTCTTGCGTCCCA
>NZ_JAERSD010000001.1:74795-202067 GCF_017912555.1 Bacillus sp. REN3 | reverse complement strand
CATTTGGGTCGCATCTCTCTCTTGCGTCCCATTTTAGCTCAACCTGATGCCCCATTTGGGTCGCATCTCTCTCTTGCGTCCCATTTCAGCTCTCCTTGATCCTCCAAATGGGTCGAATCCCTCTCTTGCATCCCATTTTAGCTCAACCTGATGCCCCAAATGGGACGAATCCCTTTCTTGCGTCCCATTTCAGTTCAACTTGATGCCCCATTTGGGTCGCATCTCTCTCTTGCGTCCCATTTTAGCTCTCCTTGATCCCCCATTTGGGTCGAATCCCTCTCTTGCGTCCCATTTCAGCTCAACCTGATGCTCCAAATGGGTCGCATTTTCTTTCTCCTCGTCGCTCTGCTTCTGCGGGGTCTCCCAAGCCAGCCACTCACTCCCCCGGAACACTGAATGGGCTTCCTCGAGTTTGCCCACCCACGAAGGGAATGCGTTAGCATTTTTGAGGAGACTGCGTGCCTTTCGCCCCCATCAACTAAGTGTGCAATGACTATGGTGATAGGCAAAAAATCTACTTCCGCATTATTGCCCCAACAGCTTAACTTCAGTCTTCACCAGCGGGCAAGGGATCCTGGCTGCCTTCTGACACATATGGAATTATTGAAAAAGTATAACCGGAAGAAACTGGAACGGGCCATCGGGATTCAAGGTTTGGGAGTGAGGAGAACATTCCTGTCTGGATGAGGAAGAAATCGTCGCTTACATAAAATACAACAAGATAAGGAAATGCGCCTCTTGGTGCGAAAAGCCATGGAAATTTCCATGAAAAAGAAAAAAGGCTGCCAAAAGATCAAAAATTAATGACCTTTTGGGACAGCCTCTCATTTCATTATTATTTTTTTTCTGCTTTCTCTCTCTGTTCTTTCAAGACAGCTTTCCTAGAAAGGTTCACTCTGCCCTGCTTATCGATTTCCGTTACCTTTACAAGGACTTCATCACCAAGCTTAAGGATATCCTCGACCTTGCCTACGCGCTCTTCAGCAAGCTCGGAAATGTGTACAAGGCCGTCCTTGCCAGGGAAAATCTCGACGAAAGCCCCGAATTTCTCGATTCTTCGAACTTTACCGAGGTACATTTGTCCAACTTCAACTTCGCGGACAATATCCTCGATGATTTTCTTGGCTTTCTGGTTCATCTCTTCATCGACAGAAGCAATGAAGACTGTTCCATCCTGTTCGATGTCGATCTTGACGCCCGTTTCCTCGATGATCTTATTGATCTGCTTTCCGCTAGGGCCGATGACATCGCGGATTTTATCTGGATTGATGGTCATTGTGATGATCTTTGGAGCGTATTTCGAAAGCTGTCCACGCGGTTCTTTGATCGTGGCAAGCATCGATTCAAGAATTTGCATGCGGCCCTTTTGCGCCTGCTGCAGTGCTTCCTCCAGGATTTCACGGGACAATCCGTCTATTTTGATGTCCATTTGCAATGCTGTAACACCTTTAGCCGTTCCCGCCACTTTGAAGTCCATATCGCCAAGGTGGTCTTCCATTCCCTGGATATCCGTAAGGATTGTATAATGCTCTCCTGATTTGACAAGACCCATCGCGATTCCGGCAACTGGTGCTTTGATTGGTACCCCTGCATCCATCATTGCGAGCGTGCTTGCGCAAATGCTCGCCTGCGAGGTGGAACCGTTAGACTCAAGCACTTCAGAAACTAAGCGGATTGTATACGGAAAATCTTTTTCACTTGGAATGACTGGCTCAAGCGCCCTTTCACCCAGAGCTCCATGCCCGATTTCACGCCGGCCTGGCCCACGGATTGGTCCAGTTTCACCAACAGAAAATAACGGGAAGTTATAGTGGTGCATGAACCGTTTTTCCTCTTCGATGCCGAGGCCGTCGAGGATCTGCACATCGCCCATCGCTCCTAGCGTACAAATGCTTAAAGCCTGTGTTTGCCCGCGGGTGAACAATCCGGACCCATGAGTTCTTGAGAGCAGTCCAACCTCGGAGGATAGAGGGCGGATTTCATCTACTTTACGTCCATCCGGACGGATTTTATCTTCAGTGATCAATCGGCGGACTTCGCCTTTGACGATTTTATCCAGAACCTGCTTGACCTGCTTGATGATTTCAGGATCCACTTCCTGTTCTTCATAGCGGGCAATAACAGCATCCTTGACTTCTTTGATGGCGTCTTCACGCGCGTGCTTTTCCTGGACCTGGATAGCGGACAGCATGTCCTGCTCGCAAAGATTGCGTACTTCTGTTTCCAGTTCCCTATCAAGCTCAAAAAGCGGAATTTCGCGCTTTTCTTTTCCGACCTGGGCAGCTACTTCCTGCTGGAATGCGATCAGACGCTTGATTTCTTCATGACCGAACATGATGGCTGCAAGCATGATTTCTTCCGGAACTTCATCAGCACCCGCTTCAACCATGTTGATAGCATCCATTGTACCGGCAACCGTCAAGTGCATATCACTCTTTTCCATTTCTTCTACGGAAGGATTGATGACGAATTTCCCATCGACTCTGCCAACGATCACACCGGCTATCGGGCCTCCGAAAGGAATGTCGGAAACGCTAAGGGCAAGGGATGAGCCAAACATCGCGGCCATTTCGGATGAGCAGTCTTGGTCCACGCTCATGACAATGCTGATGACTTGTACATCGTTTCGGAACCCATCCGGGAACAGCGGTCTGATGGGACGGTCAATCAATCTGCTTGCAAGGATCGCCTTTTCGCTTGGACGGCCTTCACGCTTAATGAAGCCGCCGGGAATCTTTCCGACAGCGTATAGCCTTTCTTCATAGTTGACTGTAAGCGGAAAAAAGTCCAGATTTTTTGGTTCTTTGGAAGCGGTAGCAGTGCTAAGGACGGCTGTATCGCCATAACGGACTAGGACAGCGCCGCTCGCCTGCTTCGCAAGCTGGCCGATTTCGACAGTAAGCTTACGGCCTGCCCAGTCAAAGGAAAAACTTTGTTTTTCTTGTTCCATTCTTTAAGCCCCTCTCTAACTTGAAATCCATCCAGGCTGATGCCTTGGAATATTAAAAAAACACAAATGCATGTCTAATAACAAATATACCTTAATCCTGTTGTCTGAAAACGCCCAATGCAGGAGGGCCAGTCTCATGGAAGACCAGCCCTTTTCCAAAAGGCTTTTTATGTAATAGTATGTGCCAAGAACAAACGATAAAATCAATTGGATTATGTATCAAGCAAAATTTTGCCTAATAAAAAAGCGGGATAAATCCCGCTTTGACGCACTATCTACGTAAACCTAGCTTGTTGATTAACTCGCGGTAACGTGAAACGTCCTTGTTTCGCAGGTAAGTCAAAAGGTTACGACGTTTACCTACCATTTTTAAAAGGCCGCGACGTGAGTGGTGGTCCTTTTTATGAACGCGCAAGTGGTCGTTCAATGTATTGATTTCTTCTGTAAGGACAGCGATTTGAACTTCTGGAGAACCAGTATCACTTTCGTGAGTCTTGAATTCATTGATCAGTTCATTTTTACGTTCTTTTGAAATTGCCATCCGTGTTCACCTCCTGAAATGGAATCCCCTGTTACCGAGCAAGCGTCGGTGACTCGACTTGCCAAGCAAAGGTTCTTTTTTGATACGTTAATAAGAATACATCTTTTCATAGCAAAAAGCAAGTCTAACTGTGGTTTTTTTCAAAGTAACGCTTAGCTTCCTGCTTATCTTTCGTGATTTGCGCTACAAGTTCTTCAATCCCTCCGAACTTCCGTTCATCCCGGATCCTGACATGCCATTCAACCATGACATTTTCGCCATAGATTTCACCGGAAAAATTGAATAAGTGGACCTCGACGGAAGGTTTATCTGCTTTTTCCAAATGGAAGGTGGGTTTGTACCCTACATTGCAGACCCCGTCATATATATTCTGGCCGATTCTTAACTTCACTGCGTAAACGCCGGTCGGCGGCAGGATGTAATGATCAAAAACTTGTACGTTCGCAGTTGGAAATCCAATCGACCTGCCACGCTGTTCCCCATGGACCACGACCCCTCCCGTCGTATAGTACCGGCCAAGCAGTCCAGGCATCTTCTCTACCTTTCCGTCTCGCAATAAGCTGCGAATCAAGGTGGAACTTATCTTCTCATCGTTTGCCGTTGCAAGCTTTGATACGACGGAATAACTGAATTTCTGGCGTGAATGGAATTGGATTGTTTCCATTGTCCCTTTGCCCATTTTGCCGTAGGTATAGTCAAACCCTGCGACCACATGCCTGACATTCAGCCTGATGATGTATTGATCGATGAACTCCTGAGGCAGCAAGCTTGAGAACGCCGTCGAGAAATGGACGACAAATAAATAATCGATACCCATTTCCTCAATTACCTTGATTTTTTCATCAAGCGGAGTTATGTACTCTATATGTTGCACTTTCTTCCCAAGGACAACAGAGGGGTGTGGATCAAAAGTCATCACCGCACTCTTAAGACCCTTGGCCGCTGCAACTCTCTGCGCTTCACTTATAACTTGCTGATGGCCAAGATGAACCCCGTCAAAATAACCGAGTGCCATTGCCATCTTAGGAAAATCTTTCTCACTGTACCCATGAGGATGATTTAGTTTGATCAATTCCACGTTATTACTCACCTTTTCTGGACCAGCTGCTTCATTGGTCATTCCTCAAAACCTTGTCAGGCTTCATGATCCCTGGTTTATCGGGATGCCTCCTGTAAATGGCAAGAGCTGTCCCATCTTCAGACTCAACCGCAATCGGGCCTGCTGTTTCCGCCAAGTGAGAAGGAATTTCCAGCAATGCCCCGTTTTTCACTTTCTCTGCTACTTTATCATTTATGCTATATTTCGGCAAATAAGAAATTCCGGCTTCAAGCGGCCGCAACGCTGTATGGATCGTTCTCTCTGAAGCCATTTCCTCGAGCTGCTCGAAAGTATAGCAATCTTCTAGCGAGAAAGAGGCAGATTGGATTCTCACCAGCGAGGACATATGCGCGGGGTACCCTAATCTTTCCCCAATCATCACGGCAAGGGTCCTGATGTATGTACCTTTGCTACAGGAAACCCTGAACTTGAAACGAATCCTGTCACCAGCGAAAATTTTCCGGTCATCAAGCAGATCAATTGAGTAAATGTTGACCTTCCTTGTCGGACGTTCCACTTCGATACCCTGCCTTGCGTATTCATACAGTCTTTTTCCCTTGACCTTTACAGCTGAATACATCGGCGGCGTCTGCTCAATCTCTCCAAGGAAAGACCTCAGTGTTCCTTCAATTTCTTCTCTTCGGATTTCTCTGTCGACAGCCTTTTCCACCACTTTTTCTCCGGATGCATCCTCGGTGGTTGTAGTAAAGCCAAGTGTCACTTCACCCTCATATGCTTTACCGGCATCTGTTATGTATTCAGCTACTTTGGTTGCCTTCCCGACACAGATCGGCAAGACGCCAGTGACATCGGGATCTAGAGTTCCTGTATGACCGACTTTTTTTGTTTTTAACAGTTTCCGTAATCTGAAAACACAATCATGTGAAGTCATTCCCGCTGGTTTATATAGCGGCAAAATCCCTTCCATGCTCTCCCCCCTTACTGCAAGCCGTTTCCAATCATCTTTTTAAAGATTAAGAATCGGCTTTTTTTTCCGCTAATGATGTCTCCAGATTCCCGTACACCGCTGCGGAAAAATGTATCGATCCCTCGTCAAATATTTTGCAGATCCGCTTGTTGCTTAATTTCAAAAAGCTATTTCCGTTAACATTGCAGCCATTCCAGGCTTCCGCTTCTTTTAAAAATCTTTTTAAAAAATGGATAGACAAAGTGTCTATCCATTTTTCCCTTAACCTAAATGCCCTGGGATCAGTCTTCATCCCCATCAGGATTTTCGTTTTTTTGCAATTCGTGAATCAAAGTGTTGATACGATTACCGTAAGCCATCGTTTCATCGAATTCAAAAATAAGCTCAGGTGTCTTCCTCAGACGGATTCTCTGGCCGATTTCAGTCCTGATGAACCCTTTTGCTTTGGCAAGTCCTTTCAGGGTATTCTCTTTCTGTTCCTCATCGCCAAGGACAGAGATATATACCTTGGCCTGCTGAAGGTCACCCGTTACTTGTACATCAGTAACTGTCACGAATCCAATGCGCGGGTCCTTGATTTTTCGGCTGATGATGTCGCCTAGTTCTTTTTTCATTTGTTCGCCTACTCGGTTTACTCTATGCGCCATAATTCAATCACCTCTCTATTAAAGCCATTCCATTTCGGTGATGGTCCGTTCAATCTCCGGAAAAGAATCAATTAGTTTCAAGGCGTTCTGAAGCTCTCGTTCCGTTGAAACCCTTGAAGATGAGACAGCGGCAATCGCAATCGTTGTCCGCTGCCACACATCTTGGTGGTCCACTTCCGACACAGAAACATTGTATTTCTGCTTAAGACGGGTCATAATCCGCTGCAGGACAGCACGCTTTTCTTTCAGAGAATGGGCATCATAAATCATGCATTCACAGGCTGCTAAGCCCACTACCATTAACGTTCCACTTCTTCCATGATATATGCTTCAATAACATCGCCTTCCTTGACGTCATTGAAGTTCTTAATGGTAATACCGCATTCATATCCTTGTGAGACTTCCTTTGCATCATCCTTGAAACGTTTCAACGCATCAACTTCTCCTTCGAAAATGACGACACCGTCACGGATCAGGCGCACACCGCTGTCACGGGTGACTTTTCCGTCCGTGACATATGAACCAGCGATTGTGCCGATTTTGGAGACCTTGAAAGTCTGGCGGACTTCCGCCTGGCCAATGACCTTCTCGGCGTAAACTGGATCAAGCATCCCTTTCATCGCAGATTCGATCTCTTCGATTACCTTATATATAATGCGATGCAAACGAATATCGACACTTTCAGATTCAGCAGCACGCTTGGCATTGGTATCCGGGCGTACGTTGAAACCAATGACAATTCCGTTGGATGCGGCTGCAAGGGTTATATCAGACTCATTGATCGCACCAACACCAGTGTGAATGATCCTAACATTGACACCTTCAACATCCAATTTTTGCAAAGCAGCTGCAAGTGCTTCGACAGAACCCTGGACGTCGGCTTTGATGATAAGATTCAGGTCTTTCATTTCCCCTTGTTTCATATGTTCAAACAAAGTATCAAGGCTTACGCGGGTTTTTTCGCTGCGCTGTGCCTGGACTGCCTGCTGCGAACGGACTTCCCCGATCTGGCGGGCAGTCTTCTCATCTTCAAAAACAACGAAACGGTCCCCGGCTTGGGGAACATCATTAAGGCCTGTGACTTCAACAGGAGCTGAAGGGCCAGCTTCCTTGACACGGCGCCCAATGTCATTCACCATTGCCCGGACACGGCCAAACGTATTGCCGACGACGATTGGATCGCCAATCCTCAGCGTTCCATTCTGGACAAGCAATGTGGCAACGGAACCGCGCCCTTTATCAAGCTGGGCTTCAATTACCGTACCTATTGCAGGCCTGTTCGGATTAGCCTTGAATTCCTCAACTTCACTTATGAGGAGGATCATTTCAAGCAAGTTGTCGATTCCTTCCCCATTCAATGCAGATATCGGCACATAAATGGTGTCTCCGCCCCATGCTTCAGGCACAAGTCCATATTCAGTCAATTCCTGCATAACTCGCTCAGGATTTGCCGTTGGTTTGTCCATCTTGTTAATGGCGACGATGATTGGTACATTTGCGGCTTTCGCATGGTTAATGGCCTCGATAGTCTGCGGCTTGACGCCATCATCCGCTGCCACGACCAGGATCGTGATATCCGTGATTTTCGCTCCGCGCGCCCGCATCGTTGTGAATGCGGCGTGGCCTGGCGTATCAAGGAAAGTGATTTTCTTCCCGTTCTCTTCAACTTGATAAGCACCAATGTGCTGTGTGATTCCGCCTGCTTCGCCAGCTGTTACTTTCGTATTCCGAATGGAATCAAGCGTGGTGGTTTTACCATGGTCAACATGGCCCATGATCGTGACGACTGAAGGTCTTTCGACAAGATTGCTTTCCTCATCTTCCGTGAAGTAAACCTCAAGGTCAGTAGTATCGATCTTGATTTCCTCTTCCACCTCAACACCATAATCGGATGCTATCAATTCTATTGCATCTTTCTCAAGGTCCTGGTTGATCGTTGCCATGACACCAAGCATGAACAGCTTCTTGATGATTTCGGATGGTTCGCGGTTTAGTTTTTTAGCCAGCTCAGCTACTGTCAGGGATTCACTGAAAGTGATCTTGGATGGAAGTTCCTTGACCTTTTTTGGCTGTTGCTGATTCTGGTGGTTTTGTTTTCCTCTGTTCTGGTTCTGATGATTCTTGTTCTTGTTGTTTTGCTTGTTTTTATTATTTTTATTGAAAGGTTTGGAATTGTTGTCGCCTTTTCTTTGGGCTCCACCGCTTTTTACCTTTTCTGGAGTGGTTGCGCGGCGTTCGTCATCAGAGAATGCGCTTGCAGCCGTTTTCAGCTGGCCCTGGCTGTTTCTTTGCTGATTCTGGTTCTGGCTGTGTTTCTGATTCTGGTTCTGGCTGTGTTGCTGATTCTGGCTCTGGTTGCGGTTATTTCCCTGGCCCCGGCTCTGGCCTTGCTTTTGGCCAGCGCCCTGGCCCTGTTTTTGGCTCGGATTCTGGCCTTGTTTCTGGTCTGAATTCTGGCTATGTTTTCGGCTCGGTTCCTTGCCTTGTCCGCCTTGTTTCTGTCCTTGCTTCTTTGGCTTGGACTGGCTTTGTTGTTTCAGTTGATTTTTACTGTAAATCGCATCAAGCTTCTTGACGGTCTCATCTTCCATAGCAGTCATATGGTTCGAAACCTCGATATTCAGTTCTTTTAATTTGATAATCACGTCTTTACTCGATAAATTATGCTTCTTTGCATATTCATAAACGCGTGTTTTACTCATATCTTTCACCCCCGCTAGAATTAATCGAGCAACGTCAACAGTTTTTTTGCAAAACCCTCATCAAGCAGGGCTACTACAACACGGGCATCCTTCCCAATTGCCTGGCCCAGCTGGTAACGGTCCGGCACCACTTTATATGGAACTTGATAGGAATGGCATTTATCTGTGATTTTCTTTGCAGTATTTTCTGATGCGTCCGCTGAAAGCAAAATGAGTTTCGCTTTTCCGCTTCTGATTTCTTTCACGGAAAGTTCTTCCCCTGAAATGATCTTCCGTGCTCGATTGGCTAAGCCAAGCAATGACATCCATTGATTCGATTTCATCAGGATTGTCTGTTCTCCTTTTCGACGAGCCCAAGCAGCTCATCATAGATTACGTCGTCAACGGTTGTTTCAAGCTGTTTGGACAATATATTCTTTTTTCTGGCCAATTGGACGGCATCCTTATCTTTTGAAAGGTATGCCCCACGGCCGGATTTCTTTCCGGTCAAATCGATGGATACGTCTCCTTCTTTTGAGCGAACGATGCGAACGAGTTCTTTCTTCGGCCTCATTTCACCGGTAGCGACACATTTTCGCATTGGAACTTTCTTACGGCTGTTCACCATCATTCACCTCACCTTAATCGATATCCTCTACTTCATTATCTTCCCCAGATAACAATGGTTCATTGTCTCGAGGATAGATTCCTAGTTCTCTTGCATCGGCTTCTGCTTTAATATCAATCTTCCAGCCTGTTAGCTTAGCAGCAAGCCTTGCATTTTGACCCCGTTTCCCAATCGCCAAAGAAAGCTGATAATCCGGGACGATGACCGTTGTCGCTTTTTCCTCTTCGCTCACGATGACATCGAGGACCTTTGAAGGGCTCAAAGCATTCGCAACAAAGACAACAGGGTCTTCTGACCATTTTACAATATCGATTTTCTCACCCTTGAGTTCATTGACCACTGCCTGGACACGTGTTCCCCTAGGTCCGACACATGAACCAACAGGATCGACCTCAGGATTATCAGAGTGGACCGAAATCTTCGAGCGGTCACCCGCTTCACGGGCAACAGACTTGATTTCAACGGTTCCATCATAAATCTCGGGCACTTCGATTTCAAAAAGACGTTTCAGTAATCCTGGGTGTGTCCTTGAAACGAAAATTTGCGGTCCTTTTGTCGTCTTTTCGACTTTCGTGATGTATACCTTGATACGGTCATGCGGCTTATAATGCTCATTAGGCATTTGTTCATTCGCGGGCAGGATTGCTTCAATCTTTCCTAAGCTCACGTAGATGAATTTTGGATCCTGTCGCTGGACAATGCCTGTCATGATATCTTCTTCACGATCGATGAACTCCGAATAGATGATTCCTCTTTCCGCTTCCCTCACACGCTGTGTTACAACCTGCTTGGCAGTCTGGGCAGCAATCCTTCCAAAATCTTTTGGAGTGACTTCAAGCTCGACAACATCTTCAACCTGATAGTTCGGATTGATGCGGCGGGCTTCTTCAAGTGAAATCTCCAAACGAGGATCAAATACTTCATCGACAACTTCCTTCCTGGCAAAAACCCGCATAGAGCCATTCTCCAGATTAAGATCGATCCGGACATTCTGCGCCTGGTTGAAATTGCGCCGATAAGCGGAAACCAACGCCGCTTCTATTGCTTCAATCAAGACATCCCTGGAAATGCCTTTTTCTTTTTCTAGTACTGTAAGAGCATCCAACAATTCGCTGCTCATGAAATGAAATCCCCCTTTTTTATTTTTATATTGACATTACATTGTTTCCGGACAAGTTAAGAAAAAGTGACTGCGAGCCTTGCACTGGCAATCTTATCAAACGGGATCCTGACTGTTTTCCTGCGTGTCTTCACTTTCACTTCGACGGTGACGGTTCCACCATCATAATCGGTCATGACACCTTCAAATATCTTTTCCCCATCAATGGGTTCATAGGTTTTGATATACACATTTTTCCCGATTGCTTTTTCATAATCTTTTTCTTTCTTCAGCGGGCGTTCCGCACCAGGTGATGAAACTTCCAAAAAGTAGTTATGCGGGATCGGATCAATGGCATCCAGCTTTTCGCTTAGGCGCTCACTCACTAAACCGCATTCTTCAATGTCGACACCATTCTCTTTATCAATGTATACGCGAAGGAACCAGCTTTTTCCTTCTTTCACATATTCAACATCAACCAATTCCAGGCCATTCTCGGTTAAGATGGGCGTCACCAGTTCCTCCACTGTCTCAGTTACCTTGCTCATAAAATCCCTCCTTCGACACAACTTCTCATTCATCAGATACGTTTCATTTGAGGATCTTTCTAACAAAAAAGTGCGTAACAACACGAAAGAGTGGGTTTCCCCACTCTCATCTGCCAGAGATATCCTTAGTATTTCCAATAAAAATATATCATAACCAGGCGTTTATTGCAAATAACTCAAATACAGCCTGTAGATTAAACCTGCCCGGCAATCCCGGTGTGCTGCCGATCCATGCTCCTGCTGGCCTCTCCATCTTCTTGCCCGGCCTTATATGCAAGCCAGCGAGGAAGATCGCGATGGCCTCTACGACGCTGAATACGGAGTGTATCGTCCTCTTTTTCCATGGCTGTTTTCGTAAACCAAGTTTCTTTTAAAGTATGGTTGATCCCCACTCCCTGATGCTCACTTTCCGCGGAGCGTGAGTTGCGCCTCCTGAGCGTGAAAGCATCTGTGCAGCCGCAACTCTCCCGCTGAATCCGCTGGATACGGAATGGGCTTCTGTGAATTCACCCACGCACGAAGAAAGTGCTTTAGCCCAAAGGTGCCAATGAAAAGCTGTTTTCTAAAAGATTGTTGTTTTCTGAGTCATTCAAAGAGAAACAAATAGTTCGAAAACGTTTATTGGAACAGGCTGACATATAGCATTTTCTGTTCGAAAAAACGGGTACAGCAGTTAAAACAAACTCAGTTGGTTCTGGTCCGGCATGTCCTGTAAACAGCCATGGTTGTCCAGGTATTCGAGAATTGTCTTTGAAATCTTTCCTCGCTGCTGCAAATCTTCCTTGGAGAGGAATTCACCCTGTTCACGCGCTTTTACAATATTAATCGCTGCGTTTGTTCCTAGGCCGGGAATCGAGTTGAACGGAGGGATCAATGAGTTGCCCTCAATGATGAACTCGGATGCACTGGATTTATAGAGATCAACGTGGGCAAAACTGAATCCGCGTTCGCACATCTCAAGCGCAAGCTCCATTACCGTCAGAAGGTTCTTTTCTTTCGTTGATGCCTCTAGACCCTTGGCGTTGATTTCCTCTATCGTCGCCCGGATGCTTTCAGAACCGCGGACCATTGCTTCAACATCAAAATCATCGGCTCTAACCGTGAAATATGCTGCGTAGTAAAGAAGCGGATGGTGCACTTTAAAATAGGCAATCCTTACAGCCATCAATACGTAGGCAGCGGCATGAGCCTTTGGGAACATGTATTTTATTTTTTTGCAAGAATCGATATACCATTCTGGCACATTGTTTTTGCGCATTTCCTCTTCCATTTCATCAGTCAGGCCTTTTCCTTTACGGACTGATTCCATGATTTTGAAAGCGAATGCGGGCTCAAGCCCCTGATAAATCAAGTAAACCATGATATCATCACGGCAGCCGATTACTTCGCTCAGGTTACAGATATTATTATGGATCAGTTCCTGGGCATTTCCCAGCCATACATCCGTCCCATGTGAAAGCCCGGAAATCTGGACAAGCTCGGAAAAGGTTGTCGGCTTCGTATCCTCGAGCATCTGGCGCACAAAGCGCGTCCCGAATTCAGGGATTCCAAGCGTCCCCGTCTTGCACATGATCTGTTCTTCTGTCACGCCAAGTGGTTCCGGGCCGCTGAAAATCTTCATGACCTCGGGATCGTCTGTCGGGATCGTCTTGGGATCAATGCCGCTCAAATCCTGGAGCATCCTTATGACCGTCGGATCATCGTGCCCGAGGATGTCTAGCTTAAGCAAATTATCATGGATGGAATGGAAGTCAAAATGGGTTGTCCTCCACTCTGATGTATTACTGTCTGCCGGGAATTGAATCGGTGAAAAATCATAAATATCCATATAGTCCGGTACAACGATTATGCCTCCCGGATGCTGGCCGGTCGTCCTTTTCACTCCGGTACAGCCTGCCGCAAGACGGTCAATTTCAGCACCGCGAAGAGATAGATTGTTGTCTCCCTGATAGCCTTTTACATAACCATACGCTGTTTTATCCGCAACTGTGCCGATTGTTCCTGCTCGATATACGTAATCTTCGCCAAAAAGCACCTTTGTGTAATTATGCGCGCGAGGCTGGTATTCACCCGAGAAGTTCAGGTCGATATCCGGTACCTTGTCCCCCTTGAAACCCAGGAAGGTTTCAAAAGGAATGTCGTGCCCGTCCTTCTTATATTTTATGCCGCATTCCGGGCAATCCTTATCAGGAAGATCGAACCCGGAACCAACCGAGCCATCATTGAAGAACTCCGACTTTTTGCACTTAGGGCAGACATAATGCGGCGGCAGCGGGTTGACTTCGGTGATTTCGGTCATTGTCGCTACGAACGACGACCCTACCGAACCACGAGAACCAACGAGGTACCCGTCATCCAATGACTTTTTAACGAGTTTGTGCGAAATTAAGTAGATGACCGCGAAGCCATGGCCGATGATGCTTTTCAACTCTTTCTCCAGCCTTGCTTCGACGATCTCCGGCAGCTCGTCCCCGTAAATTTTCCTTGCCATGCTATAGCTCATGTTACGCATTTCTTCGTCTGCGCCTTCAATCTTTGGCGTGTAGAGGTCATCTTTGATTGGCTTGATGACATCGACCATATCTGCTATCTTGTTCGTGTTTTCCACGACGATTTCCTTTGCTCTCTCCGCCCCAAGGAACTTGAAGGCATCCAGCATCTCATTCGTCGTCCGGAAATGGACATCCGGGAGTTCATGACGGTTGAGCGGGTTCGCTCCGCCCTGTGAGCTGATCAGGATTTTGCGGTAAATCTTATCATTTTCATTCAAGTAATGGACATTGCCTGTCGCGACGACTGGAATTCCAAGCTTGTCGCCAAGCTTTACAATGTTCGTGATGATTTCCTCCAGCGCTTTTTCATCCCGCACAAGCTCCAGTTCAAGCAAGTGGGCATAGACCTGCTTAGGATGGACCTCGAGGTAATCATAGAATCGAGCGATTTCTTCGACCTCTTCGGGACCCTTTTGCATCATTCCTTCAAAAACTTCCCCTTTATCGCAGCCTGATCCAATGATGATTCCTTCGCGATGCTTGCTCAGCACAGACCTTGGAATCCTCGGGACCCTGTAAAAATAATCGATATGCGAGATGGAAACAAGCTTGAAGAGATTCTTCAATCCGGTATCATTCTGTGCAAGCAAAGTAGCGTGGTATGGCCGGGCCCTCTGATAAGCTTTGCCCTGGCCCATGTTATCATTCAGCTGGTCATGGTACTCGATGCCCTTTTCAAGCGCATCCTTCAGCATCCGGACTAGTAGGTATCCAGTTGCCTCGGCATCATAAATCGCCCGGTGGTGCTGGGTCAATTCAATGTCGAATTTTTTCGTCAATGTGTTCAAGCGGTGGTTCTTCATGTCTGGATAGAGGAAACGGCCGAGCTCTAGTGTATCGATGACGGGATTCGCTGCTTTTTCCAATCCGACCTTTTGGTAGCCGACATTCAGGAAACCCATATCGAACGAGGCATTGTGGGCAACGAGAACGCTGTCTTCGATCCAGTCATGGAACTTCATCAGCACTTCGCTGACTTCGGGAGCGTTGCGGACCATGTCGTCTGTGATCCCGGTTAAATTGATTGTCGTTGCTGACAGCCGGTGATGAGGGTTGGCGAATGATTCAAAGCGGTCGATGATTTCCCCTTCGCGGATTTTGACTGCGGCAAGCTCGATGATTGTATCATAAACCGCTGACAGTCCCGTCGTCTCAACGTCAAAGACAACATATGTATCCTCAGCAAGCAGGCGATGTACCTCATTATAGGCAATTGGCACCCCATCATCGACGAGGTTAACCTCCAATCCATACAGGATCTTGATATCATTTTTCTTCCCGGCTGCGTAGGCATCAGGAAAGGACTGGACAACAGCATGGTCGGTAATCGCGATTGCTTTGTGTCCCCATTTTGCTGCCTGGCCGACAAGGTCCTTCACTGAAGTGACGGCATCCATCTGGCTCATCGGTGTATGGAGATGGAGCTCGACGCGCTTCTCTCCTTCGGGAGCAGTATCCATCCTACCCTTTGGCTTGATTTCGTTGATGTCATTTCCAATCATGACAAGATCACGTACGAACGTATCGTTCTGGATGCTTCCCCGCACTTTCAGCCACATTCCTTTAGACACCCGCTGAAAGAGGGCAGCGTCCTCCTTGTCGCGCGAGAACATCTTGACCATGATGGAACTTGTATAATCAGTGATTTTGAATGTCAGCAAAGTGCGCCCGCTTCGAAGTTCCTTGGTTTCCGCAAAGAAGACATATCCTTCAATCGCAACCCTGCGCTCTTCATCAACGATATCCTCAAGCCTGCGGAAATCGGCGTCATCCTTGATTGTCAAGCCGATCGTAAGCGGTCCGTCATATTGTCCCGGGTCGCCCTGAGCTGCTTTTTCGGCTTCCTTCTTCTGCATTTCGATCATCGCCATCAGGCCGCGTTCCTGGTCTTCCTTCTCTTTCTCTTTGACGAATCTCTCATATTCGTCAGAACCAGCGCCTTCCTTGATCTCATAATCAATCGTGAGCATCGGGAAACCAAAGCTCTGGTAGATATCTGAAATGATGCTGCCGTATTTTCTTTTAATCGCAAGGCCCTCTGTTTCATTCCTCGCGTCCAGGATAAGCTTAGCTCCCTGCACCTTTGGGTTCTGTTCGGAGAGAAGCTTAAGGAGTGGCGGCGAAATGCCGTCGATTTCCTTGATACAATCCTGCCAGTAATCAACGATATCCTGCTCGGTGAATGACTGCTCCTTTACCTTGACTGTATAGGATATATTGGCGATATGAGAAAAAGCCCTCTGAAGCTCAGTCGTGAACCGGCTGTACAGCTTGCATGGAATCAGCTTTTCAAAATGGAAATAAAAATGCCACTTCCTTGCCTGCTTTTCGATGACGACTCTGTCAATCTCGGCATTGGCAAAGTAGGGGACAATCGCATCCTCCGTTAACTGCAGCTGCTGCAGCAAGAGCTGGAACCTTTCTTTTTTCCCTGAGGAAAGGTTGCCCATATTCATCTCACCTCTCTGTAAAACATTGAAAATCTCTCTGTCAAAACTTCTTTTTGAATTGCTTCAAACACTCATGATTATAACACAAAACCATAAGGCCATTATTCCTGTTTGGAGACTGAATTCCTTAAAAAGCGGGCCCCGGTCAGGGCCCGCCACTGGATTACAAATCAAGTAAAATATTTTTGATTGTTTCTGCAAGGCTGTCTTTGTGGACTTCCTGCATTTCCCCTGTCTTGCGGACCTTCACTTCGACGATTCCTTCGCCTGCTTTTTTGCCGACCGTAATCCTGACAGGAAGGCCGATCAGGTCGGAATCGGCGAATTTCACACCCGGACGTTCCTGTCGGTCATCCATCAGGACCTCAAACCCAGCTCCCTGCAAACCGCCATAGAGTTCTTCTGCCAGCGCGGATTGATCGGCATCCTTCATATTGACAGCGATCAAGTGGACATCGAATGGAGATACGCTAAGCGGCCAAACAAGTCCTTTGTCATCATTGAACTGTTCCGCAACAGCAGCCACCGTCCTTGAAACACCGATGCCATAGCAGCCCATGATCATAGGCTTTGCCCGCCCATTTTCATCAAGGAACACTGCATCCATCGCTTCACTATAGCGCGTTCCCAGCTTGAAGACATGTCCAACCTCGATGCCTTTGGCAAAAACGATCCTTCCCTGGCCATCAGGTGAGGGATCCCCTTCCTTGATGAAGCGGAAATCAGCATACGCACTTACCTTGAAATCACGGCCCGGGTTCACATTTAGATAATGATACTCTTCTTCATTTGCGCCACATACGCCGTTGACAATCGATTCAACTGCCTGGTCCGCCACAATTTCGATGTTCTCTGCCCCGACAGGACCGAGCGATCCGACTGATGAACCCAGTATTTCTTTTGTCACCCCAGGTTCAGCAAGTTCAACTGCTGTTGCTTCAAAGAAGTTTTTGAGTTTGATATCATTTACTTCATGGTCTCCTCTGACAAGGACGAGCACATAGCGGTCATCCACCCTGAAGAGGAGCGATTTGATGCATTGCTGCGGCTCAGCCTTCAGGAATGTTGAAACATCATCAATAGTCTTATTGTTTCCTGTATGGATCTTTTCAAGTTCTTTTGCCGGTTCAGAGCTTTTTTCATAATCAGCAATGACAGGAGCCATTTCAATATTGGCTGCGTAGCTTGATGTATCCGAGTAAGCAATGGTGTCCTCTCCGATTTCTGAAAGGACCATGAATTCATGCGTATCCTTTCCACCCATCGCTCCTGAGTCAGCAATCACCGATCGGAAATTCAAGCCGCAGCGCCTGAACACATTGGTATAAGCCTGGAAGATCCGTTGATAAACTTCGTCAAGGCTTTCCTTCGTTGCATGGAAGGAATAGGCATCCTTCATGATGAATTCACGGCCGCGCAGCAAACCGAAACGCGGACGCTTTTCATCACGGAATTTTGTCTGGATCTGATAAAGTGTCAGCGGCAGGCGTTTATATGACTTGACTTCATCACGTACAAGGCTAGTGATCACTTCTTCGTGTGTGGCCCCAAGTGCGAATTCACGGTCGTGGCGGTCTTTCAACCTCATCAATTCCGGTCCATATGAATACCATCTGCCTGACTCCTGCCAAAGCTCTGCCTGTTGCAGCGCTGGCATCAGCAATTCCGCAGCTCCGGCATTGTTCATTTCTTCCCTGATGATCGCTTCTACCTTTTGGAGGACCTTCCTTCCCAAAGGCATATACGAATACACACCGCTGGCATTCTGGCGCATAAAACCCGCACGCAGGAGCAGCTGATGGCTTTTGATTTCGGCATCTGCTGGCACTTCTCTTAGAGTAGGAATTAGTGTCATGCTTTGCTTCATAGATAAACACCTCATTAGATATATAGGAATTCTTTAAAAAAAGCTCTTGAATCATAACCGTCAAGATTTGGACTGAGGGATCCATATCCTCATCTTCCAGGGAACGAATCCTCATTAAGGTGATGCCCATCACTATGTCTCAAATGGACGCAGTAAAAAATGGACCTGCCCGGTACAAGCCCGGACAGGAACGAGACTGCATTCAATGCCATTTCAATATTAAAGGAAGAACCTCTGGATGTCATTCCACGTGACTACAAGCATCAGGAGCATCAAAAGGGCAAAACCAATGAAATGGACCATCCCTTCCTTCTGCTTGTCAACCGGCTTCCCTCTTAGTGCCTCGACGGCGAAGAATGTAAGCCGCCCGCCATCTAATGCCGGGAATGGAAGCAGATTCATGATTCCAAGGTTAATGCTAAGGATCGCTGCCCACTTCATCAGGTAAAAGATGCCCGACTTAGCCACCGTGTCGGTAGAAACATATATCCCAACCGGACCTGACAGCGCGTCGATCGAAAATTGGCCAGTAATCAGTTTTCCAAGCATCGAAAATATTTCTGTTGTCCAGAAATACGTTTCCTTCACTCCATAAGGAATGGATTTCAAGGGGGATTTTTCGACAGGACTGTACACACCAATCAGCCCGATTTTCTCCCCTTCTATATCCTTCACTTCTGGTGTTACCGGAATCTCCATTTCCTTCCCTTCGCGTGTGATTGAAAAATCAAGTTCTTTTCCAGGGTTCTTCCGAATGATTTCAACGACATCCGTCCAATTCGAAACTTCTGAGCCTTCGACACTATTGACTTTATCCCCTTCCTGTAATCCTGCTTTAAGCGCAGATCCGTCTGGAGTCAACTTGCCAAGGACTGCTTCATTTGAAGGGATTCCCTGTAAAAGGGCCAAAAGGATGAAAATGACCATCGCTAGCAGGAAGTTCATCATAGGACCTGCAAAAATAGCCATAGTTCTCTGGCCAAGGGTTTTCGAACCGAATTGCCTGTCGTAAGGAGCGATTTGGGTTTCAACCCCATTCTCCACAAGAACAGCCGTCTTGCTGATCGGGAATTCTGACTGCCCGGAATTCTCTTCTCCTTCTTCGTATCCCCTAATGACCAGACCGTGTTCGATATCAGCCTTCTCGACCTCTAATATCCGTGCATCCGGATATTTGTCCTTATTATTAAGGATGATCTTGGAAACTTTTTCTTGATCATCGAATAGCAATCCAACCCTGTGGCCGGGCTTGATCTCAATCATTTCCGGGTCCTCGCCTGCCATCCTGACGAATCCACCGATCGGAAGCAGCCTTATGGTATAGACCGTTTCATTCTTTTTATGGGAAAAAACCTTTGGGCCGAACCCGATTGCGAATTCACGGCATAAAATGCCAGCCCGTTTGGCAAAAATCAAGTGTCCTAATTCGTGAAAGAATACAAGGGCGCCAAATATGACAATAAAGGCAATGACTGTATTCAAATTATCTAACCACCTTTTTTAAGGATAAGAATGCACTTTTTCCAAGCCTGAAAACCATTGCTTATAAAAATGATGTTACAAGCATCCTTGTTTCTTTATCAACTTCCTGGATCATTTCCAGGCTTGGATTCTGTGTGATTTCATGGGAGTCCATTGCTTTTTCGATCAAGTCTTCAATTTGCAGAAAAGTGATCTTGTCTTCCAAAAAGGCGGCCACTGCAGCTTCATTTGCTGCATTCATCACTGCGGGCATAGTTCCGCCGGCATTTCCGGCTTCATATGCGAACCTTAGGCAGCGGAAGCGCTCAAAGTCCATTTCCTGAAAGTGGAGCTTCCCGATTTCCGCAAGGTTGAGCCGCTTGCCAGATACGAGAGGGGACCTATCAGGATAGGTCAATGCATACTGGATCGGCACTTTCATGTCAGGTGTCCCCAGTTGGGCAATGATGCTTGTATCATGGAACTCCACCATAGAATGGATGATGCTTTCACGATGGAGCAAAACTGAAATCCTGTCGTATGGCAAGGAAAACAGCCAGTGCGCTTCGATGACTTCCAGCCCTTTGTTCATCATTGTTGCTGAATCAATCGTTATCTTGGCACCCATCGACCAGTTTGGATGGTTTAGGGCATCCGCTTTAGTTACCCGCTGCAGCTCCCCTCTCATACGGTCCCTGAAGCTTCCCCCTGAAGCCGTCAGGATCAGCCGTTCGATGTTCCGAGGATTTTCTCCCTGCAAAGCCTGGAATATGGCTGAATGTTCACTGTCCACCGGCAATAGGTCAACTCCATGGCGTTTCGCTTCTTCCATGACAATGTGTCCTGCTGTCACCAATGTTTCTTTATTTGCGATTGCAATTGTTTTTCCGGCTTTTATTGCTTCAAGTGTCGGCTTTAGCCCTACACTGCCAAGAACGGCATTCACTAGTATATCCGCTTTATCGAAAACGGCCGTCCCTTCAAGTCCGGCACTCCCATAAACGAATTTCACTCCAGGAAATTCAGCCTTCAAGGTCTCAGAGTCTTTTTTTTCCTGGACTGAAACAAGCTCTGGCTTGAACTCAGGAATGATTTTCCGGACAAGCTCCAGATTCCTGCCTGCAGACATTGCCACTAGCTCAAACAGGTCCTGGTGTTCCCTTATGACATCGAGTGTCTGGATTCCAATCGATCCAGTAGCACCTAACAAACTTATTTTTTTCACGCATTTCACTCCTAATATAACCAAGCGGGGGGGGACGCCCTCCCCGGTCTTATAACAAATGGAATAGATGAATTAAGGGCCACACGAACAGCAAGCTGTCAAACCTGTCCAGCATGCCTCCGTGGCCAGGCAGGATCCTGCCTGAATCTTTTACATTATAATGCCTTTTCATAGCAGATTCCACCAGGTCCCCAACCTGTCCGAAAACAGACAGGAAAGCTGTCGCAATGATCAGCAGGAGAACCGATACGTCCATATCCGCAAAGACACTGAATAAAACGGCTACGACAAGGGCAGAGGCAATACCGCCAAAGAATCCCTGGATTGTCTTGTTCGGGCTGATTTCCGGCCAAAGCTTCTGTTTGCCAATCGCACGTCCGATGAAATAAGCTCCAGAATCGGTTGCCCAAATGATGAAAAGCGAATAGAAAACAAATGTCAGGCTTTCATCCCTTGTCTCGATGAAAAAATAAAAACCTATCCCGACATATAAAACAGAAAGAAGGGTGAAACCAACTTCTTCGAATGTAAAACGATTCTTGGTGATGACGGTATAGGCCAGTAGCAGCAAAACGCCAAAAATGAACAATTCCATTTTTGTATACTTTAAACCGTCAAACAGTTTTTCGTATTGCGCAGGCACCATGAAAACCCACAGCATTGCCAGCGCTAAAATCCCGGGTACAGAATACAGCTTAAGCCGGCGCATCCTCAATGCTTCAAATAAGGCAATAGCCGCGATCAAATAGGTCATCGCGACAAATGGAAGTCCCCCATAAATGACTATTGGGAGGAAAATGGCTGCAGCGACCACAGCGGTAATGATTCTTTGCTTCATCTAAATACTCACACCTTTTTTATACTCCTCCAAAACGCCGCTGGCGGCCCTGGAATGCTTCGATTGCTTCGAGAAAATGTTCTTCATTGAAATCAGGCCATAGCACCTCAGTGAACCAGAACTCAGTATAAGCGAGCTGCCAGAGCATGAAATTGCTCAGCCGTATTTCGCCGCTCGTCCTTATGAGGAGGTCAGGGTCACCCAGGTTCCTGGTCATCAAGTATGAGGAAAAAACTTCCTCATCGATTTCATTTTCATTTATTATACCATTTTTAATATCGTTTAAGACCTGTTTGACACCTTCGATAATCTCTGCCCTGCTCCCATAGTTCAGGGCGAAATTGAGTGTCAGGCCGGTATTTTCTCTCGTATCTTCCATCGCTTTTCCAACTGCTTTCTTTGTATGTTCCGGCAGTTTATCCATATAGCCCATCATATCGACGCGGACATTTTCTTCGATCAATTCAGGCAAATAGGTGCCGAGGAACTCTTCAGGCAGTTTCATAAGGAAGTCGACTTCCATTTTTGGCCGCTTCCAATTCTCAGTCGAAAAAGCATATACCGTTAGGGTTTTGATACCCAGTTCATTTGCGAGCCTGGTTATTTTCTTGACTACCTTCATTCCTTCGTGATGACCCGCTACCCTTGGCAAGGCACGCTTTTTCGCCCAGCGTCCATTGCCATCCATAATGATGGCTACATGTCCCGGGACTTCATGTTCTTTTATTTCATGAATACGCTCCCGGAGGCTGGAAGAAGGATTGTTGTTCTTCCATGGATTGATTTTATTTAACATTAGGACAGCTCCCCCAAAATAGGATTATCTTTAGCTGTGATGACATAGGAATAAATGTTGCCGATGTGCTTTTTCTTCTATTTCCACATGCTCCTATCATACCAAAAAAGAAAAAAGATATCTCTATAAAAAGACTATGTAAAAGGCGAGGGAAACAGAATCAGAGACGGAGTTTATGTATTCTGGTTTGGAAGGCTGGGAACTCATCCAACTGGCAAAGGAAGCTCGCCCTCTTGCGGCGAGCCTGAAGGCGATGACAGTGTGGTTCAGCGTGAAAATGGCCTGATTGATTATTACAATGGCGGAAGCCCTGGTACCAATTCTTTTTCTCTTGTGCTTCATCCTTTAAATTGCGGCTTGGCCAGATTCTTTCCAAGAGAAAAAGGATTTATATAGAGAAAAAACCCCCTGTAAAACAGAGGGTTTCCAGGCTGATTGCGAAATCAGCCCATTCAGGCGCCATTCCTGCCAAACATTTTATACTTCTAAAATTTCTTTTTCTTTTTCTTTCGTGATTTGATCGATTTTTGCAATATGCTCGTCTGTTACCTTCTGAATATCATCAGCATAACCCCGGTGTTCATCTTCGGTGATTTCACCGTTTTTCTCGAGCTTTTTCAAATCATCGTTTGCATCGCGACGGATATTGCGGACAGCGACCTTCGCATCCTCTGCTTCTTTTTTGACTAGCTTTGCCAGTTCCTTACGTCGTTCTTCTGTTAGCTGCGGAATCGAGATTCTGATCACGGAGCCATCATTTGATGGATTCAGGCCAAGATCGGATTTCAGGATCGCTTTTTCGATTTCGCCAAGGATGGACTTATCGTATGGCTGAACGACAAGCAGACGGGCTTCTGGAACAGAAATCCCGGCAAGCTGATTGACAGGTGTCGGGGCACCATAATAGTCTACCTGGATCCTGTCAAGCAATGAGGCATTGGCTCTTCCAGCGCGGATGCTGGCCAGTTCGCGGGTATAGGCCTGGATAGCTTTGGACATTCTTTCTTTTGCATTAGCAATTGCTTGTTTCGGCATTAGTTTTTCCCCCTCACAATTGTTCCGATTGTATCGCCCATAACGGCTTTCTTAATGTTGCCCTGCTCCATAATGGAGAAAACGATTAATGGAATATCATTGTCCATGCATAAAGACGAAGCGGTTGAATCCATCACCGCCAATCCTTCCTTCAAAAGATCGAGATAAGAAAGCTGATCATATTTTTTAGCATTCTTATCAACCCGAGGGTCGGCAGAATAAACGCCGTCGACATTGTTCTTGGCCATCAGAATCACATCGGCTTCTATCTCGGCCGCACGCAATGCAGCAGTTGTGTCTGTCGAGAAGTATGGATTTCCAGTGCCAGCAGCAAAAATGACGACGCGTTTTTTCTCAAGATGCCTGATCGCTCTCCTGCGGATATACGGTTCAGCCACCTGCCGCATTTCTATGGAAGTTTGGACCCTTGTCTCGATTCCCACTTGCTCAAGGCTATCCTGCAAAGACAGGGAATTCATGACTGTTGCTAGCATGCCCATATAGTCCGCGGTTGCTCTGTCCATTCCCATTTCCTCACCGATCTTGCCTCGCCAGATATTCCCGCCGCCTACTACCACCGCGACTTCCACACCAAGTTCAGCAATCTCTTTTACCTGGTCTGCAACATTTTTGATCACGGACGGATTGATGCCAAATCCTTGCTCTCCGGCTAAAGCTTCTCCACTTAACTTCAATACCACACGTTTGTATTTTGGGCTGGTCATAGGGTACCTCCATATGTAATCTCTATAGCTATGTCCAAAAACAGGGAACACATAGTGTTCCCTGGAAATTGAATGGTCTTTACTTCTTGTTTACTTGGTTCATTACTTCTTCAGCAAAGTTATCTTCGCGTTTTTCGATTCCTTCGCCAACTTCGTAACGAGTAAACTCACGAAGCGTCCCACCTTTTGATTCAACAAACTGGCGTACCTTTTGGTCAGGATTCTTAACAAACGCCTGGTCGAGAACACAAACATCCTCGAAATATTTGCTGAGGCGGCCTTCAACCATCTTGGCAACGATGTTTTCTGGCTTTCCTTCATTCAGCGCTTGCTGTGTAAGGATTTGACGTTCATGCTCAATTTCTTCCTGGGAAACTTCGTCACGGGAAACATATTTAGGGTTCAGTGCAGCAATGTGCATGGAAACGTCTTTTGCCGCAGCCTCGTCTGTCGTTCCTTCAAGAACGGAAAGCACGCCAATACGTCCACCCATGTGAAGGTATGAACCGAAAACGTCGTTATCAGTCTTAGTCTTGATTTCGTAACGGCGAAGAGAAAGCTTTTCCCCGATCTTAGCGATAGCGGAATTGATGAGGCTTTCTATTGTTTCGCCATTCTCGGTTGTCTGGTTCATTGCTTCTTCAACTGTAGCAGGCTTGTGCTTAAGAAGGTGTTCAGCAAGGTCCTTCACAAGCACTTGGAATCCTTCGTTCTTTGCAACGAAATCTGTTTCGGAGTTCACTTCAAGAATGACTGCTTCATTGCCTTTTGTCAGGATGTAAGTAGTTCCTTCTGCAGCGATTCGGTCAGCTTTCTTAGCTGCTTTAGCGATCCCTTTTTCACGAAGGAAATCGATCGCTTTTTCCATATCGCCATCTGTTTCCTGAAGCGCCTTTTTGCAGTCCATCATTCCTGCGCCGGTTTTTTCACGCAATTCTTTAACCATTTGTGCCGTAATTGCCATAATGAATTCCTCCTAAGAAATCATGATTATGTAGCTTTACCATTATTTTAACTTCAATTCATGAAGCTAAACCTTTAAAAAAAGGTGATAAGGGGTGCTTCCCTGTATCACCTTTTTTAAATTAAGCTTCTACAGTTTCTTCTGTAGTTTCTTCGCCTTGCTTAGCTTCGATAATAGCATCAGCCATTTTGGAAGTAAGCAATTTAACTGCACGGATCGCGTCATCATTCGCTGGGATGACTACATCGATTTCATCCGGGTCACAGTTTGTATCGACGATTCCGACAATCGGAATGTTCAATTTACGAGCTTCAGCCACCGCGATGCGTTCTTTGCGAGGGTCGATGATGAATAGAGCATCCGGAAGGCTCTTCATGTCCTTGATTCCGCCTAGGAATTTCTCTAGACGCTCTTGTTCTTTCTTCAATTGAACGACTTCTTTCTTCGGAAGGACTTCGAAGGTTCCATCTTCGGCCATTTTCTCGATGCTCTTAAGACGAGCGATACGCTTTTGGATTGTTTCGAAGTTTGTTAAAGTACCTCCAAGCCAACGCTGGTTGACATAGTACATGCCAGACCGAGCAGCTTCTTCCTTGACAGAATCCTGGGCTTGTTTCTTAGTACCTACGAAAAGGACAGTTCCACCGTTAGCAGCAAGCTCCTTCACGTAGTTGTATGCTTCTTCAACCTTCTTTACTGTCTTCTGAAGGTCGATGATGTAGATACCGTTACGCTCAGTGAAGATATATTTCTTCATCTTCGGGTTCCAACGGCGAGTCTGGTGACCGAAATGCACACCAGCTTCAAGCAGTTGCTTCATAGAAATTACTGACATTGTATTTCCTCCTAATGGTTTTGATTTCCTCCGCTCAAGTCATTTTCTGCCAGAAACTGTAGAACACAGCACCAACTGACTGAATCATTGAACGTGTGTATTAACACCAAGAGATAATATAGCATATTTAAAACCGACAATCAAGTTATTCTTTGCCATTTTGATGAAATTTGAGCAAAAGTTCAATCTCTGTTTTCCCTTTATTAAGCTTACGGGCAATTTCTTCTATCGTAAGACCTTCCTTTTTCAATTCAAGCACCTGTTCAATGGAGGGACGCTGATCCGCTGTTTCTTGTTGAGCCGATTCCGGGTCATCCGGAATCGGCGCAGGGAATGCTTCTTCTCCAGGCGGGAAACGGAAGGCATTCTGCTCATATGCTTTCCTTGCGGCCTGATAAGATACTCCGCTTTCTTTCCTTATTGATGATTCCACTGTCGCTTCCTTCAGCGCCTTCTGCTCCTGGCCCACTCCGTATTCATGAAGCTTTTCAGCTTCAGTTCCCTCTCCGGAAGCAGTTTCTTTGATCAATTCGATGAGCTTTTCATTTTCATCCTTCATCTCAAGCAAGTATGCAGAAAAGACCTCTTCAATATCCTTGATGATCCTGCCTTGCTGCTTTTCCTCTTCGAACAGGCGGTTCTGCCTTAAATATAACAGAATGATGGCAAAGATTGCAGTTGCATTCAATATCAGGCTGGCCAATAATAGTAACGCGGTCATATCATTCCATCCCCCTATCCGCTGTAGTCTATTACTCTTCCCTTATAGGGGTGTTGCTGCTTACCCTTTTTATGGTCCTTTTTCTTCGTATCCCGGCTGGCTTCCTCACTGGATTCCTGTCCGCCGCCATCCTCTTTGTTCAATCTTGCTTCCTGCTTTTGATCATTCTTGATTACTGTCTTGCGTTTTAACTCTTCTTCCTTCGTCACACTTTGTGCCGCTTGTTCCTGAAGGTGTTGTCCCCGCTGCTGTAACTGTTCCTGGATTTTGCCGGCTTCATGTGTCCTTGGGAGGGCAACCTGCAATTCAATCGCTTTGAGCGTCATCCCGACACGTCCTCATCAGTGGATTTTCACAGCGCCATCTGCTGGATTAACATTTACCTCACCATGTTCAAGGCTGAAGATGACCTTTTCATACATCTTATTTGTCATAAAGGCATATTTCCCAAAGTAAACCTTTACATTGGGAAATGCTTTTCCGAACACCCATAAGGTAGAATTCTGCTTTTCGATCTTTTCAGCGTGCAAAGTTTCCAATTCTCTTTTCATTTCAGCTGCTTGCTTTTCGAGGTCTAACCTGGTTACTTGCTGCTTATGCAGCATTTGTTTCTGTTCAGCGTTCAGCCTCCCCTGCAATTTGGCGATCTCTGACAGTTTGGATTCGATCGAAGCAAGCTTTCGGATATTCTCATCGACGGCCACAAGTGATTTCAAAGTGTCCTGTTCCCTTTTTTCCAGGGCTGGATCCCAGCCGACGGCCAGCTCAGTTTTCGTGAAAAGCTCATTGCCTAAATCCTTGACAAGGATAATTCTCCCGGCCGTGAGGGTTCCGCCGATGATTTTTCCGTATCGGCAGTCAACATTCCCGCCGGCATTCACACTGCTATGGAGAATCGATGTTTTTATGTATAGATCCTGACCTGCCCTCACGGAAGCCTGGTTCAGGTAATTTGCCTGGATATTTCCTCCGGCCAATACCTTCCCTTTCATGCCGCCTGCAATCCCGCCATCGACAATGATATTCCCCTCAGCTTCAAGGATCGCTGCTTCGACCATCCCGTTTATCCTGATGTCCCCGCCCGCTTTCAGCTCATAGCCGCTTGGCACATTCCCATGTATGGTAATATTCCCGACAAAATCAATATTTCCAGTTTTCAGGTCAAGGTCGCCTTTCACCTCAAAAACAGGATTGACAGAGATCGTTCTTTTGGTAATGCTGACCTCGCCATCGACCGCAGCATAAAAACGCCCTTCCTTTTGGACAACGTTTTTTCCAGCCCTTACCCGGAGGGGGCGGCCAGGCTTGGCCATGATCGGCTGGCCAGTGACATCAACGCCATTTTCACCATGTCCTTCCAAGACCACCGTCGCAAGCAATTGTCCTTGTTTAACGGAGGGAATACGCATCACGACCCTGAAATTGAAATGTTCTGTGCCCGGTGCATCCATTTCTTTTATCTCATTGCGCAAATAAGCATCCGAACCATTTTGTGGTGCCACACCTTCCGCTATGACGACAGGAAATGCAATCGAAGCAGGGTCTGCAGCAACCTGCTTCAGTACTTCAGTCTTAACCCCATGAACGATTTTCTGCTCTGCCAGGAGTTCCGCCAGATCATCCATCGAAATGGCGGCATCCCCTTCCCCCTGCCTCAAATCCAATTCAGCTTCCAAACGGTTCCTGGCCAATTTTATTTCAAACACCCGTCCCATTAATATCCCCTGCCCGTTACACTTTTTCAAGCCATTTCCTTAACTTGAAAATAGCTTTTGAGTGGATCTGTGAAATCCTTGACGTCGATAACTCCATTACCTGGCCGATTTCAGTGAGTGTAAGCTCTTCTTTGTAAAACAAACTTAGCACAAGCTGTTCTTTTTCATTCAAGTGTGAAATCATTGCTGTCATTTCTTCGATCAGTTCATTCTTTATGATTCTCTCCTCAGGGATTTCCGATTTTTCATCCCGGATGGCAAATGAGTGATTGTCACGGTTATCATGTTCATTCGGCTGTTCGTCGATGGAGAGGACATTCGCGAAGAAATGTTCATTGATTGTGGAATAAATATCTCCCACATCTGTCTCCAATTCCTCTGCAATCTCTTCAACGGTAACATTACGCATATATTTTTGTTCCAGCTTTTCCGTTGCAGCGTCAATTTTTTTGGCTTTTTCCCGCGTGCTCCTTGGCAGCCAATCTTCTTTTCTCAATCCATCAAGGATCGCCCCTCGGATACGGAAAGATGAGTACGTATCGAATTTCAAATCACGCTTTGGATCGAACTTCTCAAGGGCGTCATAAAGTCCAATCATGCCGAGACTTTTAAGGTCGTCCCTTGATACGCTTTTTGGAAGGCTTACAGCTATTCTTTGCACATGATAGGAAACAAGCGGCATATATTTTTTGATCAGCAAATTACCTGCCTCTGAATCACGGGATTGAACCCATCTCTCCCATGTCAATTGCTCTTCCAAAGTAGAACCCCGTACCATTGTATCCCTCCTCATGCATACTGCCGTATTATTCTCGATGGCGTTGTCCAACCTTTCCCCGGCAATGCTATGATCGCTATATTTCACTATTACCTTTATTGACTGTCCTTATTTGCATCAAACCCGTTTTCGGGTCGAATTCGATTGTCCTGCCGTTATTTCCGCCGACGTCCTTTGCGACTACCGGTATTCCAAGCTTCTTAAGTTCATGCAAGACTGCCTCTACATTGCGGGGACCGATCCTCATCATGTCATTGCTTCCGGCGAACTGGAACATCTGGGCACCGCCCGCAAGCTTCGCTTTCAAAGCAGGATGCCGTGAACCAAGCTTAAGCAAATGGGAATAGAGTTCCTTTACAGCAGTATCGGCGTATTTCGCCTTATTGAGAGATCCGGACCTTAACAAGGATGAGTCAGGGAGCATGACGTGAGCCAGCCCCGCCACTCCCTTTGTTTGATCATACAGTACGACTCCTACACAGGAACCCAGTCCTGTCGTCCTGATCAAATCAGGTGATGTCACTGTATTCAAATCGGCTATGCCGACTTTCACGATTTCAGCAGTCCTATACATTGCTTGATACTCCCAATGCTTTGAAAATCGTCCCGAAAGAATCCGGGTCAGGGAGAAGAAAGAAATGTCCCTTCACCTCATCGATCTGGCTTCCCTGGTCATTCAATGCCGTATCAATGACAATCGCGTAATCGCCGACCTGGGAGAGCTCGAGCAATCCAATGCTGATGACCGCACCCGCCATGTCAATGCTTAATGCTGGGACGGACGGGTGAAGATTCAGCTTTGTAAAATCCGACAAGGATGAAAGGTAAGAACCAGAAAGGATATTCCCGAGCTCCTGCAAGGCGGAGAAAGCCAGCTCATTCACATCGCTGTCCCTGAATGAAAACGCCTGCTGGCCAATCAGCTTGCCGATGAACCTTTCCGCCTGGTTCAAGGGAAGGATGAAGAACATGCTTCCGGGCGCATCCCCCTCAATTCTCAGGAAGACGCCCGCAACCACGCTTTCTGCTCCCCCTGCAAGCTCCATGACTTCGTCAAAGCTGACAACACGTACACTCGGCACTTTCATCTCGATTTTTTTATCCAGCATTGTGGAAAGGGCGGTAGCAGCGTGGCCAGCGCCGATATTGCCAATCTCTTTTAATATATCAATGTGCAAATCGGTAATTTTATTGAGCAACATAACGTTAATCCCTTCCTGAAAAGAAATCGAAGCTTATTTTTTTTCAAGGATGCTTTCAAGTTCAATCAAGATTAATAGCCTTTTATCTATCTTTGCTACTCCATTGATGAATTCCGCAGCTGCAGTACCAACAATTTCCGGTGCAGGTTCAATCAAGCTGGACGGGATATCGATGACATCATTCGCACCATCCACAATCAATCCAACTTCTACGTCGGCAACAGAGACGATGATCACTCTTGTGTTGTCTGAGTAAGGCTGTTCTTCAAGATTGAATCTCACTCTCAGGTCAATGAGCGGGGTAACGACTCCTCGGAGATTCATTACCCCCTTTACAAAAGGCTGTGTATTGGGAACCCTCGTAAAATGCATGATTTTTTCAATCGCTTTCACCTGGCTGACAGGTATGGCATATTCTTTGTCATTGAGCTGGAAGACAATTGCTTTCATATCTGAAACCATTGTTTCAGTCATATCCTTCACTCCTATTCCATCTTCGTCCAAGGTTTTGATCCTATGGGCACTCTATTTGATGAGGGCATTGCAATCAACAATCATTGCAACCTGGCCGTTCCCCAGGATCGTTGCTCCGGAAATCGCGAATACATTCGTCAAATAGTTACCCAACGATTTCAGGACGACCTCCTGCTGGCCAATGAATGAATCAACCACGAGCCCTGCCATTTTTTCGCCCTTGCGGACAAGGATCACGGAATGGAATTGATCATTCTGCTCGTCTGACGGAACTTCAAAAACGTCCTTCAAGAACAGCAGCGGAACAACCTTGCCCCTGAAATCAATGACCTTTTGATTATGGGCATTCATGATGTCAGAATCTTTAACGATTGCCGTTTCGATGATTGAAGAAAGAGGGACAGCGAATTTTTCATTCGCGATTCCTACTAACATGACTGAAATGATCGAGAGCGTAAGCGGCAGCTGGATCGAGAACACTGTCCCCTTGTTTTCTGCTGAATCAATCGATATCTTTCCGCCAAGTGATTCAATCGTGTTCTTGACGACATCAAGCCCAACGCCGCGCCCGGAAATATCCGATACTTTCTCAGCAGTCGAAAAGCCAGAAGACAGGATGAATTCATATACCTGCTGGTCAGTGAGACCTGCTGCAGACCGCTCATTGACAAGTCCTTTGCTGATCGCTTTCTTCAATACTTTATCCCTGCTGATCCCAGCCCCATCGTCTTCGATTTCAATGAAAACATGGTTCCCGCTGTGATAAGCGCGAAGAAAAACCGTTCCTTCCTCGTTCTTGCCTTTCTTCCTCCGGTCTTCGGGTGACTCAATTCCATGATCGACTGAATTACGCAGAAGATGGACGAGGGGATCCCCTATTTCATCGATGACTGTCCTATCCAGCTCTGTTTCGGCCCCGATGACTTGAAGATTGATTTTTTTATCCAAGTCCCTCGCAAGCTGGCGAATCATCCTCGGGAACCGGTTGAATACTGTTTCAACCTGGACCATCCTCATGTTCAGAATGATATTCTGAAGGTCTCCGGAAATCCTTGTCATACGCTCGACCGTTTCAGTCAGTTCAGGATTCTCAAGATCCTTAGAGATTTGTTCAAGGCGTCCCCGATCAATGACAAGCTCTTCGAACAGATTCATCAAGATATCCAGGCGTTCAATATTGACCCGGATTGTCTTGCTGCTCGTCTGCTTTGTACTTTTTGTTTCCGTTACAGGTGAGGTTTCCTTTCCTGGCCCTCTCGCTACTTCGGTTTCTTTGTCCGGATCCTCCACGATTTGTGCATCAGTCTGCTCCCTTTCATTTTCTGTTTGTTTTGACTGCTCCAGATCAATATCCCTGACCTCAGTCTTCGACACTTCAGAAACCTTCATGATTTTAGCTTTAATCTCTTCCGGATTTTCTTTCGAAACAATCGTTACAGAGAATTCCTGGTCAAATTGCTCCTCCTCAAGCTGTTCGACTGAAGGGACTGCCTTGATGATTTCGCCAATCTTTTCAAGAACTTCGAAAACCATGTATACCCTGGCAGCTTTTAAAAGGCAATCCTCCCGCAAAGCGATGGTAATTTCAAAAACACCGAATCCCTGATCCTTTGATTGCTTCAATACAGTCAGCTCGAATTCATCAAAACCAGCAAGGCCTGGGGATTCGGCAATGGCCGCAGCTGTTTCGGATCTTGACGGTTCACTCATGTGCTCACCCATCTCAATCCTTTTCAGCTTATCAACAGCTTCGGAAACATCCCTTTTGCCGTCCCCTCCGGCAGCAATTGATTCAACCATGTCCTCAAGGTGATCGACAGCAATGAAGATGACATCGAGGATTTCTGGTGATGTCTTGATCCTGCTGTTCCGGATTCCATCCAAGACATTTTCCATTTGATGGGTAAGGCTTGCCAGGTCTTCAAAGCCCATTGTCGCCGACATTCCCTTCAATGTGTGGGCTGACCTGAAAATTTCATTGATGATGGTCAAATCATCTGGATTTTTCTCAAGTTCCAGCAATTGTTCGTTACAGGCCTGTATATGTTCTTTGCTCTCTTCTATAAAAACTTCCAAATATTGATTCAACTCCATGTGCAGCGCACCTCCGGCCTCAAATATACTTCATGATTGATTCTGCGATATTCTCAAGATCCGCAACTTCGTCTACCAAATGAGTAGCAATCGCGGACTTTGGCATCCCAAAAACGACGGACGTATTTTTCGACTCCGCAATCGCTTTGACTGCCTCGCTTTTCTTTAATTGAACCAGCCCTTTTGCACCATCCGACCCCATTCCCGTCATGATGACTGCGACTTTATCAATATTCCTGATTTTCGATATTGATTCAAACATCACATCGACAGATGGCCTGTGCCCATTGCGGGGTTCCGATGTGCCAAGACTGATAGCCAGGCTTGTCCCGACTTCCTTTACCTCGAGATGCAACCCACCGGGAGCGATATAAGCGACTCCCTTTTTGATTAACTCCCCGTCCTCAGCTTCCTTGACTGTAATCTGGCTTAAAGAGTCAAGGCGGTTCGCAAGCGATTTCGTGAAGCCCGCAGGCATATGCTGGACAACGAGGATAGGTGCATCGATATCCTTTGGCAGTAAAGTCAGCACCTGCTGGAGCGCCCTTGGACCGCCAGTTGACGTTCCAATGCAGATCAGCTTTTTTGTGTTTCCATGCTGCTGGGTTGCCTGATACCGGATCGATCCCTTCCCTTTGGGAATTGGATCAGCGAATGGAGCGTTTGGTTTACCGGGAAAGTCCGGCTGCTTTTTTGTCCCTGTTTTGATCCCTGACAGATTCGCTTTGCTTGCTGATCGAACTTTCTCGATCAGGTCTGCCTTGATTTTATGGAGGTCGATGGAAATCGAACCTGAAGGTTTGGTTATGAAGTCGACCGCACCGGCCTGAATCGCATGGAGCGTTGTATCAGCTCCTTCTCTCGTAGTGCTTGATAGCATGACGACAGGGGTTGGTTTTTCCTGCATGATTGCCTTTAAAGTTTCAAGGCCGTTTAAAACCGGCATTTCAACGTCCAGCGTAATGACATCCGGTTTCAAAGCCTTCCACTTTTTAATAGCATCTTCCCCGTTCCTCGCCGTCCCAATTACCTCCAGCTCAGGATGTTCTGACAAGAAGTCACTGATCAGTTTCCGCATGAAGGCTGAATCATCGACGACAAGAACTTTGATTTTTGTCAATTCAAGATCCCTGCCTTCCATACAGGAATTGCTTCAGCCGGGCTGTAAAACTTTTAGGCTCTTTCCCTGCTGTTCCTGTGCCGATATTGGCCAGATACTTTTCGGCTATCAAAGCCATCCCTTTTGAGGCTTGCGATTTACCATTGAAAGTCATAAAGGGAATCTGCCTTTTTACTGCTTCATGGACACTTTTGTCATCCGGAAGGATCCCTAGCCCTACCGGCGAACGACTAAGGAACCTTTCGAGGACCTCGCCGAGCCGCGACAATGTTTCGTTTCCTTCCCGGGGCGAACCGGCTCGGTTCACTATCAGAAAGAAAGGCAGAGTGGGGTCCGCAAGATGGATATATTTCATCGTTGCATATGCGTCCATGATTGCTGTTGGCTCCGTTGTTGTGATGACAAAGATTTCGTTAACCGCCAGAAGGATCGAGAGTGTTTCTTCATTCATCCCGGCACCCATATCGAAAATCAAATAATCATACCTTTTCAGCATCTCACTGAGGCTGTTGGTGAAATAGTCTACAGCTTCCTTGTCCATCCTGATCAGTTGGCTTAAACCTGTCCCGCCCGAGATGTAATCAATTCCTTCGGGGCCACTGAAAACTACCTCTTCAAGGTAGGCGTTTCCTGATAAAAAATCAGCAATCGAATAAGGGGAGGTTTTGCCTATTAAAATCTCGATGTTTCCCATCCCGATATCAAGATCGAATAGCAAAACTTTTTTTCCTTTCCGGGAAAGCGATATCGAAAAATTCAGCGAAAAATTCGATTTTCCAACCCCTCCCTTTCCACTGACGACAGCGATTGTCTTTGCTTCTTTTGTCATGCTGCTTTGTTTCAGCCTGTTCCTTAATTTTTCCGCCTGGTCATTCATATGATCTGGCTCCGAGGATTGTTTCTGCGATGATTCCAGGAGACGCCGCTATCAAATCATCTGGAACGTCTTGACCATTCGTCAAATAGGCAGCTCCTGTTGAGAATTTGTTGATCATATTCAGCATCGAACCATGCATTGCTGTTTCATCCAGCTTTGTGAAAATGAATCGATCAATCGCGATTAAGGAAAACTGTCTGTATATCTCTTCCATATCCCTCTGTTTTGCAGTTAAGGAAAGAACAAGGAATGTTTCCATTTCATGGCCGAAGTCAATCGCCCTCTTTAAGTCCTCAACATATTTCTTATTCCTGAAATTCCTGCCGGCGGTGTCAATGAAAATATGATCATATTCATCGAACTTATCCGCTGCTTCTTTAAAATCCTCAAGGTTGTAGCAAACCTCAATCGGGACATCAAGGATCCCGGCATACGTCTTCAACTGCTCAATGGCAGCAATCCTGTAAGTATCGGTAGTGATGAAAGCAACCTTCTTGTTATGTTTCAATACACTTTCAGCAGCTATTTTTGCCAGTGTAGTAGTCTTTCCTACACCTGTTGGCCCGACAACATTGATGAATTTTTTCCTGAATGTCAACCCGCCAAATGAGTAGTTTGATAGCTTTCCCTTTATCTCTTCAGCACACCATTGCCTTACTTTTCGCTCCTCTTCTGCAGCACCGCTAACGTACCATCTTTCTAGGAGGCTGGCAGTTAGTTCATTTATATACTCTGGATCGACCTCCTGGCCAGCCAGCCATTCTACCTGGCTTTTGATGGGAGCTGGCAGTGGGACTGCCAGTTTGTTTTCCAGACCGGTGTCCTGCAGCATTTCCCTCAACTGGGAAATTTCCTTCAACAACTCGTTATCTTCCTGATTCCCGGCAGCTCTCCGCTCCTCGGGCACCCTGCTTTGCTGACTGCGGAATGTCCCAGGTTCGACCCTTTCCTTGGCATGCTGCCTTGGGGACGATGTTAATTCGGGGTCAATCGCGGCAATGACCTCAATGCTATTCTTTTTGAAAAGACCAAAAAATCCGTGACTCTGTAACGTCTTGGAGTTCAGGATCACTGCATCGCTTCCCAATTCTGACCTTACTTTCATCATCGCCTCAGGCATGGATGACGCTGTATATTTCTTTACTTTCATTCCACATTCACCACCCCGACACTTTGGACTTCTACATTTGCTTCTAGTTCGTTATAAGACAGCACAGGAATTTGCGCAAAATAGCGTTCTGTCAATTGACGCACATACATCCTGACCGCAGGCGAGCAAAGGAGGATGGGGGTCTGCTCCATCAGGCTCAGCTGCTCGACCTGACTGGCGACTGATTCAAGAATGCTCTGTGAAACCCCTGGATCCAGCGACAGATAGTTTCCATGCTCTGTCTGCTGCACACCCTCTGCTATCAATTTTTCAACCCGGCCAGACAGCGTAATGACTTTCATTGTTTCATCTGCCCTTGCATACTGGCTCGTAATTTGCCTTGCAAGCGCCTGGCGGACATATTCTGCGAGTATTTCTGTATCATTAGTTACTTTACCGTAATCAGCCAGTGTCTCGAAAATGACAGGCAGGTTCCTGATCGAGACATTTTCCTTCAGCAGCTTGGCAAGCACCTTCTGAATTTCGCCGACTGATAGGGGAGTTGGCGTTGCTTCCTCTACAAGAATTGGGTAGCTTTCCCGCAGATGGTCAATCAGCTGTTTCGTTTCCTGTCTTCCTAAAAGTTCATGGGCATTCGCTTTAATGACCTCAGTGATATGTGTGGAAACAACCGACGGAGGATCCACGACTGTATAGCCGAAAATTTCTGCCTGTTCTTTCATTTCTTCTGTAATCCATTTCGCAGGAAGGCCGAAGCTTGGCTCGATTGTCTCGATTCCTTCGACGCCGTCCTCCTCAACTCCTGGGCTCATCGCCAGGTAATGGTCGAGAAGCAATTCTCCTCTGGCCATCTCATTCCCTTTTATCTTCAGCCTGTATTCGTTTGGCTGGAGCTGGATGTTATCGCGGATCCTGACCACCGGAATCACTAGCCCAAGTTCAATGGCAAGCTGTCTTCTGATCATGACGATCCTGTCAAGGAGATCTCCCCCCTGGTTTGCATCGGCAAGCGGAATGAGCCCATAGCCGAATTCAAACTCGATTGGATCGACATTCAACAGGTTGACAACACTTTCCGGGCTTTTCATCTCATCCATCTGGATTTCTTCTTCCATCTCTTCAAGCTGCTGCCGATCAGGTTCAGGCACCCGTGAGAAAGCATATCCACCAGCAACCATCAAAGCTGCAAGCGGAATGGTCAGCAAATCATAAATCGGCGTGAACAAGCCCAACAGGAAAATCGTCGCTCCTGCAACATACAGCATTTTGGGATAGGCCAATAGCTGTGATGTAATATCAACACCGAGATTTCCATCTGAAGCAGCCCTAGTGACAACGATCCCGGTCGCAGTTGATATCAGCAATGCAGGAATCTGGCTGACAATGCCATCTCCGACAGTCAAGAGCGAATACCTTGACGCTGCATCGCCAATGGAAAGCCCCTGCTGTGTCATGCCGATCACAATCCCAAAAATCAGGTTGATGATGACAATGATGATACCGGCAATCGCATCCCCTTTGACAAACTTGCTGGCACCGTCCATCGCTCCATAAAAATCGGCTTCCCTGCTGACTTTTTCCCGGCGTTCACGCGCTTGCTGCTCGGATATCATCCCAGCGTTCAAATCGGCATCGATGCTCATTTGCTTCCCAGGCATCGCATCCAGCGTGAATCTAGCGGCAACTTCCGAAACACGCTCCGATCCTTTGGTAATGACGATGAATTGAATGATGATCAGAATCAGGAAGACGACCATCCCGACAACGACATTGCCGCCGACCACGAAGGTCCCGAACGTCTCTACCACTCCTCCTGCTTCACCCTTGGATAGGATGGAACGTGTAGTGGATACGTTCAGGCCGAGACGGAAAAGCGTCAGCAGCAAGAGCAGTGAAGGAAATACCGAAAATTGCAACGGCTCCGTCATATTCATTGTGTTCAGCAGCACAAGAAGCGCGACTGAAATATTGACCATGATCAGGACACTGAGCAGCCATGATGGAAAAGGAATGATCAACATAGCTACGATTAAAATGACACTAAGCAGGACAGACAGGTCTCTTGCTGACATACTTTTTCTCTCCTAACACTGCATACCTTGGATTTACAGCACTTTATTTTTAGATTGATAGACAAAGGCAAGAATTTCGGCGACTGCTTTGAAAAACTCTTCAGGGATTGTATCCCCGATTTCAGCCTGGCTGTACAACGCTCTTGCAAGCGGCCGGTTTTCCACGGCAGCAACTTCATTTTCCTTTGCAATCAGCTTGATCTTCTGGGCAACGAAGTCCACCCCTTTTGCGACAACGATCGGAGCATCCGCTTTTTGATCGTCATATTTAAGAGCAATTGCGTAATGTGTTGGATTTGTTATGATCACATCCGCTTTTGGAACCTCTTGCATCATCCGCCGCATTGCCATCTCACGCTGCTTCTGCTTGATTTTTGATTTGATCAATGGGTCGCCCTCTATATTTTTGTATTCATCCTTCAAATCTTGCTTGGACATTCGGATGCTTTTTTCAAAGTCGAATTTTTGATAGAGGTAATCCAATAAAGATAAAAATAGCAATGCTCCGGAAGCAAAAAGCCCCATTTGAAGAGTCAATCCAGCAATTGTCGCCATTGCAGCACCAACGCTTTTATTTGCCAGCCTAAGTACTTCGTCCATCCGCGACCACAGTACAGAGAATGCAATGACGCCAATAAAGCTGATTTTCAGGATCGATTTCAGCATCTCCACCAGCGCCCTCATCGAAAAAATTCTTTTAAACCCACTGATCGGATTGATTTTTTCAAGCTTCATCTGGATCGCTTCTGGCGAATACATGAAGCCGACCTGGACATAATTCGCTGCGACCCCTGCAATAAGAGCGACAAGCATGACTGGCCCAAGGAAAAATATCAATTCAGAAAGAATTTCTATCAAGATCGATTGAATATTCTTTTCCGTCAAATCCATGAACATATATTGCTGCAAGGCATGCCGGAGGACGCCTATCAGCCGTTCACCCATCACTTTTCCAAAAAACATCAAAAACAAGAATACAGACAGCAGGACAACCGCCGTATTAACATCCTGGCTCTTTGCAACCTGTCCTTTTTTCCGCGCATCCTGTTTCTTTTTGGGAGTAGCTTTTTCGGTTTTTTCGCCTGCGAAAAATTGCAGGTCCAATGTCAATCGGTTCATCTATGCTCCTCCAATTAATTCCATCAGGCCCCGCATCGTCGACAGCGCCGCTGAAAACAGATCGGAAATGACCATCATCAAAACACCCATGACAGCGATCAGCACAATGAAGCTTACGCCGATTTTAACTGGCAGCCCTACTACAAAAATATTCAGCTGCGGAACTGTCCTTGCCACGATTCCCAATGCGACATCCACAAGGAATAAACTGCCTACCACCGGAATGGACATCTGGAAGGCGATGATGAACATCTTGTTGAAGGACATCATGATGAATTCAACCACATCCTTGTTCCCGAAAGGGATCAGCACCTGGTCGAGCGGCACAAAGCTGTAGCTGTAGAAGATACCGTCGATCAGCAAATGGTGGCCATTGACTGTAAGCAAAAACAGCAGGGCAAGCGTGTATAGGTATTGGCCCATCAGCGGACTTTGCGCACCCGTTTGCGGATCAAGAACATTCGCTATTGCGAAACCCATCTGAAAGTCGATGAATCCGCCGGCAATCTGGACAGCCGACATCATCTTGGCGGCAATGAAGCCAATCAAAAGCCCGACAAGCGCTTCCTTGATGACTAGCATGAAAAATGTACCATCAATCGTGATTCCGGGCACTTCCATCGCCGAAAACATGATCAATGCAAGTGAAAAACCAAGGCCAATTTTTTGGGAAGCTGGGATCGTCCTGTATGAAAACAGCGGCATCATCAAGAAGAAGGACGTCACCCTGACGAAAATCAGCAGGAATGCAGGGAATGAAGGAATGAAATCCACGGCTCTACCCTACAAACCTGGTCAAATTCGATAGTATATCGTTTGCATACGAAAGCATGTAGCTAAGCATCCATGGCCCAAAGAAGACAACACCGAGAAGCACGGCGACGATTTTCGGGATGAAGGCAAGTGTCTGCTCCTGGATTTGCGTCGTAGCCTGGAAGATGCTGACGACCAATCCGACAACAAGGGCAAGTGCCAGGAGCGGGCCTGCTATCATCAGGACTGTATAGATCCCTTGTTCCGCTATTGATATTACGGATTCTGATGTCATTATTATTCACCTGCTCAAAAACTTTGTAAAAGCGACTTCACGACTAAATACCATCCATCCACCATGACAAACAGCAAAATCTTGAATGGCAGTGAAATCATCACCGGCGGGAGCATCATCATCCCCATTGACATCAAAACACTGGCGACTACCATATCGATCACAAGGAAGGGAATGAAGATCATGAACCCGATCTGGAACGCAGTCTTGATTTCGCTGATGGCAAAGGCCGGGACAAGTGCAGTCATCGGTATATCTTCCACCGACTTGGGCGCTTCGGCCTTGGAGTATTCAAGGAAGAGAGCCAAGTCCTTCTGCCTTGTATGGGCACTCATGAATTCTTTGAATGGAATCGAGGCTTTATCGTAAGCTTGCTCCAAATTGATTTCTTCATTGAATAACGGGGTCAGGGCTTGTTCGTTCACTTCCTGGAAGGTCGGTGCCATCACGAAGAAAGTGAGGAACAAAGATAGACCAATCAACACCTGGTTGGGCGGCATCTGCTGAGTAGCCAGCGCCGTCCGGACAAATGACAGGACAATGACAATCCTTGTGAAGCTTGTCATCAAGATCAAAATGCTGGGCGCAAGGGAAAGGACGGTAAGAAGCAGCATCAGCTTTACAGAGGTAGAAACATTTTCAGGAGCGCTGCTGTTAAAAAACTCCATAAATTCATTCATCTTTGCCTGACCCTTTCTTTTTAAGCTCTTGAAGAAGCTTTTTTCTTCCGCCCGACATATCATCCAGCTGTTCCTTCAATAAATCGGTAAAGGATGTATATTCATTCTTTCCGTCCTTCTTCATTTTTCCGCGTATCTTCGAGACAATGTCGCTGGGCTGTGCAAGCTGGTCCATTTTGTTGTTATATTCTTTGATGACCTGGCTGTACTCTTCAGGGTCATCGATTTCCTTAAGGAGCTGGATATTCTCTCCCACTCCCACGACCAGAAGCCTGTTCCCTGCTTTGACAACCTGTATGGACCTATTGCCTCCAAGGCTGGTACCTCCAAGATTTTCAACAAGCTGGGAGCGTTTGTAGGATGCACCTTTCTTATTGATGAACTTGAGCAGTGAATATAAAAGGCCAGCCACGAATATAGTGGCGAATATCATCTTCAGGAAATCCCAGAAGGTAACCCCTACGGTTGTTTTTGTATCTTTCGTCTTGTTTATCCCTGCTTTGCCTGGCTGCCAATCATCGCATGAAGCAGGATTTTCTACGCAATCCTTCGCGCTTTTGTTTTGCTGCTCAGCAGATGCCATGCCATGCGGGCTCAGCAGAGCAGTTATCAGGAAAAGGACCGCTGTGGCAGTTTTTAATAATCTTGACAATTGCCGCACCCTCTAAGAATTAAGTTCACTGGCTAAGTGTTTTGGAAATCGCTTCGATCACCCGGTCAGCCTGGAATGGCTTAACAATGAAATCCTTCGCTCCGGCCTGGATGGCATCGATGACCATTGCCTGCTGGCCCATTGCGGAACACATGATGACCTTTGCATTTGGATTCATGCTCTTGATTTCCTTCAATGCAGTAATGCCATCCATTTCCGGCATCGTAATATCCATAGTCACTAAATCCGGATTGAATTCCTTGTATTTTTCCAGCGCCTGTACTCCATCGGCAGCCTCTGCTACTACCTCGAATCCATTTTTAGACAAAATATCCTTTATCATCATTCTCATGAAAGCCGCATCATCAACGACTAGAATTTTCTTTGTCACTGTTCTTCCCCCTAAAATGCTATTTCAGTTTTTTTAAACGGTCTGTCTGGCTGATTATATCTGTAACCCGGACACCGAAGTTCTCATCAATGACCACTACTTCTCCCTGGGCAATCAGTCGGTTGTTTACCAGGATGTCAACGGGTTCACCTGCAAGCTTATCCAATTCGATGATGGAGCCCGCCCCCAGTTCAAGGATATCCTTCACTGATCGCTTGGTCCGGCCCAGTTCAACTGTGACCTGCAATGGAATATCAAGAAGCATTTCAAGATTCTTCGTTTCAGTTTGCATCGGCTGATACGTTTCAAAGTTTGAAAAAACAGCAGGCTGGACCGTTGGCTGCGGCACTGGCTTTGAATGGCCAAAATGCTGTGATCCTGCCGGCTTTGCCTGTTGCTGATTCCACCCGTTCCCTGATGGCATTCCCTGGTGTCCCCCTGGATTGTAAGGCTGCTGTTGATTGTAATCTTGCTGATATTGACCGTCCTGCGGCTGGTCAGCTCCATCCTGCCTGGACATAGAGGACACATCCTGGATATCCTGTCTAGCTTGTTGTGCCGGCTCCTCCAAGCTGGACCTCTGCGAACCAGGATTCAGCAACTCATCCACAAGGCTTTTGGCAAAGGAAACTGGCAGCAGCTGCATAATATTCGAATCTATCAAATTCCCGATTTTGAGGGAAAAAGATACTTTGACGAGTATATCGTCCTTTGGGATTGCTTCCGTTCCTTCTCCTTCAACGACGTTTAATAGATTGATATCCGGAGGGGAAATATCTACCCTCTTGCTAAAGACAGTCGACATGGATGTCGCTGCGGAGCCCATCATCTGGTTCATCGCTTCCTGCACAGCGCTCAATTGGATCTCGTCCATTAAGTCCCTTGGATGGAGGCCGTCGCCGCCCAGCATCAAATCTGCAATAATAGCAGCATCACTTTGTTGAATGACAAGCATATTGCTGCCAGTGAATCCCTCCGTATAGTAAACCTGCACAGCTACATAAGGGTCAGGAAAGGCATCTGACAGCTTGGCACGCTGTACGACCGTGACTGTAGGTGTATTGATTTCCACCTTTTGATTCAATAAAGTCGACAGGGCCGTGGCTGAACTCCCAAATGAGATATTGCCTATCTCGCCAAGAGCATCCCTTTCCATGAAAGAAAAGTAATCATCTACATCAATCATCTCTTCAGTGTCATCCGCTTCATCCGAGGTACCCTTCAAAAGCGCATCAATTTCGTCTTGTGAAAGCATGTCATCGCTCATCATCATCGTCTCCCCCCTTCAATGTATCAAACACTTGAATGGCTAATTTTTTGTTTACTTTCCCTGGCTGTCCAACAAATTTAGGGATCTCGCCGACTTTTATGACCATTGGCTGGTCAATTTTCTGATTCAATTCAATGACATCGCCAATTCCGAGCATCAGGAAGTCATGTATCGAAAGATCCGATGATCCCAGTTCGGCAGTCACCATCACATCCGCTCTCTGGATTTCCTGCTGGAGTTTCCAATTCTCGATTTGCAGGTTTTCCTTTTTGTCTGACTGCATCCAATACTTCACTGAAAGTTTTGGGATGATTGGCTCCAGCACCACATGCGGGATACAGACATTGATCATTCCGCTTGCTTCGCCAATCGTCGTATTCAATGAGATGACAACCACTGTTTCGTTCGGGGAAACCATTTGCAGGAATTGAGGGTTCACTTCAAATTCCGCGAGCTGCGGATCAATATCCGAAATGGTGCTCCATGCTTCCCTGAAGTTCTCGAATGCTTTTTCGAACATGTTAGACATGATCTTTGTTTCAATCTCTGTCAGGCTGTCCACTTTGTTATGGCTGGCGCCTTTTCCTCCCAACATCCTGTCAAGCATCGCATAAGCAATATGCGGATTGACTTCCATCAAGACCTTGCCCTCTAATGGAGGAACGTCAAAAACATTCAGGATGGTCATTTTTGGGATTGATCTTATGAATTCTTCATACGGAATCTGGTCCGCAGAGGCAACACTGATATTCACATAAGTTCTCAGCTGTGCCGAGAAAAATGTCGTCAGCAGCCTTGCATAATTTTCATGGATACGGGTGAGGCTGCGGATCTGGTCCTTCGAAAACCTTAAAGCCCTTCTGAAATCGTATGTTTTCACCCTTTTTTCATTCTGCTCCCTCTTCAACTCATCGGCGTCCATCTCACCTGTCGAAAGGGCGGATAGCAGAGCGTCAATTTCGCTCTGGGATAATACTTCTCCTGACATTCCCTTCACCTCCAATTCATATTGATCTGCAGTATGCTGTTACTGGAGGATTGACCCTGTAATATATACTTTCTTTATCTTGCCATCCTGCATGAGGCTATTTATTTTTGTTTTAAGCGTTTCCTCTAGGCCTTTCTTTCCTTCTACGCCCTGCAGCTCTTCGGATTTCTTCTCCGATAATTCGTAGATGATGATATTCCTCACTTGAAAATCCCTTTTCTCAAGTTCCTCTTTAGCTTCTTTGCTATCAGTTTCGATTTTAAAAGAAATCTTGATAAAATCATTAGAAGCAAGGTTCGTGGTCACTTCGGGAATATCGACAGAAGCTTCCAACACCTCATCGATGGTTGGCTCCTCTTTTTTATCTTCACCCGTAAGCTTCAGGACTGCCACGACTGCAATCGTGCCAACCAGCAAAATTGCGACCAGCATGATCGCCATCACTGTAACCAGCTTATTATTCTTCATCTTTCTGTTCCTCCAACATTCGCCTTCCTATCAGGCCAACATCCTGGTAGAATTCCCTGATTAAATCACTGACGCGTCCCTCACTCTCCTGAACAACGTATTTCCTCCCGTTTGCAAGGGTGATCGTCGTATCGGGAAAGGATTCAACCGCTTCAATAAAAAGTGCATTGAGTGTAAATGCTTTGCCATTCAATTTCGTCACTTTGATCACAATAATCACCAGGGGCCAAAAGCATTTGCCTTCAGCCCTGCTCCTCTCTTAATCTATCGTTTCAAATTCACGAGTTCCTGGAGGATTTCATCCGAAGTTGTGATGATCCTTGTGTTGGCCTGGAACCCACGCTGGGCGGTGATCATTTCAGTGAATTCTTCAGATAAGTCCACATTCGACATTTCCAATGCGCCGGAAGCGATCGTCCCGAATCCGTCACCAGGTGTGCCAATATTTGCTGTTCCGGAATTCACTGAATCCTGGAAAAGGTTATTTCCAACCTTGCTTAATCCAGAACTGTTGCTGAACTTCGCCAGGGCGATCGTTCCCAGCTGCTCAACTTTTCCGTTGGAAAAGACGCCGCTGATCTCACCCATTTGCCCGATGCTGAAGCTCTCGATTGAACCCTGGGTTGAACCATCAGGGCTAAAAAGAGCATTCAGATTGCTCCCAGTCGTTGTGACATTTCCACTGTTAAAAGTAAGGGGGACGCTTCCTCCCTCTACTGCCAATGTGAAGTTTGCCGGAGTGAATGTTTTCGAGCTAGTATCGAACCTTACAACTTGCGGCTGCGGACTGCTTAAACTTCTGTCTTGCAATGTCATTTCCCAGACGTTTCCGCTGATATTTGTCAATTTCATTTCTACCGTATGCTCCACACCGTCACCATCAACAACCTTCAATTGCTGCAATTGCTCAGTATTCCCAGAAACCTCTGTAGGGAAATTCCCGTCAATCGTAATGCTTGTTGTTTGCCGCGCTGGCAGAATCGAGTTCACATCGACCTTAATATCCTGAAGGACACCGTTATTGTAGGATTGAATCTTATATCCATCGCCATTGACGAGTGTTCCTTGTTCATCCAGATAAAAGTTCCCTGCCCTTGTGTAGAATTGGGCATTCCCTTGCTTTACAACGAAATAGCCGTCACCCGAAATCGCCAGGTCTAGTGAGCGGCCGGTTGTCTGTAAACTTGATTGTGTATGGATTGTATCCACTGTTGCCAGTGTCGATCCGAGCCCGACTTGCATCGGATTTTTACCGCCGCGGTTATTTTGCGCTGTGCTTGCCCCGGAAATCGTCTGGTTCATTGTATCCTTGAAGGTGACACGGCCCTTTTTGAAGCCGTATGTATTCACATTGGCGATATTGTTACCAATGACATCCAGTTTGGTTTGGAAGTTTTTCATTCCGCTAATTCCTGAGTACATTGAACGTAGCATTTATTTGACTCCTCCCTATTTTACGGGCTGCTTCAATCAGTCCACAGCCCAGGCCCCCTATCAAGGTCCAGCCCTTTTCCATTTAGTGTTCCATTACGATTGTGCCATTTATATTCGTGAAAATTTGTTCTGCAGCTTCATGCCGCCCCATTGCCGTTATCACTGTATTGTTTTTGGCGCTGACGATCAGCGCTGCATCCTTCAGCAGTACAAGAGAATCATTCACGCCTTTTTGCTTTGCCTGCTTGACTTTTTCCTCAATCCTCGCCCATCGCTCCTGCGAAATCTCGATTCCACGCTGGGCCAGACGCTCTTTTGCATGCTTGCTGACAGAGAGTTGACTGTTCGTCTGGATCGCGGATTGCAGCTGCACTGAAAATGGCGTTCGCGGCAGCTGGTTCGATTTAACAGGCCTGTTGCCGGCCGTACCCGCATGCAGTGATTGGATGGGACGGAAACTTGCTTTATCCATCACATCACTTCCCTAAATTATTGAATTTTAGTAATCTGTGAAGAACCGATTTCTGTATTGTTTCCATCGGCAAGCGTAAAGGAAGTCTTGCCATTTTTGAAAGAGACCGATTGCACTGCCGCTGATTTTTCTTCTTTATTTCCATCAAGATAAGTAACAGTCTTTCCGATCAGCATGCTTGCCTGCAGCATATGGTTTTCACTTGAAATTTCATTGATCTGTGAAATGTTCGCTGGCTCAAGTACTGACCCATCTTCCATTACAAACGTTACGCCGTCTTCCTTAAATTGGACGGAAGCAATCTTTCCGGTACCTTGTTTGACAACTTCCTCGCCATCCACAACCTCGATTTTATGCCAGGTAACATCCTTGCCGACAAACTGGCTGTATGAAATCATTTGGTTTTGCTGTTCTGCCTGGACAAAACGATCAATTGATTTCCCCATGTTGGTGATTTGCTCCAAAGTAGAGAAGGTAGCCATCTGGGCAACAAAATCTTTATCCTGCATCGGATTCAAAGGATCCTGGTTTTGAAGCTGGGTCATCAGGATCTTTAAAAAGTCATCCTTCCCCAAGATATCCGAACCTGCATTTTTTCTCTCTTTCTGGATGCTGGATAGCAGGTATGAAGGATTTATTGTATTCACCATTCCATTATCCTCCTATATTTCTGTGTTCAGCAGCGCTTCCTCGAAAGAAAACCGGAAATCTTCATGTTCTTCCTGCTTTTCCTCGGAATGCCCTTCAGGCTGCCTTTGCTGCTGTTGCTGGGAATCCTTGTTCAAGAACCGTTCCTGTTGCAGTGTCTGCTGCGACACTTCAATCCGGTCGACTGAAATGTTTTGTGCTGCAAATGCCTGCTTCAGGCCGTTTATTTGTGATTCGAGTATTTCTTTTGCAGTACTGGTTGTCGTAATGATCCTGGCCATCATCGTCTGATCCTTCTGGAACAGTTCGACCCTCAGGCTGCCAAGGTGCTCAGGATAAAGCTTGAAGAAAAGCTTTTGCATCCCGCCGCTGTTCATGAACCGAGCTTTGGAAAGGATCGATTCGAATTGCTTCATTAGCTGTTCCGCAGAAAACGGCTTATCTTCATTTTGTAACATGATTGTCAGCTGCTCCGCCCTTGCTAAATGCGGCAGGAAAGGAATCGTTCCTCCTGGGCCTTCCGCTTTTACGCTGGCATCTGTTGAAGCTGAGCTTTGATTTTCAACATTTTTTCCATTCAATATGTTTAATTCAGCTGCCAAACGGGTAAATCGCGACTGTATTTGATCTGTAGCTTGTTTGCTGCCAATAATCACCTCAAGCTTGCTGCCGATAAGGCGCAATGACTCCTTGATGGATTCTATTTTTTCTCCTTCATCTGCATCTGAATACTTAGCCATCAGTTCAATCAGTTTAACGGCTTTAATTGCCTGTATTTCTTCTTTTCCTAGCTTTCCTGCCAAATCCTTTTGGGAAAGTCCAGCAAGGTCCGCCACGAACGCAGAAAGGAATGCCAAAATATCATCTTTATCCATATCTGCACCAAAAGTTGTTTCCTCTGTCAGCCCCCACTTCGCAAGCAGGGATTCGATCTCATCCACCTGAATATCAAGATGGACTAATGCATGGTCAAGAAGATTTCCAGATTCAACGATTAAATCTTCGAGGATGTGCATCCCTTCTTCCAGTTCGGCCAGCTCCTGCTTACTAAGGAAATCAAAAAGTCCCGTCAGTCCCCATTCACCTGGAACTGTTTGCTGCTGTCCAGCCTGACTTGCATCTGCTTTTCCGGCCATACCGGTCAGCACGGCTGCCATCAATTCATTGAACCCTCCCAAATCCCCTTTCGATTCAGTTGAATTTTGCATTCCGGATGCAACGGTATGACAAAAACCCAAACCTCCTACTTTCACTTTCTCACCCCCTTTCATTCAACTGGAATATCACTGTACCTTTTTCTCTGATTCGCTGGTCAGCATTTCCGTATATTTAGCTGCCTCTGCTGCAGGAAGCTTTTCCATGATAGCCGCCAGCGCATCCGGTTTGATATTGGTCAATATCCTGACCGCTTCTTCGTTCTTCATCTCAGCGATGATGGGAGCTGCACTTTTTGCCGACATTGATTCATATGTTTTCACGATCTCCCTGAATGCCCGCTTGTTATCTTGCTGTATGGCTGTCAATTCCTCTATTTGCGCTTCAAGCTGGGACTTCTCCAGTTCCAGGCGTTCTACCTGCAAATCCTTGCTTTCAATCTTTGACTGCAATTGCTCCATTTTTGCTTCCCCGTCTTTTATCTCTGCTTCGAGACGGATGATATTTTTCTCGTACTCCTCGATTGATGGCTGCTTGGTGTCCTCCACCATCTTTGAGACAAAAGGGAGTTTTGCGCCAATATCCTTCGCCGTCTGGAAGACGTTGATCCCGGCAAACGTCAGGACGACAAGGGCAATCACAATCGCAAATAATGTTGGAATCACAATGACAAACAAGAACCATTGGAACCTATTTTCACGCTGGTTCTCTTTTTCCTCGATACTCTTACCCATTCAATCACCTAATTTCCCGGTTCATATATTGCTGAATCGAGATCTCATCCATCATTCTGCCTTCAGCATATTTTTCATCAGCTAAAAACTGAAGATGATCTTTTTCCTTGATCTTTTCATACTTCTTGACTTCAATATTTTTTTCCATCAGCTGACTTTGTTGAAAGTTCATCATGTTCCTTGCGTTCATGACAATCTTCTGGCAATGTTCGATTGACTTCTCCAGATTGCCGATGAATTGTTGATGATGGCGGATTTCCTGCACCTGCAGCCCGTTTGTGAGCTTGCTGGATTGATAGCTTTCCAGATCTTCTTTTTTCTTCAGCAAGTGATATAGCTTGTCCGCAGCTTCTTCGAACTTTTTGACCGCTTCCTCATAGACCGCCTGCGCTTCCTCCTTTTCCCGGGACTTCAGTGAGAGGATTTTTTCGAATTTATACTGAAAACGCATTTGAACCATCAACCTTTCCCTACTAATTGCTTCAGCTGACTAATACTCTCTGCGATCGAAACCTTTTCAGCGGTGCTTTGCTTCATGAAACTGAGGATTTGCGGATAACGCTGGATTGCTTCATCGATCTCGGATGAAGATCCTTTCTTATAGGCTCCGATATTGATCAAATCCTCCGATTTGGTATAGGTGCTTAAAAGCTCCCTCAATTTCTCTGCGGATTTTATATGGTCAGGACTGACAATATTGTTCATGATCCGGCTGACACTTTTCAGGACATTCACAGCCGGATACTGACCTTTATTCGCAAGGTCACGGTCAAGGACAAAGTGGCCGTCCAGAATGCCTCGGACAGTATCCGCAATCGGTTCATTCATATCATCCCCATCAACAAGCACGGTGTAAAAACCGGTGATGGAACCTGTTTCGTTCGTGCCTGTACGTTCAAGGAGCCTCGACAGGATGGCGAAAACGGATGGCGTATATCCTTTTGTCGTCGGCGGCTCGCCTACTGCAAGCCCAACCTCCCGCTGCGCCATGGCTACCCTTGTGACCGAGTCCATCATCAGCATGACATTCAGCCCTTTATCGCGGAAATACTCTGCAAGGGCCGTGGCGGTGTAGGCACCCTTAATCCTCATGAGCGCCGGCTGGTCAGAAGTTGCGACAACGACAATCGACCTTTTAAGGCCTTCGGGCCCGAGGTCCCGTTCAATAAACTCGCGAACTTCCCGGCCGCGTTCCCCGATTAGTCCAATGATGTTTAAGTCAGCGGTTGTATTCCTGGCAATCATTCCAAGCAAAGTGCTTTTTCCGACGCCGCTCCCTGCAAATATCCCGACACGCTGTCCATTTCCGACAGTCAGGAGGCTGTCGATCATCCTTACGCCTACTTCAATGGGTTCCGATATCGGCGGCCGGCTCAACGGATTAGGCGGGTCTTGCTCTGTCGGTACGGAAGTTAATCCATTCGGAAGGCTGGACTGGTCAAGCGGTAGCCCCAAGGAATCAACAACCTTGCCAATCAAGCCCTCTCCAGCTTTTATTTCCAGAGGTTTCATCGTGGTTTCCACAAGGCACCCTGGAGAGATATCATGGACCGATGTATACGGCATGAGGATGACATTCTCATCCTGGAAGCCGACTACCTCCGCTCGGATCTTTCGCTTCTTTTTCGTCCCGACATGAATGAAGCAAACATCACCGATTGAGCTTTCCGGTCCCTGCGACTCAATCATCAACCCGACGACTCTCTTGACGCGCCCATACCGTTTGAAGCTTTCAACAAAGTCGATATGACCAATCAAATCAGCAGCCTTCATTGACTATCATCCTCCAACAGTTCAAAGAGCCGTAGCTTTATTTCATTTAGCTGGCTATCCACGCTCGCGTCGGTTCTCCCGTTTTCGGATTCGATGATGCATGCGTCTTCCGGCATTTCATCATCCGGGTAGATATAGAAATCCACTTCCTGTGGAAAAACAGCAGCCAATTCTTCTTTCTGCGCCAATAAGAACTGAAAATGATTAGGATGGATATGCAGCTGGATATTTTTATAATCCCTGGCATTCTTCAAAGCTCTTTTTACTAATCCGAGGAACTCTTCTTCAAAGCTGATTTTTTTGCCGAGGATTTTCCCTGCAACCTTCATGCCTAGTTCAAGGATGACCTTTTCGGATGATTCGATATGCTGATGGTAATCCCGTTTGGAGGCCTCCACCATTTCCCTTGCCAAAAGAATACTTTCCCTGTATTCCGCATACCCCTCCCTTCTGCCATCTTCCAGACCGTGTGTGTACCCGTCAGTACGGGCTTCCTCGGCGATAAGAGCTTTTTGCTGCTCCCATCCTGATTGCTCCTTCATGATCTGCTGCTTGATTGCCTCTGCTTCGGCTGTTGCTTTCGCTACAATTGCCTCTGCCTCCTGTGCTGCTTTCTCTAGTACTCTTGCACGATCAGCATCCATCAGTGACAGGTCTGGCCTGCTTTCTTCCTGTGTTCCCATCTCCACTATCCGTACAGATATGACTTTCGTTTCTCCTGCCTCCTGGCTGCCCAGGTGGGATTTGATGAGCCTAGACAATGATATCATCCCCTCCGCCACGGGCTACGACAATTTCTCCGCTTTCTTCAAGGCGGCGGATGATGGCGACGATTCTCGTTTGTGCTTCCTCTACGTCTCGGAGGCGGACAGGACCCATATATTCCATCTCATCTTTGAATGTTTCAACCATTCTCTTGGACATGTTCTTAAAGACAATCTCTTTGACTTCTTCACTTGATACTTTAAGGGCAAGCATAAGGTCCTCGTTCTCGCAATCCCGGATGACACGCTGGATCGCCCGGTTATCGAGCGTAACAATATCTTCGAAAACGAACATCCGCTTCTTGATTTCTTCCGCAAGTTCTGGGTCCTGTATTTCAAGCGCATCGAGGATTGTCCGCTCAGTCGATCTGTCAACACCGTTCAGGACATCGACAACCGCTTCGACACCGCCTGTCTGGGTATAATCCTGGGTGACCGTTGCCGACAGCTTCCTTTCCAGTATTTGTTCCACTTCACTGATGATTTCTGGTGAAGTGCTGTCCATCACTGCAATCCTTCTTGCGATATCTGCCTGGACTTCCTGCGGAAGTTCCGAAAGGATCTGTCCTGCCTGGGTTGAATCCAAATAAGAAAGAATCAGGGCAATAGTCTGGGGATGCTCATTTTGAATGAAATTGAGAATTTGTCCGGCATCCGCTTTCCTGGCAAAATCAAATGGCCTTACCTGCAGGGATGAAGTCAGCCTGTTGATGATCACAGCCGCCTGATCTGCCCCAAGGGCTTTTTCCAGTACTGTTTTCGCATAACCTATCCCGCCCTGGGAAATATAATCCTGGGCAAGGGCTATATTATGGAATTCCTCCATAATTTCTTCTTTAGCAAGCGAATCCACCTTTTTCACTCCTGAGATTTCGAGTGTCAGCTTTTCGATTTCCTCTTCACTTAAATGTTTGTATACTGAGGCGGAAACATCCGGTCCAAGCGAGATCAGGAGGATCGCTGCTTTTTGTTTGCCTGTCAGTTCTTTCTGGTCTTTCCTTGCCATGAATCCCCCTCCTAATCTTCAGAAATCCAGGTCCGCAATAATTTAGCAAAGTCTTCTGGTTTTTCTTTCGCCATCTTTTCAAGCTGTTTTTTCTTCATTGTTTTTTCAGTTTCGTATTCCTTGTTCACGTCCGGAACATAAATTTGCTCTGTGTTTTCCTCCATCACGATTTCTTCCTCATCATCCTTCCTCCTTTGCCTGATGAATAGGATGATCAGGATGATGATCGCCGCAAGCAGGAGACCTCCGACAAGGTAGATCCACCATGGCAGTTTTTCTGCCGTTTTGTTGTCGAATGTGACTTTTCCGTTAAACGGCTGGACTGAAACCACTACTTTGTCTTCAATTGCTTCGTCCGTCAGTTCATTTTCCAAGGTCTTTTTATCGATTGTAGTCCGGACGATTGTTCCAAGAATCCTTGTGATATCGTCAACACGTTCCTGCGGAAGGGAATTCGGATCATCCGGTGTCGGAGGTTCAACCATTACTTGAATACCTAAATCCCTTACCTTGTATGGACTTTCGGTGATTTCCTTGCGGATCCTGTTGACTTCATTGTTGATTGTTTCCTCAACCTTTTCGTAATCGCCATTCCCCTCTGCACCCTCCTGGTATGTTGGGACATCAGGATTATCCCCGCTTGTTGGCGTACCCCCAGGTCCCGCCCCCTTCCCTGAAAAAGTTTCAGTGAGACGCTGGGCGCTGACCGCAATTCCTTCCATGTTTTCTTTATCAACCGGTTCAACCAGGTTTTCTTCCCTGTTTTCCTGAGTAAAATCTATATCTGCAGTGACAGATACAACCACCTTGTCATGCCCCATCAATGTACCGAGCATGCTTTGGACCTGTCTTTGCACATCTCTTTCGACCTGTTGCTTGATTTCGTGCTGTGAAGCAAATGATGATCCATTGGAGTTGCTTTCATTTTTCAAATCAAAATACTCAAAAAACTGGTTCATGATGACGATATTATCAGTAGGAAGATTCGGCACACTTTTTGCAGCCAGATGGTAAAGCGCCGCAATCTGTTCTTCCTTGAATTGATAACCCGGGCTAGTGTTAAGGACGATGGATGCAGACGCTTGCTCAGCACTGTCTTTGACGAAGATACCTTTTTCAGGAAGGTTGATCATCACCTTGGCATCATTCACACCCTCAATCCCTTTTATCAAATCAGCCAGTTCTGTCTGCATCGCTTCAAGCTTCAGCACATTGAATTCATTATCGGTCATGCCCATTCCGGCATTCTGGCTGAAAAATGAATAATCGATGCTTCCCGATTTCGGGATTCCTTCCGCAGCTAGTTCAACCTTCAGGCTGTCGACCGATTCTTCCGGAACGAGGATCGTTTTCCCTTCGTCCGTGATCTCTGATTTTATCCCTCTTGCGTCAAGGCTCTCCTTGATTGTCCCTGTCTCTGCAGGGGAGAGATTGCTGTAAAGGGGCACAAGTGTTGTCCCGGCAGAGAAAAAGGCTGTCAGGCCTGCAATCGCCAGGACGAATAAAAGGGACGCAGCCAGACTGATTTTCTGCTTTTTGGAGCGCCTGTGCCAGAAATCCCTCGTTGCATGCATATACTTTTGAACGGTTTCTTTCATTTCAATCCCCCGGTTATTATGTCTCTTCTTGTATACAGCTAATAACCGCTGACACTCTAGTTTTTAGCTACTTGGTTAAACCTGCATCCTCATCATTTCCTGATATGCTTCGATTACTTTGTTCCTTACTTCCAAAGTCGCCTGGAGGGTAATGCTGGCTTTTTGGCTTTCAATCATCACCTGGTGCAGGTCGACATTTTCCCCACGCGCCAATTTTTCAGTCATGATGTCCGATCGTAATTGGGATTCATTTAATTTTTCGATTGATTGCTTAAGTACGGACGAAAAACTCTTTTCCGCTTCGTATGTTTTGTGTGTGGGAGTAGACACATTTGCCCCAAATGGCTTGACCATTTGCGTAACGGAACTTATTCCTGGACTATTCATTCTGTTTAATCTCCTTATTTGCCAATTTCAAGGGCTTTCATCATCATTCCTTTTGAAGCGTTGAACACGGTTACGTTTGCTTCATAGGAACGGGTAGCACTGATCAAATCGACCATCTCCCTCAATGGATCGACATTCGGATATTCCACATACCCTGTTGCCGGGTCAGCATCAGGATGCTCCGGGTCATAAACCATCTTGAATGGCGTTTCATCTTCTTTGATTTTCGTTACCTTTACGCCATTTCCTGCTGTTTGACTGCCTGCGGTGCCCATCGCTTTATTGAGGAGCGAAGAAAAGCTCCCTTCTTTGGGTGCAAGGACGACCATTTTACGGCGGTATGTTTCCCCGTTAATGCTCCTTGTGGAATCCACATTAGCCATGTTCGAGGAAATGATATCCATCCTTAAACGCTGTGCAGTCAAGGCGGATGCGGTTGTATTCATACTATGGAACATCGACATAATTATTTCCCACCTCGTATCACGGACTGAAGTGAATTGAACTTCCCGCTGATTCTCTCAGTCAACGCATTGTAATAAATCTGGTTCGCGGCAAGATCTGACATTTCCTTATCCAGATCCACACTGTTGCCATTTTCATTGTAGTTAAGATTGTTCCTGTACATCAGCGAGGTTCCGGGCCCATTGTTCTTAAAATCATAATGGCGATGATCCGTTTTGGTTGCCTCTAATGAATGCGCAAGCGCCTTGTCGAATTCCGCCTTGAACCGCACATCCTTTGCTTTATAGTTCGGCGTGTCGGCATTCGCAATATTTTGCGAGACGACTTTTTGTTTCAGCGACGAATAGTTCAACGCTTGTTCAAGCGTCGTAATCGTATTTGAAAACAGCTTCAATTTTTACACCTCACAATTGCCATGAATTCATTTTGAAGAAATTTGTAGTTCTTTGGTGAATTTCGTCATATATGGTTAATTGTAAAGAAGATGTAATAAACTGTCTATGTACTTTTAGTTAAATTTCATCCTTATTTCGACTTATTTTCCTAACCGTTACTTTATTCCTATTCATTTTCATTTTTTGTAAAAAATGGTTAAAAACTTGAAATTATATATGTGTTTCAGACTGTTTTATAGGTATAAAGAATTGGATTTTTTTACCTCCACTAGCTTTATTTCGTGATAAAAAGCCTATTTGCTGTCCCAAAGGAGCAGATTGATTTTATTTGAAATATTCCATTTTTTCTTGAATTCCGTAAAATAATCGAAACAATTTTGTAACAATTCTCTGTACAACAAGCACAAAGTTGACACTTCTTTACTCGGACCTATGCTCGTGTTTTTTGGAGTGTAAAAAGAAAAAACCCGCCAGAGGCGGGTGATGATGATGAATTAGTTGCTTTTCAATTTTTCAAGCTCAAATAAAAATTTATCGTTCAAGACTTTGATATACGTTCCTTTCATTCCTAGGGAACGCGACTCAATGACACCAGCACTCTCAAGTTTGCGAAGTGCGTTGACGATCACAGAACGTGTGATTCCTACTCTGTCGGCGATTTTGGAAGCGACCAGCAATCCTTCCTTGCCATTCAGTTCTTCAAAAATATGTTCAATTGCTTCCAACTCACTGTAGGAAAGGGAACTGATAGCCATTTGGACAACAGCCTTGCTTCGTGCTTCTTCTTCGATCTCTTCAGCCTTCTCCCGAAGGATTTCCATCCCTACAACTGTAGCTCCGTATTCACCCAGGATCAGGTCATCATCGTGGAACTGTTCTTCAAGTCTTGCCAGGATCAGTGTCCCAAGGCGCTCACCGCCGCCAATGATTGGCACAATTGTTGTCAAGCCATTTTTGAATAAGTCTTTGTTTTCAACCGGGAAGGCAGTATACTCACTGTTGACATCAAGATTCGGAGATGTTTCCTGGATGTTGAAAAGATTTTTTGTGTACTCTTCTGGAAATTGACGGTCTTCGAGCATTTTTACCATACGTTCGTTTTCAATCTGCTGATTGATTGCGAATCCCAATAGCTTCCCGCGGCGGCTTACCACGAATATGTTCGCTTCAATAACTTCACTCAATGTTTCAGACATCTCTTTAAAGTTAACTGGTTTGCCTGCAGCTTTTTGGAGCAGCGCATTAATTTTTCTGGTTTTTGTTAGTAAGTCCATTGTTTCTTCCTCCTATTTGCTTCAACACTATTTACATTTTTTTATTTCTCAGGTTCATTTCATTTCTTCAGCACAATAGTTTCCTCTATTTGTCTACCCTATTGGCAATCCTATGAAACGGCATACCTTATAATATAAACTGGCTAAGATCTTTATTGCGTGAAATGGCACCAAGCTTCTCTTCAACGTATTGAGGAGTGATGGCTATCTTTTCCATGGTAATGTCAGGAGCTTCGAAACTCAAATCCTCAAGCAGCTTTTCCAGGATCGTCTGAAGCCTTCTCGCACCAATATTGTCGGTATTCTGATTCACATCGAATGCCACTTCGGCAATCTTACGAATAGCATCGTCAGAAAATTCAATTTGTATACCTTCCGTTTCCAACAATGCCTGGTATTGCTTCGTCAATGCATTATCCGGCTCGACAAGGATCCGATAGAAATCATCGACTGTCAACTTCGTCAGTTCGACCCGGATAGGGAAGCGTCCCTGAAGTTCCGGGATCAAGTCCGACGGTTTCGCCATATGGAAGGCACCGGCAGCGATAAACAGGATATGATCCGTCTTGACCGGCCCATATTTGGTAACGACTGTCGACCCTTCCACTACTGGGAGGATATCCCTCTGTACACCTTCCCTGGAAACATCAGCGCTAGTTCCGCCTGAGCTCTTGCTGGCAATCTTGTCAATTTCATCAATGAAAATGATTCCTGCCTGTTCAGCGCGGTTCGTTGCTTCCTGTGTGACTTCATCCATATCGATTAGCTTTTGTGCCTCTTCATTGATCAGTACCTTCCTGGCCTCTCGGACAGGAAGCTTTCTTTTTTTCCGTTTTTTAGGCATCAAGCCGCTTAAGGCGTCCTGCATATTCATGCCCATTTGTTCCATCCCGGATCCTTGCAGCATATCAAACATTGACGGAATTTGCTCTTCAACTTCCACCGTGACCATCTCATCTTCCAGTTCTCCGGATTCCAGCTTTTGTTTGATTGCTTTCCGCCTTTCAAACAACCCTATGTCTTCCGTCTGGTTTGTTTCCTGCTCTGGCTGATTCGATCCGCCAAACAGCATTTCGAGCGGATTTTTATAGTTGGATGATTTTTTCGCTGAGGGAACAAGCAGTTCGACAAGGCGTTTATTGGCATTTTCCTCGGCCGGCTCCTTGACCATTTGCACCTTTTCTTCTTTTACGAGCCTGATCGAGGTTTCCACCAGGTCTCTTACCATTGATTCTACATCGCGGCCGACATATCCTACCTCTGTGAATTTCGTAGCTTCTACCTTTACGAACGGCGCGCCGACAAGTTTTGCCATTCGCCTGGCAATCTCGGTTTTTCCGACACCAGTCGGCCCAATCATCAGGATGTTCTTGGGAATGACCTCATCCCTTATATTGTCGGAAAGCAATCCCCTTCGATAACGGTTCCTAAGTGCTACGGCAACAGCTTTTTTTGCATCCTTCTGCCCGACGATATACTGATCAAGCCGTTCAACGATCTGCCTTGGAGTCAAATTGGTTGTTTGCTTCACACTATACCCTCCTTTTCCATCACAGTTCCTCGACAATGATATTGTGGTTTGTATAGACACAAATATCAGCCGCGATTTCAAGCGCGGATTTTGCTATTTCCCTGGCTGTCAAATGGTCGCCCGCAAATTGCTTAAGCGCCCGTCCAGCTGATAAAGCGTAGTTGCCGCCCGAGCCGATCGCCAGGATGCCATCATCTGGTTCGATAACCTCACCAGTACCGGAAATGAGCAGCAGGTCCTTTTCATTCATGACAATCAGCATTGCTTCAAGGCGTCTAAGCACTTTGTCGCTGCGCCATTCCTTCGCTAGCTCGACAGCTGCCCTTTGGAGGTTGCCATTGTATTCTTCCAGCTTCCCTTCGAACATTTCGAATAAGGTGAAGGCATCGGCAACAGAGCCTGCAAAGCCTGCGATCACTTTTCCATTGGAGAGCTTCCTTACTTTCCTGGCAGTATGCTTCATGACCACCGCATTTCCAAAGGTCACCTGCCCATCGCCTGACATTGCGCATTGGCCTTTGTGCCGGACTGCAAATATCGTGGTAGAGTGGAATTCTGACAACTCTCTCGTCCTCCTTTTTCTTATGCCCGCGGGTGGTGTGACAGATAAATATTGCGCAGATGCTCTTTCGTGACATGGGTATATACCTGAGTCGATGAAAGGTTTGCATGCCCGAGCAATTCCTGGACAGTTCTCATGTCCGCCCCATTGCTCATCATATGGGTTGCGAACGTATGCCGTAGCTTATGGGGATGGATTTTCCCGGTCAGCGCCGATTTCTCAATCAATCGATTCAGCACATCCCGTATTCCCCGGTCTGTCAGTGGGCCCCCACGGAAGTTGACGAATAAAAAACCATGGTCCTGTTTGCTTTTGAGGAGTTCCCGCCTCCCATTCAATATGTAATCCTCGAGCGCATCATGAGCGAAGCTTCCGAAAGGCACATACCTTTCTTTTTTCCTTTTTCCATGGACCAAAACCGTTGACAATGAAAAATCAATGTCCTTCAATTGGACCTGACAGCATTCGCCTACCCGCATCCCTGTCGCATACAGCAATTCCAGGATCGCTTTATTCCTTTTTCCTAACGGTGTATCGGTTTCACACGCATCAAATAGCCGGGAAAGCTCCTGCTCATAAAAAAAATCAGGAAGGCGTTTCTCCAGCTTTGGGGTCGATACAAGTGAAAAAGGGTTTTCCTCAACCATCTTTTCCCTCAGCAAGTACTTATAAAAGCTTCTTAGGCAGGAGATCTTGCGGGCTACCGATTTTCTGGATAGTTGATGGTCGAATAATTTCGTCAGGTAGATACGAGTGTCTGAATACTCTACATCCCCAACCGATGGAATCCCTTGTTCAGACATGAACATAAAAAATTCCCTAATATCATGTTGATAATGTTCAATTGTATATTGTGAGTAATTTTTTTCAATTTGTAAATATTCAATAAATAACTTTAATGAATTGTTCACATTTGGCTCCATAAAGTCACCTCACAAGGGCTACATAATAGTATCATATTTGTATAGCCCCCGCAATATAAATTACAAATTTTTCACAAATTTCTGAATTGTTTCCAATGCTCTGGAAGCGTGCTTTTCATTGCGTTCCTGCTTTGCTTTGATTCTTTCTGGTAGATCCGGGAACAATCCGAAGTTCGCATTCATCGGCTGGAAGTTCTTTGCGTTTGTCGTTGTGATATAGCGGGCCATGCTTCCCATTGCCGTTTCCTGCGGGAACTCAACTGGCTCATCGCATTTGGCAAGCCGCGCAGCATTGATGCCGGCAATCAAGCCGCTTGCCGCAGATTCCACATACCCTTCCACTCCAGTCATCTGGCCTGCAAAGAATAAATCCTCCCGGTTCCTGAACTGGTATGTTGCCTTCAACACCTTTGGAGAGTTGATGAATGTATTCCGGTGCATGACACCATAGCGGACAATTTCTGCGTTTTCAAGGCCGGGAATCAGCCTAATCACATCTTTTTGCGGCCCCCACTTCAAATGGGTCTGGAAGCCAACGATGTTATAAAGGGTACCTGCTGCATCATCCTGGCGGAGCTGGACGACAGCGTAAGGGCGTTTACCTGTCTTCGGATCCTCAAGGCCAACAGGCTTTAACGGACCAAAGAGCATCGTTTTGCGTCCTCTCTGGGCCATCACTTCGATTGGCATGCAGCCTTCAAAAAAGATTTCTTTCTCGAATTCCTTCAGCGGAACTGCTTCCGCCTCAATCAGCGCTTCATAAAAGCGGTCAAATTCTTCTTCTGTCATCGGACAGTTCAAGTATGCGGCCTCACCTTTGTCATATCTGGACTTCAAATAAACTTTGTCCATGTCTATGCTATCTTTTTCGATGATCGGCGCCGCAGCATCATAAAAATACAAGTATTCCTCACCCGTCAATTCTTTCAGTCGCTGGGAGAGCGCCTCGCTGGTCAGAGGTCCTGTCGCAATGATTGTAGGGCCATCAGGGATCTCCGTGATTTCCTTGTTGATAACCGTCACATTGGGATGGTGCTTGACACGTTCGGTAACGTGAGCTGCAAACTCATGCCTGTCAACTGCGAGCGCTCCCCCGGCAGGTACAGCGCACGCATCGGCTGCTCCAATGATGACAGAATCAAGCATCCTCATTTCTTCCTTTAAAACTCCTACCGCATTCGTCAGTGTATTGGCGCGCAGGGAGTTGCTGCAGACCAATTCCGCGAATTTATCTGTATGATGTGCCGGCGTCTGTTTAACGGGACGCATTTCATATAAATTGACTTTAATGCCTCTTTGGGCCAACTGCCATGCAGCCTCGCTGCCTGCGAGTCCGGCACCGATGACATTAACGGTTGCTTCGGTCATAAAAGTTACCTCCAATTGCTTTTCACTAGCTTTATCTTAAGCTTCTTGCTGACTGTTCACCAATTTTGATAGGCTGGAAACATTAAAATGCCACTCCAGGCATCAAAATACCCATTATAGCATTTACCTGTCCAAAAATCTTCTGTTTTGTTTCCCTATCTTCCTAATCACCTATTACCTGTTTCATTTTGCACTTTCCTATACGAAAATAAAAGCGAAAAGTTTCGTTTTTTCTGATTTTGTGTACAGCATGATTATTTTTTGAATGGATTCCAGAAATCACAAAAGAGTGAGCTTGGGCTCACTCTAGCTTTGTGGTTTTTCTTTATAATCACACTCGGTGCATTGAACCTGCACGCCTTTTTTGAGCTTCTTTTCAACCAGGAAGCTCTCGCACTTCGGACAGCTGCGGGCAAGCGGCTTATCCCATGATAGGAAGTCACATTCCGGGTAACGGTCACAACCATAAAAGATTCGCCGTTTCTTGCTTTTCCGCTCAATGATGTTCCCCTCTTTGCATTTCGGGCATTTTACCCCAATTTCCTTCACGATTGCCTTTGTGTTGCGGCAATCCGGGAAATTGCTGCAGGCCATAAATTTCCCGTATCTCCCCATCTTGAATACCATTGGGCTTCCGCACTGTTCACAGTCTTCCCCGGCAGGTTCATCCTTGATTTCGATTTGCTGCATTTCCTGCTCTGCCACTTTCAAATCCTTTTCAAACTCACGGTAAAAATCATCAATGATTTTTACCCAATCGACTTTTCCGTCTTCTACGCTGTCAAGGTCCTGCTCCATTTTGGCTGTGAATTCGAGATCCAGGATATCCGGGAAGAATTCCATCATCAATTCATGGACAATTTCTCCCAATTCAGTAGGGACAAATCGCTTATTATCAAGAGAGACATAGCCCCGTTTCTGGATGGTATCAAGAGTCGGAGCGTAGGTGGAAGGCCGGCCGATTCCCAGTTCCTCAAGCGTCCTGACAAGCCTTGCCTCCGTATACCTTGGCGGAGGCTGCGTAAAGTGCTGTTTCGGTTCGATGTCCTTCTTGCTGACTTGATCGCCTTCTATCAGATCAGGAAGGAATTTTTCCTTTTCTTCAACCTGATCATCCGTCCCTTCCACATACACCTTCATGAAACCCGGGAACTTGATCTTTGATCCTGTAGCCCGGAAAGTGATATCCCCGTTCTTCAAATCAACGCTCATTGTATCCATGACCGCCGGTGCCATCTGGCTTGCGATAAATCGTTCCCAAATCAGTTTATAAAGTCTATATTGGTCTCTTGAAAGGTACTCCTTCACTTTTTGAGGAACTTTCAAAGCGCTTGTCGGCCTGATCGCTTCATGCGCATCCTGAGCGTTTGTCTGCTTTTTCTCTTTCCGCGCCTCCGTCTGGACATATTGGCTGCCGAATTCCCCGGTGATGTAATCCTTCGCTTCTCGCTGGGCTACTTCTGAAATTCGGGTGGAATCGGTTCTCATATAAGTAATTAAACCAACTGTCCCTTCTTTGCCAAGGTCGATCCCTTCGTAAAGCTGCTGGGCGAGCATCATCGTCTTCTTGGCCCGGAAATTCAATTTCCTTGCCGCTTCCTGCTGCAAGGAAGAAGTGATGAAAGATGGGGCAGGGTTGCGTTTTCGTTCTTTTTTCGTCACGGAAGCAACTGTGAATTGGTTCCCATTAATCCTTTTCAGGATATTATTGACATCTTCTTCAGTTTTCAATTCCATCTTCTTGGAACCAATTCCGTAAAAGGACGCTTCAAAGGAGGACTTGCCTTTCAGGAAATCCGCTTTAATCGTCCAGTACTCTTCCGGTTTGAATTCATTGATTTCTTTTTCCCGGTCAATGATCATCCTCATCGCTACAGACTGGACCCGTCCAGCGCTCAGCCCTTTTTTGACTTTTTTCCATAGGAGCGGGCTGATATTATAGCCCACAAGTCTGTCCAGAACACGCCTTGCCTGCTGTGCATCCACCAAATCCATGTTGATTGGGCGTGGATGCTTGAACGATTCCTTGATGGCATCCTTTGTGATTTCGTTGAAAACAACCCGGCAATCCGACTCAACCTCAACATCAAGGCTTTGGGCAAGGTGCCAGGCAATCGCTTCCCCTTCTCTGTCGGGGTCAGCCGCGAGATAGATTTTCTTTGCTTTTTTCGCGGCGGTTTTCAATTCCTTGAGGACAGGTCCCTTGCCTCTGATTGTAATGTATTTTGGCTGATAATCATGCTCTATATCAACACCCATTTGGCTTTTTGGCAAATCGCGCAAATGGCCCATTGATGCTTTCACTTTATATTTTTTCCCCAGATAGCGTTCAATCGTTTTAGCCTTTGCAGGCGACTCAACGATTACTAAAAAATCTGACATCCAATTATCCTCCTTAGAGGTCCAAAATTATGACTACTATTATCCACATTGTTTACCTGATGTCAAATCAATCCACGAGGTAAACGTTTTCATCCTGGCAGTTTTTTTAAAATACCTGATGCAAAATGTATAACAGAATGAAAATTATTTCAACCTTTTTGATATAAATATTCCTTAAAACTTAAAAAAATTTGATGGAATGGAAATTTTTATGACAATTTCTCCGTCAACTAGTCAGCATTCGCACCTTGTTTTTTCATTATATATATTCAACTCTTCCAAGATTTCCGAAGGGCTTTTTACCAGCTTCGCACCTTGCAGAATCAAGTCATGGCATCCTTCAGAATGCGGTGAAAGGATATCTCCCGGGATGGCGAAAACTTCCCTGCCTTCATTCAATGCATAGTCCGCCGTGATCAGTGAGCCACTCTTCTTCCTTGCTTCCACAACAAGTGTACCCAATGAAAGCCCGCTTATAATCCTGTTTCTCATCGGAAACTGCCATTTTTCCGGCCGTGACCCCGGCGGATATTCAGAAATGACAAGCTGCTTTTCCATCATATAGCTGGCGAGGGCAAGATTTTCCCTTGGATAAATATGATTGAAACCTCCAGCGATGACCGCAGCTGTCTTCCCTCCCTGCTTGATGGCTTCCTTATGCGAATGGGCATCAATTCCCTTTGCGAGTCCACTGATGATCATTAGTCCGTTCTCAATCAGTCCGGGCATCAAATACTCTATTGTGCGCCGTCCATACTGGGTAGCATCACGTGATCCGACGATGGCCAACATTCGATTGCATTTTAACAAGGCAGTATTTCCTTTGGCAAAAAGGATCCAGGGCGGCTGGTATATTGTTTTCAGCCTTTCTGGATAAGCAGGATTGAAAATTGAAATCAGTTGAATGTCAGAGGAAGCATACTCAGCCAAAAGCTTGTCGATTGGAATAGTATGGAGATTGTCGAGTGTGGAACTGGCCTGGGGAAATAATGGGGAATGGTATGGAGCCTTATAAATATGTTCTAGCAAAGGATCGGTTTTAATGATGGAATATATGGTTTTCCAACTTTGTGTACTATGGACAAGATGGATCAGCCTCTTTGTCGCTTCATCCATTTAATAACAGCCTCCCAACCTTTTGGCAGCAAATTTTAAACACGAAGAAACAGCCCCCACCCAGTGGGGGGGCTGGTTTCATGTTACTCTTTCCTTAGTGTGTTTTGCATTTATCGTAGATTCCCTGTTCTTTCAGGACACTGATCAATGTCTCACCCATTACAGCTGGAGTGTCGGCAACCTTGATGCCGCATTCGGTCATGACACGGATCTTTTCATCTGCCGTACCCTTCCCGCCTGAAATGATCGCGCCGGCATGGCCCATCCGCTTTCCAGGAGGTGCAGTCCGGCCGCCAATAAAGCCTACAACTGGTTTTGTCATGTTCGCCTTGACCCACTCAGCCGCTTCTTCCTCTGCGGTTCCGCCAATCTCACCGATCATGATGACAGCATAAGTATCAGGGTCGTCATTGAATGCCTTGAGGACATCGATGAAGTTCGTTCCGTTGACCGGGTCTCCCCCTATTCCCACCGCGGAGCTTTGGCCTACGCCAGCCTGTGAAAGCTGGTGTACAGCTTCATATGTCAATGTACCAGAACGGGAAACAACGCCAACATGCCCTTTCTTATGGATGTAGCCAGGCATGATGCCGATCTTGCATTCTTCAGGAGTAATGACACCAGGGCAGTTAGGACCGACAAGGCGTGTTTTCTTCCCTTCCATATAACGCTTTACCTTCACCATGTCAAGGACAGGGATGTGCTCCGTGATACAAATAACAAGATCCAGTTCAGCATCGACCGCTTCAATGATCGCATCCGCTGCGAATGGCGCAGGAACATAGATGACAGAAGCATTCGCACCTGTTTTATCAACCGCTTCTTTGACAGTATTGAATACTGGAACGCCTTCTACCTCTTGGCCGCCTTTGCCGGGGGTAGTTCCTCCAACAATTTGTGTACCATATTCAAGCATCTGCTTTGTATGGAAAAGGGCTGTTGAACCCGTAATACCTTGGACAATGACTTTTGTATCTTTATTAATAAATACGCTCACGTCAATTTTCTCTCCTTTCGATCCTACTTCACTAATGAAACGATTTTTTCAGCACCGTCTGCCATTGATTCAGCAGCGATGATATTCAAGCCGGATTCATTCAGAATCTGTTTGCCAAGTTCAACATTCGTACCTTCAAGACGGACAACAAGCGGAACCTGGAGGCCAACCTGTTTTGCGGCTTCCACTACACCAGTGGCAATGATGTCACACTTCATGATGCCGCCGAAGATATTTACGAAAATACCCTTAACATTCGGATCTGAAAGGATGATTTTAAACGCTTCCGTTACTTTCTCCGCAGTCGCGCCGCCTCCAACATCAAGGAAGTTGGCAGGATCCCCGCCATAATGTTTGACAATATCCATTGTCGCCATCGCAAGGCCGGCACCGTTAACCATGCAGCCGATATTCCCATCAAGGGAAATGTAGCTCAGATCATACTTGGACGCTTCGATTTCCTTCGGATCTTCTTCATCAAGGTCGCGGTATTCCATGACGTCTTTCTGGCGGTATAACGCGTTTGAATCGAAATTCAGCTTGGCATCAAGCGCCAATACCTGACCATCTCCTGTCACGACAAGCGGATTGATTTCCGCAATCGAGCAATCCTTCTCGATATAGGCAGTGTAAAGGCCCATCATGAACTTGACAGCCTGGTTGACAAGCTCCTTAGGGATATTGATATTGAATGCAATCCTGCGAGCCTGATAAGGCATAAGCCCAAGAACAGGATCGATTTCTTCTTTGAAGATTTTCTCTGGAGTTGCTGCTGCAACTTCCTCGATTTCTGTGCCGCCTTCTTCGGATGCCATCAGGACGACACGAGATGTAGCGCGGTCAAGCACTAAACCGACATAATACTCCTTCTTGATGTCGCAGCCTTCTTCGATCAGCAAACGCTTTACTTCCTTGCCTTCCGGACCTGTCTGGTGTGTAACCAGGGTTTTTCCAAGAATTTCACTTGCATATGTACGTACTTCCTCTAGGTTCTTGGCAACCTTTACACCGCCAGCTTTACCCCTTCCGCCGGCATGGATCTGAGCTTTTACGACACATACTGACGTTCCCAGTTCCTTTGCTGCTTCAACCGCTTCCTCAACCGTGAAAGCAACCTTGCCATTAGGCACCTTTACCCCATATTTTCTGAGGATTTCTTTCCCTTGATACTCATGGACATTCATTTCCCATCCTCCTATCTATTAGAACAGCCTATCTGGTCCATCTATCATACAGGCTCTTCTAAGTAGAAAATATTATTCATCTCAATTATTAATAATAGACTGCGCTTTCATTTTATATAATGAAATATAGCTTGTCTACCTTTATGATTTAAATATTTAGGCTTTTTAAATATTCCAAAAAAACTTTGTAAGCGCTTCCGTCTATTGGCAAAGGCGGTTTCTGCCAACATGGCTGCCCTTTAATCAATGCTCAGTTTCCACTCCTGGCTGCCCGGTTCCCCAGGAGTTTTGAGCAGACTTCCCCGGAGGAAAACCCCGCGATATTTCAGGCCACTGAAAAAATACTTGAAGGAAAGCCTTTGTTCATTGGCCGGTTGATTTTCACATCGGGATGCCTCGCTTTCCGCGGGGCGTGCGGTGTCTCACCTGTCCCGCTAATCCCGCAGGACACTGAATGGGCTTCCGTGAATTCATCCGCGCACGAAGAAAATGCGTCAGCATTTTCAAGGAGTCTCGCACCTTCCGTTCCAATCAACCTAGTTTTATTAAACAGAAACTTACTTTACACAAACAGAATGGCCAATGTAACAATCGATCCATTTAACTCCATATAGGGGCCTCCATGACTTCATCGTGCCAAGGCGAAATGTTTTCCAGTGACCTCCAATATTTATGGGCGTTTTCACGCCATCCTCCAACCTGCAGATATTCAAAAATAAATTCTGGCATTTTACAAGCTGTTTAGAACAAACAAAAAAAGCCGGGGTACCTCATTTTTCCCGACTAGAGTAAGTTTCGAAGAATCATTTTGCCCTGTTTCTCCTCCATGAGCATCATTCATTTGGTTCGCCTGCCAGTTTATCGAGCCGGTAAAGAAAGGCTAGAACTTCGGCGACTGCCTGATAAAGTTCTTCAGGAATCCTTTCATTGAGCTCAAGCTGGCCAAGGACTTCGACAAGTGAAGCATCCTCCTGGACCGGCACATCATTGTCTTTTGCCCTTTCAATGATTTCCCCAGCTACCAGGCCTTTCCCTTTTGCCAGCACCCTTGGCGGGTCGTTTGTTTTTGGATCATAACCTAGGGCAACTGCAGTTTTCCTGACCTTTGACTTTGAATTTGTCATATTTTGATATCCACCCCGGTGTATTCTTTCTTGCCGTACAAATCAGCAAGCATTTTGCCTCCCCCGCCAGCAGGATTCTCTTCGGGCGCCTTCAAGGACAGTGACGACAATAAATAACCAATTTCCGACAGTTTGCTTTTCAGCTCTGGCAACAGTTGCGAGCAATGATCACTTAACGCTGGCTGTTCATTGATTACCCCTATGCTCATGACCCTGTTTTGGATTTGGACATCAATGACTGTTTCCTTAAGATGTCCTAATTTCAGATAAAACAGGATCCTGCAATAGCCAGCGTCGATTTTTCCGTCTGGTGCCTTCTTCCCGCTCCACTGCATCGTGATTTCATTCATTTTCCCCCCAATGATAATAGGGAGTTGCATAACCAGCTGCTGGACGGGCCCTGATTCCTGCGATAGCAGCTGAAACCCGGTGATTTTGTTTACAATTTGTTCTGCTGCATCCTTTACAGCCTGTGGCGGTTGTTCATGCATCAGGCGCAACAGTTGCGGTTTCAAGCCTTCTGTGATGCTGCGCTGCTCTCCCGCCGGCCTGGTGTCTGCTTCAGAGAAAAGCTGCCTTTCATATGACATGCCGAGCGTGGAAAGGAATTTCTTTATTTTTGCGGGCGACAGCGGATTCGAATCAAGATCAACAGGCGGAGGACTGCCAGCTTCCGTGCCCTTTTTCAGAGGAAGCAACTCCTCAAGCAAAGCCTTTGACTTCATGATCGTTTCAGTTGGCGGCAAATCCGTTAAACCGCCGTGTAGCTGGATCATCAGCTGGATAAGGGAAGACTCCTTATTGAATGTATATAATGCCGAAAAAGTTGCCGGAGTCAGCGGCAGCGCCCTAGTCAGGATCATCTTGACCGCTTCCAGTCCCTCACTCTTTGAATTTGCTGATCTCAGCAAATTCGAAGCGACTGGCAATGTTTCCTTGCTGACAGGAAGCTTTTCTTTCACAAAATATCGGATAAGTTCCAGATTCTCTTTAGTAACCGGGACGGAAAGTCCGCGAAGAATTTTGCCTAGGCCTTCACTCTGCCTTGTATCCTCTGCTGCAGCCATGACCTTTAACTGAATCTTGTTCCCATCACCGGGCTGCACCTGCAGCCAGTACCGTTCGTTCGTCGATAGCGGAGCCTCCAATTGGGCAATCAGCTTTTGGGATCCGATCTGCACCTCTGCCATTCGTTCGGGAAAGAGCTTCAGGATTTTCCCATTGATGATCTGTCCAGGGATGAATACAACCGTTTTTATCTGCTGTGTTGCTCCCATTTGGCTTAACATGGATTGCAATGTTACTGTGTCCATCATCCACACCGCCTTACTTTTGTCCACTTCCTAAACATTCCTTGACAGGAGCAAAGCTTTTCCGATGGCAAGGAGTCACGCCATGCTCCTTTATCGCTTCCAAATGGAAAGCTGTGCCATAGCCCATATTCGCCTCGAATCCATAGTGAGGGAACTCCTTGGCAATTGCCTTCATCAGCCGGTCTCTCGTTACCTTCGCAATGATGGAAGCTGCTGCAATTGTTATGCTCCTTGCGTCTCCTTTGATCAAAGCTTCAGAAGGATACGGTGTCACCAGATCAACTGCATCGATAAGCAGGAAATCCGGCTGTGGGTCCAATTGCTCAGCAGCAGATGACATCGCTTTTTTTGTTGCCTGCAAAATGTTGATTTCATCGATTTCAGCCGCGCTTACAATCCCGATACCAATAGCAAGTGCTTCCTTATTGATTATGCGGAAATATTCTTCTCTTTTCGATTCGTTCAGCTTCTTGGAATCATTCAGTCCCGGTAGATAGAAGTCTTCTTGCAAAATGACAGCACCTGCGACTACCGGGCCGGCAAGCGGTCCTCTGCCCGCTTCATCGATTCCGGCAATGTTCTGATACCCTTTGCCTCGCAGCCTTCGTTCAAAAGCTGTCATAGCCACAAATTGTTCATGCTGCCTCCGCCGATGCTCCTCTTTCCTTTCCCATTTTGCCAAGAGACTCTGGACGCCTTTCCTGTTGTCCTTCCTCAATGACTCTACTACCGTTCCTTCAACATTGTCGCTGTTCAAAAGCAATCGTTCTATTTCAGCTATTTTCAAGTTTTCCATCTAGCGCTCCTATTGATCATTTCTCTAAGTAATATCGGCAAGCATGTGAAAAAATAAAGGCCCTGATCCAGGACCTTTATTCTTGTTTTCCTCTTATATCTTCACTCTGCTCCAGATCTGAAGGACGTTCAAACGATAAACGGCCGAGTTTTTCACTGCGGATTTCACGAATCACTAGCTCCGCAACTTTATCATAATCAACATATCCCCCTGGCATCCGGCACCCGCGGAAATCGCCGATCTGATCAAAAAGCTCCACGATATCTTCGGGGAAGCCCTCCAGCCTGTACCGATCCTTCAACTGTTCAGGATAATGCTTTTCCAGGAATTTCAGGGCGTACACAGCCAGATCCTGCAGATTGAGGATTGTATCCTTAATCGCTCCAGTGACAGCAAGCTTCATGCCTACCTCCTGATCCTCAAACTTTGGCCAGAGTATCCCTGGAGTATCAAGCAATTCAAGTTCTTTTCCCACCTTGATCCACTGCTGTGATTTCGTGACCCCAGGCCTATTTCCTGTCTGGGCGATATTCTTCCCCGCCAGCCTGTTGATCAGGGTAGACTTCCCAGAGTTGGGGATCCCAACGATCATCGCCCGGATAGCCCTGGGCTTCACACCTTTCGATTCCAGGCGGTCGAACTTGTCCTTCAGGAGAAGCTTCGCTTCCTGGACGATTTGTTTGAGACCTGTGCCTGCCTGTGAATTAATCGCCAACGCCTTTATGCCTCTGTCGCGATAGTAGCGCAGCCATTCTTCCGTTGCGGCTTTATCGGCCATGTCAGCCTTATTCAAAAGGACTATCCTTGGTTTTTGGTGGATGATTTCATCAATCATTGGATTTCTGGAAGAGTATGGAATCCTTGCATCCACCAGTTCAAAAATCACATCCACTAGCTTTAATTTTTCTGTGACCTCCCTGCGAGCCTTGGCCATATGCCCTGGAAACCATTGGATCGTCAAAGCAGCCACCTCCTAAATCTGATTTGCAGCCGTATGGCGTACACGCCATGTTCAATCCACTGAACGGATATCGGCTATCGGCCAATAGATGATGCTCGTCTTCCCAAGCACCTCTTCAAAAGGAACAGTACCGATATGGCGGCTGTCCTTGCTGAAACGGCGATTGTCACCCATCACGAAAAGATGGCCCTCAGGAACAGTTTCCCGGCCAATTTTTTCTTCCAGCGTGAACGGATCTGTCAGCGGCCCGTCAATCACCTGTTTTTTATATTCTTCCAGATACGGTTCTTCGTATGCTTTGCCATTGACATACAATGTATCATTTTTGTACTCTATTTTATCTCCTGGCAAACCGATGACCCTTTTTATGTAGTCCTTATTTTCAGGAGCATGGAAGACGATGATATCGAATCGTTTTGGCTCTCCTACTTTGTAGCTCAGCTTATTGACAATCATGCGGTCCTGGTCATGAAGCGTTGGCATCATCGAAAGCCCATCCACTACAATCGGCGCAAATAAGAAATAACGGATCACAACCGCAAGCAGCACAGCGATCAGAAGTGCTTTCGTCCATTCCCACAATTCACTCTTCTTCTTTTCGGCCATTCTTTCCCCACCATTCCAAAATATGTTGTTTGAGTACATAACTTTATTTTACATAAGCAAGGCAAGATAAACACGATCGGTGATGATTTTTTTAAATAAATTTAATAATTGTTTTCTCTGATAATGATGAAAAAGGAGCTTGTCAAGGCAAGCTCCTTTTTGGCATTCAATGCTATCTGATTTCCTTGATACGAGCTTTCTTACCGCGAAGGTTACGCAAGTAGTAAAGTTTCGCACGGCGGACTTTACCGCGGCGGATCACTTCAAGCTTCGCAATTTTCGGTGTGTGTACAGGGAAAGTACGCTCTACGCCTACTCCATAAGAAATTTTACGTACAGTAAAAGTTTCGCTGATTCCACCACCACGACGCTTAATCACAACACCTTCGAACAACTGGATACGTTCGCGTGTTCCTTCAACTACCTTAACGTGGACACGTACAGTGTCACCAGGACGGAAAGAAGGAAGATCTGTGCGAAGTTGTTCTTTTGTGATTTCTTCGATTAGTTTTTGCATCGTTTTCATCTCCTCCCACAAATGCTCTTGCACAACTTGACTGCAGCGGAACATTGTTATAAGGCCAAGGGGCATTGCCGCTCCAGGCCACAAAAAGTATCTTACCATAAACGAAGCGTATCTGCAATATCATTCATCCATTTTTGCCAGTTCAGCGAGCCATTTTTTTTGATCTTCTGTCAGCTCTGCATCATCAAGCAAGTCAGGACGGCGGTTGAGAGTCCGTTTCAGACTTTCCTTCATCCTCCACTCCTCTATGTGGCGGTGGTTTCCGGACAAAAGTACTTCCGGCACCTTCATTCCGCGGAAATCCGCGGGCCTTGTATAGTGAGGGTGCTCAAGGAGACCGGTGCTGAAGGAGTCCTGGAGGTGGGATTCTTCGCTTCCAAGGACGCCAGGCAGGAGCCTCACGACACTATCGATGACGACCATCGCGCCTAGTTCTCCTCCGGTAAGGACATAATCCCCGATTGAAATTTCATCTGTAACAAGATGCTCCCGGATCCGTTCGTCATAGCCTTCATAATGGCCGCAAATGAATATCAGGTGATCTTCCTTCGCCAACTCCTCCGCTTTTTTCTGCGTATACCTCTCTCCCTGCGGACACAGGAGGATCACACGTGGTGCAGTCTTTTTTGCCTGCTCCACCAGCGAAGAGACAGCATCAAAAATCGGCTGCGGCTTTAAGACCATGCCGGCACCGCCGCCATAAGGATAATCATCGACTGTTTTATGTTTATTATCGGCGAATCCCCTGAAATTGACAACGTTATACTGGACGGCTCCTTTTTCAGCAGCTTTCTTCAGGATTGAATGGCCGAATATTCCTTCGAACATCTCTGGAAAAATGGATAGCACATCAATATTCATCATGGCAGGAGCCCTTCCAACGGCTCGATTATGATGACCTTTTGATTGACATCGACTTTCTTCACGATGTCTTCGATATATGGAATCAGGTGTTCTTTCCCATCGCGTCCTTTGACGACCCAGACATCATTGGCGCCGGGAGTTAGGATTTCAACAACTTTGCCAATTTCCTCCCCGTCAATTGATAGCATTACGCAGCCAATGATATCCTGGAAATAATACTCTCCCTCCTCCAATTCTCCCCGCTGGCTTTCCGGGACTTTCAGGATGCCTCCCTTCATCTTTTCAACCTGATTCACATTGTCATAGCCTTCAAATGTCAGCAAATCGAAATTCTTATGGACTCTGTGGCTGCCCACAATCAGCTCGGATGGATCCTTCGAACCGGGCATGAAAAGATACAGGGTATTTCCTGTCTTGTATCGTTCTTCTGGAAAGTCTGTCCGGGAGATGACTCTTACCTCTCCCCTGATACCGTGTGTGTTGACAATTTTGCCGACGTTAAACATCTTTTCCATTGTAAAAATCACCTCTCGCGTATTTCAGCAACGATCCCATCTTTCACAATGATGGTTTTCCCTGTAAGGAACCCGTCCCATTCATCACCTTCGTTGATCTCGACGAGTCCCTGCAATTCCGTCTCCTTGATTTCACTTCCGAGCGGAAGGATATGTAATTGTTCTATCTGAAAATCCATCAGCTTGATTTTTTCCTTATGGACTTTGATTTCCTGTTCAAAATGTCTTTTCAAGGTTTCGGGAGGGAATTTCTTCGTCTTTTCCAGTTTTCTCAATTCGAACCTTAGCTGGTCGCATTCTTTTTGGAGCTGAAGCTTTCTGGAGTGGTATTTTTGTAGGATCCTCTCCTTGCTTTTCTCCGTCAGTACTTGTTTTACCACTATCGTTTGCAGTACTTTCAAGGCATTTCCCCCCTCAAAGACTCATACGGATATTTAGCTTGGCAATTGATATCATTATTATACAGCATGCTTCCCAAAATAGAAAAAAGGAGGGGCATCCCCTCCCTTTCAATCCGCCAGGCAGCTGGTGCTCCTGCGTGAGCTTGCTGCTTTCATGGCGTTTATTCGACTATCTCCAGGAATATCTTCTTTTGTTGTGATGATCCTGCTGCATAGACTACGGTTCTTATCGCCTTTGCAACGCGCCCCTGCTTTCCGATTACTTTGCCCATATCACTTTTGTTGACGGAAAGCTTATAGGTTACGCGCTGATCCTCTTCGTGCACATTCACATGAACATCTTCCGGAAAATCAACAAGGGGCTTGACGATCGTCTCAATTAATTCCTTCATGGGCGCAACCACGATTACTTGCTGTTCTTGGAGTTGTGGAATTTTTCCATGATACCTTGCTTAGAGAACAAGTTGCGCACTGTATCAGATGGTTTTGCTCCGTCCTTAAGCCACTTAAGAACCAACTCTTCGTTGATTTCAACCTGTGCAGGCTGGGCAACTGGGTTGTAAGTTCCTATAGTCTCGATGAAACGGCCGTCACGTGGTGAACGTGAATCAGCTACTACAATACGATAGAAAGGAGATTTTTTAGCTCCCATACGTTTTAAACGAATTTTTACTGCCATTTTAAATAAGCACCTCCGAATAGTTTCACACAAGATAGAATAATATCAAATTCAAAACGTCTTGTAAAGGGTTTTTTCTTTACACTCTTCCGCTTTCCTCAAATGACAAGTCAAAAAGGATTGAAAGGCAATTTGAAACCACCTTTTTTCTTCCCTTTTTGCTGCATGCCTGTCATCTGCTTCATCATCTTTTTCATGTCTTCGAATTGCTTGAGCAGGCGGTTCACTTCCTGGATGGATGTTCCGCTTCCTCTTGCGATCCTCTTCCGCCTGTTGGCATTGATGATTTCAGGATGCGCTTTTTCCTCGGTCGTCATCGATTGGATGATTGCCTCAACATGCGAGATTTGTTTCTCGTCAATCTGGAGATTGTTCATGCCTTTGATCTTGTTAGCGCCAGGCATCATCTTCAGGATTTCATCCAGCGGCCCCATCTTCTTGACCTGTCCAAGCTGGTCGAGGAAGTCATCAAGGGTGAAAGAGGCCGTGCGCATTTTTTTCTCAAGCTCTTTCGCTTTCTCTTCATCGACATTTGCCTGTGCCTTCTCGATCAGGGTAAGCACATCACCCATCCCGAGAATCCGGGAAGCCATGCGTTCCGGATGGAAGGGTTCAATTGCGTCGAGCTTTTCGCCCAAACCGACGAATTTGATCGGCGTATTTGTCACTGCCCTGATGGATAGCGCGGCACCGCCTCTCGTATCCCCATCAAGCTTGGTCAGGACAACTCCGGTCAGCCCCAGCTGCTCATTGAAACTCTGGGCGACGTTCACAGCATCCTGTCCAGTCATCGCGTCCACCACAAGGAAAATTTCATCCGGTTTTGAAAGCTCTTTGATTTCCTTGAGCTCATCCATCAGGTTTTCATCGACATGCAGGCGTCCTGCAGTATCAATCAGGACATAGTCAAGATGGTCTTCCTTCGCTTTCTCGATAGCCTGTCTGGCGATTTCGACTGGGCTGACCTGATCGCCAAGCGAGAACACCGGCATGCTTAACTGCCTGCCCAGTGTTTCCAGCTGCTTGATCGCCGCTGGACGGTATATATCTGCAGCGACAAGCAGCGGCTTACGGTTAAATTTTTTTCGCAGCAGATTGGCAAGTTTCCCAGTTGTCGTTGTTTTACCGGCTCCCTGCAGCCCCACCATCATGATGACGGTAGGCGGACGGTTCGAAGCTGCAATTTTGCTTTGCTCCCCACCCATCAGCTCTGTCAGTTCTTCCTTAACAACCTTTATAACCTGCTGGCCGGGGGTCAGGCTCTTGACCACTTCCTGCCCGATCGCCCGCTCCGTGACCCTTTTGACAAAGTCTTTGACGACTTTGAAGTTAACATCTGCCTCCAATAGCGCCAAACGGACTTCCCGCATCATTTCTTTGACATCCGCTTCAGTTACCTTTCCTTTGCCGCGGATTTTTTGCATTGTATTTTGCAGTCGGTCGGCCAATCCTTCAAATGCCATTCCATGCCGCCTCCCTAGTCTAATTTCTCAAGCTCGGCTATCAATTCCAATAGAGCCGGATTGTCATTCCCTTCACCCAGCAATTGCTTCATCTTCGATACTAGCTCGCTGCGCTTCTGGAATTTCTCGAATAATAACAGCTTTTCTTCATATTCCTCAAGCATCGCTTCAGTGCGTTTGATGTTGTCATACACAGCCTGCCGGCTGACATCATACTCTTCGGCGATTTCCCCGAGCGAATAATCATCGAGGTAGTAAAGGGCCATATAGCTGCTTTGCTTAGGAGTTAACAATGCCTGATAAAAATCGTACAAATAGTTCATGCGGTTCGTTTTTTCAAGCATTCCGATTCCTCCATGTTAAGTGAAATACCTTTACATAATGACAGTTTACACACGTTAACCCTTCCTGTCAAGCTGCTGCCTTTACAGCAATCCCTTGGTAAATCAAGGTTATTCGGCTATTTCTTCCTTCTCGACAGCATCAGCAAATAGACCGTAAACATATTTTTCAGGATCGAACTCCTGCAGATCATCCATTTTTTCCCCAAGGCCAACGAATTTGACCGGAATATCCAATTCCTTGCGGATCGCGATGACAATCCCCCCCTTTGCGGTGCCATCAAGTTTTGTCAAGACGATTCCACTCACGTCTGTGGCTTCCTTGAAAGTTTTCGCCTGGACCAACGCATTTTGGCCAGTTGTCGCATCAAGTACTAGCAGGACTTCATGCGGGGCACCGGGAATCTCACGCTCGATGACTCGCTTGACCTTCTCGAGCTCCTTCATCAAATTGACCTTGTTCTGGAGCCGCCCAGCTGTGTCGCAAATCAGGATATCGACACTGCGGGATTTTGCAGCCCGGACGGCATCATACATGACGGCTGCAGGATCGGATCCTTCAGCCTGTTTAATGACATCGACGCCAACCCTCTCGCCCCATACTTCGAGTTGTTCGATCGCTCCCGCCCTGAAGGTATCCCCAGCTGCTAGCAGGACCTTTTTCCCTTCGCTTTTGAACTTGTGGGCAAGCTTGCCGATTGTCGTCGTTTTACCGACCCCATTGACTCCGACAAACAGGATGACTGTCAGGTCGTCTTCCTGGATATCGAGCGTGGAGGAACGATCGTTCCCTCCCTGATAAATATCAACGAGTTTTTCGGAGATGACATCCTGCACTTCTTTTGGGTCCTGGATATTGCGGCGTTTCACTTCTTTCTTTAGCTCCTCAACGAGTTCCATGACGGTCTCAAAACCGACATCTGCCTGGATAAGAATTTCTTCCAGCTCCTCAAAGAATTCCTCATCGACTTTCCGGTAGCGGGATACGAGATCGTTCACCTTATTCGAGAAGTTATCCCTTGTCCTTGTCAGTCCTACTTTGAATTTATCGCTGACACTCTCAGTCTGGTTTGTAAATTTTTCTTTCAGCTTCTTAAAAAAACTCACGGTTCCATCCCCTCTCCTTTACGATTTTACAAGCTCCTTAGATTCCTCTAGCCGAACCGAAACAAGCTTGGATACACCTGATTCCTGCATTGTCACTCCATAGAGGACATCCGCCCCCTCCATCGTTCCCTGGCGGTGGGTGATGACAATGAACTGCGTTTCGGCACTGAATTTTTTCAAATACTGGCTGAAACGGTGGACATTCGCTTCATCAAGCGCTGCTTCGACTTCATCAAGAATGCAGAATGGCACTGGCCGGACCTTCAGGATAGAGAACAGCAGCGCGATGGCTGTCAGCGCACGCTCCCCTCCCGAAAGGAGCCCAAGGTTCTGCAGCTTCTTTCCTGGAGGCTGGGCAACGATTTCAACTCCTGTGTTCAGGAGATCCTCCGGCTGAGTAAGCTTTAAATCAGCTCTCCCGCCGCCAAACAAAGCCTGGAACACGGATTCAAAGTGGGAACGAATCGCAGTGAAGGTCTGTTCGAACCGTTTCTTCATTTCACCATCCATTTCCTCGATTACAAGGAACAATGTATCCTTTGCTTCCTGAAGGTCAGTTTTTTGTTCCAGTAAAAATTCATAGCGCTCCGAAACTCTTTCATATTCTTCTATTGCTCCAAGGTTGACAGTGCCGAGCTCCTCGATTGCCAGTTTGATCAGCTTCACTTTCCTCCTCGCCTCTTCGGGAGGGATTGTCAATGGATATTGCTCTTTAGCGGCTTCATATGAAAGGAGATACTCTTCCCGCAGATGGGCAAGCCTGTTGTCAAGTTCAACATCAAGCCTATTGAGCTTTACTTCCTCGTCCTTAAGGACCTCGCTGACTCCTTTGAGGAGCCTCCTTGCCTCTTTCGCTTCAAGTTCGAGATCTTCAAGCCTTGTCTGGCGTTCGAGACGCTCTGCCCTCCTTTCACCAATCAATTTGATTGTTTCATTCTTGTCTTTGAGCTTCTGCTTCGCAGCCTCTTCCAACTGGACTTCTCCTGAAGAACTGTCAGTCATCTCGGAAGAGAGCAACGCCAGGTCCTCCTTGAAAACCTTCAGTTTCTTCGATTGCTCCCTTGTTTGCAGGATGACAGAATCCAGCTTTTCATTCGCGTGGGTAAGCTGCTCCTTCTTCGCAGCAAGGCTGATTTTCAATTCGCTGATTCCAGCAGCGAGGCTTTCCCTTGAAGTCGAGTTCGAATTCTTCAACTCTGTAAGCCTGGCGATTTCGGAATCGAATCCACTCAGCTGATCGTGGTATTTGTCCAGGAGCTTCGAAAGTTCGGCCAGCCTTGCTTCAAGTCTGGCTTTATCCGTGACAATCTGGACTTTTTCAGAATCGTACACGGATAATCGTTCGTTAATATTTTTCTGTTCAAGTTCCACTTCACGCAGATCGCCTTTTAGAGCTTGTTCCTTAAGGCGCAGGTTTTCGCCTTTTTTCCGCAGTTCCTCCTGCTTTGTCTCTCCAGCCTGAATCGCAGCTTTAAGCGATTTGACTTTTTTCTCAAGCAAGCCAGTCTTTTCTTCCATGTCTGCCAGCTTGCTGGTCAAGTCCTCGAGCTCTCCTTTTCGGCTAAGCAGGGAGGAAGACTTTTGTTTGACAGCACCTCCAGTCATCGATCCACCAGGGTTGACAACATCTCCTTCAAGGGTGACAATCCTGCTTCGATACTGAAGTAGCCTTGCTATCTCATTCGCGCCTTTCAAATCGGCAGCGACAACAACATTGCCAAGTAGGTTCCTGATGACTTCTGCAAATCGCTTGTCATACTGGATCAAGTCTGCTGCAGTGCCGACATAGGATGCGTGGCTAGAAAGCGATGCCAGCTGCGACGCTCCAAGCGACTTGCCTTTGATGATGCTCATCGGCAGGAAAGTAGCCCGTCCGAATGACTTTTGCTTCAAGTATTGGATTGCCGTCCTGGCGTTTTCTTCATTCTGGACAACAATGTGCTGCATTGCGCCGCCAAGAGCTGTTTCGATTGCAATCTCATATTGCTTCGGAACCTGGACCAACTCTGCAATCGCACCCTCGATGCCTTTAAGTTTATCCTTCCTTGCCTTCAGTACCTCTTTAACCCCCTGGAAGAAGCCTGAGTAATCTTCTTCCATTTCCTCCAGCATTTCCTTTTTCGATTTTGCCTGCTGGAGGTACTGATAGGCCTGGTATAGCATTTTCTCCTGCTTCTGATAAGAGTTTTTCAGGGATTCCAACTCTTTTTGCCCATCAAAATACAACTTGACCTGCCGTTCAAGCTCCTGCTGCACAGAGGCAATCTGCTGTTCAATCCCTGCTTTTTTTTCTTCTATATCAGCCCGGATGGAAACGAAACGGTCATTCTCGCTGTCAAGCCTTGATCCCTTTGCTTCCTGCTGTTCAAGCTGTTGTTCAATGTAGACTCTTTCATTCCTCGCGCTGGCCTGTTCATTCAATACCTCGATGTAATCACTCTTGATTGAATCGATCTTCTGTTCGACATCCTCACTGTAGAGTGTAAGCTTCTCTTGCTTTTCCTTGAGCTCCTTTTGCAATTCGGCCGCTGCTTTTGAAAGCTCGGCGACATTACGCTCATATTCCACCTTCTGGCTCTCAAGGCGGGAAATCGACTCCGATAGTTCTTTGATGTTGCTTTCGAGTTGTCCCTTGTTCTGCGAGGCATTTTTCTTCCGTTCTTTAAGGACTTCCTTTCTTCCCTCCAGCTTTTCCAACTCCTCGCTTGCGTGGAGAAGGACATTCTGCAAATCGCTGACCGATTCGTCAAGCGCAGTCAGCTCGTCCCGCATTTTTTCGATTTCAGCTTCCTTTTTTTGCAAAACAGCTGATTGCCGGAGTTCATTTTCTTTGTGCTCCTCCAGCTGCTTTGAAAGCTGCTCCCAGCGGGTATGCAGATCTTCGATTTCATAGGCTGTCAAAGCCACTTCGATTTTCTCGAGCTCTTCCTTCTGCTGAAGATAGTCCTTAGCGATCGAGGCCTGGATTTTCAATGGCTCGACCTGCCCTTCCAGTTCATGGAGGATATCAGTGACCCGGTTCAGGTTCTCTTGAGTTTCGAAGAGTTTGTGTTCAGCTTTCTTTTTTCGGGATTTATATTTTAGAACCCCTGCCGCCTCTTCAAAGATTGTCCTGCGGTCTTCGGGCTTGCTGTTCAGTATTTCTTCGACCCTTCCCTGGCTTATTATGGAAAAGGCCTCCCTGCCAAGGCCGGAATCCATGAATAAATCGACGATGTCCTTTAGCCTGCAGGTTTGTTTATTGATCAAATACTCGCTGTCGCCGGACCGGTACACCCGTCTCGTCACACTTACTTCACTGTAATCGAGAGGCAAGGATTGGTCATCGTTGTCCAAGGTCAAAGTCACTTCCGCAAAGTTCAGCGGCTTTCTAGAGTCACTCCCGGCAAAAATGATATCCTCCATTTTTGCGCCGCGGAGCGATTTGGCCGACTGCTCACCCAGCACCCAGCGGATGGAATCGGTAATATTGCTCTTGCCGCTTCCGTTCGGTCCGACCACTGCAGTCACACCTGGAACGAATTCTACAGAAATCCTATCGGCAAAGGATTTAAAACCGACCACATCTAATCTTTTTAAAAACAAAATGGCTCTCCCTTTCCAGTTAAATTTTTTCCTGGCTGCCCTTCTCTATGTGCGCTTTCAACTTTTCCAGTGCCATTTGGGCTGCGTGCTGCTCCGCTTCTTTCTTCGACCTGCCCGTCCCTGCCCCCAGCTCATCCCCGTTCAAATAGACCCTTGATTCGAATTCCCGGCTGTGGGCAGGGCCGATTTCCTTAAGAATCTTATATTCAAGGCTCCCTGCCCCATCCCTTTGGACATGTTCCTGCAGCTGGCTTTTAAAATCCATCACATGAGAAAAAGCACCGGCATCGATTTTCGGAAACATGATTTCTTCGAGGAATGCTGTTACCGTACTGATCCCCTTGTCCAGGTACAAAGCTCCGATGAAGGCTTCGAAAACATCTGCCAGCAGAGCTGGCCTTGTCCGTCCGCCAGTCATTTCTTCTCCCTTTCCAAGCAGCACGAGGCTCCCAAAAGAAAGTTCATTGGCAAAGGAAACAAGTGACGGCTCGCATACCACTGCGGCCCTTAGCTTTGTCAATTCTCCCTCTGACATCATCGGATACTTCTTGAATAAAAAATGGGATACGGTCAATTCAAGGACAGCATCTCCCAAGAACTCCAGCCTCTCATTGTCTTCATGCGGCTTCCTGCGATGCTCATTCACATAGGATGAATGCGTAAAGGCTTGTTTCAACAATTTTTCGTTCTCAAATTGGATGCCAATCCGAGCCTGAAAAACCTTGAATTTACCTTCCTTTGCGCGGGTATTTTTTTTATCGCTTACCTTTTCATTGTTGCGCATGTTTTTATTCCACCTTGCTCATTATTTAAGACTACTAACAGTTTACAAAAAAAATTGCCCTCAAAGCAAAAAAACTTTGTTTTTTTCGCCCTGGATCCCGGGAAAAAGGGAAATGCTGCAAGATAATGGCGATTCCCAGCCCCGCGGTACCGGTCTTCTTTACATAGAAGAAAGCCCCGTTTAAAAAACGGAGCTTCTTAACATAAAATCCTACAGTCACATTTTGCTATTTATGTAGTTTACAGCGTCACCAACTGAAGCGATTTTTTCTGCATCTTCATCAGAGATTTCCATGTCGAATTCGTCTTCCAATTCCATAACCAACTCAACTACATCAAGGGAATCAGCACCAAGGTCATCTTTGAAAGATGCTTCTAAAGTTACTTGAGATTCATCTACACCCAAACGGTCAACAATGATTTTTGTTACACGTTCCAAAACATCTGCCATGCTCGTTCACCTCCCCTCAAGCCATTATAGATGATTTTGATGAAATAATAAATGACTGTCCAGATGATTATTGAATGGACTTCCAGCAGGGTTTTCCCCCACCATTCACATGACCATGCCCCCATCAATATGAAGCGTCTGGCCGGTCATGTAACTGCTGTCTTCCGAGGCAAGGAACACAACTGTCCTAGCAATGTCCTTCGGATTCCCGAAACGACCCAACGGGATTTGCTTGAGCATTTCTTCCTTTACTTCTTCGCCGAGCTTATCGGTCATATCCGTCGTAATGAAACCTGGGGCTACTGCATTGACAGTAATCCCTCTAGACGCAAGCTCTTTTGCAGATGTCTTCGTCAATCCGATGACACCTGCTTTGGCAGCAACATAGTTAGCTTGGCCAGCATTGCCGCTGACGCCGACAATGGAAGAAATATTGACGATCCTGCCGCTACGCTGTTTCATCATCTGCCTCGTGACAGCTTTCGTGCAAAGGAAGACGCCCTTCAGGTTGATGTTGATGACATCATCCCATTCGGATTCCTTCATGCGCATCAACAAGTTGTCTTTTGTTATCCCTGCGTTATTTACCAGTATATCGAGCCTGCCGAAACGATCGATCGTTTCCTTGACCATTCCAGTGACCGATTCTGAATTCGAAACATCGGCCTGAATGGCAAAGGCCTCCCGTCCCATCGCTTTGATTTCATCAGCCAAAGCCTGAGCTTTTGCTTCACTGCCTGCATAATTGACGGCAACGGATGCACCCTCCCTGGCAAGTTCTAAAGCAATTTCATGTCCGATTCCACGGGCCGCTCCCGTGACAAGTGCTATCTTTCCTTCCAGTCTCATTCTGACCCCTCCTTCAAGGCAGCTACTGCTGCGTCGCATGTTTCCCGATCGCTGATGGCAAATGTGCGTACAGAACGGTCTACCTTTTTCACCAGTCCCGTCAGCACTTTGCCTGGACCAATCTCGATGAAAGTATCGACACCAAGCGCGATCATCCTGGCAACTGAATCCTCCCATAAAACAGGTGAGTAAAGCTGTTCGACCAATCTCTTTTTAATCTCAGAGGCCTCCGTGACCTCTTCTGCTGTAACATTTCCTATGACGGGAATAGCTGCGTCGCTAAGTTTGATGCTGTCAAGAACGGCTTCAAACCTTTCGGCTGCAGGCTTCATCAGTATTGAGTGGAAAGGGCCGCTGACATCAAGCGGGATGACCCGCTTCGCTCCAGCTTCACGGGCTTTCCCTGCAGCTTCTTCAACCCCTTTTTTCGATCCGGAAATCACGATTTGTCCAGGACAATTCAAATTCGCAAGCTGGACTGGATTCCCGCCGGCAGTAACCGCCCCGGTCACTTCCTTCAGCTTTTCACGATCCATGCCAAGCACCGCAGCCATCGTTCCCTCGCCATTTGGGACAGCTTCTTCCATAAGCTCCCCACGTTTCCTGACAGCGTATACTGCATCCTCGAAAGAAATCGCTCCAGAGGCGACAAGGGCTGAGTATTCCCCGAGACTGTGGCCTGCAGTATAATCCGGCTCAAAGCCAAACTGTCTGAAATATGCCAGGATGGCGATGCTTGTCGTGAGCAATGCAGGCTGTGCGTTGACTGTCAAAGTCAATTTTTCCTGTGGACCTTCAAAAATCAGGCCGCTCAAGTTTTCGCCAAGCACTTCGTCTGCTTTTTTGAAAGTTTCAGAGACGATTTGTTCAGTAGCAGCAAGGGCCTTCCCCATCCCTGTTGCTTGGGATCCCTGGCCTGGAAACAAAAACGCGATTTTCCCCATGAATGATTCTCCTTTATTACGTTATTGATTCAGTTCTTGAGTCTTTTCGATTGCGGTCCTGATTGTTTCGGATACGTTCTTTTCGACCATTTCACGCGCTTGGCGAATGGAATTGAACATAGCATTGGCATCTGAAGATCCATGTGCTTTTATCACAGGGGCCTTCAATCCAAACAGACCGGCTCCACCATACTCGGTATAATCCATCTTGTTCTTGAGATCAACAAGATCCGGTTTCAAGATTGCTGCAGCCATCTTTGACTTGAAGCTTGAAGTCAGCGCAGTCTTCAGCATTTTGAAAACGGACATCGCTGTCCCTTCGATTGTCTTGAGCACCATATTGCCTGTGAAGCCATCGGCTACGACTACATCGGCTGCACCCTCAAGCAAATCCCTCGCCTCGACATTGCCGATAAAATTGATGTCAGCACCTTTCAGCAATCCATATGTATTCCGGACAAGTTCATTCCCTTTTTTCTCCTCCGTGCCTATGTTCAACAATCCGACACGCGGGCTGGCAATCCCTCTTGCTTTTTCGCAGTAAATGGATCCCATGATTGCATATTGAAGAAGATGTTCCGGCCTGGCATCGGCATTGGCTCCGACGTCGAGCAGCAAGAATCCTTCACCGCCAACAGTCGGGAGTGTCGGAGCAAGCGCCGGCCGTTCAATCCCGTCGATCCTGCCGACAACAAACAGACCCGAAGCCATCAGGGCCCCGGTATTCCCTGCGGATATGCATGCATCAGCTAGGCCATCCGCAACCTGCCGGGCAGCGAGCACCATCGATGCATTCTTTTTCCTGCGAACAGCCCTTACAGGTTCATCTGTACCTAGTATGACTTCTTCTGTATGAAGAATCTCGATCCTTTCTTCAATCGCCAGATGCTCTCTGATCCGCTTTTCATCTCCTACAAGGATAATATGTATATCACTATATTTTTCAACTGCCTTCATTGCTCCGAGGACGATTTCCTTTGGTGCATGATCTCCGCCCATCGCGTCTACTGCAAGCCTCATTGCTTTCATCCCTTACTTGTCATAATTTGATCGGTACATCTCGAAATCGCCTCTGAATACAAGCTCATTGTTCACATAGCTGTTGACTTCGACAAATGTCCTGCCGTTGTCATTATCGATTTTCACGACCCTTGCCTTAGCGATTACCCTCTCGTTTTCCTTCACTGATCTTGTGAATTGGATGCTCGATTTGGCGGTCAAGGCTAGTTCGTCATTGATGACAGCGACTGCAAGCGAATTTGCCTGGGCAAATAAATGGTGGCCCCTGGCGATTTTATTTCGTTTAAACACATGTTCCTTTTTTATATCAAGTATCGAAATCGCACTCTTATCAAGCTCAATATCTATGATTTCACCAATTACTTCTTCAAGCGGAAGCGAGCGGACTTCATCTTCGAACCGCTTCTCAGCAACATTCTTGATCCTTTCACGCAGTTCAGGAATCGAAAGTTCAAGCCTGTCCAGCCGAATCGTCTGGATGCTTACTGAAAATTTTTCCGCTAACTCTTCATCTGTTATAAATGGATTTTCCTTTATCGTTTCAGCCAGCAATGACTGCCGTTCCTTTTTATTTCGCTTCATTTAAACATACACCGCCCGAGCTATTAAGACTAGGTACTAATAGTAGTATATAGACTATGGAATAAGATTGCAAGAATAAACTTCCTGCATTTTTTGGATAGGCTATTGTTAAATTAGACTATTGTTTTCAGCTTCAGGCACTTCGATTTCCTCGGCCGTGCCGGGAAGGCTCCTCTTCGCCTTGCGTGTTCGCGCTCCCCCGCCCCTTCTTTTCGCGGGACACTGATAAGCTTCCGTGAATTCACCCACGCCCGAAGAAAATGCGTTAGCATTTTAGAGGCATCTTCGTGCCTTCGGCTCTAACCAACGCTTATTCAAAAATCAACACTGGTCTTTAACATAGCCTTTGGATAAAGAAGAAAGCAGACTCGCTGTGAATCTGCTTTTCTCCAACTCTATTCTTTGAAAGGATCAATCCAGTTTCTCGCTCACAAGCGCGCCTGTTTCCTTTAAATACTCGCGGAGCTGCCTGTATTTCTCACCATTCCAGAATGCTGACGACTGCACAAGCAAGGAAGCATCATTCCTGGCTGTTTCAAGCGCGCGATAATCATGGACCATGTCTGCCACCTTGAATTCAGGAAGGCCGCTCTGTTTCTTTCCGAAGAAATCTCCAGGTCCGCGAAGTTCGAGGTCTTTCTCGCTCAACACAAATCCATCGTTCGTTTCGGACAGGATTTTCATTCTTTCTTTCCCGACCTCGCTTTTTGGGTCGGCAAGCAGAATGCAATAAGATTGCTCACTTCCCCGGCCGACTCTTCCTCGAAGCTGATGAAGCTGGGCTAGCCCGAACCTTTCCGCATCATAGATGAGCATGACTGTCGCGTTTGGCACGTTCACTCCTACTTCCACGACGGTCGTCGAAACGAGCACCTGGACTTCGTTATCGCTGAATGCCTTCATCACCTGGTCCTTTTCATCCGGATGAAGCCGGCCGTGCATCAAGCCAACCTTATATCGCTTCTGGAAATATACACTGAGTGTACTGTGGACATCGATGGCATTCTGGACATCCAGCTTGTCCGATTCTTCGATCAGGGGGCAAATGACATATGCCTGCCTCCCCTTGGCGAGTTCTTTTTCCACGAACCCAAGGACCCTCTCGAGCATCTCATGCTTTGCCCAGTATGTCTCGATCGTTTTCCTGCCGGCAGGCATTTCATCAATGACGGAAACATCCATTTCACCGAACACCGTAATTGCCAGCGTGCGTGGAATCGGGGTCGCTGTCATGAACAGGACATCCGGATTTTCTCCTTTATCCCTGAGGATTCGGCGCTGTTCGACTCCAAACCGATGCTGCTCGTCTGTAATGACAAGACCCAGATTGAAAAAATCGACGTCATCCTGGATAAGCGCATGGGTTCCAACTAAAACGTCGATCTCTCCCTTCTTGAGCAATCCAAGGATTTCTCTTCTCCGTTTTCCTTTTACGGAGCTTGTCAACAATGCGCATCGGACTCCAACCGGTTCAAGCAGTTGAGTCAGGGACTGTGAATGCTGTTCAGCGAGGATTTCGGTTGGAACCATCAAGGCACCCTGGAATCCCGCTGTCTTAGCTGCAAAAAGGCCGATTGCTGCAACAACCGTCTTCCCAGAACCCACATCCCCCTGCAGCAGGCGGTTCATTCGATATGGCGATTTCAGATCGCCGAGGATTTCGTTGACTACCCTCTTTTGTGCTCCTGTCAAAGGGAATGGAAGACTATCCAGAAACAGCCTAAGTTCGTCCAATTTATAGGCAATCACAAGCCCTCTGGTCTGTTCCCGTTCAAGCTTCCTTAATGCTTGCATTTTCAGCTGGAACAGCAGGAATTCCTCATATACAAACCTTCTTCTGGCCTGCTTCATTTCAGCTGTACCATCAGGAAAATGCATGATCCGCAATGCTTCCCTCCGGCTTAGCAGTTTATATTTCTGCAGCAGTTCAGCCGGCAGGATTTCAGTTACCTCGTGGCCGAATTGGGAAAACGCCTGCTTGATGAACCTTCTGATCGTCTTTACGGTCATTTTTCCTCTCACAGCATAAACCGGTTCAAAATCCTTACTTTTCGCATGCGATCCTATCGTCATTTCATTAACGGTTATCGTCTGCCTGTGTTGGTCCCACTTTCCTGTGACGGTAATCATATCATTCACGTTGATTTTTTGTTTTAAATATGGCTGGTTGAAAAAGGTAGCAAGGACGAGATATCGGCCAACAAGCAGGCGGACAGTGAGCCTGCTTTTTTTCCGTCCATAATAGATGAGAGAAGGTTCGCTGTGAACCTTCCCTTCCACCGTCACTTTTTCGTCATGCTTGACCTCTGCCAGGTCTTTCAGCCTATAGTCTTCATAACGGTATGGAAAATAATCGAGAAGATCACCGACAGACCTGATGTTCATGTCTGCAAGTGCATCGGCCATTTCCCGGCCGATTCCTTTGACCGCTGTGACTGGTTGCTTTAATGTATCATTCACGTTTATCAAGCGGAATACCGAATATTTTGGCCTCCAACTCACGGCCAGTCGGTGTTGCCGCCAACCCTCCCTGTGCTGTTTCTCTAAGTGCGGAAGGCATCGATTGCCCGATTTTATACATCGCGTCAATGACTTCATCGCAAGGGATCCTGCTTGTGATTCCTGCCAGTGCCATATCGGCGGCAACCATCGCATTGGCAGCCCCCATCGCGTTCCTTTTTACGCACGGAACCTCGACAAGCCCTGCGACAGGATCACAAACCAACCCCAGCATATTCTTGAGTGTGATCGCCATCGCTTCGGCACTTTGACCTGGTGTTCCTCCCGCCATTTCTACCAGTGCAGCGGCAGCCATCCCTGCCGCAGATCCCACTTCAGCCTGGCAGCCGCCTGCAGCGCCGGAAATGGAAGCATTATTGGCGACAACGAATCCAAAAGCCCCTGCAGTGAAAAGGAAGGAAACCATTTGCTCCCGGGTTGGCTTCAATTTGTTTTTTACCGCGAACAACGTTCCTGGAACAACTCCGGCAGAACCAGCAGTAGGAGTAGCGCAAATCGTCCCCATCGCCGCGTTCACTTCATTCGTCGCTACTGCCTTGCTGACTGCATCAAGCAATGTTTCACCCGAAAGGAAGTTTCCTTTTTCAATGTATTTCTGCAATAAGACGGCATCTCCTCCTGTCAAACCGGAGTGGGATTTCACGCCTTTGATCCCTCTTTCCACAGCCTGTTCCATGACCGACAGGCTCCTGTCCATCATTGCCATCACTTCTTCCCGGCTGCGGCCGGTCACTTCTGTCTCTTGTTCAATCATCAATTCGGAAATCCTCTTGTTTTTACTGGTGGCAAGCTCTACCAATTCAGCTACATTCCGGAACATAGCGCATTCCTCCTCGTTGAGAAAATTACTCGACAATCTTCGTGACCTGCAGGACATTCGGAAGTTCTTCCAATTTCTTGATGACATTTGCATCGATATTCTGATCGACTTCAATCGTCATCAGCGCCATTTTTCCTTTTTCCTTGCGCGAAACTTCCATATGGCCGATATTGATTTCTTCATGAGCAAGAACGTTGGAAACTGCCGCTATTGCTCCATGGCGGTCATTATGGACAACTAGGATAGCGGGATGGTGCCCAGAAAGCTTTAATTCAAACCCGTTCAGTTCGATGATTTCTATCTTGCCGCCTCCGATGGAAATGCCGACAAGCTCCATTTCATCCTCATCATCACCAATCTTGACACGGACAGTATTCGGGTGGTCTGTTATCGCTTCTTCTTCAATGAACTTGATTTTCATTCCTGCTTCTTTGGCAATGTCTATAGCACGGGTGATCCGTTCATCGGATGTGTCAAAATCAAGCAACCCTCCGACCAGTGCCACATCCGTTCCATGGCCTTTGTACGTCTTTGCGAAGGAACCATAAAATGAGATGGCCGCCCATTTGGGCTGCCTGCCAAACAAGCTTCTGGCAACCCGGCCGATCCTCGCGGCCCCTGCTGTATGCGAGCTAGATGGCCCAATCATAACCGGTCCGATAATATCAAAGACACTTTTGTATTTCATTCATGAGCACCCCTTTCAAATGGATGTTAGGGAATCACCGGAAAAATATCTTCAAACATAACGAAATAGAAGGGGCAGCCCCTTCTATTCCTTAGTACCATATTCTTATTTTATCTGTCCAGCCGGAGTACATTCCAGGCTGGAAAAACTTTAATTATTCAATCGCAAAAATGAACGCATATAATGGCTGTTCGCCATTATGGACTTCAATCTCAACATCTTTGAATTCATTTTCAACGTATTCAACGAGTGAATCAACATCTTCCTGGGATGCATCTTCGCCTTTGAGGATCGTCAGGATTTCGGACTCATCGTCAAGCATCTTGCCTAAGAGATTTCTGGCTGCCTTGACTCTATCCTGGTCTTTCAAGACAATCTTTCCGTCGGCGATGCCCATGAAATCCCCTTTGGAAATTTCGAGCCCATCAATGCTTGTATCACGGACTGCATAGGTCAGCTGTCCAGTTTTCACATGGCTCAATGCTTCGGTCATTGCTTCCTTGTTTGCCGGACTGCCGGCTGAAGGATTGAATGAAAGTAAGGCTGTCAGTCCCTGAGGAACAGTTTTTGACGGAATGACAATAACTTCTTCTTCAGCTACTTCCGCTGCCTGCTCAGCTGCCATGATGATATTTTTGTTGTTGGGAAGGATGATGACTTTCCGCGCATTCACTTCCTTGATTGCTTTCACGATATCTTCCGTACTCGGATTCATCGTCTGGCCGCCTTCGATTACAGCATTGGCCCCGATGCTGCGGAACAATTCCGCAATCCCTGGACCCATCGAAACAGCAACGATGCCATATTCCTGCTTTTCCTTCTTAGGCACGTCCGATTCAGAGCGGAGAGGTGTTGTCGTTTCTCCAACAATGTTGGAATGCTGCTGTCGCATGTTTTCAATTTTCATATTGATAAGGGAACCATATTTTTGTCCATAAGTCAGGACTTCCCCAGGCTGCTCGGAGTGGATATGTACTTTGACAACCTCTTCATCAGCAATCACAAGCAATGAGTCTCCATAACTGCTTAAGTCCTGGCGGAAGTTTTCTTCGGAGAATGGCGCCTTCCCTTCAAGCCTTACCATGAACTCAGTACAGTAGCCGAATTCAATATCCTCTGTATTCATATGGCTCTGGACGCTCTTGTGGTGTTCAGCATTGATGAGCTCATTCATGTTCGGAAGGGAAGAAGGAGAATCCGGAAGCTTCTCTCCCTTCAGTTCAGCAAGGAACCCTTCATACACGAAAACAAGTCCCTGGCCGCCGCTGTCCACGACACCGACTTCCTTTAATACGGGCAGGAGGTCTGGTGTACGGTTCAGCGAAGCTTTTGCTTCCTTCAGGACCTCCTCCATCAGGCCGACCAAATCATCATGGGTCCTGGCTGTTGCGACTGCATGCTTTGCTGCGTCCTTTGCCACGGTCAAGATTGTTCCCTCGACTGGCTTCATGACTGCTTTATAAGCCGTCTTGACACCAGCGTCAAGGGCGGCAGCGAAGTCCTTTGCTGTAATCGTGGACTTATTTTCGATCGCTTTCGCAAAGCCGCGGAACAGTTGGGAAAGGATGACACCGGAGTTCCCCCTCGCCCCCATCAAAAGACCTTTTGCAAGTGCAGCCCCGACTTTGCCGACATGCTCCTGTACGTTATTTTTCACTTCCTTCGCACCGGAAGTCATCGATAAATTCATATTCGTTCCCGTGTCGCCATCAGGAACCGGGAAAACATTCAGCGCATCTACATACCTGGCATTAGCCGACAAATGATTTGCCCCCTGTATGACCATCTCCGCGAAACGTTTTCCGTCTAGAACTTTAATAGACACAAATCTTTCCTCCTCACTACGGGTTCGTTACACGAACTCCCTGAACGTAAATATTTACCGAGTCCACAGACAACCCGACTGTCTTATCAAGGGTGTACTTCACCTTCGACTGAACATTGTGGGCAACCTCGGAAATTTTCGTTCCATAGCTCACAATAATATACATATCGATATGTACTTGATCGTTTTCCTGGCGAACGATCACTCCGCGAGTGAAGTTTTCCCTGCGCAGAATGTCTGTTAATCCGTCTTTGATCTGGTTCTTTGAAGCCATCCCGACAATGCCGTAGCAATCAACCGCTGCACCGCCAGCAATCGTCGCAATGACATCATTTGATATATCAATTTGTCCGTAATTCGTGTTCAACTCGATGGACATAGATCGTTCCCCCTTTGGAAAATTGCACTAGGCTATAGTTATTTTACTATAAGCCAGCCATTTTTAAAAGTCATTCTGTCCCCACCTTATTATTCAGCAAGAATCCGGAAAGGATGTCAAGGTTTTTTTCTTTATAGTCTTTGACAGAACTATTGCAAACCACTGATATCTATGATAAATTATTAAAGTATGTCAGAAAGAGGTTATTCTGTTCAATTAGCAGTTCTGACGATATGCAAATAATTGCAGTGAAAAATAGTTTTAGTTTTGTCAGTAAGGAGGGGAATCATATGCCACGTAAATGTGTAGTAACTGGTAGAAAAACTCGTTCTGGAAACGCACGCTCTCACGCAATGAACGCGAACAAGCGTACATGGGGTGCCAACCTTCAAAAAGTACGTATTCTTGTAGATGGTAAACCTAAGCGTGTTTGGGTATCTGCAAGAGCCCTGAAGTCAGGTAAGGTAGAACGCGTTTAATAATGTAAGGGCCAGCCAAATGGCAGGCGTACGGCATCCACCAGGGTGCCTTTTTTGTTGGAATCAGAAGGACCAGGCTAGATACAGGCGCTCGCGTCAAGGGCAGTTCATGCGCGCCTATGAAGTTTCCCTTGATCCGTTTCTTCGGCAGATCATTGAATTACATTCAGGATATCAACACCGCATAAAATAGAACGATCTTGCTTCCGAAAGAGACTCCCCCTTTAAAAAGGAAACTTGGAACCGCGAGGGCCTCTATTCAATATCAAGCGGCCAATTTGAGCAAGATTGTGTACAATGTCCATTTTTCTTTCTTCCGCATATGACGCATCCAATAAAGGCTGTCTGTTTCCCTTTAGCGGCCATTTTTCTCCAAGGGCCACAGGCTTCATTTGAATCAATCACGTATCACCCCGCAACCCTCAAATTTTTACTGGCAAAGCAGATACAAAGAGCGGCCCATATGGAAATAGCCTTCTTGACATTTACACAATACTAATCCTGGGATAAATAAAGACACCCTGTTCCCAGGGTGCCAGTTATCCAAGCACAGAGTTATGCCTGTCATCTCTATACTTTTTTGAACTGTGGATTTTCATTCCTTCTTAAAGGCACCCAACATCGCCCGGACGAGGCCGCCCAGAAATCTTGGCAGTTTGATTGTATAGAATCTCATACCGTCCCTCCTCACCATCTCATGCAAACAAGTCTACTCTCAGTATCCCTATCAATATATTCGCGAATACGCAAAATTTTCCTAAGACTTTTCAATCCCTGCTTCTTACAACTAATAATATGCCTTCAGAAAAAGAAAAAGTACCATGATCACCAATAAGTTCATTACTGATACATAATGTTGAACCCAGCGGAATATGTCTGTCTTTTAATGGGTACTTGAAATTTTCGAGTGTCATCCCCGATACAGATGGCGTTACAGGAAGGAAGGAAATGTACTTCAGGTCTTCATTCCTGGCGACCTTGTAGCTTCCTGGTTCTTTAACATATACAGTATTGTATTTGTCGATCAGTTCGATTTGTATCCCACTCTGCAGGATAACCGGTTTTACAAGAAGCTGCACGTTTGCCATCAAATGGTCTAGCCTGCCGCCTGTAGCGCCAAAGATTGTAATAGACTCAGGCTCTTGTTCAATAGCCCAATTCAGCGCCAGCTCCATATCCGTCTCATCCTTTTCTGGCTTGAACTTATTCAGTTGAGGCACTTTCCTTTCAATCATTTCCAACTCTTCTTCGCTGACCGAGTCGAAATCGCCAAAGGCCCTTTCAGGCAAGATTCCAGATTCCATCAAATAATACACTCCCCGGTCGACACCAACCCATACCGATTGCTGGCCATTGAAAAGTTCCAGGGATGGAATCAATTCGAGCGGGCCGCCTGCTACTATATTTATCTTCATATCTTTCTCCTTATGCCAAAAGCCAGCCGGCATCCGGCTGGCTTTTCTTTACTTTTTCAATGCTGATATTGCGGCTGCCCTGTCTTCCTTATTGAATACAGCTGAACCAGCAACAAGCACGGTTGCTCCAGCTTCAACGCAGAGGCTGGCTGTATCTTCATTCACGCCGCCATCCACTTCGATCTCAAGCCCCGGATTAAGGCTATCCGCCATTTCTTTTACTTGCCTGATTTTCGGAAGGACAGAATGGATGAATTTCTGTCCGCCGAATCCCGGATTGACAGACATAAGCAGCACCATATCAAGGTCCTCGATGATATTCTTTAGGCTGTCAACTGGAGTAGCGGGATTGAGTACTACTCCTGCTTTTACTCCTGCCGCCTTGATTGATTGGACTGTCCTGTGCAGGTGCCTGCATGTTTCAACATGGACAGTGAGATAATCGGCCCCTGCTTTTGCGAAAGCCTCGATGTACTGGTCTGGGTGTTCAATCATCAGATGTACATCCAGCGGCAGAGTTGTTACAGGCCGGATTGCATCCACGATCAGCGGGCCAATCGTAATATTCGGCACGAAATGGCCATCCATGACATCGACATGGATGTAATCCGCTCCTCCTTGCTCTACATCCTTGACTTCCTCTCCCAATCTCGCAAAGTCAGCTGACAGGATCGATGGTGCAATTTTTACCATGATTCAATACCTCGGCTTTCTATCTTTTATTTCCATTAAAAAGTCTTTGTAATGCCCATATCTGTAATCCGGAAGCTCCCCTGCCTCTACTGCTGCTTTTACCGCGCATTTGGGTTCCGCCATGTGCAGGCAGCCCCTGAACTTGCATTTCTTGCTGTATTCAGCGATCTCTGGGAAGCATGCATCAAGCTCCTCGGCTTCGATATCCGTGAATTCAAGTGAACTGAAGCCGGGTGTATCGGCAACAAGGCCATCGTTGATTGAAATCAGTTCGACATGCCTGGTCGTATGCTTGCCTCGCCCGAGAGAAGATGAGATGTCGTCTGTCTTGAGTGCTAAATCGGGGCGTATGGCATTTAAAAGGGAGGATTTCCCAACTCCAGATTGTCCGGCAAATACAGAAATCTTCCCAGCAAGATGAGGGCTTAGCTGCTCGATTCCTGCTGAAGTTTCCGATGAGGTGAAGACGACTTTGTATCCTGCTTTCCGGTAATCGGCCGCAAATGCCTCGAAACGGGCCATTTTCTCATCTGAAACCAGGTCCATTTTTGTTATGCAAATGATCGGTTCAATACGGTTGTGTTCTACGAGGACGAGAAACCGGTCAAGCAGGGCAGTGCTGAAATCTGGCTCTAAGGCTGAAAACACCAGGATCGCCTGGTCGACATTCGCAATTGGAGGGCGTACGAGTTCGTTTTTCCGCTCCTTGACCTCCAGAATATAGCCCTCACTATCGTTTTCTGCCTGGTATATGACTTCGTCGCCAACAAGAGGGGTCACTTTGTTTTTCCGGAATATCCCCCGTCCCCTGCATTGGACAATCCCCTCTTCGCTGGCAACGTAATAAAACCCGCTAAGCGCTTTGATGATTTTGCCCTCAGGCATAGCATCACTCCTTGTCTTTTATTCTTTAGGATAATCTAACTTATCCTCTATTGCCACAGAGCCATCGATGATGACTTGATAAGAGGCTTGTTTGCCTTTTTCAATCACCAGTTCAAGCGGATATTTCCTGTCTTCGGTTAATTCAAAACTGTCAACCGGTGTAAGCGTGGTCCGGTTGAAATCCTGCACATAAACCTGGACTGTCTGGGGTTCTCCTGCTTTGCTTGTATCATACTTTATATCTATTTCTTTTTTTACTGTCTTGGGGCCTTCCTGTCCCTTTGAAATGACAACTTTAACCTTGCTGCCTTTTTCCAGTTCTGTGCCAGGCGCAGGTACCTGGGAAATAACCTGGCCGTTTGCAACCGTGTCATTGAACTCCTCTGAAGTTTCAACGACAAGGCCGTTCGTATTCACATAATCGTTGACAGCCTTTTCGGTATATCCGCTCAGATCGATCAGCTTGACTAATTCAGGTCCAAGACTGACTGTGAATTCAAGTTCCGTTTCCTCTGGAATGACCGATTCCCCGTCTGAAGGATACTGATCCAGGATTGTACCGGGTTCACTGTCATCGTGTACCTCTGTCTTGGTGATATCCTTGAACCCTTTGTTTTCAAGCAATCTTACGACATCATCGAACATCCTCCCACGATAATCCGACAGCTCCAGCTCTTCTTTCCCTGTGCTGATGTACAAATCGATTTCACTCTGTTCCTTTACGAGCTTTCCTGCCTTAGGATTGGTGCGGATGATCCTTCCCTTTTCTACCTCATCATCACTGATTTCTTTCTGGTCCCCAATGGTGAATCCCGCTGACATCAGCTCTGAGACCGCTTCTTCCAATTCCATGCCGCTTACGTCTGGTACTTCCACTTCTTTCGGCCCGAAAAGGTCTGGGCCTTTCGTGACGGCCACAATGCCAGCCGCAGCAATCAGCAAAAACAAGAGTGTCAGGATAATAGGCCACTTCTTCTTCTTCTTTTTATTCTTATTCTTCTTTTTCTTCTTGTCTAATTTTTCTTTGTTCGTTTCTGTCTGTGAATCCCTAGGCTCTTTCCGGATAATCGTTTCATCCATATTATGGAAGTCCTGGTCATCCGTTATCACCGGAATCGCTTTGGTTGCCTCATCATCATCCGGAATGATGAATTTCCCTTCGTTCATGCGATTCGCATCCAAGGCAGTCCGCAAGTCATCTTCCATTTCATCTACATCATCGTATCTATGGAAAGGATCCTTTGCCGTAGCCTTCAAAACGATATTTTCTACGCTCTGCGGTATTTTTGGATTCCAGCGTCTGAGGGATGGTGTTTCCGATTGCAAATGCTTTAAAGCAATCGAAACAGCTGACTCACCAGAGAATGGGAGCCTGCCGGTTAAGAGCTCAAACATAACGATCCCGATCGAGTATATATCCGATTTCTTGTTTGCCATTCCGCCCCTGGCTTGCTCGGGGGAAAGATAATGGACAGATCCGAGCACCGAGTTGGTTTGCGTGATACTCGTCGCACTCAGGGCCATCGCAATCCCGAAATCAGTGATTTTCACCATTCCGCTGCTGTCAATCAGGATATTATGAGGCTTGATATCACGATGGATGATATGGTTATGATGGGCATGCGAGATTGCGGAGGTCAACTGCTGCATGATGTCAAGCGCTTCCTCCACAGGAATGGGTGCATGCTGCTGTATGTATTGCTTCAATGTCTGTCCATCGACATATTCCATGACGATATAATATAATCCGTCCTCTTCCCCCACATCATAGATACTAACGATGTTTGGGTGGGCAAGGCTGGTTGCGGATTGAGCTTCTCTATGGAACCTGCGGATGAATTCATCATCATTGGCGAAGTCGAGCCGGAGCATCTTGACTGCAACATCCCTGTCGAGGATCATGTCATGGGCAAGATAAACATTCGCCATGCCTCCCCCGCCAATCATATCGAGTATCTTATAACGCCCGCTGATTCTTTTTCCGATGATCATTTTCTTCACCTGCCCTCGCTGAATTCCTGGTATTCGACGATTGCAAGAGTGATATTATCTTCGCCGCCGTACTGGTTGGCCTTTGAAATCAATTCCGCTGCTTTATCCTCCAGCGGCTGTTCACTCGAAATGATGCTTTCCATTTCTGCCTGGCTCACCTTATTGGAAAGTCCGTCGGAGCAAAGAAGTAAAGCATCGCCTTCTTCAAAAGTAATCGTCTTCAAATCCACTTCCACATTTTCTTCTGTCCCCAGGGCTCTCAATAATACATTTTTCCGTGGGTGGTGTTCGGCATCTTCCTTTGAGATCTGCCCAGAACGGACCAGTTCATTGACCAGCGAGTGATCTTCGGTCAATTGCTTGAAACCTGCCTCATTCAATAAATAGCAGCGGCTATCCCCGATATTGACAACTGTCGCAAAAAGATCTGTACTGATCGCTGCAACAATTGTGGTTCCCATTCCTTCACACTCGGTATTCTTTAACGAATGCTGGAATATTTGCTTGTTAACATCGACTACTGCCTCCCTCAGCCATTTCTCTGCATCTGCCGCCGTCTCGATCCTGGCGGATGTTTCCCATAGAGCCTTTAAGTGTTTGATTGTCATCTCACTGGCAACATCACCTGCGCGGTGGCCGCCCATGCCATCTGCTACGATGGCAAGGCGCTGCCCGTCAGGATTGATGAAGATGCCGCCATTGTCTTCATTGTGGAGGCGAACTTTGCCCCTGTCTGTCATGAAAACAGCCTTCATCTTTTCACCTCGTCTCTTCTTTCCTTTCTTTGGCCCGAAGTTGTCCGCAAGCTGCTTCAATGTCATGCCCTTGTTCCCTTCTGATCGTCACGTTCACTCCCTTTTCGCGAAGTGTCCGCTCAAACTTGAAGATCTGGCTCTTTGGTGTTCTTACGTAGTCACGTTCAGGTACATAATTGACAGGAATCAAATTAATATGGCATTTCAGCCCTTTTACAAGGTCAGCCAGTTCTTCCGCGTGTTCGACCTGGTCATTCACGCCCCCGAACAGTCCGTATTCAAAACTGATCCTCCGTCCTGTTTTGTTCACATAATAACGGACGGCTTCCATCAAATCAGGGAGCTTGTATGCCCGGTTGATCGGCATCAGCCTGCTCCTTAGTTCTGTGTTCGGTGCATGCAGTGAAATAGCAAAGTTGATTTGCATGTTTTCATCGGCAAACTGATAGATTTTCGGGATGATTCCGCTAGTTGAAACAGTGATATGCCTTGCCCCGATGTTCAATCCTTTTTCATGGTTGACAATTTTCAGGAAGGAGAGCATGCTGTCATAATTGTCAAAAGGCTCGCCAATTCCCATGATGACAATCGAGCTTACCCTTTCGTCCGTCTCATCTAGGGCCTGTTGTACTTTTACGACCTGCGCAACGATTTCTCCTGCTTCCAGGTTTCTTTTTAAGCCGCCGAGAGTCGAAGCGCAGAAAGTACAGCCAATCCTGCAGCCCACCTGGGTGGTGACACAAACGGAATTTCCATAATCATGCCTCATCAAGACAGTTTCAATCGAAACGCCATCATGAAGCTCAAACAAAAATTTAATCGTTCCGTCCGATGAAGTCTTCTGAACGATTGTCTTAAGTGTTGTAAGGACAAAGTGCTGGTCCAGCTTTTCCCTCAACGTTTTTGGAACGTTCGACATATCCTCGAAGGAAGTTGCTCGTTTTTTGTATAGCCAATCAAATATTTGTTCAGCTCTAAAGGGTTTCTCTCCTTGTTCCTTCAGCCAGTCTTTCATTTCATCAAGCTGAAGTGAATAAATGGACCTTTTCCCTGTGTCGGCCTCGGTATGATTCCTTGTTGCTTTCTCTTGTTCCATTATTCCACCTTCTTTCGTAAACAAGCGATGTAAAACCCATCAGAGCCAAAATCCTGCGGAAGAATCTGGAGGTTATAGCCATTGATCAATGGCCTTACCGCTTCCGGCATTCTGTCAGCTAGCCGCTGGTCTCCTTCGTATTCATCGTGCTCGCGCAAAAACTTCCCGATTACTTCCTGGTTCTCCTCCCTGTCCACAGTACAAGTACTGTAAACAAGGGTGCCTCCTTTTTTCAAAAGCGGCGAGACGGATTCAAGCAGCTTAAGCTGGATTGCCTGCAGCTGAAAAAGATCGTCTTCCTTTTTTGTGTATTTCATGTCCGGTTTCCGTCTCATCACCCCAAGTCCAGAGCAAGGAGCATCAAGAAGGATACGGTCAATCGCCTCTTTTTCAAAATGCCCCGTTGCTTTCCTGCTGTCCATTTTTTGAGCTTCGATGTTTTCCAGTCCTAACCGTTCGGCATTTTTAACGATCAGCTTCACCTTATGCTCATGCAGGTCGAGCGAAATCACCTTCCCGCTGTTGCTTAGCTTCTCGGCAATATGTGATGATTTTCCGCCTGGAGCTGCGCATGCATCAAGAATGACTTCATCTTCCTCGACCCCAAGTGCGTATGCAACCAGCATCGAGCTTTCATCCTGTATCGTCAAATATCCGTCCTTGAAGGCAGCTGATGATGCCAGGTTGCCGCGCAGGCATTTGATTGCTTCAGGGATGACTCCGCTTGGTTCCACCTCGAACCCTTCAGCCCGCAGAAGTTCAATGCATTCCTCCCGGGTAATCCTCGTCAAGTTAACACGTCCTGTCTGCACCGGCGCAGTCAGGTTCACTTCACACATCTTCCTTGTATCATCAACACCGAATTGGCTTATCCACCTCTTCACAAGCCATAGAGGATGGCTTGTTTCGATGGCAATCCGTTCTGCCGGATCAGCAATGTCATTCAATGAAGGAAAGCCTTTTCTTTGTATACTGCGGAGCACTCCATTCACCAGGCTGGCAATTCCTTTATGCCCACGCCTCTTGGCAATTTCCACCGCTTCATAGATTGCCGCCCTGTCAGGTATTCTATCTAAATACACCATTTGGTAAACCGTCAGCCGAAGAAGGTTGACGACCCAGCTTTGCAGCTTCTTGTTCTTTTCGATGAAAGGCTTCAAATAGAAGTCAAGTGTCCATTTCCGCTGCAATGTACCATAGACGAGTTCCGTCAACAAACCTATATCCGCTTTGCTGATCCCATTCTTTTCAATTACGCTGTTAAGAAGCAGATTGCTGTATGCCTGTTTCTTTTCAATTGTCTCAAGCAAATCAAGAGCTGCATCCCTGACACTTTTCCTATTGTTCTCCATTGCTTTCTCCCAACTTCATGCCCGGCTCGATATCCGAACCCGCTCCAAGCAAGAACTGTTTTGCGCTCATTCGTTTCTTGCCGGCAGGCTGCAGTTCCGTAATCTTGATTGCTGTGCCATTACCGGAGGCAGTGACAAGGCCATCTTCTTCAAGCCTGACAATCGTTCCTGGTTCCCCCGCTCCGGAATAGGCTGCTTTCTCAGCAGCCCACAGCTTCATCACTGTGCCATTCAATGTTGTATACGCAACTGGCCAAGGATTCATCCCGCGAATATGGTTATAGATTTTTTCGCCTGGTTTCGTCCAATCTATTTTTTCCTGTTCCCGTTTGATGTTCCATGCATATGTTGCTTCCTTATCGTTTTGCTGTATCGGCGTGATTTCCCCATTAAGAAGCTTAGGGATGGTTTCAGCCAACAAGTCAGCTCCGGCGGCGCTCAATTTATCATGCAAGGTTCCGACTGTATCCCTTTCGGAAATCGGGACCTCAACCTGTGTCAGGATGTCGCCCGCGTCAAGCTTTTCAACCATATACATAATCGTGATGCCTGTTTTTTCTTTGCCTTGGATGATCGCATAGTGGATCGGCGCACCTCCGCGGAGCTCTGGAAGCAGGGAAGCATGTACATTGATGCACCCGTGTTTTGGAGCTTGAAGAAGCTGTTTGGGAAGGATCTGGCCAAAAGCAGCAGTAACGATCAAGTCGGGCTTCAATGCAAGGATTTTATCGACTTCCTCCTGTATGCGGATCTTCTCGGGCTGGTATACTGGAATTCCGTGCTTCAGGGCTTCTTCCTTAACCGGAGGAGGTGTCAGTATACGTTTCCTGCCGACAGGGCGGTCGGGCTGGGTGACAGCAGCCACCACATTGTATCCATCTATGATCAGCCTCCGCAAGACAGGTACGGAAAAGTCTGGTGTTCCCATAAATACAATTCTTGTCATTCCTGGTTCAACTCCTCTAGTTCTGTCTCTTCTAAATATCTTGTCACCTTTGAAGTGAATAAAACACCGTGCAAGTGGTCGATCTCATGAAGGATTGCCCTTGCCAGGAAGCCGTCCGCTTCAAATAAGCAGGTTTTTCCCTTCCGGTTCTTAGCCCTGATTTTCACGTGTGCCGGCCTGCTGACTTCCCCATATAAACCCGGGAAGCTCAAGCAGCCTTCAGGGCCCGTTTGCTCCCCGCTTGTCTCGATTATTTCCGGATTGATCATTTCGATCGTGCCGTTCTCATCGTCAATATCAACGATGGCGATTTGTTGGTCTATCCCGATTTGCGGAGCAGCCAATCCCACTCCATCGAATTCGATCATCGTGTCATACATATCATCAAGCAGCTTCGCTAGCTTTTTATCAAACACCGCAACCTTCTGGCATTCCTGCTCCAATATTCCGGCCGGGTAGGTCACAATTTTTCGTACAGCCAAAGTAAATCCTCCAATTGTTTTGTTTCGTGGTTAGTATTCCCTTTACATTAGAATGTATGGGTTCAAGTCCACGGAAATTTGCAGCCCGCTTGAGCCCATTTCCTGCTGGTAATGGTCGAGGATGGCTTTCAGCGCACTGTTAAGTTCTGGTTCCTTTTTGTATTTTATCAAACATTGGTAGCGATATCTATCGTTGATGCGAGGAATCGGCGATGCGACCGGGCCAAGCACGACCGATTGCTTCGAAAGCTTGGAAGAAAGGTATTTGGCTGTTTTTTCAGTTACCGCAACAACCTTCATCAACTCTTCATGACTAACTGTCACAAGCGACAGATAGTAAAAAGGCGGATACTGCCGGACTTTCCGGACAAGCATTTCCTGCTGGTAAAATCGTTCATAATCCTGTGTGCCCGCTAGCTCGACGCTATAATGTTCAGGTGTATAAGTCTGGATGACAACCTCTCCTGCCAGTTTGTGCCTCCCAGCCCTGCCGCTGACCTGGGTCAATAGTTGGAAAGTCTTTTCCGAAGCCCGGAAATCAGGCAGGTGCAGCATTGTATCTGCGGAAAGGACACCGACAAGCGTGATGTTTGGGAAATCAAGTCCTTTTGCGATCATCTGTGTTCCTAGCAAAATATCAGCCTGTCCTTCCTGGAAAGCGGAGAGGAGTTTTTCATGCGACCCTTTCCTTCCAGTCGTGTCGACATCCATCCGGATGACTTTGGCCTCTGGGAGCAGCCTGTTCAGCTCTTCCTCAACCTTTTGGGTGCCTGTCCCAAAATAGCGGATATGCTCGCTATTGCATTCCGGGCATATGACTGGGACCTGATCCTCAAAACCGCAGTAATGGCATTTCATCTTCTCCGTGTATCTGTGATATGTGAGAGTGATATCACAATGCGGACAGTTCATTACGTATCCGCAATCCCTGCACATGACAAAGGATGAATGGCCCCTTTTGTTCAAAAAAAGGACCGTCTGCTCTTTTCTCTCGAGCCTATCCTTCAATTTTTCAAAAAGCTTGACGGAGAACATCGAACGGTTGCCTGACCTGAGTTCCTCTCTCATATCGACAATTTCAACTGTTGGAAGCGGCTGGTTGTTCATCCGTCTTGGCAAGGAAAGCAATGTATACCTTCCTTTCTTGGCGCGGGCGAACGATTCCAGTGATGGCGTCGCACTACCAAGGACAACTGGACAATTATAGGTCTTTGCCCTTTGGATTGCAACATCCCTGGCATGGTATCTTGGATTTTCCTCCTGTTTATAACTTGTTTCATGTTCCTCGTCAATAATGATGATGCCAAGGTTTTCAAATGGAGCGAAAATGGCTGACCTGGCGCCAACTACGACTTTTACTTCCTGTCGCTGGATTTTCCTCCACTCATCGTACTTCTCCCCTGCCGATAGACCGCTGTGCATGACAGCGACATTTTCCCCAAACCGCTCCTTGAATCTTGTAACCATCTGGGGTGTCAGTGAAATTTCCGGTACAAGCACAATTGCTTCCTTCCCTTTGTCGAGCACTTCCTGGATGGACTGCAGATAGACTTCGGTCTTCCCGCTTCCTGTCACTCCATATAATAAAAAGACTTCATGCCTGCCTTCTTCTATTGAAGAAAGGATCGGTGAAATCGCTTTTTCCTGCTCATCTGTAAGTATAAGTGCCTGCTTCCTCTCAAACTCCCGTTCAGCGTACGGATCCCTGTATACCTCAAGTTGTTTTACTTTCAGGGCTCCTTTTTTCACAAGCGAATTCACCGACCCCTGGGAAATGCCAAGGGAAGAAACTATCAGCCTTTGTTCAACCGGTTCCGGGTGCTCCAGGAAAAAATCAATGATCGCCTGCTGTCCTGATGCCTGCGAAGGCAGTATATCCTTTATTGCTTTCAAGTCCGCAGCATCGACGGCTGGATAAACATGCTTCAACAGTTTCTTCCGCACCCGGTCCTTCACCTGGTAAATGACTTCGACCCTGCCGGCAGCCGCTTCTTTTTGCAGCTGCTGGACAAGCTTTTGGGAAACAGCGTCTTCCCACTTGATTTCCCTGTTATTCTTAAAAAGTGCCCTTACCTTTTCTGGAAAGTCCTTCGGGTTCGCCCCTTCAGCCAATACGATTTTCTTTTCATACTTTGCCTTCAATGCCGCGGGTAGCATAGCCTGGTAGGAGGATATCTTGTAGCTTAACGTATTTTCCGTCAGCCATTCCCCAAGGGCTAGGAGTTCTTCATTTAAAATCGGTGTCAAATCAAGCGGCTCGATGATCGCTCTTAGCTTTGAGAAGTCCGACTCGCTTTTTAAGCCTGTTACAAACCCTTGGATCTTTCTAGGACCAAAGGGGACAATCACCCTGATACCTGGTTTGATGACATCGAGTAGATGGTCGGGTATTTTGTAATCGAAGGTTCGGTCCGTCTGCTTGGCTGGAACGTCGACAATCACACTTGCTATATTCATAGGCGATCCCCCTCTTTCATCACCTTCACCAATTCCGTAAGGATTGCCTTTGCCACCTTCTCTTTTGCCATCAGCGGAAAATCGAGCTGGGAGCCGTCCTTTTTGAAGATGGTAACAATATTCGTATCAGAGCCAAAACCAGCCCCTGCCTGTTTCACGTTGTTCGCAACAATCATATCCGCATTCTTTTTCGCAAGCTTTCCTCGGGCATAATCTTCGACATTGTTCGTTTCAGCGGCAAAGCCTACAAGAAACTGGCCTTTTTTCTTCTGTCCGAGCTCGAATAGGATATCCTTTGTGCGCTCAAGTTCGATCGATTGGCCGCCTTCCTTCTTCTTCAGTTTTTCATCATACACATGTTTCGGCCGGTAATCAGCCACTGCTGCCGTCTTTATGACAACATCGGCATCATCAAATCGTTCAAGCACTTGATGATACATCTGGGCAGCACTCTCAACACGCACAAGCTCTGCCCCATCAGGGGCTTCAATGTTTACAGGGCCTGAGACGAGGATGACTTTCGCTCCCATTTTGACGGCCTCTGCTGCAAGCGCGTAGCCCATCTTTCCTGTTGAATGGTTAGAGATGAACCGGACAGGATCGATTCTTTCGCGTGTCGGTCCAGCAGTAATCAGGATGGTTTTTCCTGCAAGCTCACCCGTTTTCCTGTTGAAGAATCCTGTTGCCAGTTCAACGATTGTATCAGGTTCCTCCAGCCTTCCTTTCCCGGTATAGCCGCAGGCCAAATATCCTTCTCCCGGTTCGATGAAGCTGTATCCAAAAGTTTTTAACGTTTCCATGTTTCTTTGTACGGCTGGATGGCTATACATGTGGACATTCATCGCCGGGGCAATCCAAACCGGAGCCGTGGCAGCAAGCAATGTTGTCGAGATCATATTGTCAGCAATGCCATTCGCCAGCTTGCCGATAATGTTTGCAGTCGCAGGGGCGATCATGATCAAATCCGCCCAATCTGCGAGGTAGATATGCGCGATTTTTTCAGGATGTTTTTCATCGAATGTATCTGTATACACTTCGCTTTGCGACAATGCCTGAAAGGTCAGCGGCGTGACGAATTTTGCTGCCGATTCGCTTAGGATAACCTTTACTTCCGCTCCGGCCTGCGTCAGTTTGCTCGTAAGTGCGGCAGCCTTATATACGGCGATTCCGCCGGTTACGCATAATAAGATTTTCTTTCCGTTCAGCATGTCAGAGAACCCCCATTGGTCACAAACTTTCATTATGATAGAACTATACCATTTTTTTGCTCATTAAGCATAAAAGCGGAATCCCTATTGGCCGCAAAAAAAATAACAACCCGGAACAGGTTGTTATCATCGGTCATTCATTGATGTTTAACTCTTCGTGGCTTCCGGCTGTTTTGAAGTGAAGCTTATCAGCGTTGATTTCCTCAAGTGCTTTGCCGACGAATTTATGGGAAACATAGTTATCGAGTTTGCCATCCATTTGCAGCTGCATGCTGCGGGCGCGCTTGGCAGCCACTGATACAAGAGAATATTTCGAATCAATTTTTGTCATTAAAGAATCGATAGAAGGATATAGCATGGTCAATCTACCTCCAGCATTTTTTTATAGCGGTGTTGCACTCTTTCCCGGCGGCAATGCTCAGCTACGACAATCGCCTTGATGCGCTCGCTTGCACGTTCCACCTGATCATTTTCAACAACGTAATCATAAAGTTCCATCATTTCGATTTCTTCCCTTGCAGCCTTCATACGGCCCTTTATGATATCTTCAGTCTCTGTGCCTCTCGTGACGATCCTGTTCTCAAGTTCCGATAGACTTGGCGGCGCTAGGAAAATGAAAAGCCCCTCCGGAAATTTCTTGCGGACCTGGCTTGCACCCTGGACTTCAATCTCAAGGAAAACATCTTTTCCCGCATCAAGCGTTTCACGAACATACTCTACGGGAGTGCCATAATAATTCCCGACAAATTCCGCATACTCCAGCAATTGATCTTTCCTGATCATTTTCTCGAATTCTTCCCTAGTTTTGAAGAAATAATCAACGCCGTTTCGCTCTCCTTCCCGAGGAAGCCTGGTGGTGGCGGATACAGAATATTCAAAAGCTGTATCCGGATGGGAAAAAAGCTCTTTCCTTACCGTTCCTTTCCCTACTCCAGATGGCCCGGAGAGTACAATCAACAATCCCTTTTCTTGCATTTATCTAGTCCTACCCTTCATCTATAATATCATCCCGGTCATTCAAACGATGTGCCACCGTTTCCGGCTGGACCGCAGAAAGAATGACATGGTCGCTGTCCATCACGATGACAGCCCGGGTCCTTCTTCCATATGTGGCATCGATCAGGGACCCCTTGTCCCTGGCATCCTGGATGATCCTTTTGATCGGCGCGGATTCAGGACTGACAATTGAAATGATCCTGTTTGCCGAAACGATATTGCCGAAACCTATATTAATAAGTTTTATTCCCATGATTGCCCCCCAATCATCATTTATTTTGGCCTTGTTAAGGTCCTTCTAAACTCTACTCTATATTCTGTACTTGTTCTTTCACCTTTTCAAGGAGGCTCTTCATCTCGACAACTTCCCTGGCAACTCTAGCGTCATTTGCTTTGGAGCCGATCGTATTGACCTCCCGGTTCATTTCCTGAAGCAAAAAATCAAGCTTCCTGCCAACAGGTTCACTAGCCTTGAGGATTTGCATGAATTGGTCCACATGGCTGCGAAGCCGGGTGATTTCCTCACTGATATCTGCTTTATCGGCAAAAAAAGCCACCTCCGTCAGCACCCTGTCCTCATCAGCCTGGCCAGTTACGAACTCTTCCATCCTTTTGAGAAGCCGTTCCCGGTATTGTTCAACCACATCCGGAGCGAATCGTTCGACTTTGGCGGTATGTTCTTTCAATAACTGAATATTGTTTAGGACATCGCTCTCAAGGGCTCTTCCTTCCTGAAGGCGCATTTCTTTCAACTGGATGGCAGCATTCTCAGCTGCAGCCAGCACAAGCTGTTCAAGTTCGGCATTCTCTGTCTCTTTCTCTTCAACATAGATGATTTCTTCCCGGTTTATAAGATCCGAAAGCTGGATTTCCCCCGGAATGCTGTATCTGTTTTTTATTTCAGATATGTAATGGACGTACTCGTCCAGTGCTTCCCAGTCAATATGTACGCTCCTGCTGACAATTCCTTCCCCTTCCAAAGTAACAAAAACTTCTACTCTCCCTCTTTTGATCTGTTCGCCAAGTTTCTTTTTTATCTTTTCTTCTGTTTTCAGGAGCTGGCGGGGCATGCGAATATGAAACTCGCAAAAACGGTGGTTAACCGTCTTCACCTCGACCGTCACACTGAATCGGTCCGATTCAGCTTTGCTCCTTCCAAATCCAGTCATACTGACGACCATTGAAGACACATCCAATCTCTCTAAAAAGTCGAACCTGTTATAGACCCATGAAGAGGGCAAATTCTATGTTATACGTGATAGAGGAACCAAAAAAACCTTTCCCAAAGAGATTTCCGGGACACGCTGCAAGAATGGGAGCAGCCGTGATATAAAAAAAGGGGCCCTCCTTCGGAAAAAACCACCCTATCAACCAACAAAACTTATCTAAAAAAGAAAGGCAATAGAGCCTTCTCTATTACCTAACGGATTATACCATATTTCTCTTTGTTTTTCTTGCAAAAAATGTTCCGGCGAGCAAAAATGTGGGAACTGCTGATAAGCCGGCCACGAGCAGCCAGTCAGCTGCTATAATGGGCATTGTATGGAATACCGGCTGGAGAGCAGGAATATAGATGGTTGCCAAAACCAGCACTAATGAAGATACCACAGCCCATATCAAGTATTTGTTGCCAAACGGATTGCGGGCAAAAACAGACTTTTCGCTCCTGCAGTCGAACACATGGATCAGCTGGGCCATTACCAGAGTGGAGAAGGCAATTGTCTGGGCATAGACGAGATTGTCCGGGTCCCTTTTATACACGATCATAAAGGCTATCAATGTAACAAGTCCAATCAAAAATCCTCTGGATATCACTTTCCATCCGAGACCGCGGGCAAAGACTCCCTCTTTTGGATGTCGCGGCGGCCGTTTCATCACGTTATCCTCCGGCTGGTCAAGCCCAAGGGCCATCGCAGGCAAACCGTCAGTCACAAGGTTGACCCAAAGGATCTGGATGGGGACGAGCGGTAGCGGAAGACCGAGAATCATCGCAAAAAGCATTACCAAAATTTCCCCTACATTGGATGCAAGCAGGTATCTGATGAATTTCCTGATATTCTCATAGATATTGCGCCCTTCCTTGATCGCAGCTTTAATCGTCGCAAAATTATCATCCAGCAAAACTAGTGATGATGCCTCTTTTGCTACATCGGTACCGGTGATGCCCATCGCAACACCAATATCGGCTGCCTTGATCGCGGGCGCATCATTCACTCCATCGCCCGTCATTGCGACAATGTGCCCTCTGTTCTGGAGTGCCTTGACGATTTTCAGCTTGTGCTCTGGCGAAACCCTGGCAAAAACGGTTACTTCTTCGACTACTTCCTCAAGCTCATTGACGGACCATTCCGAGAGCACCTTGCCATCGATGACCTTGCTGCCCTTTGATAAAATCCCAAGCTGCTGTGCGATTGCTTTGGCTGTGATCACGTGGTCACCGGTAATCATTACTGTCTTGATGCCTGCATCCCTGCATTCTTTAACCGCTGCCTTTACTTCCGGGCGCGGAGGGTCGATCATGCCCTGCAGACCGATGAACGTCAGCCCATTTTCAGCTTCATTTTCATTCAGGACGACCGTTTTTTCCGGTATTGGCTTATAGGCGATGGCTATCGTCCTCAGCGCATTTCCAGCCAGTTCATCGATAGCACTTTGAACTCTGGATGCCAGCTCCTTTGAAAGCATTTGCTGTCTATGATCCCAAAGGATCGAATTACTCAAGCCGACAAGGACGTCAGGCGCCCCTTTTACGACTGCGAATGTCCTCCCAGTCTTATCCTTGACAATCATGCTCATCATTTTCCTTTGTGAATCGAATGGGAACTCCTTCACAATTTCAAATTGCTCAAGCAAATCCGGCCTTCTGTATCCCGCCTTCATGGCAGCAACCAATAGCGCTCCTTCAGTCGGATCTCCATCTATAGCATATTCCCCATCTTTATCTGCCATTTCTGCATGGTTGCATAGCATCCCGAATGTCAACAGCTGCTGCAGCGATTTTTCGGAATGCGGTTCAATCTTTGTCCCTTTATGGAAAAACGATCCTTCAGGAGAATAGCCGACACCATCCACTGTCCACGTCTTTCCCCCGCTCCACAAGTGGGTGACAGTCATTTTGTTTTGAGTCATCGTCCCTGTCTTGTCCGAGCAAATAACAGACGCGCATCCAAGGGTTTCAACCGCAGGCAGCTTCCTGACAATCGCATTCGTCCTGATCATCCGCTGGACGCCGAGGCTCAACGCGACCGTTACAATCGCCGGCAGACCTTCAGGAATAGCTGCGACTGCGAGGCTCACACCCGCGAGGAACATCGTATATAGATCGTGCCCGCGGAGAACACCGATGCCGACAACTAGCAGCGTCAGGAACAATGCTGTCGTGATCAGGATTTTCCCGAGCTGCCCAAGCCTGCGCTGGAGCGGGGTTTCCTGTGCCTCGGCTGTTTGGAGCAAATTAGCGATCTGCCCCATCGCCGTTTTCATCCCTGTTGCCACCGCAACCCCTGTACCGCTTCCCCTTGTGACCATCGTACCCATGAATGCCATGTTTTCCATATCCCCTAGTCCCGGGTCTGGAATCCTTAATGGGTCAACATGCTTTTGTACTGGAACAGACTCGCCGGTAAGAGCTGATTCTTCGATTTCCAGGCTCCTTGATTCAATTAGACGGATATCCGCTCCAATCCTGTCACCGCTTGCAAATTTCAGGATATCTCCTGGGACGACCTCCTTCGAAGGAATTTTTATCCAGGTCCCATCCCTAAGCACACTGACTTGCGGGGCGGATAATTCCTTCAACGCATCCAATGACTTCTCTGCTTTCCTTTCCTGGAAAAAGCCAAGAATCCCATTGACAATAACGATGGCAATGATCGCGATTGCATCGATCACTTCCCCAAGCAGTCCGGAAATCAGCGTTGCAGCCAAAAGCACAAGGACCATAAAATCCTTGAACTGGCTGAAAAACAGCAGCAAAGCAGACTGTCTTTCACCTTCCGCCAAAACGTTAAATCCATGCTGTTCCTGTCTGCTTTTTACTTCCTTTTCGTCCAAACCTTCTGTAAAATCTGTTCTTAAAGCGTAGGCAATTTCTTTTTGATTCATCTCATGGAATTTCATGGGGCTATCACACTTCCTCCTTCTATGTCCTGTCCTGAAGCAAAGCGCAGGGTGCCCATATAGGGAAACTTGGCTAAACACCGAACCTGGAAACCAGGCAGAGGGCGCCACGGCGGATGATGTTCTTTAGCCTTTCGAATCGAAAGAGATCAATCCTCCAGCCGATTGCGGCTCAGGCAGGACATTTGTCAAAACCCAAAAAAAATTTAACCTTCATGCTATCTACAGAAAGCTTATTCAGCCCTGTCCAAAAAAATGCTATCATGAAAAATAAGACAAATATTTAAAAGGATGTCATGCCATGTCATTTGATGGATTGTTTACACGAGCGATAACAAACGAAATTTCTTCCCTGCTGAAAGGTGGACGAATCAATAAAATCCACCAGCCATATAAAAACGAAATCATCCTGTCTGTAAGGGCGCACGGCGGCAACCATAAAGTCCTGCTTTCCGCGCATCCAACCTATGCAAGGGTGCAGATTACGAATGAGCAATACGATAACCCAAATGAACCGCCAATGTTCTGTATGCTGCTGCGAAAGCATCTGGAAGGATTCATTATCGAGGACATCAGGCAGGCGGGTTTGGACCGCATCATCATTTTCGAGGTGAAAGGCAGGAATGAAATCGGAGATGTCTCTAGCAAGCAGCTCATTGTGGAAATCATGGGACGCCACAGCAACATCATCATTGTCGATCAAACTAATAATAACATTCTTGACAGCATAAAGCATGTTTCATTTGCCATCAATTCCCACCGTGCCGTCATGCCAGGGCATCCATACATTATGCCCCCGGAACAGAAAAAAGCAGACCCACTCAACGCTGGAACGGACGATATCCTTAGGGCAATTGATTTCAACGCAGGGAACCTCGAAAAGCAGCTGGTCGCTGGCTTTGCCGGAGTCTCTCCCTTGCTCGCGAAGGAAATTGTCCATAGAGCCGGCCTTGCGAATCGGGTCACCCTGCCAAAGTCGTTCATTAGTTTAATGGATCGGTTCAGGAGCCATTCCTATAAGCCCGCAATCACCTATGGAAAGAATAAAGAAGCATTTTACCTGTTCACGCTGGAACATCTTGTAGGCGAATCGAAAACATTCCCCTCTATCAGCAGCATGCTTGACCGGTTTTACTTCGGAAAAGCTGAACGTGACAGAGTCAAACAGCAGGGAAGTGATCTTGAACGGCTAATCATCAATGAAAAAGAAAAGAATGAAAAGAAAATCAATAAACTTGAAGCTACCTTAGTCGAGGCGAAAAGAGCGGATCAGTACCAGCTGTTTGGAGAACTGCTGACCGCGAATCTTTTCATGGCTGAAAAAGGAATGAAGGAACTAACCGTTGTGAATTACTATGATGAAGAAGGTGCGTCGGTCACAATCCCGCTGGATCCGCGTAAAACACCTAGCGAAAATGCCCAGAAATATTTTACGAAATACCAAAAGGCAAAGAATTCAGTGAAGATCATCAAGGAACAGATCGAAATCGCCGCAGAAGAGGCAGCCTACTTTGAAGGATTGCTACAGCAAATTGAAGCTGCTTCGCCAAAAGATATTGAAGAGATCAGGGAAGAACTCATTGAGGGAGGCTATATCAGGGCACGCCAGAGAAAGCAGAACAAGAACAAACAAAACTTGAAACCTGTGCTTGAAAAGTATATTTCATCCGATGGCATGGAAATTCTGGCCGGAAAAAATAACAAGCAAAATGATTACTTAACGAATAAAGTCGCCGGACGTGACGAAATCTGGCTCCACACAAAGGACATCCCAGGTTCGCACGTCGTCATCCGCAGCAAGGAGCCTTCCGAAGAAACAATCCTTGAGGCTGCCAATATCGCCGCTTACTTCAGTAAAGCGCGTAATTCGAGCTCTGTACCTGTTGACTTCACAAAGGTACGCCATGTAAAGAAGCCGTCTGGAGCGAAGCCCGGATTCGTCATTTATGAACAGCAGCAAACTGTCTATGTGACACCTGATGAAGACATGATCCTGAAAATGAAGCAATGATGTTATTGAACCCTGCCTGTGGAAGGCAGGGTTCAATTTTGCGTAAAATGAACCTATAGGGTTTTATCGCACTATAATGTGTCCGCACATTCAGCAAAACTGTCATGGGAGATCTTAGAAATCCTGCAGCCTGCAGCCTTAATGGTGCACTGAAGACCGTTCTGCCCAGTCAGTCAATAAAATATGACCAAAAGAAAAACGCAGCTTCTGCCGGCTGCGTTTCCAGGTTGATTATTCATACTTGGCCGTGCCCCATCCTGCCGGGTCCTGTCTCCACTGCGAAAGACTCTCTAGATTCTTCTCCGAAATCATGCTTTTTTCTTCGGCTACTTTTGATAGAGTCGTAAAGTCAGTCAGGGAGTACGCAGTGATTCCTGCCTCTTTCAGCTGTGCAGTTCCCTTCTGGAGCTCATAGGTAAAAATGGATACGACCCCAAGGACTTCACAGCCGGCTTCCCGTAGTGCAATGACGGCCTCGATGACACTTCCGCCCGTTGAAATCAGATCTTCGATTACGACGACTTTCTGTCCGGGAGTGACCATTCCTTCAATTTGATTGCCTTTTCCATGGCCTTTTGCCTTGGAACGCACATAGCACATCGGCAAATCCATCCGGTCGCTTACCCAGGCGGCATGTGGAATGCCAGCAGTCGCCGTACCAGCAATCACCTCACATCCAGGAAAATGCTCCTCAACCAGTTCCTGCAATCCCTGGGCAATTTTCCGGCGGATGTCCGGGTAGGAGAGCGTGAGGCGGTTATCGCAGTATATCGGAGATTTCAATCCCGATGACCATGTAAAAGGGGTTTCAGGCTGCAGGCTCACTGCTGCAATCTCAAGCAAGGATTCCGCTATCTCTCTCTTCATCTACAAACACCCTTCCATTCATCCAAAATTTTATAATAGCTTGCTACTGGGTCATCAGAACCCGTGATCGGCCGGCCGACAACAATCGCCGAGGCTCCAAATTCCCTTGCCATCCCGGGTGTCGCAACCCGCTTTTGATCCTGGACATTGCTGCCGGCGGGACGGATTCCCGGCGTGACAGTAAGGAATCGGGAACCTAGGGTATCGTGGATCTGCTTTGACTCATGTGGCGAACAGACGACCCCATCAAGTCCCGAATTATCCGCCAGGCTCGCATAGTGCATGACAGATGCCGCTAGTGAGGCTCCGACCAGTTGTTCCTCCCTTACCTGTTCTTCCGAGGTGCTGGTCAGCTGTGTAACAGCAATGCAAAAAGGACGGCGCATTCCTGCAGGTGTTGCCGCTTCGAGGCCTTCGACTGCCGCACTCATCATTTCAGAACCGCCTGCTGCGTGGACATTCACAAGGTCGCATCCCATCCGGGCAAGCACCTTCATCGCACTTTTTACAGTGTTAGGGATATCATGCAGCTTCAGGTCGAGAAAAATTTTGTGGCCGCGCTTTTTGATTTCCTCAATGATCAAAGGACCCTCTGAGTAGTACAACTCCATTCCAACCTTCAGAAACAACTGCTCATTTTCAAATTTCTCCACGAACTCGAGAGCCTGCCTCCGTTCCGGATAATCAAGGGCGATAATAAGCGAGTCTTTCATGTTTTCTCCAGCTCCTTCCAGTCAGTTCAGAAATATGCTCAACCCCAAGCTTTTCCAATAGGTTGGGCAGTTCTTGGATGATCCCGGGGCAGACAAACGGATCGATGAAATTCTGTGTGCCGACCGCGACCGCATCCGCACCTGCCATGAAAAATTCAATCACATCTTCAGCAGTTTGAATCCCGCCCATCCCAATGATCGGTATTGACACTTGCTGGCTTACTTCGTAGATCATCCTGATTGCCACTGGTTTCACTGCTGGGCCGGATAACCCGCCGGTCTTGTTGGCAAGGATCGGCTGTCCAGTTGCCAGGTCAATCCTCATGCCGAGCAGTGTATTAATCATCGTGATGCCATCTGCTCCTCCTTGTTCCACAGCCTTCGCAATCTGAACGATATCCGCAACGTTCGGGGAGAGCTTCACATAAACTGGAACGGCCGAAACTTCCTTCACCTTTTTGGTTAGTTTCTGAGCCATTTCGGGATCAGTGCCAAAAGCAATGCCTCCTGTTTTCACATTCGGGCAAGAAATATTAAGCTCAAGTGCATGGACATTCGGCGCTTTGGAAATTTTTCCGGCTACCTTCACATAATCATCCTCAGTTGAGCCCGCAATATTGGCAATGATTGGGACTTCGAATTGTTCCAGCCATGGGAGTTCTTCATCAAGGACTTTATCGAGGCCTGGATTTTGAAGGCCTATCGCGTTCAGCATCCCGCCCGGCGTCTCGGCAACCCTTGGCGTCGGGTTGCCAAACCGGGGCTCTGGAGTCGTCGCCTTGATCATGATTGCCCCTAGCTGGTTGAGATCATATAGTTGGCTGAATTCCCTTCCAAAGCCAAAACATCCAGAAGCCGGCATGATCGGATTTTTCAGGCTGAGCCCTGGCAGTTCGACAGATAATGGACTTCCACTCATATGACAACCTCCCCTGCCGCAAATACCGGCCCATCCATGCAGACTTTCCTATACGAATGGCCTTGTGGGTCTTCTTTCGTGTGGCAGACACAAGCGAAGCATGCACCGATGCCGCAGCCCATCCTTTCTTCAAGTGACAAGTATGTCTGGGGAGCGAATCCTCCTGCCTCAACCGCCCTTAGCATGGGAGTCGGGCCGCAGGCAAAGACGAAGTCGCCGCTAAGCGCTTCAGTCTCAAGAACATCTGTTACATAGCCTTTCAAACCATATGTGCCATCAACCGTAGATACATACACTTCCCCGCATCGCGCTAACTCTTTTTCATAAAAAACCGCTTGTTCTGTCTGGAAGCCAAGCACACTGATGACCGACACGCCTTTTCTTTCCAGTTGTTTTGCAAGCTCGTGCAAGGGAGGGACTCCTACACCTCCGCCAATCAGTATGGCGGTCTGTCCTGGTCGTACAGCATGAACAGGAAACCCATTGCCAAGCGGTCCCAGTACATCGACCTCTTCTCCCGCTGTTTTATCGGCAAGCAGGGAAGTCCCTCTCCCCTGTCTGCGGTAAATGATTGTAAAGGTATGGTTCTCCCGGTCAATCTCAGCGATGCTTATCGGCCTGCGCAACAATGGGTCAATGCCCCCGGAAATCCGCAGGTGGACAAATTGTCCAGGCTGCGCCATTTCCGTTACGATATTCCCTGTTAAATTGAGCTGGAAGATCGAGTCGGCTATTTGTCTATTATGAATGACCTTGCAGTTCTCCTGCCTGATCATGACAGTGCACCTACTTTTCTGTCCTCCATAGGAGCAAGGGATTCGGCGGAAAAAGTCATCGCTTCGATCACTCGCAATATTGCTTCTGCCGTATCAAGTGATGTCAGGCAAGGTACGCCGTTTTCAACTGATTCACGGCGGATCCGGAAGCCATCGCGTTCAGGCTGCTTGCCCTTTGTCAGGGTATTGACAACAAGCTGGGCTTCTCCGCTGCGGATCACATCAATCAGGTCAGGACCCCCAGAGCCGATCTTGCCGACTGTTTTTACCCTGATTCCTGCCGATTCAAGGAAACGGGCTGTGCCTTCAGTCGCCATTAATTGATAGCCGATATTAGAGAATCTTTTCGCCAGCGCAGATGCTTCATCCTTGTCTTTATCGGCTACTGTCATCAGGACGGTCCCGAACTCCTGTATCTTCATTCCTGAAGCAATCATGCCTTTATACAATGCTTTCTCGAGTGTGGTGTCTTTCCCCATGACTTCACCTGTCGATTTCATTTCGGGCCCAAGTGTGATGTCCACCCGTCGCAATTTTTCGAACGAGAACACCGGAACTTTCACGAACACACCGTCTGCTTCAGGAACCAGGCCAGAAGTATAGCCTTGATCACGGAGCTTCTGGCCAAGGATCACTTTTGTTGCGATTTTCGCCATCGGCACATTTGTGATCTTGCTCAGGAACGGGACAGTCCTGCTTGATCGCGGATTGACTTCAAGGACATATACCTCTTCATTGGCAACCACATATTGGATGTTCAAGAGTCCGACGATATTCAAGCCCCGTGCCAGGTCGATCGTATAGGAAACGAGCTTGTCCTTGATTTCATCACTGAGGCTTTGCGGCGGATAAACCCCAATTGAATCGCCTGAATGGACTCCAGCCCGCTCGATATGCTCCATGATGCCCGGTATCAATACAGTCTCACCGTCGGAAATTGCATCCACTTCAACCTCTTTGCCAGTCAGGTACCTGTCGATCAGCACTGGATATTCCGGATTGATTTTCACAGCATTCCTCATGTAATGGAGCAATTCTTCCTCTTTGTAGACAATTTCCATCGCCCTGCCGCCAAGTACATATGACGGGCGGACAAGCACCGGATAGCCGATCCCTGCAGCAATCACAGCTGCTTCCTCAACCGATTTCGCCGTATCCCCTTTTGGCAGCGGGATGCCTAGATTCGCAAGGGCATGTTCGAATTTATCCCGATCTTCCGCCCGGTCGAGATCTTCCAGGCTGGTACCGAGAATCTGGACGCCTCTGTCGACAAGTTGTGACGCAAGGTTGATTGCGGTTTGTCCGCCAAACTGGACGACCGCGCCGATCGGCTTTTCAAGATCGATGATATTCATGACGTCCTCGATTGTCAGCGGCTCGAAGTAAAGTTTGTCGGAAATGCTGAAGTCGGTAGATACCGTCTCAGGGTTATTGTTGACGATGATTGCTTCATAGCCTGCTTCCTTGATTGCCTTGACAGAGTGGACGGTTGAGTAATCGAATTCGATGCCCTGCCCAATCCTGATCGGACCGGAACCAAGGACTATCACACTTTCCCTTTCGGTCACAACCGATTCATTTTCCTGTTCGTATGTGCCGTAAAAGTATGGTGTACCCGATTCGAATTCCGCTGCGCATGTATCAACCATTTTGAACACCGGAGTAAGCCTGTTTTCTAGCCTCCAACGATAGACTTCTTTTTCAGCAACCCCCCACAGCGAGGAAATCACTTTATCTGAAAAACCTTTTTGCTTGGCAGTGCGGGCTGTTTCCAGATTAAATGGATGGCTGGAAATTTCGTCTTCGAAAGCAATCAGCCTTTCCAGCTTGTGAAGGAAGAATAAGTCGATTCCGCTCCAGCTGTGCAGCGTTTCGATCGTGATTCCTCTCCTTAGTGCTTCCGCGAGGTAAAAAAGCCTTTCATCCCCCGCTTTGCGGATCCGTTTCTCAAGTAATCCATCATCGATTTCATCCGCATTGTTCAAATCAAGGTGTGTAACATCCGCTTCCAGTGAACGAATCGCCTTCTGAAGGGACTCCTCGAAGCTGCGGCCGATTGCCATCACTTCGCCTGTAGCTTTCATTTGTGTTCCAAGGGTCCGGTTCGCTGATTCGAATTTGTCAAATGGCCAGCGAGGGATTTTCGTCACGACATAATCAAGTGCCGGTTCGAAGCAAGCGTAGGTCTTGCCGGTCACAGGGTTCAGCATTTCATCCAGTGTCAGGCCCACGGCGATTTTTGCCGCGAGCTTGGCGATTGGATAGCCTGTCGCTTTTGAAGCCAAGGCAGATGAACGGCTTACCCGGGGGTTTACTTCAATGACATAATAATCATAGCTCTCCGGGTTTAAAGCAAGCTGGACGTTGCATCCACCTTCGATTTTAAGAGCTCTGATAATCTTGAGTGACGCGTTCCGAAGCAGCTGGTATTCACGATCGCTCAACGTCTGGCTTGGAGCGACGACAATCGAATCGCCAGTATGGATACCGACAGGGTCGAAATTCTCCATGTTGCAGACGACGATTGCATTATCATTTGAATCCCTCATCACTTCATATTCGATTTCCTTGTATCCTGCAATGCTCTTTTCGAGCAGGCATTGATTCACAGGGCTGTTTTTCAACCCGCCGGAAACGATTTCCTCAAGTTCCTTCTCGTTGCTGCAAATACCTCCGCCTGTTCCTCCCATCGTGAAGGCTGGGCGGACGATGACAGGATAGCCGATCCTTTCAACGAAAGCGTATGCCTCTTCAAGGCTGTGGATAATATCACTGTCAGGGACAGGTTGGCCAAGTTCGTTCATCAGGCTGCGGAAAAGCTCACGATCTTCTGCCTGGTTGATTGCCTCAAGCTTCGTCCCTAGGATTTCTACATCGCATTCCTCCAGCACGCCTGCTTTTGAGAGTTCAACCGCAAGGTTCAAGCCTGTCTGTCCACCCAATGTTGGGAGGATGGCGTCAGGACGTTCCTTCCGGATGATTCTTGAAACGAATTCAAGTGTAAGAGGCTCGATGTAGACTACATCGGCAATCTCTGTATCTGTCATGATTGTTGCCGGGTTAGAGTTGACAAGGATGACCCTGTAGCCTTCCTCCCGCAAGGCGATGCACGCCTGTGTCCCTGCATAATCAAACTCCGCGGCCTGCCCAATGATGATTGGGCCAGAACCGATCACTAGAATACTTTTAACATCTTTACGCTTTGGCATTGGCAATCGCCTCCCTTTTTTCTGCTTCCACCATTTGCAGGAACTGATCAAAAAGCCCATTCGCATCCTCTGGTCCAGGTGATGCCTCTGGATGGTACTGGACCGTGAATGCCGGGAAATCTCTGTGTTTAAGTCCTTCGATGGTGCCATCATTCAATGCTGTATGGGTGACTTCAAGCAGCGTACCAGCGATAGATTGCTCCTCGACAGTGTAACCATGGTTTTGTGAAGTGAGCGCAATTTTTCCGGTACGAAGCTCCTTTACCGGGTGGTTCGAACCCCGGTGGCCGAATTTCATTTTCCTTGTATCCGCCCCGCACGCAAGTGCGAACAGCTGGTGTCCAAGGCATATCCCGAACAGCGGAATTTTGCCGAGAAGCTTTCGGATCATTCCGATTGCTTCCGGAACATCCTTTGGATTTCCCGGTCCATTCGAGAGCATGATGCCATCGGGACTCAAACTGAGGATTTCCTCTGCAGTTGTGTTGTATGGAACGACAATCACATCGCAGTTCCTGTCATTCAACTCCCTAAGAATGCCATGCTTCATCCCGAAATCAACCAATACAATCCTGCTCCCTCTCCCTGGGCTTGGATAGGCTGTCTTTGTAGATACCTGCTTGACTTGGTCACTTCTCAGTTCTTTGTTTTTTAGGGCTTCAATGATTTTTTCCGGGTGTTCGTCAATACTGCAAATTGCACCCTTTAGTGTGCCATGCTGACGGATGATCTTAGTCAGCATTCTTGTGTCCACTCCGCAAATACCGGGGATGTTTTTCATTTTCAGGTACTCATCAAGCGAAAGCTCTGACCTCCAATTCGATGGGAAATCGGCGCTTTCCTTGACAACCAGTCCACTGACAGCCGGGTTGATCGATTCAAAATCGTCCCGGTTGATGCCATAATTGCCGACAAGCGGATAAGTAAGTGTCACAATCTGATTGCAATAGGAAGGGTCTGACAGGATTTCCTGGTAGCCAGTCATTCCTGTATTGAAGACCACCTCTCCTGAAGTCTCCCTTTCGCTGCCGAACCCTTCACCAACAAATATCGTGCCGTCTTCAAGAATCAATTGTCTTTTCATGCCGTCACACTTCCTTTATCCCAGACTATTTTACCTGCCGCGATTGTCAGCACCGGCCAGCCCTTGCACTCCCAGCCGGCAAACGGTGTATTTTTTCCTTTTGATAAAAACTCCTCAGGATTGACCGCGCGCTTTTCACCAAGGTCGATGATTGTTATATCCGCTTCCGCTCCGGCCTCCAATTTACCATATGGAAGTCCGAAGGCGGCTGCTGGCTTTACTGTCAAAAAGTCGATCAGCTGCTTTAAAGTGATGATGTTTTGTTCAACCAGATGTGTATACAGAAGCGGAAATGCTGTTTCGAGCCCCACGATCCCGAACGGTGCAATTTCGATTCCTTCCGCTTTTTCCTCCTCTGTATGCGGAGCATGATCGGTTGCGATAAAATCGATGGTTCCATCAAGCAGCCCTTCGATCAATGCTTCCTGGTCCTCCTTGCTCCTCAGCGGCGGATTCATCTTGAAGTTCGCATCATCTCCAGGAATATCCTCTTCATTCAATAGTAAATGGTGAGGCGTCACTTCCGCTGTGACTTTAATACCGTGCCTTTTTGCATCACGGACTGCCCTGACAGACTCCTTCGTGCTGATATGGCAGACATGGTAGTGGCAGCCTGCCTTCTCGGCAAGAAGGATATCCCTGGCAATATGTACAGATTCACATACTGAAGGAATTCCGTTCATCCCTAATTCCGCCGCCTTTATTCCTTCATGGAGTGAACCTTTGTTGATCAAAGTATTGTCTTCGCAGTGGGCAACGATCGCCGCATCCAACTTTGCTGCCTGCTTCATTGCCGAAAGCATCATCCCTGCTGACTGGACACCTACACCATCGTCTGTAAAAGCGAAGGCGCCAGCTTCTTTCAATTCTGAGAAATCCGTCAGCTCCTGCCCCATTTCCCTTACTGTTATCGAACCATATGGCAGGACTCTTACAGCCGCAGTCTCGCGGATTCGATCCTGAAGCCATTGCAGCTGGGCTTTTGAATCAGGTACAGGCCTTGTGTTCGGCATTGCCGCCACTGTCGTGAAGCCTCCCCTGGCAGCTGCCTGAGTACCCGTTGCAATTGTTTCTTTTTTCTCACCGCCAGGCTCCCTTAAATGGATATGAAGGTCGATGAATCCGGGTGAGATCAGATTTCCGCCGGCGTCGATGATGTTTCCTGCTTCTTCATCCAGTTCGATCCCGATTTTTGCAATCTTGCCATCTTCAACTAAAATTTCGATTTCTTCAAAGCTTCCTTCTTCAGTAAGCAATTTGCCATTTTTGATTAGCATTTTCATGTTTGCTTCCCCCATTCCTGTTTTCTATTGCCCGCTTCAGCACCGCCATCCTTACATAAACACCATTTTCCATTTGTTTAAAAATCCGAGATCGCCTGCTTTCAACGAGTCCATCGGCAATTTCCACACCCCGGTTGACTGGAGCAGGATGGAGGATGATGCTACCAGGTTTCATTTGCTTTTCCCTTTCGATCGTCAATCCGTATCGCAGGTGGTATTCGTCTTTATCAAAAAGCGCCTTGCCATCATGGCGTTCATGCTGCACGCGGAGAAGCATGACGGCATCTGCTTCTTTAATCGCACTGTCTGGATCCATATAACTGCAGCCTGCCGGAAGCCCCTTCAGTTCTACCCATTCCTCTGGTCCCGAAAAAATCACCCTTGCCCCAAGCCTCACAAGAGTATCGGCATTTGACCTCGCGACCCGGCTGTGGAGAATATCGCCCATGATGGCGACTGTTAGCCCGGCAAACCTTCCGAACTCTTGCTTGATCGTCATTAGGTCAAGCAATGATTGGGTGGGATGGTGCCCTCTACCATCTCCTGCATTGATGATGGGGATGGAAATGCCTGATTCCAGTTCTGCAAAATAATTATCTGCCCCATGCCTGATCACCACTGCGTCCATTCCGATCGATTCTAATGTCCTGACGGTGTCATAAAGCGTTTCCCCTTTCTGGACGCTGGATGTCTGTGCTTCAAAAGGGACGACCTCGAGCCCCAGCTTCCGTTCAGCGATTTCGAAGCTCATTTTCGTCCTCGTGCTCGGTTCATAGAATAAGTTACTGATAAACACCTTTCCATTTGGACTCCAGGTTTTTCCTTCCGCGAATTTTTGCGCCTCATCAAGGAGCTCGTAAATCTCATCCGTGCTAAGCTGGGCAGTCGTCAACAAATCATTTTTCACTTTTCATCCCTCCTGTTAGACCGTAAAAAAGCACCCTGTCATTCAACAGGGTGCTTGATTATGGACAAGCCGGCATAAAACCTGCTTAGGTTTCATGTGTATACAGAGATACGCCAGCCAGTTCGCCCATAACACCCTTCTAAGTCTCTCTGGACTTGTTTAAAAGGTGATAACTTATGCTACATCGTTCTTTTCCTCAGTTTTTTTTTCAGTTTCCGCCTCGAACATGTTCTCGGCAACTTCCGGACGGCCAGGCAGGATGATGTTCAGGACTACACCGATGATTGCTGCGAGTGCCATGCCCTGGATTTGGAATTGTTCCGATACCTTGATGAATGCCCCTCCGATACCGACCACCAGGATGACAGAGGAGATGACCAGATTGCGCGTGTTGCCGAAATCGATCTTGCTGTCAACGAGCATCCTCATGCCTGAGGAAGCAATGATCCCGAACAGGAGGATGGATACTCCGCCCATGACCGGAGTTGGAATTGAACTAATCAGGGCAGTGATCTTGCCGATGAATCCGAATATTGTCGCGACGACAGCCGCTCCCAGGAGTACATACACACTATATACTTTGGTGATTGCGAGCACACCGATGTTTTCGCCGTAGGTTGTCTTTGGCGGGCCCCCGATCAGCCCGGAAATCATTGTCGCCATTCCGTCACCCAGGATGGAACGATGGAGCCCTGGTTCCTTGATGTAGTCACGGCCGACGACCTTACTTAGGACGAGCTGATGGCCGATATGTTCAGACAGTGTGACAATCGCTACAGGTACCATCAAGAGGATGATATCAAGATTGATTTTTACATTGTAATCAACAAACGGGATGATGAAGTCAGGCATTTCGAAAATGCTAGCTTCCTTGACCGGGCCGAAATCGACGATTCCGATCGCCAATGAGTACAGATATCCGACAATGATCCCGCCAAGGATTGGCACCATGCTCAGCATCCCTTTCCCATAGATTGAGAATCCGATGGTCGCTGCCAGGGTCACAAGAGCTGCAGAGAAGTGGATCAGGCTGTAGTTTTCTGTTCCGGGTACATTCATTGCCATATTGACAGCTGTACCTGCCAGCGCAAGTCCGATGACGATGATCACTGGCCCGACAACAATCGGCGGCAGCAGACGCATAATCCAGCGATAGCCTGCCTTTTTGATGATGAGAGCCACTATCCCGTATACAAAGCCTGCCAGGAAAGTTCCGATCATGGCAGCTCCCGGCCCTCCGCCAGCTTTCGCAGCGATAATCGGCGCTATAAAGGCGAAGGAAGAGCCGAGGTAGGCCGGAACCTGGAATTTAGTAATGATCAGGAAGGCAATCGTTCCAAGTCCACTAGAGATCAAGGCGATCGCCGGGCTGAGTCCTACAAGGTAAGGGACAAGGATAGTCGCCCCGAACATCGCGAATAAATGCTGCAAGCTCAGCGTCAGCCACTGGAATGGTGATGGTACATCTTTGATATCAAGAATTGGTTTATTCATTTTTATTCCCCTCTCCTTTTTTCGATTAAAAAAACCTCTTTGCCAGAGGGTGCAAAGAGGGTATGGTCAAAAAAACCGCACGAAGCCGGACAGGCCAGGCGCTCCCCCTTTCCCAGCCTCTCTGGACTGCGTTAAAAGGGCACTATTTTATTTTTCAAAGATGCTTACGCGTTCTTCATTGTCTACTTCCTGTAATTCAACGACAATCCTCTCCATACTGGAGGTCGGGATGTTCTTCCCTACAAAATCCGCCCTGATCGGCAGTTCGCGGTGTCCCCTGTCCACCAGTACAGCCAATTGGATGGTCGCTGGACGGCCGATATCTATCAAGGCATCCATCGCTGCCCGGACGGTCCTTCCTGTGTATAGCACATCATCTACAAGGATGACCTTCTTGTTGGCAACATCCACTGGGATATCCGAACCTTTCACTTCCGGTTCAAGGTCTTTTGTTTTTTTTGAGAGGTCATCGCGGTACAGGGTGATATCCAGCTCTCCGACCGGAATTTCAGCCCCTTCGATTTCGCGGATCCTCTCAGCAAGCCTTCTTGCTATATAGATCCCTCTTGTCCGGATGCCGACAAGGATACAGTCCTCGATGCCCTTATTTCTTTCAATGATTTCATGGGCAATCCTTGTCAGCGCCCTGCGAATCCCCTGATTGTCGAGGACGACTGCTTTCTCCGCCATTGTTTCCACTCCTTTGTCTCTGTTTACGGTTGAAAACGGGAAGTAAAAAACCCTCTTGCCTGTGCAGACAAGAGGGTAAACGACATGCTAATGCATGGCAGACAACTGCCAATGCTGATCCGTTTCCTTCCCAGCCTCACGGGACTGTCTTTAAAGGACTTATTAAACTAAGGCTATCTTACGGCAATTCATGGACAATGTCAATGGTTTTCTCTCAGCTTATCCAAAAGCTGTTCAAAATAAGAAGGGAGCGGCGCTTCAAATTCCAGATACTCTCCTGTCCTCGGATGGTCAAAACCAAGGAGTCCAGCGTGCAATGCTTGTCCCCCGATATCAAGTGTCTTTTTCGGACCGTATTTTGGATCTCCTGCGAGTGGATATCCAATATATTTCATATGAACACGAATCTGATGTGTCCTTCCTGTTTCAAGCTGGCATTCGACAAATGTAAAATCATTGTAGCGCTCAAGCACATTGAAATGGGTGATGGCATGCTTCCCATTGTCAACAACCGTCATGCTCTGGCGGTCTTTCACATCCCTGCCAAGAGGGGCGTCGATCGTGCCGAAATCATGCGGAATATTCCCGTGCACCAACGCCTTATATTTGCGGGTAACCGTTTTTTCAACAAGCTGGTTCACAAGGCATTCATGGGCGAGGTCGTTTTTCGCCACCATCAGCAGCCCCGATGTATCCTTATCGATCCGGTGGACAATACCCGGCCTCAGCACACCATTGATGCCTGACAAGTCTTTGCAGTGGGCCATCAGCCCATTTACCAGCGTCCCTGACATATGTCCAGGAGCGGGATGGACAACCATCCCTTTCGGTTTATTGACAACGAGCACATCCTGATCCTCAAAATAGATGTCGAGATCCATTTCCTCCGGGATGACATCCAGTTCCTCTGGATCAGGTATCATGATTTCAAGCCTGTCGCCGGTACCGCATTTATGATTCGTCTTCACCGGCAATCCATTCACAAGGACGCTCCCGCCTTTTATCCATTGCTGTACCTGGGTCCTAGACCATTCTGGATCAAGGGCCGATACAACTTTATCGATTCTGTCACCAGCTTGTTCCTCACTGATGATGTGTTCCATTCTCTCCATATGCTTTTCTTTTCGCCTCTCTCTCTTCCCTGATCATATCAATCAGCAGCAGGCCTACACCGATGACAAGTGCGGAATCCGCAATGTTGAAAATCGGGAAATCATATCCAAAAATATATGTGTTGATAAAATCAACAACTTCTTTCCGGAATAATCTGTCTATGAAATTTCCGATGGCTCCACCAAGCATCAAACCCAGTGAAACCCCGAGCAGCGTTTTGCCTTTGGCTCCCTTCTGGATGTAAATCACAAGGCCAATGATGACAACGATTGTGATGACATAGAAGAACCACATTTGACCCTGAAGGATCCCCCATGCAGCCCCCCGGTTGCGATGGGAAGTGATATAAAGAAAATCCTCAATGATCTTGATGCTCTCACCAAGCTCCAGTTTTCTAACAATCAGCCACTTAGTCAGCTGATCAAGCAAAACAACAAAAAGTCCTATTATGTAATAAAACACAAAAGTTACCTCCACATTCACAGCATAGATTCCCTTTGCATTTTAGCACATCTGAATTAAAAACGATAGCTATTCCCCGGGATGGCGTTAACAATACAGCGGCTTACGATAATATTTCTGAATTTCGGAAAAATCATGGACTGAGGCTGCTGTAGGGATGCTTTGGAGAAGCTTCGCAGGCATGTTTGTACCACAAACCTCGCACTTTCCATATTCCCCTGTTCGGATCTTGGCTAACGCAGAATCGATATCCTCTATTTCGGAAATGATATCATGCAAAATCACTGGGTTTGGATGTGATGTCCCTAAATAAGCTGACAGTTCCGCCCTCATTTCAAGGAGCTCACTATAGATAATATCAAGATTTCCCTCCATTATATTCGCCTCCCGTTTCTCTTTAGGTGTATTATTTCCTAAGACAACACACTGAGCCGGGAAAACATTTAACATGTACAGCAGGATCTCCCGAAGAAGGAAGATTTTTGCGAAACGAAGGCTTTTACACCGTTTTTCTCCTTATTGCAATCTCTTCAGCCCTTTTCTGCCTATGTCCGTTCCTCTTTGTTTCAGTCCAGGCAAACCTTTTTGGGGTACGGTCTATCTCCGTTTTGTCCCCTTCGCCTTGCCGGGCACTCTATGGACATTCTATTGTCTTGATTGTCTTGATTGTCTTGATTGTATTGATTATCTTGATTGTCCCCTTTTTTACTTCTCGGGCTCTCTTTTACCTTTTTGCTTTTCGGCGGGGAACCCGTTTGGACACGATCTGGCTCGGATCGTTCCCCTTTTGCTTTTCCGAGAACCCGTTCGGGAACGAGAGATGTCTCTGCGGTACCTTTTGACTCTCACGGCAGACTCTTCGGGAACGAGAGACGGCTTTGCGCTACCTTTTGACTCTCACGGCAGACTC
>NZ_JAERSD010000001.1:0-74789 GCF_017912555.1 Bacillus sp. REN3 | reverse complement strand
CGGTACCTTTTGACTCTCACGGCAGACTCTTCGGGAACGAGAGACGGCTTTGCGCTACCTTTTGACTCTCACGGCAGACTCTTCGGGAACGAGAGACGGCTTTGCGCTACCTTTTGGTTCCCTTGGAAGCCTCTTCGGGCTCGAAAGACGGCTTTGCGGTACCTTTTGGCCCTCGAGGGAGCTCTTCGGGAACGAGAGACGGCTTTGCGCTACCTTTTGACTCTCACGGGAGCTCTTTGAAAACGAGACATCTCAGATCCTTCTCATTTTTCTTTTCCAAACACCCTGTTGGACACGATGCCGAGCGTTGGATATATCCTGAGTATTTGATTCAAAGAAAAAACTCCGGTTTTCAATGATCCGGAGTTTTCCCATTCATTTAATAATTTTCTTTTACAACAGTTGCGCATCGTGGGCAAAGTGTCGGGTGTTCTTCCACCTGTCCGACTTCAGTGGTGACGACCCAGCATCTTTCACATGTTTCGCCTTCCGCCTTTGTCACGACGATTGCGGCGTTTTCAAGCTTTATCGCATTTTCAGGGGCTTCATCGTAGCTGCCTGCGACTTCAAAACCTGAAACGATAAACAGCTGTCCAAGGTTTTCACTGATGGAATCCAAAAGCGCCTTTGTTTTGTCATTAACATACAAGGAAACTTTCGCTGTCAATGATTTACCGATTACTTTTTCATTCCTTGCTTCCTCAAGAGCTTTCAGGACATCATCGCGCAGCTTCATGAATGCATTCCATTTTTCTTCGAGTTCCTTGGCGTTCTCGATTTCCTTATGTTCTGGCATATCTGTCAACTGGACGCTTTCTTCTTTTACAGAAGGAATGAACTTCCATACCTCATCCGCTGTATGGGATAGGATCGGGGCAACAAGCTTCACTAAGGCCATGAGGCTTTCGTGCAGGACAGTCTGGATGGCGCGTCGTTCAGCATTATCAGTTGCTTCGATATAAAGGACGTCCTTTGCGAAATCCAGGTAGAAAGCACTTAAATCAAGTGTACAGAAATTGTTGACCGCGTGGTACACGCCAGCGAACTCATAGTTGTCGTAGGCGTTACGCACATATTTGATCAGCTTATTCAGTTTCACAAGCATGAATTGGTCGACTTCACGAAGCTCCCCGAATGGCACAGAATCGGTTTCGGGATTGAAATCAGCAAGGTTTCCCATCAAGAATCTGAACGTATTGCGGATTTTCCGGTAGACTTCCGCCACCTGCTTTAGGATGGCATCGGATACCCGTACATCTGACTGATAATCAACGGATGCAACCCACAGGCGCAGGATATCTGCACCAAGCTGGTTCATGACTTTGGCTGGGACAACAACATTCCCGATTGACTTGCTCATCTTCCGGCCTTCACCGTCAAGGGCAAAACCATGGCTCAGGACGCCTTTATAAGGTGCCTTGCCTGTTACAGCCACTGCTGTTGACAGCGAAGAGTTGAACCAGCCGCGATACTGATCGGAGCCTTCGAGATACAGGTCAGCCGGACGCTGGAGCTCTTCACGTTCGACAAGCACAGCCTGATGGGATGAGCCGGAGTCGAACCAAACATCCATGATATCCGTCTCTTTCGTGAATTTGCCGTTCGGGCTGCCAGGATGGCTGAACCCTTCTGGAAGCAGGTCCATCGCTTCTTTTTCAAACCAGATGTTCGACCCATGTTCACGGAAAAGGTTCGAAACATGTTCAATCGTTTCATCCGTTATGATAGCTTCTCCATTTTCAGCATAAAACACTGGAATAGGCACGCCCCATGCACGCTGTCTGGAAATGCACCAGTCGCCGCGATCACGTACCATATTGAACAGCCTTGTTTCTCCCCAGGCAGGAACCCATTTTGTCTGTTCGACAGCTTTCAGAAGATCGCCGCGGAAATCCTTGATCGATGCGAACCATTGCGCAGTCGCACGGAAGATAACAGGCTTCTTCGTCCTCCAATCATGCGGATAGGAATGCTTGATGAACGAAAGCTTAAGAAGCGCGCCTGCTTCTTCAAGCTTCTGGGTAATCGGCTTGTTTGCTTCATCATAGAACATTCCTTCAAAGCCTTCAGCTTCTACAGTCATATAGCCTTTGTCATCGACAGGGCAGAGGACATCAAGGCCATATTTCTGTCCAACCTGGAAGTCATCCTCCCCGTGGCCAGGGGCAGTGTGGACACAACCAGTACCTGCGTCAGTCGTAACATGTTCACCCAGCATGACAAGTGAATCCCTGCCATAAAGAGGGTGGCTGGCAAGGATGCCTTCAAGCTCTCTACCAACAACTTTTTTGACAGTGACCGGGCTTTCCCAGCCGACTTCATTGGCAACGGCTTCAAGCAGCGCTTCTGCCACAAGGTATTTCTTTCCGCTGTTTTCAACAACGACATAAGTAAGCTCTGGATGGACTGAAATACCAAGGTTGGCAGGAAGAGTCCATGGGGTCGTTGTCCAGATGACGATCTCTATCTGCTGGTCGAGAACGCCTTTTCCGTCCTTCACCTTAAAACTGACATAGATGGAAGGCGAGCGCTTATCCTGGTATTCAATTTCAGCCTCAGCTAGGGCTGATTCACTGGAAGGGGACCAATAAACAGGCTTTTTACCTTTGTAGATATACCCTTTCTTAGCCATTTCGCCAAATACTTTGATTTGCTGCGCTTCATATTCCGGCTTCAAGGTGATATACGGGTTCTCCCAGTCACCCCTGACGCCGAGCCGCTTGAATTGCGCACGCTGGTTGTCGATCTGTTCGTACGCATACTCTTCACATAGCTTCCTGAACTCAGCTACAGTCATTTCCTTGCGCTTGACACCTTTGTTCGTCAGCGCCTGTTCGATTGGCAAACCATGGGTATCCCAGCCTGGAACATAAGGTGAACAGAAGCCGCTCATCGACTTATAGCGCACGATGAAATCCTTAAGGATCTTATTGAGAGCGTGCCCCATATGGATATCCCCGTTCGCATATGGAGGCCCGTCATGCAGGATGAAGAACGGGCGGCCTTCCGTGCGTTGCTGCACTTTTTCATAAATATCCATTTCTTCCCACATTGCCTGGATTTCCGGTTCCCTGTTCGGAAGATTCCCGCGCATAGGGAAATCGGTCTTTGGCATGAGTAATGTATCTTTGTACTCCATTTCACTTTATCCTCCTGTCCTGTTTGCAATTATGATCCATGATAAGCAGGATTCCTGGAAAATAAAAAAACCCCTCATCCCTGTAAGGGACGAGAAGGCTTATTCCCGCGGTACCACCCTAATTAGACGGGAATGGATGCCCATTCCGTCCTCTTGGCATTCTTAACGCGAATGACACGCCTGCGCTTACTGACCCATTCGGGATGTTCAGCTTGGAACTAAAGGGTGATCTTCCTGCTGTCCGCTTGCGATGGGCTTCCACCTTCCCCATCTCGCTATCAGGCAAGCATTCGAACAGCCATACTGTCCCTCTCATCGTTTCGATCATGTTTTGCACTATGTTAGAAAATTATATGCGAATTGTTATGGTCGCGTCAAGCCAATGAATCTTCCTCTTCCCTGGCGGAAGACTTCAATTCAGTGGAATCAAGCTCATACTCAAGCAACTGATCCCAATCATCAGTATTCAGCATATCGAGCTGCGCCTCAATCAGCATTTTGAATCTTGTCCGGAACACTTTGGATTGCTTCTTCAATTCCTCAATTTCAAGGGCAATCTTGCGTGCCTTCGACAAAGATTCATTGATGATCCTGTCTGCGTTCTTTTCCGCTTCCTTGATGATCAGTTTCGCCTCTTTTTGCGCATTGCGGCGGACTTCTTCACCTGCTTCCTGTGCTATGACAATCGATTTATTGAGCGTTTCTTCAATATTTGTAAAATGGCCGAGCCTTGAGTTCATTTCTTCGAGCTTTTCCTCAAGCTCTTTTTTTTCACGGATGATCATTTCATAATCCTTGATGACCTGGTCAAGGAACTCATTCACTTCATCCTCATCATACCCGCGAAATCCTTTGTTGAATTCCTTGTTGTGTATATCTAACGGCGTTAAAGGCATGACGCCACCTCCTATAGGTAATAGCAAAATATGTACTATAGCTTTGATTTCGACAAATCCAAATAAATTCCTTCTTGTACTACTATATAATTATTTTTGCCGTCCGGCAATAACCCGGTATTTATCTTTTTTCGTTTTCCCTTCAATTGCGGCGATTTTCGCCCTGCCATGTCCGCGAACTGAAAGGATGTCGCCTTCGCCGCATTCAAAGGCCGGGTTTTCAACGGTCGTCCAGTTTACCTTGACATGGCCGTGCTGAATCAGCAGTTGCGATTTTTGGCGCGACAGATTATAAAAAGATGCCATCACTGTGTCCAGCCTTAAGGAAGATACTGTTGCAGTCATTTCAGTCCACTTTTCCTTGATTGGAACAGCCTGTTCGAGCGGAAGTTCCTTCAAGCTGATTGCTGCCCTGCCGATCGATTCCAGCTGCAGCCCGATATAGCCGGCAACTTCTGCTGCGGCGAAAAATTGGACTGTATCGCCATCTATCAGGATATCTCCATACTTCCCTCGCTTCAGTCCCAGCGACATCAGGCTCCCTAGAACCTGCCGGTGTTCAATCGTGACAAATTTCTTCGCATATTCAATCCCGAATAGCTTGATTTGAAAATCTTCCTTTTCCGCCTCCAGGTATTCTGGAAAAAGGAATGCACGTTTTCTTTCCGTGCCGGACGCTCCACCAAACAGCTCCCATTTGACCTCAGCGTGCTTGCCGATCACTGTGGCAAGGATTTGCTGCTCCCTGGGATCCAGGAAATCCGTAAGCTTCGGGGCATAATTTTGTTCGACATATTCCTTCCAGTTGATTACCTGGTCGATGAATTCCCGTTCCTCGGGACGGAAATGCTGGTATAGATTCATCACATTCTCCTCTTATCCCATAAAAAATAAAAAGGGCCTTTTCAAGACCCTGTTTTGGAATGTTGCCATTAAAACCAATTACCCAATTGATACAAACCATTTATGGCCAAACGAAGGACAATGAAAGCCACGATTGGAGAGATGTCAATCATCCCGATTGAAGGGATGATCCTCCGGAATGGTTCAAGATAGGGTTCGCAAATGCGGGCCAGAAACTGCCCGATTGCTGTTTCCCGGGCATTCGGGAACCATGACATGAAAATATAGATGATTAATGCCCATTGATAAATCGCGATTAAATTTACCAAAATACTAATTACAAAATCCATTTGGTTCTACCACCTCGACTCTTGAAAATCCCGCTCTTGCATCAGTTCGGAAATACTCCCTGTAACCTCCACATTATCCGGGGTACATAAAAAGATGTCCATGCCAATCCGCTGGATATCGCCGCTGATCGCATAAACAGTGCCGCTTAGGAAATCGACGATCCTCTTTGCCTGGTCATGGTCGATGCGCTGAAGATTCACGACAACTGCCCTACGGTTCTTCAGATGGTCGGCGATCTCCTGTGCTTCCGCATACACCCTTGGTTCCATCAGAATGACCTTGGAAGATTTTTGGACACTCTGAAGGCTTACAACATTTTGCTTTTGCTGCGCAGGCTGCTTGCTTGTCTTCATGGGCTCAGCCTCCCCCTCGAGCATTTCCTCATCATCATAGTCATATTCATCTTCAAGAAAGAAAAAGGTTTTAATTTTTGATTTCAAACTCATATTTACTGCACCTCCGATTCATTGCCTACCAACGCAGTGCCGATCCGCACCATTGTTGATCCCTCTTCAACAGCTATTTGATAATCATTTGACATTCCCATAGACAATTCGGTGCAAGGCGCGTAATCAAGGCCCATGCCTTTGATCCTATCCTGAAGCTTCCTTAATGTCCTAAAGCAATCCCTGACGATTTGTTCATTTTCCGTATTAGGGGCCATCGTCATTAAGCCTGCAACCATGATGTTCGGATATTCTTTCAATTGTTCAATGAAGTCTGGCACAGCTTCCGGCTTCAATCCATGCTTGCTTTCTTCCCCGGATGCATTGACCTGGACAAGGCAAGCCACCTTTGTTGCTGCGCGTTTGTTGATTTCCTTAGCAAGGGACAGCCTGTCAAGTGAATGGATGTATGTAACATGATCAATAATGTTCTTCACTTTTCGGGATTGCAGCGTCCCAATGAAATGCCAGACAGGCTTGTCCTTTAATTGGCCTGCCTTTGCCAGCAGCCCTTCATCCCGGTTTTCCCCCAGGTCTGGAATGCCTGCTTCAATCGCTTCCTGCGCCCTCTCAGCACTGACATATTTGGTCACTGCGATAATCCTGATATCGTCAGGCCTGCGATCGACTTTCCTGCATGCCTCTTCTATATGCTTCCGGATATTCTCCAGATTGCCTGAAACCTTCATTTATGGATTGCGGTCCTCCTTCCAGCCGATATACGCCATCATCCGGCCCGCATTCCCTTCATCCCTTCTGTGGGAATAGAAATGCTCACGATCGCAGCTTGTGCAAAAATCCGTGATGCCGATATTTTCGCGTTTTACACCGGCCTTGAGCAAAATCTGCTTGTTTAATTCCTTTAAATCAAGAGAAAATTGCCCTTCGCTAACTTGATTATATGGTAAATTTTCGACACCTTCTAGTATATTTTTCACCAAAAGGATCACTCTCTCATCAACAATATAACATTTTTTGCAAATTGATGGGCCAATTATGACAGAAATTTTTTCGAGTGCCGCCCCGTTTTGCTGAAATTTGCTGACCATTTCACCTGCGATTCCTGCTACGCTTCCTTTCCAGCCAGCATGTGCGACACCAATCAAATTGCGGCGGGGCTCAATGAAATAGATCGGTACGCAATCCGCAAAGCAAAGGGTAAGCAGAATGCCGGGTTCATCAGTGAAGAACCCATCTGTATTGGCGAAGCTTGTGGCATACTCGTCCGCGCCTTTCCCTTTGTCTGTCATCGTGACTTTTTCTATATGGATTTGATGGGTCTGCTCAGCCCCAACCCATGTGCTGACCGGAAAGCCAATCCGCTCAGCTAACAGACGGCGGTTTTGGCAAACGGCCGCCTGGTTATCCCCCACATGAAAGCCGAAGTTCAGGCCTGTGAAAGCCTGCTGGCTGACACCGCCATTTTTTGAGGTGAAGCCAGCTTCCAGGCCTGGATAACGGTCCATCCATTCTTTTATCGAAAAGTACTCCTTGCTTTTCAGGATAAAAGGTTCCATTCCTTATACCTCTACATGTTTTTGTCTAGTGTATCACATCCAGGCGAGAACACAACAGCGATATGGCATCAAGCGTTCTCATCTTTCTGTTCGCTATATTCCCCGCTATCCTTGTAGCGCACAAGGATGACATCCTCACCAACCTTAAGTATATTCTTCCACGGAATAATGATTTCTTCTTCCCTTCCGAAAAAACCGAGTACCTTGCCGGAACTGCCGATCACCACCGCTTCGATTTTCCCTGTATTCAGATTGATCTCAAAATCTTCAATATTCCCCAACCTCTTTCCATCAGACACATTCACGACATCCTTCACCTGGAATTCAGTTACCTTGACCATCGTTATCCCTCCGGAATTTGCCTTATCATTGCTTATCTAAAATATATGAGCAGAAACAGGATGTATGATTTTCCGGAAGATTCGCACTGATCGGCAAGCAAATATGAATGATAGAAGCACTGCCGCAGCAATCCTCGCTGGTTTCCAATGACTGAAGAACTCAATTTCACTTTTACTCGATTCGATAAACCTGTAGAGACGAATTTTCTTACCGCCGCCATTTCTCTAGAAACAGGGCAATGTAGATTTACCCGTTGTTTCCCGCTCCTGCTTCTTCCTTCTGCAGCCGTACCGGAGAGGCAGTCTTTGCGCTTACGGACGTCTCCCCCGTTGCTCCCGCCATAGGCTTCGCTGCTTCCGCTCCAACCAACAGATATTCAAAGGTCTTCCTTCCCTTTTCACATTGAAAAACAAAAGCTGCCTTGAAGGCAGCTTAGCTTTGGATATTTTTATTCATTTGCTTGATTGCCGCTTTCTCAAGGCGGGAAACCTGCGCCTGGGATATGCCGATTTCATCAGCAACCTCCATTTGGGTTTTCCCCTGGAAAAACCGCTTTCTTAATATCAGTTTTTCCCGCTCGTTCAAGCGTCTCATTCCTTCCTTCAAGGCAATTTCCTCGATCCAATGTATGTCCTTGTTGCGTTCATCACTCAGTTGGTCCATCACATAGATTGGATCGCCCCCGTCATTATAGATTGGCTCAAACAGGGAAACCGGATCCTGGATGGCATCAAGTGCGAAGACCACCTCTTCGTGGGGCACCTCGAGGACCCTGGCGATTTCTTCAGCTGTGGGTTCCCTTGACGCTTCCCCCATCAGCTTCTCCCTAACCTGAAGCGCCTTATAGGCAATATCCCTTAAAGACCGGGAGACCCTGATAGGATTATTATCACGCAGATAACGTCTGATTTCACCTATAATCATCGGTACTGCGTAGGTGGAAAATTTAACGTTCTGTCCGAGGTCAAAGTTATCAATGGATTTCATAAGTCCTATACATCCGACCTGGAACAGGTCATCAACAAACTCTCCCCGGTTGTTAAAACGCTGGATCACACTTAACACCAGCCTAAGGTTGCCATTCACAAGTTTTTCTCTGGCTGTGATGTCCCCGCTTTGCATTTCCCTAAAAAGCTTTCTCATTTCCTCGTTTTTCAGTACGGGAAGCTTTGAAGTATCCACACCGCAAATTTCAACTTTGTTTCGTGTCAATCTTTTCCCTCCTCACAGGAGCTGCTGTCAAAAATCAGTATCTCCGCAGAAAGGAAAAATATGCACGATATGAACGGTGGTTGAAAGCATGCTGGGACAATTATCCTGAAAAACCCAAGAGTATCAATTGTTTAACACCGAAAAATTTTTTTCATCCTGAGATGTTGCGTTGATGCATGTTTGCGTCCTCCTCAGTCACGAACAAGAATGAAACCGATAGCTTGATTGTAACTGACGTGGGTATCCCCTAAGGCGCATATGATAGGCAAGATGTAATTTTCCGAATGTCCTCCATATACCCGCTGCCCGCCAACATTGCAAAGGAGTATTGCCCCTGTATTAGATAGAGGATTGGAGAGCGCGTTTTCATCCTATACCATTTTATTGAACTCTTTCCGAAGCCTTTTGATGATTCTCTTTTCCAGACGTGAAATATAGGATTGGGAAATGCCAAGCATGTCGGCGACATCCTTCTGGGTTTTTTCTTCGCCGCTTCCAAGGCCGAACCGGAGCTCCATGATTTGCTTTTCTCTGTCCGAAAGCTGCTGGAGCGCTTTGACAAGAAGCTTTTTATCGACATTCGATTCCAGATCCTTTGTGATGATATCATCATCTGTTCCAAGCACATCGGATAGGAGCAGCTCATTCCCGTCCCAATCGATGTTCAACGGTTCATCGAAAGAAACCTCGGAGCGAAGCTTATTATTGCGCCGCAAATACATAAGGATTTCATTCTCGATGCAGCGAGAAGCATATGTAGCTAGCTTGATCTTTTTTTCGGGATTGAAGGTATTGACAGCCTTAATCAAACCGATTGTTCCGATGCTGATCAAGTCCTCTATATTGATGCCTGTATTTTCGAATTTCCTGGCGATATAGACAACTAGCCGGAGATTCCTTTCGATCAGGATCGACCTGGCCGCTTTATCTCCTTTCGGAAGCTTGGCTAAAAGCACTTTTTCTTCTTCTTTGCTTAAAGGAGGAGGCAATGCCTCGCTGCCGCCGATATAATAGATCTCATCCGTCTTTATCCCTAATTTGATCAGTAATTTATACCAGTAATAGGTGATACGGAATCGAATATTTTTCATTGATTGTCCTCCTTCTAAAATATGTATTTATGAGTATAGTATTATTAACTTACCTTGATGTCTTCATCTGAACAGGACATTCCCGCCATCAGCCTTGGATGGATGATGCAATCGAATCTTCCTTCAGCGGACAACTCCTGGGCAGTAAAGGAAATCAGGCCTTTATCCGCAAGATAAATTTTTCCGTCAGAGACGATCCTGATGCTTTCAGGCTGGAAAGCGATGATCAACTGATGTTCTTGTCCAACAACTTTACATGGGATAATTCTCATCTTGCTTTCAATATCTTCTGGAAAACTCTTTTCCCCTGACCAAACCTCCTCAGGATTCGCGGTGATAGACTTGATGGCTTCAGGGAGCTGAACAGGCAAGTGTGCTATCGATATGATCATCACTGGCATTTTGGAAATGGGGTCATACAGCTGGTTGCCGCTGTCGACCAACCCCTGCATGTTGAATGTCATCCCCATGAATTGAATCTCGACTTCCGCCAGTGAATCATATTGGATCTTCGTCATTTCGAATTGCTCGACATTCCGTCTTGAAAAATGCCATGCCAGCGGAAAACCAAGCAGTACAAACAGCCAACTGACCGGGTCTCCAAACCCTCCAATCTCCGCAACTGCCATTTGAGCGGCTAGATTGGCATCAAATTGCACGAAATAATGCACACCTGTCAGGGTACCCCCTAGCAAAAATGTCGCAGTGTAGAATGTCATCAGCGCTTTTAAAAAATAGCGAAGCCGTTTATATCCGAACACTACGAAGACCATTAGGATGGAAAAGGCAAATTTACCAAGTGGATGCCCTGCCGCAGAATGGAATGGCGTTACGGATAAGACAATGAGCATCGACCCGATGAACCCGCCTAGCGCCACCTTTATAAGCTTCACGTGCTGCTTCAGGATTACAGCGGTCAAATAAAGTATGAACGCGTCAAACAACAAATTCAGAGCCCAGATTACATCCAGATAGATTTTCACCATCTTTCCTCCCGCCACTTAAAAGCCCAGTTGATCATCAATAGGTGAAATTTTTACTTTGCCGGCTTCTCTATCATTCCGTTAGGAAAAAGTATAACTTATGTATTGGTATGAAGTGTGTCACATTGTGTACCGAAAACAACAGAAATTTTCACAAATTCATTCGGATTTTGTCAGTTTTTTAACAGTGGTTTAATAGGATTCAAATAACGAAGACTTTCCTGGCCAATATCTTTCAGAAGGAAAACGGAAACACCGCTCCGTGAAAAGGCAAACGACTATACTTTTGCAATTCATTCTTCAACCGATCGCGGTCAAATCGAGGCATTAGAGGTGAGCTTGTAAAATGGGAGTAGGGGATTCCTGGATTATGCTGAGAAGTTAGAAGGACTTGATGGAATGCAATACAAGTTCCTATGGTAAACAAAAAGGCATAGCCTCTTGGCTATGCCTTTTTTGTTTACTTCCTTTTATCTCCTTCTGTTGCGGTTGCGCAGGAATGTCGGGATATCGAGAGCATCGTCACCTTGAGGGACTGGATTGTTCCTTGGTGATTCCTGCTGATGCTGGATTTCCTCGCGCTTCGGTTCGCGTCTGATCGCGCCCAAGTTAGGCTTCTGCTGATTACCGAAAGTTGGCCTTGATGGCTTTGACTGGATTACTTCCTCGTTAAATCCAGTGGCAATGACTGTGACAATGATTTCATCCTTCAGGTTTTCATTGATGACTGAACCAAAGATCATATTCACGTCCTGGTCGGATGCTGAAGCAACGATATCAGCTGCCTCCTGGACTTCATATAAGCTGAGGTTCGTACCGCCTGTGATGTTCATCAGAACGCCTTGTGCGCCATCAAGCGATGTTTCAAGCAATGGTGAAGAAATAGCTTTCTTCGCTGCTTCCGTAGCACGGTTCTCACCGGATGCCACGCCTATGCCCATCAAAGCGGATCCTTTATTTGACATAATCGTCTTGACATCCGCAAAATCAAGGTTGATTAAACCAGGTGTGGCAATCAGGTCGGAAATACCCTGGACACCTTGTCGCAGGACGTTATCCGCTTCGCGGAATGCTTCAAGCATAGGGGTGCTCTTGTCGACAATTTCAAGCAAGCGGTCGTTCGGAATGACGATCAGTGTATCCACCGATTCTTTCATTGCGCCGATCCCGCCGCCAGCCTGCATAGCACGCTTGCGCCCCTCGAAGGTGAATGGACGGGTAACGACTCCAACGGTCAATGCCCCGAGGTCTTTGGCAATCTGGGCGATGACAGGCGCTGCACCAGTTCCGGTTCCTCCACCCATGCCAGCTGTGACAAACACCATGTCTGCCCCTTTGAGTACTTCTTCAATTTGCTCTTTGCTTTCCTCAGCAGCTTTCTTGCCGACTTCAGGATTCGCGCCTGCTCCTAGCCCGCGAGTCAATTTGGCTCCGATTTGCATTTTTATTTCAGCTTTGGAAAGGTTCAGTGCCTGAGCGTCTGTATTGACAGCGATGAATTCAACACCCTGGACACCATGTTCGATCATTCGGTTTACCGCATTATTCCCACCGCCGCCTACACCGATAACTTTTATAGTAGCAAGTGAATCTAAATTCATATCAAATTCCAACATGATATATCCTCCTAATTCGCCGATTTCCTGTTAGCGCTGATTATTCAAAAAAGTAGCCAAGAAATTTCTTCATTCTTGATGACACTTTCTCTTCAGGCTGTTTCTCAGGCTTCGATTTTGGATGCGGCTGTTTTTGAACTCTTTTTTCATTCGGTTCCAATTCGCTAAACGCTGCTTCCATTTTCTTCCCTTTTAATTTTGCGTTTTTATACGCAAGTTTGATTAATCCTACGGCCGTTGTATATTGAGGTTCCCTAACGCCAATATAATCAGGAATCGCAATGCGGACACGGCTTTGGAAGATATCCTGGGCAAGTTCCAGTACTCCCTGCATGTTTGCTGTGCCTCCGGTAAGGACGAATCCTCCTGGAAGGTCCCTGATGTTCATGGCTTTCAATTCATCCTGGACAAGTCCGAATATTTCCTCCATACGCGCTTCGATAATATCCGCCACTTCCAACTGGTTGAATTGTTGCTGCTGGTCGCTTCCTATGATTGGCACTTCAAAAACTTCATCCTCTGAAGCGTGGTCATAAAAAGCATGTCCATGTTTCAGTTTCAGGTTTTCAGCCTCATCCGTTGTCGTGCGAAGGCCAATCGACAAGTCTTTCGTAATGTGATCGCCTCCCACCGGGATGACAGAAGTCCCTTTCAAGTGGCCGTTTTCAAAAACAGCCACCGTTGTGGATCCGCCGCCTATGTCGATCATCGCAACGCCCATGTTCTTTTCGTCCTTCGAAAGAGCGAATGCTCCAGCTGCAAGAGGCTGAAGCCCAATATCGACAATCTCCAGTCCGGCTTTTTCTACACAGCGAAGCGTGTTATGTAAGATAGTCTTTGAGCCTGTGATAATCGTTCCTTCCATTTCAAGCCTGACCCCGATCATACCTCTTGGGTCATTGATTTCGTCCAGGCCATCGACAATGAATTGCCTTGGAATAACGTCAATAATTTCCCTCTCAGGCGGGATCGATACCACCTGTGCAGCGTCTACGACCCGCGCGACATCTTCGTTCATGATTTCGCGGTTATCACTTGATACTGCGACCACTCCGTGGCAAGGCATGAGCGAAACATGGTTCCCGGTGACACCGACGATCACCTGGTTAATCTTCATCCCTATCATTCTCTCAGCTTGTTCGATTGCCCGTCTAATAGAATGAACGGTTTCATCTATATCAACAATGGAGCCCTTTCTCAAACCTTCGGACTTTACATTGCCAACACCAATTATATTCAAAGAGTCGTTGACCATTTCACCTATGATAACTTTCACACTGGATGTACCGATGTCAAGACTGACAAAAATATCATTGCTGTTCATTCCGTGGCACCTCCTTCAACAATTCCTAATATTTGAACAACAATTTCCTGCTTGTTATGCTCATTCATTACAGTTAGAGTACACTTACTTTATTCGTCAAAATTGAATATTTCCCTTTTAAAATATCATTTTTTTTTCTGTTTTTCCCGGGTTGTTGACCATTTTGTTAACAGGATCCGCCGTATGACAGCGATATTTTGGAACAGCCTGACCCCAAAGGCAAAAACTGCTGCTAAATACAAGTCTACACCAAGATGAACACCTAGAAAAGCTAAACTTGCAGCTAAAACTATATTAAAAAAGAAACCAGAAACAAATACTTTTTCATCATAGATATTCTGTAGCTGTGCCCGGATTCCGCCAAATAAAGTATCAAGTGCGGCAAGGATTGCGATTGACAGATAGTTCGAATATTCTTCCGGTATTTTGATATCGGTCAGCAGCCCGATGATCACACCGATGATCAGCCCCATTATTGGAAGCCACATTATCCGTTGCCTCCTCCTTTATCTTTTTTAGCGGACTCCATGTCCTTGATCCGGATTGAATCCTGGTAGGCCGGAACCAGCACTTTCTGTTCCGGTTTGTTCACCTTGACTTCCAGGTTGTCGATGAAGAAGTCTTCAGCAACTGCGGAAACCTTCATTCGATTATATAATTTTTCAGCGGAATTCGCATCTTCCGCAATAACGTTAACATCAATTGGGAAACGATTCAATGTATGACCATTAATTTTCGTTTCACCATTGATGTCTCGGATCACCGTGGTATTGATCACTCGTTCGCCATCAATCGAAACATGCTCAGCCCCGTACATGTTCAACTCATTCAACAATCTCCTTAATAATTCCGGAGAAACGGAAGGGACCTGGGTTCCATCCGAAATCAAGTTGAACGCAGGAGCAATGGAGAGCGTGATTCCCGGGCCCATGATGTCTGTCAGGCCTGCCTCAGCCTTCAGTTCGCTCAATGTCTCCTTCAGGACTTCTTCCTTGCTCTGCTGCCGCTCTGTTTCATATTTTGCGATTTTCTCCTCGTTGGACCTGATCTCAAGCAGCAGCCTGGACTGGATTTCCTTTTCTTTCATTAAATCCTCACGAAGCTGCCACGTATCCCTCGTATCCCTCACCTCAGGTTCCCTAACGGTCTGGAACTGGATGGCAATCATCAATCCAACAATCGCGGCAATGATGCTGAAACTCAGATTTCTAGGCCGCCCCACGGACTTCACCTTGCTTTCTGCTTCTTAACTTTACGAACTGGATAGCAAATCCCGATAAAAGCGCAGCCAGCTGTTTTCATGGCCGCTTACTTGCCCAGTATTGGATCCATCTTGATGTCATCTACCTCTTGCAGGCTGAAAACAATCTGGTCATTCACTAGCTGATCCTTTATCCCTCCGGTAATGTTCAATGCGGAAGATAGAACATCGGGGTCGCCTATAGCAGTGATTTCAAAGGGGGCTGGATGCTGGCGGCCATCGACCGTGATCACCGGACCTGTGCACAATATATAGGAATTGTGGGAAATCCTTTGGCCATTGATGGAAATTGCTTGCGCTCCAGAAATGTATAGTTCATTGACCACCTTAAAAACGTGGTGTTCATGAACAAGATAGTTATTGATATTTTCCTCATTCGGGTTGTACTCGCCATCTGCGAGGGTCACCTTGACACCTTTTCCGGTGACTTTGACCTTACCCAAGAACATCCGGTATTTTTCAGCATCCTCAGCCATATTGAAAAACACTTGTGCTTCCTTTGATAGCTCAGTTTCTATATTCCTGACCTTTTCCTGCTTCTCATTAAGTTCTTTTTGAAGCTCCCGGTTTTTCTCTTCCTGCTCAATCAGCTCGTTTCTCAAACTTAAATGCTGCTCCCACTGCCTATCCGTCAGGCCTTTCCCGTTGTCGCTGTCGTCCTGTGTAACGCGGTATGAAAAAGCGACCATGAAGCCAAGCACAAGAAAAACGAGCGAAAGGATCACACGGTTACTGTCCACTTTCTTTTTCAATTTCAACTTCCTCAGCTTTCTCTGCTTCATAAGCTTTAAAATAGGAACCGACTTCAAGGTCAATGACACCTTTTCTTTCGGGATCGAGCTGATTGACAATCGAAGGATAATGTGCCATTTTTTCAGAAAATGTCCTTAAACTGGCATTCACTTCAAAACCATCATTCATATAGAGTTTTATCAAAAAACGATCGTTTTTTTTCGATTGGGAATGGATTTCCGAGATGGAATTGACCACCTCTTCGGGCAGCGATTCAAGCCCATCGATCATTTCATCCAATGCTTTTCCTTCTTCGAAACCGATCAATATTGGCGCGTTGACCGGGATGTCACTGATTTGCTTTCCGCCCATAATATGTCCATTCTCAAGAACGGGGTAAAAATCCTTTCCTTTGGATATGTATGCCAGCCGGCGGAACTCCTTTATTTTGATTTCCACAGTGTTTGGAAACTTCACTTCAACAGTCACATCGGAGATTTCTTCGATCTTTTCCAGTTTTTTTTCGATTTTATCCTTGTTGATTTTCCATACATTGGAGTCCAGCGTGATACCGCTTTTTCCGGCGATATACTGATCTGAATGGGATTGGTTGCCTGAAACTAAGATATTCTTCACTTTGCTAAGCGGTGATTGAACATAGATGACACTTGCTATCAAAGTGAAAAACAAAGCCAACAGGGTGATCAGCCTTCGATTCGCCTTCTTGCGCCTCTGTTGCTTCAATTTTGGGATCCGGTCTTCAATTGAGACGATTTTACCCTTATCCATTTTTCAATCCCCTCTTTTGCGGCTAACCTTCTCCAAGCTTTCTTTAAAACTGGACTCGATGCGCAGGTTATTGCCTATCAGTTAATAATATTCATTGAAGAGAAGGGAAAACAACGGCACGAAAGCCTTCATGCCGTTATTTCCTGCTTGGTTTTCATCCTAATCTAATGAAATATTATATCACAGATATTGGCAGCTTGAATCACTTTCCTGCTATTTCCGGCCGATTATTTCAACCTCCGTCTCCATTTCGACTCCATCCTTCGCAAGGATGGTATCCTTTACATGCTGGATGATGGCCAGGACATCTTCTGCGGTGGCATTTCCAGTATTGATGATAAAATTGCCATGCAGTCCGGAAATTTGGGCTCCGCCTATTCGATGGCCCTTCAATCCTGACTTCTCTATCAGGTTCCCCGCATAGTGGGGCAGCGGATTCCGAAATACACTTCCACAGCTCGGATAATTATATGGCTGGGTTTCTTTCCGATAATCTTTATTTTTTTGGAGCTCGGAAACAATCTTTTCCCTGTCGCCTTCCTTTAACTGGAATACAGCGGCTACAACGATCCCCGGCCGTTCACTCTGAAGGACGGATGTCCTGTAAGAGAATTTCATTTCTTCATTCGTCAGCCATTCCAAAGTCCCGTCTTCAAAAAGCACGTAGGCTTTTTCAAGGATCCTTGAGATATCAGATCCATGGGCTCCGGCATTCATATATACTGCCCCGCCAATCGAGCCTGGGATGCCTCCGGCGAATTCAAGCCCCGATAGCCCCTTCCGGCTGATCGTGATCGCGAAGTTGACAAGGGACAAGCCGCCTCCTGCCGTGACCCTGGTACCTTCGATTTTTAAATCGTCAAGGCCGGCCCCAAGCTTGATGACAACCCCTTCTATTCCTTTGTCTGTGACAAGCAGGTTGGAGCCTCTTCCTATTACTGTCCATTTGACATTCGTTGCAAGGATTGTTTCCATTGCTTTCTGAAGATTTTCGATAGATGAAGGCTCAATAAATATGTCCGCTGGCCCGCCAATCTTGATGGACGTATGGTTTGCCAATGGCTCATTTTCTTTGACCGGACCGATGTTCATTTCTCTAAGTTTGTCTGCTAGATCCTTCATAAGTACCTCCCTTTTCACGCCAGATCCATTTAAAGCATATTATGCATTTCCATGCCTGCCGGCTACCTTTTAGCCAATTCTTCAATCACGCTGTACAGTCTTGCTGCCGCGTCAGGAATGCCAAGTTTTTTGGCAGCTTTCCTCATTTCGGCCAACTTTTCTTCATTGCCAAGAATCTGGTCAATGTTCTCAACCAGCTTCGGACCTGTCAAGTCCTTCTCAAGGAGCAGCCTTGCAGCTCCATGGTCGCTTAATGCCCTGGCGTTTTTTTCTTGATGGTTATTTGTCACGTAAGGGCTTGGGATCAGGATGCTTGGAATGCCAAGGGAAGTCAATTCCGCCAGGGTTGTCGCCCCTGCCCGTGCAACAGTCAGGTCAATGCCAGCCAAAACCTCTGGCATATTATGGATGAACGGTTTAATGATCACATTGTCAGGATTGCCTACCAATTCAACTTCTTTCTTGACATCTTCGAAATGGACATCCCCAGTGACATAAAGAACCTGGTAGGGTTTTCCGCTCAATTCCGCCAAGCTTTTCACAACTGCTTCATTGATTGGCCTTGCTCCCCTGCTTCCCCCGAAAACCAATACGGAAGGCACCTTCAATTTCAGGCCTGATGACAGCCTGCCTTTAATGCCATCCTGTCCAAGAACTTCTGATGCCCTTGGGTTCCCGGTAAGCACAACCTTTTGTGCGGGAAAAAAAGCCTTCGCTTCTTCAAAGCAAATCGCAATCTTATCGACATAACGGCTCAGGAATTTATTCGTGAGCCCTGGTATGCTGTTTTGTTCATGGATAATCGTTGGAATGCTCATTTTTGCAGCTGCATATACAACTGGCCCGCATACATAGCCTCCGGTTCCAATGACAACATCCGGTTTGAACTCCCTCAGCATTTTCCTGCTGTCTTTTACACCTTTCAGGAAACGCAGGATCGTTTTTACATTTTCCAAGGAGAGTTTTCGTTTGAATCCCGTTATATGTATAGTTTTGAAAGGTATGTTTTCCCTCGGGACCAATTTGCCTTCTAGCCCTTTTTCAGTTCCAATATAGAGAAATTCCACATCATCATGCATTCTTTTTATTTCCCTGATGAGTGCGAGCGCCGGGTAAATATGCCCCCCCGTACCGCCTCCGCTAACTGCAATCTTCATTTTCTACACCTCAAATAAATCTTCCCTGTTTTTCTAAGGCCATCTGCCGGACCTATAAAAGGCACTTCCCGGTTTTACCCTATTCTACTATAATCTAAACTATTGAACGAATTTTAAAGAGAATGTCATTCAAATGTAATATAGCATGATAACTATGATGATATCTATGTTTTCCATTGAGACATTTTACAAACAAATAGTGCTAAGCTTGCCTCTTCGATGGTAATTGCCGTCTTTTGAGCAATCGGGATTGAATACGTCAAGCATAAGCCTCATCAATTTCTTTGAAAATGGCCATATATCCCTTGAAACCCGATTGACTTGACGCTTTTTGCTTATCCATAAGATGGCACGACTGCGTTGGATCAAGAATCTCGACTAAGTTCATCTCTACTCCCCATTTTACCTCGTTTAATCCCTTTCTGACAGAACTCTCCTTGGCTATTGAGGATGGTGATTCTTTTGACTGAACATAGGAGTGGCTAGACAATTTATTCTTCCATGCCTTCCTGTCAGCTATTGAGCTTTCCGGCACTTATTCTGGTTCGGCCTGCACCAACTCGCAAGGGGAAGGATACATGGGAGTGCACGTAACAAAAGACCCTGTTCCCAGGGTCTTTCATTCAGTATCTGGAATGTCGGCTGATATTGAGTAACACTCCTACTGCCATCAGCATTAGCGTGAGCGACGAGCCGCCATAGCTTAAGAACGGAAGGGTGATTCCGGTCACCGGCATCAAACCTGTCACAACGCCGATGTTGATCATTACCTGTATCGCGATCATCGCAATGATTCCAGCAGCAAGGAAGGTGCCGAAAAGGTCTGGTGCTCCAAGGGCGATCCTGATTCCCCGCCAAAGAAGCAAAGAGAACAAAAGAAGAATGAAGGAACCTCCAATGAAACCGAGCTCTTCCGCCAGGATTGCAAAGATGAAATCTGTTTGCGGTTCTGGCAAATAAAAGAATTTCTGCCTGCTCTGTCCAAGACCGAGGCCAAAAAGACCACCGGGTCCGATGGCATAAAGGGATTGGATCATCTGGAATCCGCTGCCAAGAGGATCCTGCCATGGATCAAGGAATGAAGTGATCCTTTTCATCCGATATGGCGCAGAGATGATCAGCCCTGCGAAGCCCGCAGCGCCGAGAAGGCCGAGGCCGACAAAGTGGCTGATTCTTGCACCAGCAATAAAAATCATGACGACCGAGGTTCCGACCATAACTGTTCCTGTACCGAGATCAGGCTGGAGCATGATAAGGCCGAAAGCGGTGAAGACGAGGCCCAAAGAAGGAACAAGTCCTTTTTTGAATGAAGTCACAACCTTCTGCCTCTCTGACAGGAACTTTGCAAGAAAGGCAATCATGGCGAGCTTCATGAATTCCGAAGGCTGGATCGAAAATGCACCGACACCAATCCAGCTTCTTGATCCGTTGCGGACATTTCCTATACCAGGAATGAGGACAAGGATCAGCAGGACGAAGCATATAATGACCAAGACTTTCGCCCAAGTGCGCCAAGTCCAGTAATCGACATTCATGATGAAGAACATCGCTGCAATGCCCGCTCCGGCGAAAAGCATCTGCCGTTTGGCAAAAAAGAAGGAATCATCGAACTTATAATCTGCCCAAACAGCACTTGCACTGTATACCATAATCAAGCCTGCTGCCAGCAGCATAAAAGTGGCAAGGAGCAAAATCATGTCTGGAGTCGTTTTTTTCGTTGGCAATGCAAAACACCTCGGCTGTATGATATAGGGCTCATACGCCGCTCCCCATCCAGCCTTTTGAAGATTGCCCCAAGGCAGGCTGAGTCATACGGTCGAGACAAGCCCTTACTTAAGCTTATGCACGGCCTCTATAAACATGTCTCCCCTGACTTCAAAAGTTTTGTATTGGTCCCAGCTCGCACATGCTGGTGACAGCAAAATCACATCTCCTGGCAGTGAATGTTGAAATGCCACGGGAACGGCCTTTTCAACATTATCGACCCGCAAAATCGTTTTTATTCCTGCTTCCTTGCCGGCCTGTCCAACTTTTTCGGCGGTTTGGCCGAATGTAACCAGTGCCTTCACATTCTTGAGTGAAGGGATTAGCTCATCGAAGGAATTGCCTCTGTCCAATCCTCCGGCAAGCAAAATCACTGGATCTTCGAATGCAGCAAGCGCGTTTTCCGTAGCCAGGATGTTGGTCGCCTTCGAGTCATTATAGAATTTACGCCCCTGGATAGCACCAACATATTGCAGCCTGTGGCGTACGCCAGCGAAAGTAGTCAGCACTTGCCTGATCGCTGAATGATCAGCACCTGAAAGGATGCTCGCCGCCACAGCGGACAGGATGTTTTCAAGATTATGTTTTCCTGGAAGGACAATATCCTTTATTTCAATCACTTTCTCTCCATTGAAGACGACCCAGCCTTCTTTAATGAAAGCCCCCTTTTCCAGGACATCCTTAGTTGAGAACGGGATGATGGTCGCACGGGAGTGCCGGGCAATTTCCATTACCTCTTCCTGATCGGCATTGACGATCAAGTAATCCTCTTCGGTCTGGTTCATCGTGATCCGCGCTTTTGCTTCCACATATTCTTCCTTTGTTCCGTGGTAATCGAGATGGGCATCATACAAATTAAGGATAATCGCGATCCGTGGCTTGAACTGATCAATCCCCATCAATTGGAATGAGGAAAGCTCAATGACAATCGTGTTGTCTGCCGTTGCATCCTGGGCTACGCTTGTGGCGACGGTCCCGATGTTTCCAGCAATGAGGGGATCCTTGCGGCTGGCTTTTAACATCTCATAAATAAGGGTTGTCGTTGTTGTCTTGCCATTCGTTCCGGTAATTCCCACGAGCGGCGCTTCAGAAATCCGATATGCAAGCTCTACTTCTGTGATGACAGGAATCCCTTTTTCAACAGCCTTTTGGATCATCGGATTATAGTAAGGAATCCCTGGGTTTTTGACAATTAGTTCAAACCCTTCATCCATCAGCTCGATCGGATGGCTCCCGCAAACCACCTTGATTCCTTGCTCAAGCAACCCTCTCGCTTCAGGATTTTCGGAAAAGGGCTTGCTGTCATTGACTGTCACAAACGCCCCAAGTTTATGTAGGAGGGCTGCGGCGCTCACACCACTTTTCGCCAGCCCGAGCACGAGTATTTTCTTATGCTGATATGTCGTGATCTGTTTCATTTATACCCACACCTCAATATAGATTCCCAGAATTGCTAACAGCAGCCCAACAGTCCAGAATGTCACGACTACGCGCCATTCGGACCAGCCGATCAGCTCGTAATGATGATGGAGCGGGCTCATCCGGAAAATCCGCTTTCCTGTCGTTTTGAAGGAAATGACCTGCAGGATGACGGACAAAGTTTCAATTACGAAAATACCGCCAATGATCAAAAGGATGATTTCAAGCTTCGCCAGGATCGCGATTGTCGCAATCGCTCCTCCAAGGGCAAGGGATCCTGTGTCGCCCATGAACACCTTTGCAGGATACGCATTGAAAACAAGAAACCCTAAAACAGCCCCAACAACCGCTACTGAAAAAATCGAAAGTTCGTATTGTGACTGGTTCCAGGCAAGCACTGCAAATGCACCGAAGGCAATAGCGGCAGTCCCGGACAATAGTCCGTCGAGCCCGTCCGTCAGGTTGACAGCATTCGAGAATCCAACCATCCAGAAAATGATAAAGAATACATACATCCAGCCAAGATCGATCGAATAATCGATAAGCGGAATTTCTATTTCGGTCGAAAAGTCACTTTGTTTGAAAATAAAATAAAAAATGACAGAAATGATAATTTGGCCAAGAAGTTTTTGCTTTGATGTAAGTCCAAGGTTCCGTTTCATGACGACCTTGATAAAATCATCCATGAAACCAAGCAGGCCAAAGCCAAGCGTTACAAAAAGAAGCAAATACGTTTCCACAGTTGGTTCGGAGAACTTACCGGTCATTACTAATGTCGTTATAGTGATTGACAGCAAAATCATGATTCCGCCCATTGTCGGCGTTCCTGATTTCTTTTGGTGGGACTCTGGCCCCTCTTCCCTGATGCTCTGGCCAAACTTAAGCCTTCTCAAAAAAGGAATGAATACCGGAGAAAGCAAAACTGTGATCAAAAAACCCATTAATATTGTAAAAAAGATAACTTGCTCCAGCATTTATTCCTCACCTGCCTTGTTGCGGGCCGCGTTGGATTGTTTCAGTCCTTCGGCCATTACAGCTATATCATATGATGATTCTTTTTCATTAAGAAGCTGTTTGTTGTGGAAAATGAAATTGGTTGCTGCAGTGAATTCTTCTTGCTGTGATAAGTAGTCCGTATATGTTCTCATAAGATCCTCTATGCCTTTCAATAAATCTTCTGTTAAAAATATTGGAAAATGATTCGGTGTATACTTTGGGATCGGCTCTTTTTCAGACCATAGCGAAGCAATCGCCCCATTGGCGATTGCCTCTTGCAACGTCCCCGAATTTTCAAACACAGGGACAAACAGCCCTTTTGGCTGCGGAACACTGGCAAAACCGCTTACGGTCAGAAAACGGATAGCAGGATCCACGATTCCCTTAGTCCTTGGAAACATGCCCGATACATCCTCGTATTTCAGCATTCTTTCCTCTCCTCAATCGCCTCGCGCGCAACGAGCCGGTCGTCAAAATCAAACGTCCTGTCACCGATTTGCTGATATGTTTCATGCCCTTTCCCGGCAATCAGGATGACATCACCTTCGCTTGCCCGGCTTACAGCATGGTGGATTGCTTCTTTTCGGTCAAGGATTGAGGTATAGTCCTTGCCCGCTACTCCCTCTTCCATATCCTTGATGATTTGGGAAGGATCCTCGCTTCTAGGATTATCTGAAGTGAAAATGGCATCTGTCGAATATTCGCATGCAATCTTCGCCATGAGCGGACGCTTTGTCCGATCACGGTCTCCGCCGCAGCCAACGACAACAAAAACGCGCCTCTTCGCAAACTGCTGGACTGTTTTAAGCACATTTTCGAGACTGTCAGGAGTGTGGGCATAGTCGACGATGACGGAAAAGTCCTGCCCGGCATCGACGACCTCGAACCTTCCAGGGACACCTTTGACACTTTGGACGGAAGCGATGATCTCATCGAGGGCGATCCCAGAGGCAAGGCCAGCGCCAATGCTGGCCAGTACGTTATAGATGCTGAATTTCCCAATGAGCTGGATATCAACCCTGGTAGCGCCAAATGGACTTATTAAGTCAAAGGAAGTTCCGCTTGCCGTCATTGAAATGTTCGTTGCCTGCAAGTCGGCGTGATTATCGATTCCATAGCTGAGGATATGCGCAGTGGTCATCGTTGCGAATTCCTCGCTTGCTGAGTCATCCGCGTTCAGGACTGCGAATTTCGGCTCATCATGGTTAAAAGCGTTCCCGAGCTGTGAAAAAAGCAAACCCTTCGCTTTCCGGTATTCCTCCATCGTTTTGTGGTAATCCAAATGGTCCTGGGTAAGATTGGTGAAGACAGCGACATTATAATCCGTTCCATGGACTCGCCCATGGGCAAGCGCATGCGAGGAAACCTCCATAACAGCTGTCTCCACCTGCTCGTCAACCATCTGCTTGAACGTTTTTTGAAGAGTAAGACTCTCAGGCGTCGTATTCTTGACCTCATAGATTTGTTCCCCGATTTTTGTGTACATCGTGCCGATGAGGCCAGTCTTCTGGCCAGCGTCTGTAAAGATCTTCTCGATGATGTGGCTTGTCGTTGTCTTCCCATTTGTCCCAGTGATGCCGATCATGTGAAGCTTATGGCTTGGCTGCCCATAAAAAGCGTCTGCCAGCACTGCCATCGCCCTCACGGTATCCTTGACGACAATGACTGGGACATTGAGCGGAAGTTCCCTCTCCGCGAGGACAGCAGCTGCTCCCCGTTGTACTGCTGAAGCGGCGAAATCATGGCCATCAACTGTATAGCCTTTAATACATATGAATAAACTTCCTTTAGTCACTTTACGGTTATCATTTTCTATTGAAGTGATTTCAGGGTTTTCCCCCTTGTAATCCACGAACGGATGCAAAAAATTAAGCAGTTCGTGTAATTCCATAACTATCAAATCCTCTCAAACAACATGGCGACTTTTATTTTACATGATTAGGCTAAAATTAGCCATCGTTGAGCAAAAAAGTCCAAGCCTTTTTACCGTCCTTCCTGACAAACGGTTAAAGCATTTTCCATTTGGCTTTGCAAACTATGATGGTCCACGAGGCTTCCTGATAATTTCCCAAACACTGGCAGTAGATCCTCCCTGGCAGCGGATGCAGTCTGTTATTATTGCATCCGGTTTCATGATCCTTATTTTCCATTTTTCCTTCAAATAAAACGGGCGGCGGATCCTCGCATCCTACCGCCTCTTTTCTTGGGTCGCTAATCGTTCATGTAAACCCTGATGGTTGCCCCCTCTTTTATCTTAACTCCTGGCGATGGCAGCTGCTTGACGACCTTATTCCCTTCTCCGGCGACATCAAGCCTCAAATTGACCAGTTGCTGCTGGAGCTCCTGCTTGGTCATACCGGTTAAGTCAGGGACCTCGATCATCGGGGTGTCAAGCCAGGTTCTTTCTTTTTCTATTTGGCCCTTCCTTGGCTTGACTTCGAGTGCGCGCAGGCTGTCTTCCATGATACGGCCGACGATTGGAGCTGCAACCACACCACCGAACTGGACTGTTCCTTTAGGATTATCAACTGCTACATAAATGACGATTTGTGGATCATCTGCAGGGGCGAAACCAATGAAAGAAACAATGTGGTTATTTTCCAGATACCTTCCGTCTTTCGCTTTTTGGGCTGTGCCCGTTTTTCCTCCGACCCTATAGGAATCAACAAATGCATTTTTTCCTGATCCTTGCGCTACGACGCTTTCCAACGCATGCCTGATTTCCTTTGAGGTTCCTTCTGATATTACCCTTCTTTTCGCCTGCGGTGACTTCTTCATCACAACCTCTCCAGTCACAGGATCGATGAGCTCTTTCGCAATGTAAGGTGTATACAGGATCCCTCCATTGACAGCCGCCGACACTGCCGCGACCTGCTGGATCGGCGTCACGGAAACGCCCTGTCCGAAAGCTGTCGTTGCCTGCTCGACAGGTCCGACTCGATCGAGATTGAATAAGATTCCTTTCCCTTCCCCCTGAAGGTCGATTCCTGTCTTCTGTCCAAAACCGAAGTCTTTTACATACTTGAATAGCTTTTCCTTCCCCAGCCTTTCACCAAGCTCAACGAACCCCGGGTTGCATGAATTCTGCACAACTTCGAGGAAGGTCTGGCTCCCATGGCCGCCTTTTTTCCAGCAGCGCAGCTTTGCGCCAGCCACTTCGACAAAACCCGGATCATGGAAATGCTCCTTTTCAAGATTCACTTTCCCTTCTTCGATGGCGGCAGCAAGGGTGATAATCTTAAAGGTGGACCCTGGTTCATACGTGCTCCAGACGGGAAGATTGCGGTTGTAAATTTCAGGTGCGACATTCCGGAAATTCGCCGGGTCAAAGTCCGGCCTGCTTGACATTGCGAGAATCTCCCCATTATTCGGGTTCATCGCGATCGCTATGATGCCATCAGGGTTATATTTTGCCTGAGCGATATCCAGTTCTCGTTCCATGATTGTCTGGATTTTGCTATCAATTGTCAGCTTCAGGTCCAGACCATCCACGGGGGGCTGATAATCATCCGCCATATTGTTCATCCGTTGCTGTTTGGCGTCCGCGTAGAATTGAACCGACCCTTTTTTTCCCTTTAATTGCCGGTCATAGAACAGTTCAAGTCCCATCAGTCCCTGATTGTCGATGCCTGCGAATCCAAGCACATGGGAAAGATAGCTGCCGAAAGGGTAATGGCGTTTAGAATCCTCAGCGATGTAAACTCCCTTTAAATTGAGAGCGCGGATTTCTTTCGCTTTTTCATGTGAAATCTTCCGCCCTTCCTGGATTCGTTCAATCATTGCCTTTTTCGTGAGATGCTGGTACGCTTTTTCTTTTTTCATACCTAGTGCTTCAGCCAGCTTTGATGCTGTCGCGTCAGGATCATCCACCTGTCTTGGCACCACATATACAGTCGGCGCGCTGATATTCGTGGCAAGTGCCACCCCGTTCCTGTCAACGATTTCCCCGCGCTGGGGTTCAAACGGTACATTCCTGCTCCATGAGTCCTTCGCCTTGCCTGTCAAAAAATCCCCAAGCATGAATTGCACATAGCCAAGACGGACATCGATGATGAAGAACACCAGGATTCCAACGACCAGGACAAGCGCTAGCCGTTTTCTGACGGTAACATTAGAAACACGCATATATTGAACGGACCTCCCCTTCGTCATGTTCATCCCTTAATTAGAAGCATGTACATAATACTCGTTCAAATATATGCTTGTACGATTTTGAATATAACAAGAGATGGATGATGTCGAATCTGGCATCCTCATAAAATGATTAAATAGTGATGCAGGCTGTCCTATATAACGTCTCAAAGGCTGCTCGCTTTCAGGGGGACGTGAGTTGAGCCTCCTCGGCGCAAAAGCGCCTGCGGGGTCCCAACTTTACCGCTGATCCCGCTGGACACTGAATGAACTTCTGTGAATTCCCCCAAGCATGAAGAAATTGCCTTAGCATTTTCGAAGAGTCCCACATGCCTTGCGAACCAATCAATCTTTTAAAAGTGTTTGTTGTCTCACTTGAAATGGATTCATAAAACAACAAGATTAAAAGCAGGCCTGGTGATAAAACACTCATAAATCCTGGGACGAAAAACAGAGGAAGTCAGCCGCCGACTTCCTCTGTTTCTTTATTTCCCTTAGGCTTCTGTGATTCTTCGAACTGCTGGAGCGGTGTCTGGAGTTCAACGATCAGGTTCTCTCCTTCGTTGATCAGTGCTCCAGGCTTGATGTTCTGCTTTGTCACATATCCGCTGCCCGCTTTATTCAGTTTGATATCCGTCAACTGGGCAAGCTTCATTACATCTCGCAAAGACCAGCCTGTCAGATCCGGATACGTTTTTTCGCCTGAAGCCTTAATGATGATTCTTTCACCTTCGAGCGCCACAGTTCCAGCCTTCGGGAGGTGGTTTTCAACTTTGTCACCTGTCCCGATAATCACCGGCCTGAACCCCTTCGTTTCTAAAAGTTCACTAGCTTCTGAGACGGCCATTCCCTCTGTATCAGGGACCGGACTGGATTCCGCTTTGTCGGATAGAGCAGGCTTGATATTTAAATATTGCAAGCTGCTCTTCATCACCGATTTAAAGATCATGGAAGTCGGGATCGACCCTTTATAGTAATGGTCGATATCCGGCTGCTGGACTGCGACATAAACGATCAGTTTAGGATCATCTTTTGGGGCCATTCCCAAGAAAGAAAACAGGTAATCATTAGCTCCGTCTAGATATCCGCCGCTTGCGCCTGAAAGCTGGGCAGTCCCGGTCTTACCGGCTACGTCATAGCCTTCAATCGCATATGACTTTCCCGTTCCCTTTTTCGAGGTGATGACCGTTTCCAGCACATCTCTTACTTCTTTCGCTGTTTCTTTTGATATCGGCTGCCCTGCGGATTGCGGTTCCTTTTGTTCGATGACTTTTCCAGTGTTCCGGTCGACAATTTTTTCAATGACCCGTGGCTTCATCATTTTACCGTCATTGGCCACAGCTGTAGCCGCTTGAACGAGCTGGATCGGCGTTACCGTTGAACCTTGCCCATATGAAGTCGTAATCTTTTCAATCGGCCATTTATAGACGATTTTCCCTAAGCCTTCATTTGGAAGATCGATTCCGGTAGGCTTATCGAAACCAAATTTTGTAAGATAATCCCTGAATTTTTCCGTTCCTATTTTCTCTTTTACAAGCTTTGCTACAGCGACATTGGAGGAACGCTGGATTCCTTCCAGGTAAGTTATCGATCCCCAGCCTTGGCCGCCATTATGGTCCCTGATTGGTTTAGATTTTTCAGTAACTTTGTAGGAACCGGATTTATATGTCTCATTCGGATTGAACTGTTTCTCTTCCACTGCTGCGGCAAGCGTGAAGATTTTCATTGTCGATCCCGGTTCGATCGGCGTTTCGACAACTTCGTTGCTCCACCCTTTTTCAAGGCCATCCCTCGTTATGGGATGGAAGGTTGGCCGCTGGGACATTGCAAGGATATCTCCTGTTTTCGGATCCGCCACTACAGCAACCATCTTTTTCGGTTTGTATTCCTTGTCAACCCGGTCCATGGCATCTTCAAGGAATGTCTGGATCTTTTTGTCAATAGTCAGGTAGACATCATCGCCATCATGCGCAGGCGTGATTTTTTTCTCGCTGTCAGGAAGGAGGAAACCCCAGAAATCTTTCTTGAATGATACAGAGCCATTTTTACCAGTCAACTGGTCATTTAGCATCTTTTCGATTCCCAGTTTCCCGGTTGAAACTGCTTTCCCTTCCTCGTTTTCCTTCCTCTCGACAAAGCCGACCAAGTGGGATGAAAAGACACCGTTTGGATAAAATCGTTTTGAATCCTTCAAGAAAGTAATGCCTGGAAGCTTCAATTCTTCTATTTCATTTTTTGTTTGATGTGAGATGTTGCGCCCCGCTCTCCCGAATTCGACCTGAAAAGGCCCTTCTTTCGTAAGCTGCTCATAAATTTCCGAATCGCTCATATCTATATATTTCGAAAGTTTGCTGGCTGTCCGTTCAGGGTCGGCAACATGGCGCGGTTTCTTCGGATTGGTTGTGACGGACTTGTCAAGAATCGCAACAAGTGTGTAAGAGGAGGTATCCTCGGCAACCACTTCGCCTTTCCGATCAAAGATCGACCCTCTTGCAGCCTCGATGACCTTTGTGTCAGAATATTTTTTCTGGGCCTTTGCAGCGAGTGCCTGTCCATGGACTTCTCCGGTCACCTGGATGGACACGAACCTAAAAATCAAGATAAAAAAGAGCAGGCTGAATATTACGAATAATACCGCTGCTCCCAGATTCATATGGGGTTGTTTTTTTATCATTTAATTTTCAACACCCTTAACATTGTTTTCGTTCAATGTTAACCCTAGCTTCTCCGTTACTTTTTTGATCCGTTCATATGTACTCAGTTCACTGACCTGGACCTCAAGATCATTGATGACCTTTTGCTGCTCCTGGATGTCCCCTTCCATGACCTGGATCTCTTTGTTGACTTCATAAATGGCCGCCTGCTTTGATACAAGGAATGTTCCACCAAAACAGACCATTGCTCCGAAAGCGAAAATCAGCACTTTTTCTCCCGGAGTCAGCCAGGACATTTTTCTTACCGGTTCTTTTGCCGGCGCCTGTACAGTTCGCTGCTGTTCCTGCTGCAGCTTTCTTGCCAGATTGCTCATCATTTTCCCTCCTGATAGATTTTTCGTTTATTTTCTTATCTTTTCTGCGATGCGTAATTTGGCCGATCTTGCCCTGTTATTGAATTCCAGTTCTTCATCCGATGGCAGGATCGGTTTCCTCGTGATCAGCTTCAGTTTCGGCTGGTATTCTTCTGGAATCACCGGCAGTCCTGGGGGAAGCGGTGGTGTTTCGCTCGCTTTTTTAAATGTAACCTTGCAAATCCTGTCTTCCAATGAATGGAATGTGATGACGCTGATGCGCCCTCCGACAGCCAATAAATCAATCGCCTGGCCAAGCGACTTTTCAAGTACACCCAGTTCGTCGTTAACAGCAATCCGGACTGCTTGAAAAATCCGTTTTGCTGGATGGCCGCCTTTTCTTCTTGCTGGAGCAGGGATGGCATCCTTGATCAGTTCAACCAGTTCCCCAGTTGTCTCAATTGGTTTGTCTATCCTTGCTGATTCAATCTTCCTGGCGATTTGTTTCGAAAATTTCTCTTCCCCATATCTGAAAAAAATCTTGACCAGTTTTTCGTATGGCCATTCATTGATGACATCATATGCCGATAAGGCAGCGTCCTTGTCCATCCGCATATCAAGCGGGGCATCGTGATGGTAGCTGAAGCCGCGTTCCGGTGTATCCAGCTGCGGCGATGAGACTCCAAGGTCATAAAGGATACCATCCACTTCAGTTACCCCGTGATTTTCAAGCTCCTCTTTTAAATAGAGGAAATTGCTCTTGATGATGGTTAGCTTGTCACTATAATCCGCCAATTTTTCTTTTGCATTCGCGATGGCGGTATCATCCTGGTCAAATGCATATAGCTTTCCTTCTCCGGATAGCTTCGAAAGGATCAATTCACTATGGCCGGCACCACCGAGAGTACAATCCACGTATGTACCATCTGGCTTGATATTAAGACCGTCTACTGTTTCTTCCAGTAAAACTGTTGTATGTTTGAACATTTCTTTCCACCTTTCCAATCGAGGAGCAGGTAATATTATATCAGAATAGTATTACCCTTAAATATCAAACCCAATCATATTTTCAGCAATTTCGGCAAATGACTCCTCGGATTCTGCAAAATAATCCTCCCAGATTGATTTGCTCCATATTTCAATTCGATTGGAAACTCCTAAGATGACACACTCTTTATCAAGCTTTGCGTATTGCATAAGCGGGGATGGGATATTGACTCTCCCCTGTTTGTCAATTTCACTCTCGGTAGCGCCTGAAAAGAAAAAACGGGTAAATGCCCTGGCATCTTTTTTAGTCAGCGGAAGACCTTTCAGTTTTTCCTCGATCACTGACCACTCTGAAAGCGGGTATCCAAATAAGCACTGGTCAAGTCCACGGGTGAGGACAAAAACTTCACCCAGATTCTCACGGACTTTGGCAGGGATGATCAAGCGACCCTTATTATCAACATTATGATGGTATTCGCCCATGAACATGCCACTACCCCCACTTTCTAAATACAATGTACCACATTCCCCCACTTTTCACCACTATAATCTATATATTCTCTCCGTTGCTATTAAATCCTCCCTTAATAAGTGATGAAAGACAAAAAATATCTGGATATAATTGACACAAAAGAATGATAAATAAACGTCTACTTTAATGACACAAGACTAATGACAAGTATTTGTTATCTTTTATTCTTCTACTCCTTCAAAAACAAAAACAGCTTGGCTATATCAGCTAAGCTGTTTCTATTACTGTATTTTTTAATAACAACAAAAAGTAAAAAGGAACTCCAATGTTAGTAAGAAGTTTAATTTAATGTTACGCAACTGAAAAATGAGGTGGAGTGTCCCAGATCAAATCATCATTTTTTTGCTCATTTCGTTCAATCAACAATTTAGTTATATAATACAGCAAGAATGTTCAAAGTATCGGATTTACCTCTGTTATTTAACTAAAGCACCCGATGAAGAAGAAAAAAGAGACGCACGTACAACACTCGCCCCCGATTGCAGTAGACCGTTCTGCACATCTATACGTTGCTTCTGTAATCTGGACCCGTTAGATGGATGAGGATGAATCAATAAAGCGTTCCATTAGTTCAGTTTCTTCATTTAGCAACCGTGATAGGAATAATAATTGAGGAAAAGGTTGTAGGATTAGATTAGCATCTATTTCTGATTTAATAATAGAAACTCCATCTGATTTTTGAAAATCACTTAGCGATATTTTCCTACGACAAATAAGATCTACTTCCAATGGTGAAAGCAATAATATACCTCTCGATTCAGAAGAGGGAGTTGGCATAGATAATGTATTAGATAGATACATTACCGTATATGAAAATTCCTTACTTCCTTTAATTAGAATCGGAGAAACGGGTTCATTTACATTTGCTTTAGTAGGTTCCTCGTCCCACTCACTAAGAAAAAATGTTGTATTTGGATTAAAAGGTTCAATTTCTACTTGAGCTTCTTCAAACACTTCACGTTTTGCTGTTTCCAAAGCAGTTTCATTATTTTCTCTATGTCCACCCAATCTGACTACTCCAAGTTTATCACCTTCTTTGGTTGGACCAACTTGGAATATAAATAAACCTTTATATAAAACATAAGCGCCCGAAGTTCGTATATTATTTCCCTTTAACATAATTGATCTCCTAGTGATATAATTACTCTTCAGTTTAACTGCACCGTTTCATTAAAAGGATATTTTTCAAAAGGAATTTTTCCTTCCAATCAATGCGACTGCCAATATCATAATGGAAAAATAATCTGCTTCGATATCCCTGTCTGGTGCTTGATTTTGAACTCGGGCTTCGTAATATATTCAATGTAATTTACCTCTCCCTTAAACTCCAAATAAGCTTGATAGCGAGTTCGAATAGCTGGATGTGTAACCAAGTCAAGAACTTGATCTTTCGCTACCCAGTGGCTATCAGTGGTTTCTTCAGAAACAGCTAACTGACCACCAACAGGTTGACATACGAAATCAAAAATAACTTGAGTAGGAACATCAGTTACACCATCGTACCATTTAAAAGATCCCGTATTTGAGTAGACACCAACTAAGTAGCTAACCGTCGTGCTAATTCCACTTTCTTCTTTGATTTCACGAACCAAAGCATCCATAAGGTTTTCTCCGGCTTCCACTTGTCCTCCAGGGTAAACCCAACCACCGTCACGAGTTTTTACTAAAAGAATATTTCCTTCCGAATCTTCAACAAATCCACCAGCAGATACAATGTGTGTTGGAAAGGGCATATTTCAACCTCTCTTATTCAGAAATTTTTGTTTATTTATTGCATATTAAGCTTTCCCAGTTTTAGATAGAATTGAAAAAAGGTAGCTAATTTCCCATGGGTATATACAGATTAGTCTCTGGCTTGTTTTGTAAGGATTGGTTTAATAATCTGTATCCCAAGATCAACTGATGTCTCTATATAACCGATTATTTGATTAAAAGTAAAAACATTAAGTTTTTCATTTAGAACTTCCTTATCGTATTCCATATCTCCTAATACATAAGGAACAAATTTTTCAATATCTATCGAAGTAACCTCATCCAAATCTAAGATTGTAGGAAATTGACTAAATAACTTTCTCAATTCATCTGTAAAACCATAGTGTTCTAATAACTTCCCATTTAGCAATCGGAAATCATTATGGTATAACTTGTATAATCCATCATCAACATCCATTCTGTTCCTTAACCAAGACAGGTTAAATCCTCTTAACCATATATCATCAGCAATTAAATGTGCACAGTACCCCAATATATAAGGGTTTTCTACTTGCGAACCATATTTACGTAAAAACCCTATGTAATCAACGCTTCTTGAATAATCTTGCACTTCACCTATGAAGAAATGTGATAAGTTTTTTTTCATCGAATGAAAAAACTGCGTCTGGAGCAATGCTGCCAAACAAAAATGATGTTTTGCCCTCGATCGATAAAGCCTCTGCAATTTTTTTGCCAATAATTGAGTGCATTATTCTTGAACCCAAAATACTCTCCCCTTTTTTTCTTCTGATTTATTTTAGTTCAAGTATGACAATAATAATTCCTTTGTTTTCCAAATTCTTTTTTAATTAAACCGTATTTCAATAAGCTTATTTTTCAACCTTAATATAAACTTCCAAAATCCACCTAAGCTTTTAAGCACATCAATCCGCATAGCAAATAGCATACGGATTAGCACACTGACAATAACCAAAAACTTTTGTCAGCCTGTTAAAAAGGTGCAAAATATGGGGCTAATATAATCAAATAAATAAATTAATATACCTTGATATATCTCTCTCAGTAACACTTTTGTTTTCATATATGTATAAAGGCTCCTTTTTCTTTTCAATTTTACACTTTCTTGTCATAGATTTTTGATACACAAATAGTGTCCTTTTTGCCGAGAATGCATTAACAAAGCTTTTTATAAAGACAACAGATTCCTGTCACTAGTTTTTTATGAACAGCATTTCGAGTAATGTATTTTGCCTGTTTTGGAAGAGTGAACGGTGTTTTCAACCTCAAGTTCACCAGCAGGATGATTTATGTTTCAGACATTTTCCTTAGTCGCTCCTTGTATTCGATTGTGAATTTAACCAGGAGCATCTATTCCGTGGAATGGAAAAAGCTCCACCCAATCCTGGGTGGAGCCTCCAATCACATTTTTATGATTTTATGGGTGCCATCGAATCGATAGTCCAAATCAAGCAACTCTGAAATGAAGCGGAGTCCATACCTATTCAGATAATAAAAAGGGTTCCAGACTCTTTCTTGAGGGGAACCTCCTGGCCTCAAGGCATTTTCGATTCTTGCGAATTTTTTTAGGATGTGATCATGCTTCCGGCAAACAGCTTCCTCAATTTTCCCTTCCATGAAGCTGAGCTGGCTGAGCACAATCGATTCATTCTTTTCAAGAAGCGGCAGCAGGCCAGCATCAATGCGGCTAGATTTCTCCCTGACTAGTTTGTACTGTTCGTCAAGCATCGATTTCACGTTAGCAAATAGCTCCTCGACTTCCCGGTCCTTCAGGGATTCGATGAATTTGAGTTCGTGCGTGCCCGCGCCAGAGGTCAGCACTTCTTTCAGATCGAGTCCGAGATCATTCAAGTCCGTTTCGATTGACCGGTCAAGGATTGTGATGTTCAGCCGCGGAACCAAAGGCGGCATTTTCAATCCAAAATGTTCGAACATTAGTTTGAGTTCGGCCCAATAAGCGATTTCACCCGGACCTCCGATAAATGCAAGCGTTGGGAAAAGGGATTCTTGCATCAACGGTCTGGTGACGACATTGTTACTAAGCCTCTCCGGATATTCGTTCGCAATTTCCAGCAGTTCATCAAGGGAAAATTTCACTTCGTCATTTTTGCCGGTGAATATGGAATTCTCGTAATCATATTGAAGAAGGATCCGTTCCTTCACTTCTTCGTCATAATAGAAGATATTGGCGGCATTTTCACTGATATCAATCATCTTGGGATAACCAGCTGCACCCGTGATTTTTTGTTGATCAAGGACGGCAGAGGTTATTTTTTTGTATTCATTGATTTGCCGGATAAAAAATTCTTTTTCAAGCTTCCGGAGCTCCTTGTTCCCTGAATCGACAATCAACAGTCCAGAATCCTTGAAAAGCTCCATAATAATAGAAGCAAAAAAATCAACAAAGGAATCGGCTGTCTCCAGAGAACCAAGAGCAAAGGCCAGAACCTGCTTTGTATGCTGTGTTTCACCGAATGTGCCAAAAATCTCTTCAATCCAGTTATAACACCGCTCCTTATTGATGCAAATCTCGGAAACCATCTTTTTCTCAAGATTCTTTTCGGGATACAGCCATTTTTCCCGCTTGCTGTTATTCATGACATAGACATGGTTAACTTCCTGATAATCATGATCCTCGCCAGCAATCCAGAAAATCGGGACTACAGGGACGCCAAGTTCGGCCTCTTTCTGTTCCGCGAGTTTGATAATCGAGATGACTTTGTGGATGGTATATAGAGGGCCTGTCAAAATGCCGGCCTGCTGTCCGCCAATGACTGCAACACTATTTTCCTCCTTCAGTTTCCTGATGCTGTCTGCTGTTTTGTCACTATGGGCATATCGGGACATGAATGACTCGATATGATCGGCAAGTTCAACTCTCATAAAGGATCTATTTTTAAGTTCATCAAGCCGATGAACGTAATCATTTTCAACCTGGTAATTATAATGAAAGAAGCTCTGTAGTCCATTGCTTCCAGCAAGATAATCTGTCGCAAACCGGTTTGCTGCCGGAAGAGAGAGATTCATCATCTCCATTAATTTGTACTTCCTTTCTCATAAACGATTTTCACTGTTAAGAGTATAGCATTGTTTGAATCCAAATGAAAAAAACTTTGCCTTTCGAAATTTCCGATATCAAAGTTTTTAAGGGTGGGAAAATAAAAAGGTGAGGCGTTGAAACAGTCCAAACATGATGAGGATGATATAAGCAGAAAAAAACAACAGGAAGTTGAACCGCCAATACCCCTTGAACACCTTCGGAAGGACGATTTCCCCTTTTAATTTCCAATGGATTAGGACGAAAAGAGCAGCAATTGTCAGCAAAACAAGCACAATCAGCCAAAGAAAAGATTTGTTCCAGATCGTGAAAATTAAAAAATGAACGGACAGTACAAGGAGGATTGTGCTGAAATCAATGGCAAGACTGACCGACCGACGGTGATTCCCAGTTAATTGTTTGCTGATGATGAATACCGCAAGATAACCAAGCAGCGGAACAGTGATAATAGCGGCGATGAATGCTGAGACGATTCCTGTCATTACGTCTCCTCCCTTTCATGCTCCTTCCCCTTGACGCAAAAATAATAATTGGATATTAGCGGAGCAGTCATTTTTTTATTTCTAGCTTCTTCCAGCATGTATCCGAGGATGGAATCAATTTCTGTTTGCCTGCCCTCTTCAATGTCCTTGTACATTGAAGAATAGTTATCGGCCGTTTTCTTGCAGACGTCGACGACATGGCGGAAATAGTCTTCACGATTTTTCAATTCCAGTACGTTTGCGCATTCTTCAAAAAGCCTGATGAATATCCCATGAAAATATGTATTGCTAATCAAAGCGCCATTTTTCACCTGTAGCACTGCTGTCAAAGGATTGATGACCGCGTTGACAACCAGCTTTTTGATTAGCATTGTTTTGTAATCCGGTTCAAGGATCACCGGAAAATCATCAGAAAGCGAAACGGAAAGATTCTCGAGCAGGCTGCCACTGCCCTTGTAAACTGCTGCCCGGGTAATCCCTTCACCATTATGGAAGACGGTGTTGTCGCCTGACTTTACCGCCCCATGTTCCACAGAGCCAAGATAAATTGGGATGGTCGGCAGTTCGGGAAGCAGTTTGATGTGCCCGTAGCCATTCTGTATAAAAAGGAGGCTCCCTGAACTGTTTGCTTTCAGCTTTGGCATAAGACCAGCAAGCTGATACTGCTTTACGGCAATAATGGTGAGATGCGCCGTCCCCTGCCAATCAGTGATCGAAGAAGCAGTGATATTGGACGCTGTATGCTCAGCCCCTGACTTAATCATATGTATTCCATGCCGGTTAATTATGTCCGATTGTTCCTTTGTCCTTGTGTATAAATGGACATCATGTCCTTTGCTTAAGTAATAGGCAAAAAGCAGACCAAGTGACCCGCCGCCAATAATCGCAATTTTCATAAGATCCCCTCTGACTGTATCTTTAGTCATATTTTATCAGATACATTGCTTTATTTGAAAGAAGTGTTTGACAGGAAAGATGAAATTTAGTTCCATTAACTCGCCGAAAAAAAATCGGAGGCCCCTCCTTAAAGGACCTCCGAATTATTTAGACGGGATAGACCGGGTGCTTCCTTACACTGAATAAGAGATCTTTCGTCTCGTACAGCCTGAATCTGTCAATCAGGGTTTCCCTTAGGTCCGATGCCGCCACGATATCATCGACAATCAATTCGGAAGCAAGCTTGTAAATGTCTATGCTCTCCTTATATTCCTGATGCTTTTCCTGTACAAATGCTATTTTTTCCTTTGGATCTGAAATTTCATTGATTTTATTTGAATAAACCGCATTGACTGCTGCCTCTGGTCCCATGACGGCGATTTGCGCTGTTGGGAGTGCGATGCAGCAATCCGGTTCAAATGCAGGACCGGCCATTGCGTACAAACCTGCTCCATAAGCCTTCCTGACAATGACAGAAATTTTTGGAACTGTAGCCGAACTCATTGCTGCAATCAACTTTGCCCCGTGCCGGATAATGCCTGCGCGCTCTACCTTCGTCCCGATCATAAAGCCAGGAACATCAGCGAGGAACAGCAATGGAATATGGAAGGCGTCACAAAGCTGGATGAATTTAGCGCCTTTGTCCGCAGAATCGACGAAAAGTACGCCGCCCTTGACCTTCGGCTGGTTGGCAATGATTCCGACAGCCCTGCCGTCAATCCTCGCAAGTCCAGTGATCAATTCTGGGGCAAACAGCTTTTTGATTTCGAAAAAGCTACCTTCATCAATCAGTGAATCAATTGCTTCATACATATCAAATGGCGCATTTTGGTTCACCGGGATAATTTCTTCGAGACTCCGTCCACTCTTAGGCGCTACACTTTCAAACATTTTCGGTTTCTCCTGGAAATTTGCAGGGAAATAGCCGAGGTACTTTTTCGCTGCCTCAATGGCTTCTTCCTCACTGAAAACCAGCATATCACCAACCCCGCTTACAGTGCAGTGCATCCGGGCTCCACCCATTTCTTCCAGCGTTACCTTTTCGCCAATTACCTTTTCTGCCATCCTCGGCGAGCCAAGGTACATCGAAGCATTTTTATCAACCATGATGACAATATCGCAAAATGCCGGGATATAGGCACCACCTGCAGCAGACGGCCCGAACAGAAGGCAGATTTGCGGGATGACACCTGACAGTTTGACCTGATTGTAAAAGATGCGTCCTGCCCCGCGGCGGTTCGGGAACATCTCAAGCTGATCCGTGATTCGGGCACCGGCTGAGTCGACAAGATACAGCAGTGGGACCTTCAGCTTTTCAGCAGTTTCCTGGATTCGGATGATTTTTTCAACGGTCCTCGATCCCCATGAACCCGCCTTTACCGTTGAATCGTTCGCCATGACACAGACAGTCTGGTCGCCGATTTCTCCGATGGCCGTAACGACACCGTCAGCTGGAAGGTCGCCAGCCTGGAAGTTCGCGAATTTTCCATCTTCTTTATAAATACCGCCATCAAATAACAGCTTCAGCCGGTCGCGGACAAACAATTTATTCTGTTCGGCAAGCTTGTCATGGTATTTCTGATGGCCGCCCTCCTCAATCCGTTTTACTTTATCCTCTAATGATTCGGAAAGAATTTTCGCTGTAGTCATTGTTCATCTCCTTACCTTTGTTTATTCCAATACGAGCAGGACATCGCCTTCGTTGACGAAGTCTCCGACATTCACTTTTATTTCCGATACGCTTCCAGCACCCTGGCTTTCAACCGGGATTTCCATTTTCATCGATTCAAGCATCAGTACTTCCTGTCCTTCGGTGACTTTGTCTCCTGCTGCCACTAGTACATTCAGGACTGTTCCTGCCATATTTGCTGTAATTTCTTTCATGTGTATTCCTCCTATTTAGATGCTAGTTTTCTTTCTGTTAAATAGGCTGTTGTATAATTGCCGGACCGGAATCCTTCTTCGCCTAAAATTTCCTTGAACAGAGGCGCATTCGATTTGATACCTTCCAATTTCAGCGACGAGAAGAATGCTTGCGCCGCCTCAATCGCCGATTCTCTGGAGCTGCCTGCTGTGATGCATTTTGCGACCATTGGGTCATAGAATGGTGTGACCACGGAACCGGATCCATATCCGGAATCAACTCTCACATTGACTGTTTCGTCCCAGGAGAACTCACTTATTGTCCCCGGTGATGGCAGGAACCTTACAGGATCCTCTGCATACAGACGGAACTCGATCGCAGAACCCTGCTTTTCGATTTCTTCCTGACGAAGAGGAAGCTTCTCACCCCGGGCAACAATGATCTGCCATTTTACAAGATCAAGCCCTGTAATAGCTTCCGTCACAGGGTGCTCTACCTGGAGCCTTGTATTCATTTCAAGGAAATAAAAATCCGCATTCTCATCGACAATGAACTCAACGGTTCCTGCATTGATATATCCCACTGCTTTGGCAGCCTTCAATGCTGTATCATACATTTTCTCCCTTGCTTCATCCGACAGGAACGGAGAAGGTGCTTCTTCAATTACCTTCTGATGGCGGCGCTGGATCGAGCAATCCCGTTCGAATAAATGAACATGGCTGCCATGGCTATCGCCAAAAATCTGGACCTCCACATGCCTAGCATTCTTGATGTACTTTTCGATAAAAACCTCGTCCGAACCAAAATAAGCGCGAGCCCTCGCTTTCGTCGAATCAAAATTCTTAGCGAGCGCTTGCTCATTTTCACAGAGCACCATACCGATGCCCCCTCCGCCTCCACTTGCTTTCAGCATCACCGGATATCCAATCTCACTTGCAAGGCCAGCCGCTTCTTCAAGCGACCTGATCCCTGACTCACTTCCTGGGACCACTGGGACACCTGCAGCTCCCATGGTCGACCTTGCAACAATTTTATCTCCCATTTTTTCAATTGTATCCGGAGAAGGTCCGATGAACTTGAAACCTGCTTCGACAGCCTTGCGGGCAAAGTCCGCATTCTCTGATAAAAATCCGTACCCGGGATGGATGCCATCCACTTTTTCTTCCTTCGCCACCCGAAGGATCTCCCGGACATTCAAATATGACTTTTGAACTGGCGGCTCGCCTATCCTGTGAGCAATGTCAGCTTCTTTTACAAACGGCAGATCCTTGTCAGCGTCCGAATAGACGGCCACGGTCCCAATCCCCATCTCCTGGCATGTCCGAATGATCCTAAGCGCAACTTCCCCTCTGTTTGCAATCAAAATTTTCTGCACGCTTTTTCCCCTTTCAGTTAAAAATACGCTCACTTATAAAATTCTACAATATTCAGTCTATTTCCTGCAAAAAAATGAAACCGCTTTCTGGATTTCCAATGCAGAATTTTTTATGTTTTTATAATATAATAAAAATAGGTGAAAAATCATTTATAATACTTTGCTGCCGTCTTTAACAATAAATTCAATCAAAGAGGCAGCAGACTGGGGGAATGAATGTGGAGCAGAAAGTGGAAAAGTTAAAGATCAACTACAAGACCCTTGAAGAATTCAAGAAATTCAAGGAGTATGGCCACCAGGAATTGTCCATGCTCGAGGACTTGGAAGCCAATATTGTTGAAAATGACAGTGACTCTCCATTTTATGGCATTTATTTTGGCGATAAGCTTGTAGCCCGAATGAGCCTTTATCAAGTGCAGGCGAAATTTGACCGTTATTTCGAACCGCCTCAGGATTACCTTGAGCTTTGGAAGCTTGAAGTGCTGCCTGATTATCAAGGGAAAGGCTATGGCAAGACCCTTGTCGAATTCGCAAAAAGGTTCGGACTGCCTATCAAGACGAATCCTAGGATAAAGTCACAAGGTTTCTGGGAAAAGATGGGCTTCACCCCAGTTCACTATGATGTAGAAAGGGACCGCGGAGAAAACCCGCTTCTTTGGTACCCTGCCGGCGTGTCTGAACAAATACAATAAGTACCTTGGCTCAATCTAAAGGAAGCGCCTGCTCGTTATTATCCAGCAGGCGTTTTTTTACATATTAAGAGTGCAAAGATGTGCAGCAAGTTGGAATACAGCGCATATTGAATAAGTATTACTGTCAGCCGCGGCCGGCAGGATAACCATCACCGCCTGAACAGCTTCACTTATGTTGCCGCCCATCGTTCAGGCTGCTTTTCCTTTCATTTTTCAAGCTTTGCAAGGTTCCCGCTGGCATCGGCCTGGAATTTAACTTTTTGCTGGTAACCATCCTCTCTTAAGACAACCCTTTTCCTTGCACGCTCCATAATATCAATTAAATCACGATAATCTTCTTCCATCGATTTTAACTGAATTTCCAACTTTTCATTTTCAGCAGACAAGTAAAAGAGTTGTTTTTCAAGTTCCTTGATCCTTTGATGGCTTTCACTATGGCTTCCTGTACCGGCTTTTTCATAGAGATCATCCAGATAACGTTTCACATCATTCAAAGTCAGTTTCGCTTCTTCCACTTTCTCGGATGTTTTCCTATCGTCAGGTACAAGCGGAGGCTCTGTACCCTGTTCGCTCTTTGTCTGCTTCTTCGCTTCTTTCCGTTGTTTTTTCGCTAATTCAATTCCCGATTTATACTGCTTGCGGACAAATGAATTCCATCGGAAACCGCAGGCGGCGGCTGTTCGTGAGAGTTTTTTCCCTACTTCTTCAAAAGCTTTCAATTGTGTTCCGCCTTCACGGATATTTCGCAGCACAACTTCAGCCAGCAATAAATCTTCATCCTGTGACCAGGCATCTTGACGGGTTAATGGCATCAGTCAATCCCTCCTACTGTTTTTTATCCATATATATGTATCTGATAGGAAAGATAGACTGATATCAAGCCATAATCCATTATTATTTTTTTCTCCTCGCGAATTCTTCCACTTTTTTGTGGTGGGCATCATTCTCCCAAAGAATCGCACAATTCGCTGCTTCTTTTTCCATTCTTTCCTTCATATCATCCAGGATCCACTTCTCTCTTATAAGGGACTTATATGCTTTCAAGACTGACACTTCCTTGTCCAGCGTATCCTTAAGGAAATCGAAACATGCTTTAAGTGGGTTGTCTTCGAATGTAGCTTGGATGAAACCTGTTTCTTTCAATTCTTCAGCAGTGTAAATTCTTGCACCTATCAATAATTTGAATGCTGTATGCTGAGGAAGCTTCTCAAGCAAGATCGATCCCCCGCCCCAGCCTGTCGTAATTGCAAGATTTCCCTGGACAAATCCTGCTTTCGTTCCCTTCCGGGCAATCCTGAAATCGCATGCTGAAGCAATCTCACAGCCCCCGCCAACTGCAGTGCCATTCATGACCGCGATCGTCGGCTTCGGCAGGATGAGAAGCCTGTATAAGATCCCTGCCATCCTCGATAGCATGGCATATGCCTGTTCCTCGGTCTTCAATGAATGAAAGACCGATAAATCCCCGCCTGAGCAAAACGCCTGGTCCCCCATACCTGTGATAGCCAACACTTTCACAGCATCTTCCTCTGCCATTTCAATTGCCTGTTCAAGCCCGTCCATCACTTCATAATCAACAGCATTCCTTCTTTCCGGCTTGGTGATCGTAAAAAGCAAAATGCCGCCCTGTTCCCTCGATATCGTGTATGCTCCCATCTTTCTCCTCCTATAACCGACATTCATAGACTCTTAAAATTTTATCAATTATCAGTGGAAGTTAGCAAATAAAGAAAAAACAGCGAGTGGCGAACCTTATAAAGAAGCGGTCCGATTGTCTTCCAATGGACATTGCCTTGGGAGACACTCTTCTTATCTACACTGAAGAGTGCGGAATCAACTTTCTGCTGCGAATGATGGCTTCATAATGGCTATGAATTTCCGGCAAGTATGCCCGGTTTATTTTTTTGAGACATAAGGGGTACAGAAGGAGTACTATTTCTGCATTATTAAAAATCAGCAAAGGAGAAGAAAACAACCCCATAAAAAAGAGCACAGGAATGCAGATGCATCCTGTGCTCTTCTTTCAGGAAATCAGTCGTTTACAACTTCTTTTCCTTTGTATGTTCCGCAAGCTTTGCAAACGCGGTGAGCAAGTTTCATTTCACCGCAGTTTGGGCATGCTACCATACCCGGAACTTGTAATTTAAAATGAGTACGGCGTTTTCTTTTTGCAGTTTTAGACGTTCTTCTAAATGGTACAGCCATTCTTCCCACCTCCTTAAAGAGAATAAGAAAGTTGATGAAGGCCAGTCCATGCTGGACCCTCACGCTCTTTTTCAATCGATTCATTAGTCAGAGGAATCTTTGTCCTCAAAGAACTTTGCAAGTCCGGCAAGGCGGGGATCAAGCTTTTCCTGCTTTTCCTGTTCCTCGATCACTTCCCAATCCTTCCCTGACTGGGGTGCGCCTTCCTGTCCATCCGCATCATCACAGAAAACTTGCATCGGAACTTCCAGCAAAAGAATTTCACGGATGACCGGCTCCAGGTCAATGACATCGCCTTTTACTTGATAAACATCCTCTTCAGCTACATAGTCGTGGCCGTTAAGGACGAATGTCTCTGTGGTTTCAACATCAATCGGGTATCTAACATCAACTAACGTCCGGGAACACGGCAGGATCATATGCCCCTGGATCCTAATCTGGAAAGTCACTTTCGAGGCGCTGATATCCGCTCTACCGCTCAGCTTTATGGGAGAAACCTCGCGGATTTCGGGATCTGTTTCCTTGACCGAATCCATCCGTACCGTTTCGTCAATCAGGAATTCCTTGTTTCGATGTTTTTGTATCTGACTTATTGTCCATTTCATAAAATCACCCCAAGGCAACAAAGGTAATTATAGCTTTCGCTCAATCATTTGTCAATATTTTTTCTTTACACTATAATTTAGTCATTCATACTGAAAAATAAACATGTAACGATGTATGTTCCATCTTATCATGAAGGAGAACAGGAATGAAAGCTGTTGGTGTTGTAGTCGAATATAATCCATTCCATAATGGCCATGCCTTTCACCTCAAGCAGGCAAAAAAACTGACAGGGGCCGACATCGCGATAGCCGCGATGAGCGGAAATTTCCTGCAGCGGGGAGAACCTGCCCTCGTTTCAAAATGGTCGCGGACAAAAATGGCTCTTGAAGCCGGGGTTGATCTCGTTTTCGAACTGCCCTACCAGTTTGCGACCCAGCATGCTGAAATCTTTGCCGAAGGAGCCGTTTCGATTCTGTCCGCTTCAGGTTGTGATACGCTCTGTTTTGGGAGTGAGTCTGGAAAAATCGAGGCTTTCCATAAAACGGTTCGTTTCCTTGAAGAAAATGATGAAAGATTCCAGGAGAACATTAAGTTTTTTACCGGGGGCGGCTGCAGCTATCCAAAAGCCATTTCCCTCAGCTTCCAATCAATGGAGCCCGATCAGGAATTCGTCGACATCTCCAGTCCCAATAACATTCTTGGGCTTCATTACATGCAGGCCATCAACAGGCAGGGCAGCAGCATGAAGCCTTTCACGATCGTAAGAAAAAGTGCTGGTTATCACGATGAATATTTTTCTTCCTCCACCATAGCAAGTGCTACTAGTATCAGGAAGGCATTGTTCGGCAAAGGTGGCGAACTTGAGGCGATTTCGGGACTTGTCCCAGCTTCTACCTTTGCACAGCTGATCCTCTACAAGGAACGCTATGGCGGCTTCCATTCCTGGGAAAACTATTGGCCGCTGCTAAAGTACAAGCTCCTGCAAAGCAGTGCTTCAGAACTCCAGGAAATTTATGAAGTGGAAGAAGGTCTTGAAAACAGGCTGGCTGCCGCCGCTGCAGCTTCTTCCTCCTTCCAGGGATTCATGGAAACGATCAAAACAAAACGATATACGTGGACTAGGCTTCAGAGAGTCTGCTTGCACATCCTGACGAACACAAGAAAAACGGAGATCAAAAAAGAAGATAACACTGCTGGCTATTTACGATTGCTTGGGGCAACTGCAAAAGGCAGGGATTATTTAAAAATGAACAAAAAAGATTTTTTGCTTCCAGTCGTCTCCAAGCTTTCTTCATTCTCTGGACGGAACATTTGCCTGGATGTCAGATCATCCCGGATTTACGCTCTTGGGCTTCAGGGACCCGGACAGGAGAAACTTCTTGCCGAGGAGTTCTCACACCCTCCAATCATGCTGGATCCATAAAAAAACAAGCTGGTTTTTCAGCTTGTTTTTTTCTTCATTTTTTCCAAGTAGGCAACTGCTTCATCAAATGTATCAATCGGAATGATTTTCATCTTTGTGTCAATGTCCTTTGCTGCTTCCAGTGCCTCTTCGTAATTTGAGTCCTTCGCTCCTTTTTCAAATGGCGCAAAAAACAATTCAGCCCCTGCTTTATCTGCGGCAACGATTTTTTGCTGGATTCCTCCAATCCTTCCTACTGTGCCATCGGGCGAAATCGTTCCCGTGCCTGCGATATCATAGCCCTTTGTCAAATCTTCCTTTGTCAGCTGATTATAGATTTCCAGCGAAAACATCAGTCCAGCCGATGGACCCCCTATTTCTTCTGATTCAACGGTCACATCCGGCTCCACTTTGATTTCTTTATCGTCAACAAGCTGGATTCCCACACCTGCTTTGCCGCTCCCATCGTCAAAAGCCTTGAGAGGGATTTCTGTATCCATTGTCTTGCCATTCCGCTTGAAAGAAAGCTTAACAATGTCTCCAGCCTTTTTGGAGCTTACATAATCGATGAAATCATTCGCGGATGCGAACGGGTTGCCATCAACCTCAAAAACATGGTCACCAGGTTTAAGCTTTCCCTCTGCAGGCATATCGGGAAGCACCCTTAGGACATATACACCTTTAAAATCATATTCCACTGGGATGCCGGCCTTTTTATAGGCAACTTCAATCGCAGCCGTCTTGGAATTGTCCATCATATGAAGCTGCCTGATCGTATATTCTTTGTCTGTTTCATCCTCCGCCCTGATTTCTTCAACAGGGTAAATTTCCTGATACTTGCTGAATTGGGCAATTAAGTAAGCGTAAATATTCGCCCTTCCCATCCTGACAGTTGTCAGCATGAAGTTTCCTTCTTCCTCATAGCCCCCCTCAACCTTGATGATTGGCTCGAGTTCTTTGGCCATGCCTGGTTTTGATACATAAAAAGGCAAGTAATAAAAGGCACTAGCAAATAATATCAAGGCCGCCAGGATGGACAGCCTGATCGGGAATTTTCTTTTCATTCTGACTGGGACTCCTTCCAATGCTGTATACATTGCTTGATTTTGTCTATATGCTTCTTAGCTTCTTCTTCGCCCATCTTAATGATTTCTTCAATATTAGTAAATGCCCTGGAATTGAACATTTCAACCTTGGGACGAATCATGATATCAGAAGCGACCTCACGGTTGGAAACCAATTCCATTTGCATGATATCGATGCTTTGCATGATGACATCCAGAATCGAACTGACATCTGCCGATGGCTTTACGTTTGAAACATCGACCGCAATGACGATGTCGGCCCCCATTTTCCTGGCTACGGACACAGGGATCATATCGACTACGCCTCCATCAACAAAAAGCCGGCCATCCATTTTTTCGGGTACGAAGATACCAGGTATTGCGATACTGGCACGGACCGCTTCGGCAATTGGCCCCTTCTTGAAGACAACCTTTTCGCCGGATACAAGATCGGTGGCAACAATCCCGATCGGAATATCCAGTTGTTCGATCATCATGCCATGGGTAAAAATCCTGATCAGTTCTTTGACTCTTTTTCCTGCGATGAACCCCATTTTCGGGACGGTGAAATCAAGGTAATATTTTCTTTTAAATACTCTTGAGAGTTTGTAAAGACGCTCGACATCACGCCCAGCCCCATAAAATGCGGCAACGAGGGCTCCCATGCTGCTGCCGGCAATCAAGTCAATCGGGATCCCTTCTTCGTGCAGCACTTTGATGACGCCCAAATGAGCGAAGCCCCGCGCGCCCCCAGAACCAAGTGCTAAACCAACCGTTGGACGCAGCAACGTTTTTTCCCCCTTAATGGCCTGATTTTAATGCACATTATATGTAAATTTGGTCTAAATCAGGGTTGAGCGAGTATATTGAATTATATGAGGACAAGGCCGGAAACTGTACACAAGAAAAGCACAAGCCCCTTGGACAGCCGCGACAGGCATAAAACGGTCCTTGAAGAGGCAGTTCTCTATCCTCTGCCCGAGTAGACTCCCTTGGACATGGCGCGAGCGTAAAGGCAGGCACTGTGCTGGATATTTTCTTGAAGTGAATTTTATACTTCTTATTTTTGAATAAAAAACGATTGTCTAATCGGCGGTTTGCGTTTCTTAAGATTGGAAAAAAAAACTATTTTTTAGTTTCTTTCTATTTTACCACTGTTTTTCTAAGTTTCACAGCAGCAGAACACCGGAGGAGGATGGACGTTGCTAAAATCCAGGTTGAAAACATTGTTCCTTGCAGCTTCAGTTACGATGCTGGCTGGGTCATTGATTGCTTTCCCGCAGGAATCGTTCGACGCTTCCATCAGAGGATTGGATATGTGGTGGGAAATCGTATTCCCTTCACTCCTCCCGTTTTTTATCGTATCCGAAATGCTGATTGGCTTCGGCGTCGTAAAGTTCATCGGTGTCCTGCTGGAGCCACTGATGCGTCCGCTTTTCAGGGTTCCTGGAGTTGGCGGGTTTGTCTGGGCAATGGGGATGGCATCAGGCTATCCAGCAGGCGCGAAGCTTACAGCAAGGCTGCGCCAGGAAGGACAGCTAAGCAAAATTGAAGCTGAACGATTGGTATCCTTCACTAATTCTTCCAATCCGCTCTTTATTTTTGGGGCGGTATCAGTTGGATTTTTCATGAATGTCAAGCTGGGAGTGATCCTCGCACTAGCCCATTATCTTGGCAACATTAGCGTCGGCCTGTTCATGAGGTTCTATGGAAAAAATGAGGAAACCGCCGAAAAGCAAAAGGGGAAGAAGCCTTCCATCGTTGAAGCGTTTGCGGCCCTGCACCGGACGAGAATGAATGATAAGCGCCCAATTGGAAAGCTTCTCGGGGACGCTGTGATGTCATCCATTCAGACACTGCTGATGATTGGCGGGTTCATTATTTTGTTTTCGGTCGTAAACAAGCTTTTGTTCCATCTACATATCACCGCTTTCCTCGCGAAGTTCATCGAATTCGCGCTCAGCCTGTTAAGCATGCCAGAAATGCTCAGCATCCCGTATATTTCCGGACTGTTCGAAATAACGCTTGGCAGCCAGATGACCAGCCAGGTACAGGAGGCGACGTTGATGCAACAAGCCATCATCACCAGCTTCATCCTTGCCTTCAGTGGATTCAGCGTCCAGGCGCAGGTAGCCAGTATCCTTGCTCAGACAGATATCCGCTTCCGGCCGTTCTTCCTGGCAAGGATCCTTCACGGCTTTTTCGCCGCTTTTTATGCATTCCTGCTTTGGAAACCCGTTTATGAACGCTTTTTTCAAAACGGCCAGCCTTCAAATGCGATCCCAGTGCTTCATTATCTGCATTCGAAAGGAACTCTGTTTGCTGAATTTCATGAAATTGTCGCTGCATCGGGACCCCTTATTACTCTCTTCAGCCTTGGGGTATACATCATCATCCTTGGCAAACGTACGATAAAAGCAAAATGAGGGTGTCCCAAAAGGTACAACCTTTTGGGCACCCTCTTTATTTTTAGGATAGCTGTAAAAATTGGACGTTGATTTCTGTTCCAGGCGCCTCGCTTTCCGCGGGGGCTTTGAGTGAGCCTCCTCGCCTCCGTTGGCGCAAGCGGGGTTCTTGTCCAGCTGATCACAAAGGAATATTCGCTCCTTCCACTCCAATCAACTTAGGATTTGAAATTTTTTATCGAACAATAATCAATCATTTCCTGGAGCCTGGCATTTTTCCAACTTGAACTTTTCAATCAAAGCCTCTTCCACTTCAGGCGGCACCAGTTCGGAAATCTTCCCATCATATTTAGCAACCTCTTTGACAATGCTGGAACTCAAGAAAGAGTACTGATTGTTTGTCATGATGAAAAAGGTTTCGATATCATCATTCAATACTCTATTCATTGAAGTGATCTGCATTTCATACTCGAAATCGGAAACGGCCCGTAGCCCTCTGATAATCGCATTGGCATTTACACTAGCCGCATAATCGACAAGCAACCCCTGAAAAGAATCGACCTTTACATTCGAAATATCCTTTGTCACCGTCTCGATCAGCTCAATCCTTTCTTCCACGGAAAACAGCGGATTTTTTGAAGAATTGTTCAGGACGACAACATAAATCTCATCAAATACTTTTGCTCCCCTTGTAATGATATCCAAATGCCCATATGTAATCGGATCAAAACTGCCAGGGCAGACTGCGATTCTTGTCACTCAATTTCCCCCTCTCCATGTCCATCAAGCCTGTATAACGTAACCCCTATGATTCCATACTTCTCGTTCCTCGACTGTTTCAGCTTGCCGACATCCATTGGCATCTCGATGTCGGAGGAATGCTCGCAGACGATCAAACCGCGTTCGACGATCAGTTGTTCTTTTTCTATGATTTCAAGCAGCCTGACAAGCTGCTGCCTTTTATATGGAGGGTCCAAAAAGATATAGTGGAAAGCCAGGCCTCTTTTCTTGATTGCCTTCAGTGCCCTAACAGCATCATTTTTGTACACCTCGGCTCTGTCTTCAAGTCTGCATGCCTTAAGGTTCTCGTTCACGGTCTGTATAGCTTTTCCTTCACGGTCTACAAATATGACTTTATCAAGTCCCCTGCTTAACGCCTCGATTCCAAGGCCGCCGCTGCCTGCAAAAAGATCAAGGCCGAGACCCCCATTGAAGTATGGACCGATCATGTTGAACAAGGATTCCTTCACTTTGTCAGTTGTCGGCCTGGTGCTTATGCCGGGAACAGCCTTCAGGATACGCCCTTTTAAATCTCCAGATACCACTCTCATTCTTCGTGCTCCTCATATATAAGACTGCAAATTACTCCCTTATCCTACCACACTCCAAAAAATTAACCAAATAGGTGTATAACCCATTCCGGAATGGAAATACTGAGACCAACAACATCAAATTGAGGATGTTGTTGCCAACCGCGGAGAAGGCTTACGTTTCCCCATAAGTTCTTCCTCCGGTTTCTCCTCTCCCTTTGCCTTCTTCCCCTCGTAGGGGATTTGGAAGGACCCTGCATGTATTGCAGGGCTTTTTTTTATGCTGAAATCCTGATTTCCTGATCATCTTCAATAACGGAAATACCGAAAATGGATTCCATCACTGCTTCCTCCATATACAGAATCTCCTTTTTCAAGATAAAAGGCTTTGAGAGCAGGCCGTATTTTTTTCCATTCAGGTCGAATGTAGCATCCTTGGAATTGAAAATGAATTTTTTCTTGAAAGAAGTTACCTTTACAATATCCTTCGATGGTTCATAAGTTGCCACGAATCCAAGAAAACCCATCGTCTCCAGGAATGGATAAAACCGTTTTCCGTCTTCTACTATGATTTCAGGATTGCTTATTTTATTCTCATTTATGAAAAGGCTCCTTGTTTCAGTAAAAATCAAAGGAGATAAGGGGGAGTCCTCCCGCCTGTTAATCATAAAAAAATCAGTATTCAAGCCATTTAGCTTCCCAAGATGTTCATCAAGCTGTTCAAAATCCTGCAGCGAAGGGCTTTTTTCCAAAAAAACGAGAAAATCGCTTAAATCGGATGCACTCACCTTTCTTTTCAGTTCGGCTGTCAGGTCCCTGCCTTTTTGAGTGGAAGCGGGATGGGATACTGCCAAGGAAGCAAGTGCATCAGCCATCCATTTTTCACTTTGGGCAAGAGGCGGCAGCTTCAATTCAAGGAATGCGGCTGCCAGTTCATGTTCCAGCCTGTCTTTGGGCGTATTGCCGGCCGCAATTACCATACCAGGTCCTCGTTCATTTTGCTTTTGATTGGTAACAACCACAGATACATGGCCATTCTGCCTTAAGCAATCCAACGTTTTTGTTTGGAAGCTCGAATTGCTTGATTTTTTGTCAGCATAATAACTGATCCCTTTTTTTGTTGGAATATTAATCAGCTTTTTGTTATGCCAATATAGGGCCGGATTCGGAGTGGTACCTTCAAAAACATAGTAATCGACGAACTCCATTTGCTTATGTCCTTTTAAAGGAAGGCCAGCGACCCACATGCCTTGCCGGTTGCGTTGATCAACGACTTTCAATTTCGTCCCGGAAACGAACGTATCGGCTAGGATAACCATCCAGCCATCAATCAAGGTACTCTTCGATTGAAAATCTCCTTTTATATAATAATTAAATTGAAGCTGGCCATCTAGCCCGAAATAATGATTTTTTCTCTCAGCCTTCCGGCATGGAGCGCCGGTGGCATCCTTGCACTCCAAATTCGATGCTTGGCCAGGAAAAGCGGCTTCATAGCTTCTTTCCTCAAGGCCCTGAAAAACCTGCTTCACCTTCAGCCCCTGCTCGTCTGCCGTTATCGTGATATTCTGTATGATTGTGTTAGCGGCAGTGCGTTTCGTTAAAGCTTCCCTACTTAAAAATGTTGCCCACTGCCAAACCAATATTACAATCAAAAGCGCTGCTAGAATGATCATGAATAGGATTGAAACTTTTTTCATCGCCGTTCCCCTCAATCAAATATCTATTTCTAAAATACCAAAAATCAGGAATCATTAGTAAGCAAAAATCTAGGAACTTTAATTTGGCGGGTGCAAATGATAAAGTGGGATGGAAAGAATGAATTGGAAGGGGGGAAAAAGATTGATTCAGCGTTTTATTGAGCTGGGAGAAGGATACTCCGATTTATACGAATTGCTAGAGATCGCCAAGGCAAACCGCCATCGCCTTGCCCATTTAATGGCATTGAATTCAAAAATAAAAGATAAAGAGGTAAGCTCGCTGATCGTGATCCTGCAGCCTACAAATCCCGGTGATTTTCAGCCGCTGTATATTTGCCGTGAAGGGATACCAAACCCGCATATTCTGAAAAATAAACGATATGATTTATTCGAAGGGCTGGCAGCAGAACTGGACAGGACCATCATCCAGCTGGATGTCAAGCCATCCACACAATTTGCCGACAAAGAATTGTATTATCAATATTTAATCGGTATATTGAGGCTTAACCACTACATACCAAGGCTGCAATAAAAAAAGGTGAGGAAACCCTCGCCTTTTTAAATTCCCATCTTATAATCATATTCCTTTGCCTTATCAGGGGAAGAGTTTTCGAATTCCATTTTTAAGAATGGTTTGTAGGAGGGCTCTACCTTTTTAACAAATGAATATGATTTGATTTTGGCCATCAGTGACTGTGTCTCATCCATATTGCAGTAAACAACGGCATACTTCAGCCGTTTTGAGACAAAATGCACATTCCCAAATCTTCTAAGCATCTTGGCTTGCTTCAAGGAGTGAAGCCAAACGATGATTCCCTGTCTCTGTCCTATCATTTTCTTTTCCCCTTCGGTAAACGTTTGCTTTGTACTAGTCTAGCATAGGAAAACAAGGGATTTCAATGATGAAAATCCTATTTGCCGCTTTTCCATTCATTGAGTATGATAATAAAAAAGGATATTCCGGGTGATTGAATGGATATTGAGGCAATTTGGGACATATTTTTACAAACGCTCTCTCAGTTCGAAAACATCCATCGTATTTCCTATAAAAAAGCTGCCGGTATCCCCTTTCTCTATATAACCGCAAAGGAAGGCACCAGGCAGGAGGACCTTGAAGAAGCAATCCGCATATCCGCCGCCACGGCGATGAAAGGCAAACGGCTCCATAGTGAAACGATCTTTGTTCGGAGTGAAGAGCAACTTTCCATCTTCAGGCACCGTTTTTTTGTCCCGCAAAAGAAAATGTTTTGCTGCGGAAATTTATGCCCTGATTGCATCAGGCTTTGGCCAGAATAAAAGAGCACGGGAGGCCCCATGCTCTTCTTCCAACTTACCATCATGCGGAACAGCCGCAGCTCCCCCCGCTTCCGCAACCGCCTCCGCAGGAACTATCGAAGAACGGATTGCCTGTCGGTACCTTGACACTTTCCGATACCGACCTGCCAATCAATACACTCACTTCATCCAACATCGATTGCAAGTCATTTTCAGCCCTCTTGAATTCGGCAATAGCCTCATCTATATCAAGTTCTCTTTTCAGTACACGGATCTGGCCCATCACTTGTTTGTAATCAGGATGGTACTTCCCAAAACGCTGTACCTCCTCAAAGCGTTCCTTCATATCGACGAATTCCCGGATTTTCCTTTGGGTTTCCGGATCATTCTTCACTCTATATAAACATTTTTGGTAATACTCGACAAGCTCAGATTGCAAAATCATGCTGACGAGCTGATCAGCTGCGTCAAGTAGTTCAACTCTTTCTGATGTTACAGCAAACAATGGCTGCTCACCTCCGATCTCATTTTACCATGAATCTGCCAAAAAAGCGAAGGGTTCCCGACAGAACCACTATAAGTGACTGTTTTGGCAGGGGAACAGAAATCAAGCATTCCCCATAAGAAGAATGCTTGGTCAGGCCTGGTTTTTCATATTGGAAAACATATGCATCATCATCGAAGCCATTTGGACATTATTTGAGAACTTCTGCACTTTATGCGGGATCGTGTTTTCAAAATGGTTGAGGGCAGCAATTTGCGCGGTATGAAGGTCCCGAGGGTCCCTGCTGAGCTTCCTGTACCAATTTGGCTGCATCCTGACAAATTCCAGCAGCTCTTTATTCGAACGGATTTGGTTCATGACATCTTTTCTCATTGAATCGTTCCTCCCTAATCTTTCCTAAAGGAAAAAGGGTGCTGGGGTCCTGGGTTTTTTTGGCTTGGCTGCCCTCCCTTATTCCCCTGGAATTGGGAAAGCACGCCCTGGATCGCTCCTAATGCCTGGCTGATATGATTGATTTGTCCCTGAAGCTGTTCAGGATCCATTTTCTTGAAAGCTCCCATGACCGTTCCCAGCCAGTCCGTTTTTTTCTCCTGTTCCTCACTTTTTTTGTCCAGATTCGAATTCCCGATGTTTGCCCATTTCGGATCATCCTCACCCAAAAGGTACCAATCCTCATATAACTCCTGCCAGGTCGCGTTCCCTTTACGGACTTCCTGGATGATCGACGGGTTATTCTTAACGAATTCCTTGAACTTCCGGACAGAGGGATGGAGATTTTTTTTAGCCATAGCTCTCACCTCACAGTGTAACAAATGCCTATAATAGCGTATGAACTTTCGTTGAAATTGGTGATGATTCCGTGGGAACTCTTTAGCCCGGTTGCTCAATTTCAATAAAATATGCTTAAATGGTAAAATAATAACAGACAGAATAGAAAGAGGTAAAACAATAAATGGAAAACGAATTACAACAGTTGCTTCAGGAATGCATATCGCTTTCCGGTGAACAGGAATTGAGGACATTAAAAGATGTATTGCAAGGTGTCAAAAATAAACTCTCAGGCAAAAACAGTACCTATATAGATGGCTTGATGCACATGGAAAGGACCGTTACCCCAACAGAGTGCGAAATCAAAATTCCCAACACGAACATATTGGACAATACACTGGGAATCGTACATGGAGGGTTCACTGCCACGATGCTCGATACTGCTATGGGAACTTTAGCCAACAGGCTACTTCCGGAAGGATACGCTGCTGTTACTTCTCAAATGAACATCCATTATTTAGCTCCTGGAATCGGGGACTGGCTCAATTGCAAGGCGAATCTGGTCCATAAAGGCAGGAGCACCTTAGTTCTTGAAGCAGAAGCCTTCAGGTCGGACGGAAAGAAGATCGCTCATTCTTCAGGCAGCTTCTTCGTAGTCGAAAAACGAACAAAGTAAGGTGATTCCATGATCACAGCAATCCTGGTTCCGCTTGTTATCTTGTATTTTTATTTGGTGACGCAAAAAGAAATGCAAAAAAATGATCGGAAATGGCGCGATTTTAGAGAAATACCGGAAGAAGCGGTCGTCAGCGGCAAGATCATCGAAGTGAGGAACCATAAGGAACGATTTTATTACCATCGATACATTCACATCACCACATTAAAAATTGATACAGGCTCCAAGGAGCTGAACGTCAGGAAAATCACCCCGATTACAAAAGGGTTCGTTCCTCCTGAATTTAAACAAGGCAGCAAAGTCCATCTATACGGCAACTGGAAGGATGGTTTTTTCTCAGTCAACAGGGCATTAGTACAGAACGAATAGAAGCCGTGCCATATAAAAAAGAACCGTGACTAATTCCCCCTTCTGGAAAAGGTGCCATACGAATGCGGTGCTCTGGAGAGAACTGATCCGGGCGCCAAAGATTGGCGTTTTCCTGTAGCCTGAAAAAAGCTTGAACCGGATTGGTTCAAGCTTTTTAATTTAATGGATAATAAATTTGAAAATGGCAATTACTTTGTTTCCCACTTCTTCAAGAAGTTTTGTGTATAGTGTTTTTGGTAGACCCCCACACCAATATGGGTGAACTTGTCGTTCAGCATTGTCTCCCGGTGTGATTCACTGTTAAGCCAGCCTTCAGCGACTGCTGGTGCATCTGTATAGTTGGCTGCGATATTTTCCCCGGCGAGCTCATACCCTACATCTGCTGCCTTTAGCCTGTCAGAAAGGCTGCCGTTCGTCTCCGATTCATGCGAAAAGTATTTCTCTTCGGCCATATCCTTGCTGTGGGCGAATGCAGCCTCTGCTGTCTGCTCGTCCCATTGCAGCATGCCCAGTCCATGCCTCATCCTGAAAATGTTTGTGATGTCCAGGATTTGCTTCTCTGTCCCTTCCTCAATCCTGCTCCACTCTTGTTCTGTAAGTTCCGGAGGCTCGACTAGTTTCCCACGGTAAACCATTTCATACGGCCTTTGCTTAATAAGCGTCTCTTTGTCAAGGAAACGGATGCTTGAGAGTGCCCCTGTGTACCTGTCTATATAAAGCTGGGCGAAATAATTTCCCATCCTGATGAGCGGCCGAGTATTCATATCCTCCTCAGACAACTCGAACTTATAAGAGCTTCCTTTATATTCAAAGGTGATATCCGGTTCGATGACATTCAGTGAAAAAATTTCTTCAATAGGCTGACCGATTTTGAAGGGTTCTGTGTTGAGGTTCTCCCCGACTCCATATGCTGTAACCACCTTGCCTCCAAGCACCCCGGCCTGTACATATTGATCTAGATTGTCATTGAATACCCACCAATGAAAATGAAATCCTGAAAGATCGACCCTTGAAGGTTCGCCCATTATCGCCTTAAGTGATTCAATATCTTTTCCAATCAGGGAACCAAGCCCTTTTTCAGGTTGCTTTATCCCTTCATTCGGTACGCCATTGCTGGGTCTTTCAAGGGATTCATCCACTTTTGGTTCAGATTCCTTTTCAATCACTAATTCATCAACATTTTCCTTCGAATAGCCGAAGTACAGACCAATAACCAGAAATATTACGGCAAAAATCAAGATTCTCAGTATCGTACGCAGATGGAATCCCCCTTTCTATCATCTTCTCTATTACTGTATGACTGATTTTCAAAATTATTATATCATTTTAAATGTTTCTTTTGATAGAAACTGCATATCCGTATAAAAAATTAACAAGATGCGCACCCAGATAATTACAGAAAGGATAGATAATGGATTTTTACCAGGGCCTGCTTATCGCCCACCCTGCCATTTTTTCACTTTCTAAAAACAAGAGGCCCCCCAGTCAGGGTGCCTCCAATGTTATTGTATTTGGTTTCCTGGTTCGGAAATCTCCGATAAAGCATGCTGTGCCTGCTGGTCTGTCATTTCATTTACAGCAAAATCGCCAAGGGCGACGATCCCAACAAGCTTATCTCCTTCCACTATAGGCAGCCTTCTTATTTGATGCTCTGCCATCAGCCTTGTTGCTTCCTGTGTTGACATATCAGGAGTCGCAGTTATAAGGTGCTCGCTCATTACATCTTCTACCTTTGAAGATGGAGGATGTTTGTCAGCAACACCACGAATGACGATATCACGATCGGTAATCATGCCGACCAGCCTATCTCCGTCGACCACCGGAATGGCACCTACGTTCCAATCTTTCATTTTTACCGCTGCTTCATAAACATTGTCTAGCAAGGAGCAAGTTTCAATTTCCTGTGTCATGATTTCTCGTATTTCACGCATATACATAAGCCTCCTTTTGAATGGATCTTGCTATCCAATAGTAGAGTCTCCCAAAGACTGTATATTATTCCTTCAATCCTGCATAAATCGAACCTGAGCATTGAATACTAACTTCATCATCAGCGAAAATAGTGGGAATATCCAATTTATATTCATTGCAAGTTATGCATTTTTTTACTATTATTGAAATTGTGATCAACTGTTTTTATGGACATATAAATGCAGTGTGTTTTTAGGAGGGAATAGGATGAAATTTGAAAATACCGGCATTGAGACGCTTAAGGCAGAATTGAACCGCCTTGATGAGGTCATGCATGCGCATGGGCTTATCCGAGAAGGACAGTGGGATTATGAGCGTGTCACCTACGACCGAAAATTCGAAATGAAAGAAGGTACATATTATCTTCGTGTCCAGGGGTATGTGCACGAAGGGGATGTTGGCGCCCATAAAGCTATCATCCAGTTAATGGCGCCATTGCTCGGCAAGCATTATTATCCACATGGAGTCGAGTATGGCGAAGGGGAACATTTCCCCGGCGGACTGGTCAGCCAGTGCGAAAAGCTTTTACAAGACATCAAAGCAGAAATCGAGAAATTCGCCTTATAAACAGCTGAAAAAGACGCATGATTGCGTCTTTTTTTATTGTAGTAATTTTCCCCAGGACTTATAGTCTTCAGCGTTTTTTTTACATGAGCCAGTTAAATGGCGCCGAGGGAAGTTGACAGAACCACCCTTCTGAGTTCAGTACTATCACTTTGGTCTGCATGTACTTGAATGGGTGTAGTCGTTTCGCAATCAATTGTGGCGATTATCAGCTTTCAACTTTGATAGGTGCCTTGCCGATATTAGCGACAAATACATCCACCTTGCCAATTACATGTCCGGTCAGCAGGGCAGCATCGTGGAAAATTCTTTTTTGCAGACCAAGAACAGTTTTATGAATGGATAAACTTCCAACTTCCATGCCGATATGGACCTTTGCTGTGATTTTCCCATCTTCCATTCCGATCATCACCCCTCCGTCAGAGAAGCAGTACTTTCTAGGGAATTGGAGCTTTCTCCTGTTTCCTTCTGCAGCCTGGGTAAAAAAGGAGCTTTCATCAATTGCAGCATGGATGATTGCGCAAAGGGCCATGCAAACCTCCCGTGAAATCGTCCTATCTTTCACCATAGGTCACCCCGGTCGAAGAATTGTATTGGTTGAATCTTTTGGTTGTTTCTTATAGTAAATGCATACTATAATTTAAATGTTAAGGTTTTTCAGTTGTTCCTTTCATGAATTATCCACATCGGACAATATTTTCAGCAAAAACTGAACTTTATGTTTTGATATAGACTTTTGTAAATTTATTATGAAGTGTTTTTACTCTTATTGAGTATAGAAAGGAGTCCGCATTGGCCGGTATTTTTACTAAGAGATTTTGGATTTTTGCACTTATTGCCATCTTTACTGCAGTTGTTCTATATATCATCCTGCCGGTTTCTATCCCGCTCATTGCCGCCTTGATCACGGCTCTTTTCCTGGAGCCAGCAGTAATCTATCTCCAGCAGAGACTCAAAGTTGGGCGCCGCCTTTCCGTCCTGGTGATTTTCCTTCTTTTTGTCCTGTTGATTGGTGTTTCGGGGTATTTCCTTACGACAACCGCAGTAACAGAGGTGATCCAGCTAATTGAAAACACGCCCGTTTACATAAACGAGATCACCAATGCCTGGTATAAGGCTGAACACCACTTGATTGAGGCTGCAAGTGACCTTCCTAAAGAAGTCGTAACTGAATTCAGTGACCGCACGGAAGAATTCCTGAATAAGCTAAAAAACGACATGATTGCTTTCATTAACATTGATAATTTAAAAGCACTGCTGACTAATATCCCTAATTTCCTGATCAGCTTTCTTGTCTATTTGATTGCTCTTTTCCTGTTCCTGCTTGATTTGCCTTCATTGAGACGGGCAGTCTACAGCCATTTAACTGAAAAAACGGCCGACAAGGTCCATTTCATGACCTCCCGACTATCGTATGTCGTATTTGGGTTCCTGAAAGCCCAATTCCTTGTCAGTGTCCTGATTTTCATTGTTGCTTTGATTGGTCTGCTGTTCATCGCGCCGGAATATGCGATTGTCATGTCTGCGATCATCTGGGTGATAGACTTCATTCCAATCATCGGTTCGATTGTCATATTGGCACCGTGGTCCATTTTCCATCTAGTCACCGGGAACATCGCTCTGGGGACACAGCTTGGAATCTTGGCGGTCATCCTGCTCATTATCAGAAGGACTGTAGAACCGAAAGTGATGGGCAGTCACATCGGCCTGTCACCTCTTGCCACGCTAATCGCCATGTATTTAGGATTGAAGCTGTTAGGAATCCTTGGCTTCATCATTGGGCCCCTGATCCTCATCGCCTTCAATTCAGCAAAGGAAGCCGGTATCATCAAAATGAACTTCAAAATATGATAAAAAAGCCCCCTTCCAGCTGAACTTTGGAAGGGGGGCTTTTTTAGCCAGTTATTAAAAGCCGAGAATTGCCTTGATGACCGAGGTAGTTTCTCCGCCTTTGTAAAAAACGTAAAGAAGCAGGTAGACAGCCACGCCTGTTATTGCGGTAAAGAACCAGACTGTACTGGTGATCGGACCAAGTTTCCTGTGGCGTTCAAGCCTGTTTTTATATCCCGAATACAAGGAAATGATGCCCAGGACCGCACCTATCGTAGCAAGTGTAATATGGAATATAAGGAATAGCGTATAATAAATCTTAATGTCATCAGGCCCACCGAAAGATGTATTTCCGATGAAAAGGGTCCTGGACGCGTAAATAATGAAAAAAAGAACCGCGAATATTCCCGCAAGCGTCATCGTCTTTCGGTGTTTTTCAATTTTCCTTTGCTTGATCTGTCCCCATCCTATCGCTACAAAAATAGCGCTCAGCACAATGAATGATGTGCTGATCGTAGGCAAAATCGGTAAATTAGCCATAAAAATTCCCTCTCATTCTTTTTTTGTCCACAAAACTAATTGTAGGTGACAGGCTCTGTTTTTTCAATATTGGATGCCATGAAACCGGAAAATTAAGAGAGGCTATCCTAAGATCGAAAATGTTGACCTTTTGTGACAGCCTCTGGACTTAAGGATTATTCAACTGTCTGCGGCGAATGGGAAAGATTGAGTGATTTCTCCTCAGACTGCTCTTTGCGATACCATTGAAAAAAGGTATAGGCCAAAAAGAATCCGTAAACAATTTCCTGGATAATCTTCATGATGACTCCGCCTAATTGCTGGTCATGCAGCAGGGACATTGAACTGAAAGTTTCAGGCCCGCTTAAATCAAGTGATGAAAGCGTTGTTGTCGGTACACACAGTTGAAGCGATTGGGCCCATGCGTTAGGATCAGAGAAAGTGGAGTACATTGGAGCGTCCGCAAAAATGATCAACGCACACGCCGGCGTGATCAGGATACCGTCGGCGAAAATATAGCCAATTTTCTTCAAACCAGTCAATGTCTGGTGCTCTGCCAGATTATTGATAAGCGGCCACCACATATTCACCGCTAGCACAAACAGGATTGATGTATAGCCTGCATGCAGCCACATGTTGGTCTTCACGACATCAAAAACAAGCGGGATATGGTAGATCGAAAAGATTCCGTTGAACATGATCAGCGAAATCAGCGGTTTCGTCAGGAATCGGAACACCTGGTTGACAACCGGGAGTGAAAGGAATGATCTCCACAGCCAATCAGGAAGGCCAAAAATCAACAGCGGCGGTACAACCAGATACAGTACGGCCATCTGAATCATATGGGTATAAAAAGTGATATGCCCCATCAAATCGACAGGAGAACCCTTTATCAGATACAGTACAATAATGAACGCAGTAAAATTCGACGCCTGTTTCATTGTAGCAGGAGTCCCGTTTTTAAAACGGCCATAATACTTAAAAACAACTAGGTAATAAGCAATCAGAAGTCCTGCAAGTACCAAAAAATAGTAAGGGCTCCATAAAGCTCTGAAACCGAATATGTCAAGAGTAAGCATTTTTTCACCCCGCGAAATTTAAAACTTTTATTCCATTATACTTTCTGCTGATTGCAACTTCAATGAAATGGACTTTCCATAAAATGCATTCTTTATTCAAATAGGTATGCACTTCCGCCTTGATCAACGAACACCGGTAGGAAAAGGAACGTCCGCTGGCAAGGAGACGCTACCCTAATCCATGCAGCACCGGCTGTGAAACAGCACCTGATTTCATGCTGTTGCCTGGCACTGGCTGCGGACAGCAGTAAGCCCACCCTTCTGCTTTCACCGAAATACTTGATAAGACAGACTATTCCTGAAAGATCCCCCCTGTTCGGAAGCGGCGTTTACAGCAGAACCGAGCATTTGTCCAATTGCAAAAACCTATCCTTTTGCTAAGCAAAGAAAAAATCGGCCGGAAAAGCCGATTTTTTCATATGGTTTAATTATTCCTTACCACCAGATAATTGTTGTAAAAGCAAGAACCGTAACAGCGCCGATCAAAGCGCCAGAATATAGGAACAATGCTGGTGCCTCATGTCCTTTATGGCTCATATGCATGAAATAGTACAGTTGGAAAATAACCTGGACTACTGCAAGCAGGAGGATGAACGGTACTGTAAACCAGCCTGAAAATCCTTCATACCCTACAGCAACAAAAGCAACAATTGTCAAGAAAATCATTAATGCAAAGGAAACGATTTGGTATCTCATCTCTTCCGCGCTTTTCTTGCGGCGATATTCGATGTCTACCCTTGGGTTCCCTGAACTTGGTTGTTGATTCGCCATCAGTTTATCCCACCATTCCCATTAGATATACTACAGTGAAAATGAATACCCACACAACATCGATGAAGTGCCAGTAAAGGCTGGCAACATAGAACTTCGGAGCATTGTAGAGATTCAATCCCCGTTTCGAGTTGCGGGCCATCAGAGTGATGATCCACGCTAGTCCGAAGGTAACGTGCGCCCCATGGAAACCGACCAGTGTGTAAAATGCAGAACCAAACGCACTGGATGTAAACGTATGTCCATATTCATGTACATAGTGATTGAACTCGTAAATCTCAAGGGCAAGGAAGGCTGCCCCCAGAAGGACGGTCATTCCAAGCCAAAGCTGCATTTTTTTGAAATCATAATTCTTCATGTGGTACATCGCATACACACTTGTCAATGAGCTTGTCAAAAGCAGCATTGTTGCCATAAATGCCAGCGGAAGCTCGAAAAGATCCTTCGCCAGCGCGTGCTCTGCGTTAGGGACCTTATCTTTCAATGCAAGATAAGTGGCAAAGAGCGTAGCGAACAAAACCGTTTCGCCGCCAAGGAAAAACCAAAAGCCTAAAAATTTATTCTTTGCTTCGAGGGTCGCTTTTTCCGGCGAAGCAGGCCATGTTTCGTAAGTGAATTTTTCTTCAGCTTGCATTATGCCTTTACCCCCTTATCATTCTCATCATCCATTAAATCTTCTTTATGAATATGGAATCCATGGTCATCCTTGATTGAGCGGAAGAACATCGCACCGAACGTAACAACAAATCCGCCAATCAGGACGGCAAGTCCCCAGGAGTACTCTGTACGATACATTGCACCGAAAGCTGCAATGAAAAGTCCCAGAGCGATGACAAATGGAGTGAAAGAACTATTAGGCATGTGGATATCGCCCAGTGGTTCTGCCGGCGTCATGCCGCTCTTTCCTTCCATCTTTTCAAGCCAATATGCGTCCAAGCCGCGAACGAGCGGAAGCTGCTTGAAGTTATAGAATGGTGGTGGCGAAGCGACTGCCCATTCAAGTGTACGTCCGTCTCCCCAAGGATCATTTCCGACTTTTTCATTTTTTACAGATGTCATGACGATATTGACTAAAAGTAAGACTACGGCAATCGCCATCAATGCAGCACCAATGGAACTCACCAGGTTGCCTGTTTCCAACCCCTGCCCAGGGAGGAATGTGAAAATGCGGCGAGGCATACCCATCAGGCCCAGGAAATGCTGGATGAAGAATGTCAGATGGAAACCAATCAAGAACAGCCAGAATGTGATTTTACCCATCGTTTCATTAAGCATTGTGCCAAACATCTTCGGCCAATATAAATGAGTTCCTGCCAATAACGCGAACACAACACCGCCAACGATAACATAGTGGAAGTGTGCGACTACGAAATAGCTGTCATGGTACTGGTAGTCAGCAGGCGCTGTAGCAAGCATGACACCAGTTACCCCTCCGGCAACGAAGGAAGGGATGAACGCAGTTGCCCAGAGCATTGGCGTCGTGAACTTGATGCTTCCTCCCCACATCGTGAACAGCCAGTTGAAGATCTTGATTCCTGTTGGAACTGCAATCGCCATAGTGGCCACTGCGAAAATAGCGTTGGCAACAGGTCCCAGTCCGGTTGTGAACATGTGGTGGGCCCAAACCATGAATCCAAGGAAACCAATCAATACAGTTGCGAATACCATTGAAGAATATCCAAACAGACGCTTCCTTGAAAAAATCGAGAAAATCTCAGAGAAAATACCGAATGAAGGCAGGATTAGAATATAAACCTCAGGGTGTCCGAAAATCCAAAACAGATGTTCCCAGATGATCGTATTCCCACCATTTGCAACATCAAAGAAATTAGCGCCGAACATACGGTCAAAAATCAATAAGAATAGACCGACAGTCAGTGGCGGGAACGCGAACAGGATGAGAGCGGATGTTACAAATGTTGTCCATGTGAACAACGGCATACGCATATAAGTCATCCCGGGTGCACGCATGGTAATGATCGTAACCAGGAAGTTGATACCCCCGATCAATGTGCCGGCACCTGAAATCTGCAGTCCTAAAGCATAGAAATCAATCCCATGTGTATTCGATGCAAGCGAAAGTGAAGCATAGGAAGTCCAGCCCGCGTCTGGCGCTCCTCCCATGAACCATGAGAGGTTCAGGAACAGTCCGCCAAAGAAGAACAGCCAGAAACCCAGAGCGTTCAAGAACGGGAAAGCAACGTCACGCGCACCGATTTGCAGCGGCATGACAGCGTTCATGAATGCGAATAAAAGCGGCATCGCAGCAAGGAAAATCATCGTTGTTCCGTGCATCGTCAAGATTTCATTGTAGAAACCCGCACTCACAAAGTCATTGTTAGGTACAGCTAGCTGGATACGGATGAACAAAGCTTCCAAACCACCCAGGATAAAGAAGAATCCGCCAGCGATTAGATAAAGGATCGCGATTTTCTTGTGGTCAACTGTTGTGAGGAAATCCCACAATGTCGCTCCGAATCCTTTTTTCTGAGCATAGGTACTCACAGTTTTACCTCCCTTTTAACCAAATCTTCTTTTATTTCTGGACCTTTAAGCCCATTAAGTATTCTGTCAAAGCATCCAGCTCTTCTTCAGAAAGTTCGCCATATTTTCCGGTCATCAAGTTGCCTGGCTTATATTGTTCAGGATCCTTGAGCCAATTCTTCAGATCTTCTTCTGAATGATCCAGGACACCGGCGATACGTGAACGGTCACCAAAGTTTGTCAAGTTCGGGCCAACACGCGCTTTTTCAGGTGCTGTATTGGCAGGAGTGACAGCGTGGCAGCCGATACAGCTATTGTTGAAGACTTCCTGTCCTTTTTGTGCAGCTGCAGTTTCTGCTTTTGCTGGTTCCTTGACTGCTTGCATGCTCTTTGTCCAGTCATCGAATTCGGCGCGGGAAACAGCTTTAACCTTGAAATCCATCAGCGCGTGTGAAGGGCCGCACAGCTCTGCGCACTTTCCATAGAACAGTCCGCCAGCTTCATCTGCTGCTTTGCTGTCGAATTCAAGCCAAAACTTATTCACGTTATCAGTGTTTGTATCCATTTTGCCCCCAGCAGCTGGAATCCAGAAGGAGTGCTTGACATCAGATGCCTTAAGGTTAAAGTAAACCTTTTCATCTGTTGGAACGACTAACTCCTGGCTGGTGACGATTTCTTCATTTGGATATTCAAATTCCCACCAGTACAGGCTGGCGCGTACATTGACAACAAGTACATCCGTCTTTCCGTCCTTGTTTTTCTTATCCATTTTAGAGACATCAGCAAGATTGAAAGTTGCTGCAACAGTTGGCACTGCCAGGATTAAAAGCAGCAAGATCGGAATGACTGTCCAAAGGATTTCTAGTTTATGGCTTCCTTCAACCTGCTTTGGGATTTCATTGTCATTCTTTCTGCGGAACTTAAGAAGAACAATAATAAAAATGATAGTGACAACAGCAATTACTCCCACCATAATCGCTGTGCTCAACAACATGAGCTCGTATTGAGACTGCGCAACTTCACCTGCAGGCCTCAAAGCGGACAAGTACGGCTCACCACAGCCGGACAAAATCAATGCCATCATTGTGAACAGTGATAGCAGACGCCATTTAGGTCGCATCTTCATAGCTTAATAAACCCCTCTTTCGTAAAAAGTCTTTGAAAAAATGATTGATAAAATATATGGATAAATTCCCTCTCTGCAACAAAGAGTGAATCATCTAACAGAAAGTTAAATAAGTGTGACAATTACCATAGCAACAAACAAAACGGTCAAGTATTGTAAGGAATATATGAACATTAATTTTGCCCATTTTATATCATCTTTAAGCCTCTGGGCGTAAATTCCCAATGCCAGCCAGCCAATATTCAGCACGGATGCCAGGATCAGGAATGGGATTCCCAGTGAAGGAATCAGGAATGGAAGTGGCAGAAGCCCGGCAATCCAGAGGAAAATAGATCGTTTTGTTGCCCTGAATCCCTTTACAACCGGAAGCATCGGCACATTGGCCGCCCGGTACTCTTCGACCCTTCTCATTGCAAGGGCGTAGAAATGCGGAGGCTGCCATAAAAATACAATTGCGAACAGAACCCATGCCTTCATGTCTAGATTCGCATCGACTGCCGCCCACCCAATCAGCGGTGGCACTGCACCAGAAATACTGCCAATAATAGTATTTGATACATACTGGCGTTTAGACCACATTGTGTAAAGGACTATATAGCTGAACACACCGAAGAGGGCAATAACGGCAGCGGTGACTGTCGTCGTTAACAGGAACGCTGTCCCGATCCCAATCAGGATGAAGCTTATCCACGCGACTTTTGATGGCTGGAAACGGCCGGTGACTGTTGGTCGCCCTTTTGTCCGCTCCATCAAAGGATCAATATCGCGGTCAATATAATTATTGAGGCTGCAGGATCCGGCAACGACAAGTGATGATCCGATCAATGTAGCCAGGACCAAATCTATATTATCCAGGAACCGAGCACCGCTGAAATGAAGAGCGAGCCATAAGCCTGTAAAGGTCGTCATCGCATTGGAATTTACAATGCCAACTTTAATCAAGGCAAGAAAATCCTTCAGAGCAGTCCTCTCTGCCGATGCAGGCCGTCCATTATCTAATACAGCTTCGTTGAAAGCTTTAGGATTAGACATTCTTTCTTCCTCCTTCATCCCCTTTATTCTTAAAATCCCTATACGGAATTTTTACAAAAAAAAGAAGAGTTTATATTTCTATAACCAACTTTAGTTTCTACTATTATCAATGTGTAAAGACTGTTAAATATTTGCGTAGAAAAATAACATCTTCGTTGTATATTAAATCACACTTCACAGTATTTTTGTGAATTTTTTTAGAACAAAATTTGACTAATTTGTGTCTTACCGCCATTATCCATAAAGATCTTACTTATTGCAAGAAATAATCCCTTGAAAATAGAAAGAAATTGCCAGGATGCCAAGAAGGAGAAAATATATTTTTGGATAATTTTTTTCCTTTGGGAAAAAAAACAGGAAAATTGTCATAAAACCTCATGGAACATTTTCTTTCAGATGGGCCATTCAATGCCTTTCGATCCTTATGGAGGCTTGAAGTATTGAATATTCATTGTTTATTGTGTAGTATCTTATGTATTGTCTCCTATTCTTTTCCGCCAAAATTCGTTATTATATGAATAGAATTTTTCTCCTTACACGACATTTTTTATTATACATGTCAAGTTGATTGTTTGACAACTTATCGAACTTTGAATAAGCAGGTGATTTATAATGAAAAAGTCACTTAAGTGGCTCGCGGTCGCAACTACGATCGGCATGCTTTTTGTTTTGCTCGGGGGGGCACTGGTAACGAAAACAGATTCTGGAATGGGCTGCGGCCGATCCTGGCCGCTGTGCAACGGCCAGTTCATACCATCTGAAATCACCCCTGAACTTGTGATAGAACTCGCACATAGGCTTGTTTCAGGTGCTGTCGGGCTCATGGTCCTCGTCCTTTCCATCTGGACTTGGCGGGCGATTGGCCATATTCGGGAAACAAAATTTTTATCGGTACTGTCCTTTACATTTTTAATGCTGCAGGGGCTGATTGGCGCAGCCGCAGTTAAATGGGGCCAATCGGATTTCGTGCTTGCCCTCCATTTTGGTATTTCACTTATTTCATTTTCCGCCGTTCTTTTATTGACTTTGCTTATATTCGAAATCGATAAAAAGTTCCAGGCTGAAAAGCTTGTAATCGACAAAAGGATGAAATTCCATATTGTCGGCTTGACGATTTACAGCTACATGGTCGTATACACTGGAGCGCTTGTAAGGCATATGAATGCAAGCCTTGTCTGCAAGGATTGGCCATTGTGCGTAAATAACGGATCCTTGCTCCCAACCAATATATATGAATGGGTACAGATGGGGCACAGGGCTGCGGCGGGATTCATTTTCATATGGATCGCTTATGTCACATACCTGGCAGTCAAATATTACAGAGATGAGAAAGTTCTTTACTGGGGCTGGATCATTTCTTTCATCCTGGCGACATTGCAAGTAACAGCCGGGGCGTTCATTATCTATACAAGGCTGAACTTATACGTAGCACTGGCGCACGCCTTCTTCATTTCCGTCCTGTTCGGAGTATTCAGCTACTTCATCCTGTTGGTATCGAGGAGCAGAAAAAATGAGGAAACCTTGAAAGTGAAAAACTCAGCGACACTACCTCCTTCTCCGGCAACGGTTAAATAAAAAAAGCTGCGCAATGCAGCTTTTTTTTTTATCCTCATCATTTGAACTTAAAAGAACTTTTCTGCGGCAGCGCTGATGATGCTGGCTTAGGTTGGGCGGTGCCATCCTTCCTGTATTTCTCTTCAAAACTTACAAACATCGATATATTCACAAGGATGCCAGCGGCAATTGCCAGTTGAAGCAGTGAAGAACCTCCATAGCTGACAAAAGGGAGCGGGACTCCTGTCAGGGGAATGACTCCTGTAGCCCCTCCAAGGTTTATGAATGATTGAATGCCAATCATGCTCGAAATTCCTATCGCCAGCAGGCTGCCGAAAGCGTCCTTACATTTCAGGGCGATGTAGATTCCTTTCAGGACAATGAAAGCAAGACTTAACAGAACGAACCCTACACCGAAGATCCCGAGTTCTTCTGAGATGACAGCAATAATAAAATCAGTGTGCGCCTCAGGCAGGTAACCGAGCTTCTGGTTGCTTTCTCCCAGTCCCAATCCGGTAAGACCGCCCGACCCGATAGCATAATAGGCATTGGCTAACTGGTAGCCAGAATCCCTTTCGTCCGTGAAAGGATTACTATATGATGTCAGGCGCGCCATCCTTTTTTCCGAAAAAATTTCATCCTTCATGATGAGTGAAATCGGAACGAGCAAAATGACTACAATCATGATCAGTTTAAAGATGTTCCTGAAATTCATCCCTGATGAAATAATGATGGCTCCGGCAATTAGCAGGATGATGCCGGCCGTTCCAAAATCCGGCTGGAGCGCGATCAGGAAAACTACCATGACCAGGAACAGCAACGGGGGTACTACCCCTTTATTGAATTCATTTATGTATGACTGCTTCTTGGCGTACACAGCCGACAGGTAGATGATCACACTCAGCTTTGCCAATTCAGAAGGCTGGATGCTTCGTGCGCCAAGTTCAATCCAGCTAAGTGCATTTCCGGCTACTTTTCCGACCATGAACAGGATCACCAACCCGCCCAGTGTAAGCACGACCATGGGCAGAAGGATTTTCGTGCTTTTCATCGCTTTGTACGGAAAAATGGCAGCAACAATGAACACAATAAGTGCAGCCAGCAGATTGAATTTTTGTTTCTGGTAGAAGAAATCACTTTCCACTCCATGCCAGGTGACCATACTGGCACTGTATACCATCACAAGACCGAATAAACACAAAAGCACAATCGCGATGATCAATGAATAGTCATATGATTTGAGTATTTTTTTAAACATCGTCTCTTCCCCATCTTCTAAGTTGATTAATCTATTCTACTACAAAAGCAAATATCCTGCTGCCCTTAATGGAAAACGTGAAATGCATTTAAATTATGTCATAGAGATGAAATCAAAACAACATCCCTTTCCCGCACAATTGCAGTAGTCATAACGACAAAAAAACTCAAACATTCCTCTTGGCTGTTTGAGTTTTTAGCGGCTTTATTTTTTTAATGACGCTTCATGAAGGGCGGAAAGTTCCTTTTCCAATTGTTCCAGGATTGCCTTCCCTTCTGATTCCTCGATTAAGCCTAGTCTTACGGCAAAATCGATTTCCCTTGATAAACCGAACATTTGCGTATCCAATACCTCTTCATATAGAGGGCATTGCGGCATGGTCAGGTTATCCATTTGCACCTTGATGAGCTTCAAAATTTTATCAGCGTCAGCCTTAAGCAAGGCATGGGCTTTTTCTTGGTGGTTGATTATCATTTCAGACGCCAACTTGATCCCCCCGTTTCCGAGCGTTCACCCGATCCTATCTTTAAATTTTACCCTTAACTATGCAAAAATGCAAGAATATTAAGGGTTCTGAATTGCTTTTCCAACAGGAACCGGTGTGTTTATGACTTTTTCGGAAAATAAAGTTATACTAGTTTCTATAGCGCTCAATTGAATGGAGGTATAGCATGGAAACCATTGTATCTATAAATGGGAAAGTCAAATACAAACTTACACTGGACCCAGGTGTCTGGATTTTCGATGATCGCAAAGTGGATCTCCATACATATTTCAAGCAGGAAGAGAAGGGTAATAACGATATGGAAGAATACACCAAATCGATATCAAAGCATTGGGACCGTGAGATCATGGAAGGAGCAGTCTTTCCGCCAACTTTGAAATCCGAAAGGAAATACGAGAAAGAAAGGGTTTTGCACGGGACTTTCGGCATTCCTTTCAAACCGTTCCTGGAAAATGCCGAACCAGAAGAAGGAGCATCCACCGTCATCATCCATCATGGCAGCGAACACACAGAAATGCCGCTGGATCGGGCATACGGTTTGATCCTTGGTTTTTCGAAGGATGGCAAGCCTTTGATTGAAGATGGACCATTATACGCCTATTTTCCAGATGGCTCGAATTTCGAACACCCAATCAGGAACATTTCAGGTTTTACAGTTGAATGAACAAGAATACCGAACGTCAGGGCAGCTTTCACGCTGCCCTTTCATTTAAGTAATTCTGCAGCAAGCTGGGCAAGCGCTGATCGTTCCCCTTTGACTAATTGGACATGGCCGGCAATTTGCTGGTCCTTGAATTTTTCAACCACATACGTAAGACCATTATTATAGGCATCGAGATATGGATGGTCAATTTGTTCGGGGTCGCCCATGAGGACAATCTTGCTCCTTTCCCCTACCCTTGTCAGGATCGTTTTCACCTCATGCTTTGTCAGATTCTGGGCTTCATCGATAATTATGAACTGGTCAGGAATGCTTCTCCCTCTGATATACGTCAGCGCTTCAACCTCGATGGAGCCCATCCCGGCAAGAATGGCATCCAGCTCTCCTGGTTTTTTCGTATTGAACAAGTATTCAAGGTTATCGTAGATTGGCTGCATCCATGGCCTCAGTTTTTCTTCTTTTTCTCCTGGGAGGAATCCCAGGTCTTTTCCGACAGGAACTATCGGCCTGGCGACAAGCAGCTTCTTAAAGGTCCCTTTGTCCTCTGTCTGCAGGAGTCCTGCCGCGAGGGCAAGGAGAGTCTTTCCTGTTCCCGCCCTGCCTGTAAGGGTAACTAGGGGCATGTCTTGTCTTAAAAGCAATTCAAGGGCCATGATTTGCTGAACATTCCTTGGCCTGATTCCCCAGATTGGTTTGTTTTCACCCTCGAAAATCAACTTCTTTACCTTTTCCACTTTTTCGTCTACCATCCCAATGGCTGATCCAGAGCCACCGAGGAGATCCTTCATTAACACAAACTGGTTCGGGTAAAGGAAAGCCTGCCCCTTTAGCTCTGATCGTTCCAACTCCCCATTTTCATAAAAACGATCCAGTTCTCTTTTTTCAAGGTATATTTCTGCATAACCAGAATACAAATGGTCCATTTCGACCACCCTGTCGCTCAGAAAATCCTCGGCAAGCAGCCCGATGGCATCCGCCTTGACCCTGACAAGCGCATCCTTGCTGACTAGGATGACTGGTCGTCCACCTTCTTTTGTTTGTTCCTCCAGGCTCAGGTTTTTTGCAACAGCCAGAATCCGGTTGTCATTCGTCTTTTCCACGAAAATTTCCTGAAGCTCATGGAAGGAACGGTGATTCAGTTCAATGCGAAGCGCTCCTCCTCCTTTAAGATTTATCTTTTCATGAAGCCTCCCGGTATCCCTCATTCCATCTATCAGTCTTGAAACCTGCCGCGCATTTCGGCCAATCTCATCCATATATCTTTTCTTGGAATCCACCTCTTCAAGGACAACAGCAGGTATGACAACTTCATTATCACGAAAAGAGAAAATAGCATGCGGATCCTGCAGTAGTACATTGGTATCCAGTACATATATTTTACTCAAATTGATGCCTCCCGCCTTCTTGTTCCCGACATCGGCTGTCTTCATAGCCTTGGCCGGGACTTTGGTAAAATATATGATTTCCTGAATAAAGATAGAAGAAAATTTGCACAATAACGCTTGAGTATTTATTTTTCACGGCATTCACTCAATTGTTTCCATATATCTCGCCAGATCTGTTCTGGGAATAAATATCCGGAGGGGTTAAAATGTTGAAATTATTCGCCGCTATTTCGTTCGTGCTGCTGATTTCCGCCTGCAGCTGGCAAAATGATGAAGCCCGTGAGGAGCAAGACAAACGTGTAAAGGTGCAAAACAGCTATATCCAGCAGGTAGACCGGCAATCAGGACAGGAAATATCCGAGCATCTCGTAAATCTGACCGCGGATATCAAGGGAGTCGATGATGCTACAGCGGTAGTCATCGGCAGATATGCTATTGTAGGTATTGATGTAAATCAGAACATGGAAAGGTCCGAAGTAGATACGGTTAAATATACTGTAGCGGAGGCCTTGAAAAAAGACCCGCATGGTGCCAGGGCTGCCGTGATAGCAGACCCCGATGTGACTGCCCGTTTAAAGGAAATCGGCAAGGATATCCGTGCCGGAAAGCCAATCCAGGGAATCCTGAATGAACTTGCCGACATAACTGGCAGGATCATCCCTGAGGTGCCCGCAGACATGATCGATCCACAATCAGAGAATCCTACAGAGGATCCGAAGAAAAGGCTTGACCAGCAGGAAAAGAGAACTCTGGAGAAAAATCAGGAGCAGGAATCAAACTTCCATAAATAATTGGGCCAGACAAAGTGATCTGCTTCCGTCCTTCTCACACTACCGAAAGTACAGTTATGAATACGGCTGTTCCAGGCGCAGTTTTTCATACCTTGCTGTCATTCTCTCTAACCCTTGTCCTCTCCAGCAAGCCAAGGGTTAGTATAGATTATTGGATCCCTGGCTACTCGCCGGCATCCTTTTAGGTGAGTAAAAGGTTCGTGATTTTCAGGTGGAAGTTAGCACTTACTCCCTTCAGATATAAAAAGTCGCCCATGATACATCTTTAAAGCTATAGCAGCACCTGCCTTCGTTATTCACGGGGCCAGCATCCATGCCGGTACACCAAAAAGAAAAGCTTAGCCGTTTTTTCCGGCTAAGCTTTTCTCATAGCGTCCATGACCTGCCTATCAAGCCTTGCAGCAGCATCCTTATCATATGTTTTGTCATATTGTGGCTCAGAAATAATTTTAGAGCCATAGAACATGACGTCCCGGACTTCATGGATTTTGATTTCCACAAGCGCCAGCTTTAAGGGTACTCCGTCCATCTTTTCCATCTTCACACTTGAATGTCCGCTGATTGAGTATGTAGATTCATTGGCGATTAAATTGATCACCGCAAGAGGATTTTTCTTAATGTTCTCAATGATGCGGGAACGGTTGTCGACTGCAAAATAAATGGTTTGATCATCCTTGGCGAAGATCCAGGAAATCGCGCCTACATTCGGGCCGCCTGTTTCATGGTCAACGGTCGCAAGTGTCACAAACCGTTCTTTTTGAAGTTCATCAAATAAAGGTTTAATAAGCTTTGGTTCAACTTGATTTGCCATATTCGCCCTCCTTTACCTACCATAATAGTACTACGAACCCTTGATACAGGGCAAATTAAACGATTTTCACTCTCAATTCGATAAAACAATGATATACTATATCATAATCCATTTCGGAACATCCTATGTGTGACGATTTTTGATATGAGGTGTAAGCATGAGAGTCAAGTGCGTACTATGCGACAAAATCGAAACAATCGATAGCGATACGCTCCAGGCAAAACAGTTGCGAAACCGGCCAATCCATACATATATGTGCAAATCATGCAATGAACGGATTGCCGAGAATACAAAGAAAAGGATCGCGACAGGAAAATTTCACCTGTACCGCTCCCCTGTAAAAAAGGATGACTGGGTAGAGTAAGAAACTGATTTCAAAGAGGGAGCCTTCCTGGCTTCCTCTTTTACTTTCAGTCCCTCCTCATCAAACC
>NZ_JAERSD010000019.1:38760-85870 GCF_017912555.1 Bacillus sp. REN3 | reverse complement strand
ATCAACAGCCCTATTCCAGCACAAACCAAAAAAACTGTAGACAAGCTCGATTTCCATCGAGTTTGTCTACAGTCTGAAAGGCTAAACCAAAAATTGGTTTAGCCTTTGTTGTGAGGTTAGCGCTGCTTGTCCGGATATTGCCAAACGCCGGTGGCTCTCATTAAGTCGCGGTATATGACCATTGTTTCGTCTTTGGTTACGTTGTGGGCTTCTTCAATCGATGGGTAATCCAAGTAAACAACATTCGTGAATGCCCGGTCGCTGTTTTTTGCTTTCATTTTATCGTAAAAATCGCTTGCTTCCGTAAAGATGGTGAGTGCGCGTCTCATATGGCTGGCGCTTGTCACGAGCGTGACATCCTTCAGACCTTCTTTTTCAAGGATTGCTGTAGTGAATAGGGCATTTTCAACGGTGTCTGTTGATTTATCCTCTGTCAAAATCCTACCTTCCGCTATACCGTTAGACATCAACCACTCCTTCATCAATTTTGCTTCTGTATTGCCTTGTTTCGGCACGCCGCCGGTCACAATGATCTTGGAATTTGGATACTTGTTGGCTGCGGCTAGGCCGACCTTTAACCGTTCAATTAGTGGTGCTCTCATCGTGCCATCATCCGCAAGTGCATATCCCAGAATCACTATTGCATGCTTGCTCTGCGACAGGTTATCCGGCACCTCTATGTTTAAGATGGTTTTCATAATCGTTTCTGTAGTGGAAAATTTTTCAAGGTATTCATTGGTTTTATGGGTGTCAAGCCGTTTTAAGTTGGCAATGGCCGTTTTATACGCTTTCTCATCCCCATTTACTTTGGAATAAACCCCGTATAGCAGATGTGCATTATAGTTGTCAGGATCCAAATTCAGAATTTGCTGGTAGGTCGCTAATGCTTCCGGGATTTTCTTCTGGATGATTTGTGTGGATGCCAGCGAGATTTTGAGATCCACATCATGAGGGTCCAGTTTGACGGCCTCATTATATGCCGCTTCGACTACATCATATTTGCCTTTTAGGGTAATGCCTTTGAAAATTTCTTCCTCCGCTTGCTTGAGGTCACCGCCATGCCAGTAATAGTACATCGCGATATCTTCTAGTTGATTTATTCGATAGGAGGTAGGTTCATCTGTTTTAATGGGGGTAACAACCGGATTTGGGTTGGTTTCCTCCGCCTCATTGAAAGTAGGTGCCGCAAAAGCGGATGATAGTGTGATGGTCCCAGCTAATGCAAGGGACAATCCCAATTTGCTGTTCCATTTATTCATAGAATCTCTCCTATATTTTTAGTTGCCGTTAAGATAAGGTGCCGACCGTTCTAATTCAAGGTCCACAGTGATTGGCAGGTGATCGGAATAGGTCGATTGTAAAACCTGTTGACCGGAAAACTTCATTCCTTCGCTAACGAAAATATAATCAATTCGTTTTGAAGGGTTTTTAACCGGAAATGTATTGGCATTATCTGCATCTTGAAAAACATCAACAAGATTGCCGCCAGTTCGCAGTAATTCCACTTCTTCCACACCTGGTTCAGCGTTTAAATCGCCCATGAGGATGGCCGGGGTTTCTTTTTTCGAAAGAATATCATTGATTTCATTCACTTGTGCCAGTCTTTGCGGTACATCCAACCCCAAATGGGTATTGTAAACCTGAAGATGATTTCCTTTTACATTAACAGTCGCTTCCAGTAAGCCACGCTGCTCTTTTCCAAAGCTTGATAAAAGGTAATTCTGAGATTGGATAATCGGATATTTGCTTAAGATGGCCGTTCCATATTGGCGGCGATCCTGTCCCTCTACAGCAGGGTTAAGGTCAAGATTGGCTCCATACACATAATGATACCCAAGCATTTTGGCGAGCACTTTGGCTTGATCTTTGAAATTACTGCGTGCGCCATAATGCCTATCCACTTCTTGGATTCCCACAACGTCAGCCTGTTTCTCGGTAATCAAGTCAGCAATTCTTTGAAGATCAAGGACATTATCGACTCCTACTCCATGATGGATATTGTACGACATTACCCTCAAGTTAACCTTGTAGCCCCTGGGAAACTCAGATACAGTTGCTTGTGCCGGAATGCTGCTAACGGTAAAGAACGCTAGCACAATGGCGGCAATAAAACTTGTGATTATTTTCATCATTTTTGTAATCCCCTGTACTAAGTATTTTGAACCACTGTCACTGTTAATAGGAACCTGCTCTGCCATGCCTCCTTTCTGGGTAAATTCCCTAGGTGGATATCCCGGTGAGTATATTGAAAAAGCATAAAGCTTGTCCAAACGTAGTGCAGGAAAAGAAGGAACAACAAATAGGCAGGGGAAGACGATGAAAAGGCAAATCCTTTTGATACGTGCCGCCCTGCCTGAGAGAACCAGTAACATACGTATAAGAATATTCACAGAAAATTATAACAATTAATAAAAGCCTTTTAAAGAGGAAAAAGGCCTGTTTTAAGGCGGGGTGAGAGTGGGAGAATAGCTTGTCCAACATATGGTTTCGGTGAATGCTAACTTTTGTACTTTCGGTGTTCATTCTCAACGGTTGTACTTTCATTTTATATAGAATTTATATAATCCATTAAATGTATTACAACAGAAAAAGGTGTAATGATATAGAAAAAAATCAGGACTATATTCACGAAATAAGTTACACTAATAGTAAATTTAAAACATAAGGAGAAATGTAACATTATGAAAAAATTTTTAATATTAACCTCCGCACTAACTCTATCTATAATTGTTGGTTGTGGCAATCAAGACGTAGGAACGAAAAATGGTTCTGATTCCGAAAATAAAGAAGCAACTACGGAAAATACAAATGAAGAAAAAGAAACGAATGATGAACTCTTTTTTAAAGATAATGAAGCAAAATTAAATGACTTAAGAATTAAAATTACTGAAACTAAAGTTATTCTAGCTGGTGAAAAAGGTAATGAATACGGTGAAAAACCTGTATTTGCAATTTGGTATGAAACAACTAATTTAAGTGATAAAGAAATTGACCCTACGACTGGATGGATGGCAGTATTTGAAGCAGTACAAGATAATGATCCTAATGCAGTCAATACTCTTGAAGTTGGTGGACTACCAGATGAACAATTTCTCGATTCTCAATTAGAAACAATTAAAAAAGATGGTACAGTTAAAAATGCAGTAGCTTATGAATTAGATGATTTAGAAACACCTGTAACATTAATCGCTACACAAGGTATTGGTGGTGATAAGTTAGGTGAACAAACTTTTAAAATTAAATAAACGTTTTAAATAGGTTTAAGAAGCACTCCTTTGTGAGTGTTTTTTTGCTAATTGATCCCAAAATATTACATCCCTGAACAGGATGAGGTTTTCAACAAGGTAAGGATAAGAAAAGAGGATTCCATTAAAGCAGAGCCGCCCCTTTTTAGGGGTTTTTATTTATCAATTTTTTCAGGATTAATTTGAACATTAATCCTGAAAGAATGTTCCCCTCGATGTTTGTGTGAACCGATTCTTAAATCAGCACTGGATATTGCAGGTAAATAGCTGGGTAATCCTCTCTGGCTGTGATTTGGCCGGCGAGTCGGTTGCTCGATTTATTATGAGAACAATATGGCAAACAGGTGCTTGATGCGGTAGAAGAACTGATTGTAGAAGGGAAAGTTTTAACTGCTGATATGAAGGGGACAGCCTCTAAATCTTAAGCATGTGACCGGTTGGTAAGTGCTCTAACCTTACTGAAGTTAGTTAATGTGGTAGAATAATAATATGGCAGCATATGAGGCTTCGGTCTTCATATGTTGCTAGCTTTTTTCTGGCTAGTAAATATTCCAGGAAAAGTATTATCATTGTTATTCTTGAAATTGTTTATAGAGTAAGGACTCTACATAAAAATCAAATTGATAAGGAGATGATTGGATGAATAGCAAGAAGGCCGTTTTTCGTATTTCTTTAGTTCTCAGCCTATTGTTAATTAGCGTGGGCATTTTTGCTCCTAAGCAGTTGGAGAGATTCTCAAATTCATCTCTAACCTTTATTTATAATAATTTTGGCTGGTTTATTCTTGGAAGTACCTTCCTTTTCTTTGCTTTCTGTATGTATATCGGCATTTCAAAGTTTGGTCATATTCGTTTGGGGGATGACGATGATCGACCTGAGTATAAAACAGCTACCTGGATTGCCATGCTTTTTAGTGCCTCTATTGGGATCAGTCTTGTTTTCTGGGGTGTAGCGGAACCTGTTTCCTACTATATTGACCCACCGTTTGGTAAAGCTAATTCTGAGGAATCTGCAAAGCTTGCCATGCAAGTTGTCTATCTGCACTGGGGAGTTTCAGCATGGGCATGTTACGCGGTTGTAGGTGTTTCGTTAGCGTTCTTCCAGTTTAGGAGAAAGCTTCCGGCATCCTTGAGCTCTGTTTTTTACCCATTAGTCGGTGACAAAATTTACGGTGCATTTGGCAAATTTATTAATATTATTGCCATTCTTTCGATTGTTATTGGAATTGCAACCTCCTTGGGATTTGGAACACTTCAAATTAATAGTGGAATGCACTATCTTTGGGGGATTCCAGTGAGTTTTCTCGTCCAGGTCATTATCATAGCTATAACAACCGCGCTTTACCTCACATCTTCCGTTTCCGGACTACAAGCCGGCATCAAACACTTATCAAATCTTAATATGCTTTTAGCCTTTTTTTTATTGGGATTTATGTTGATTCTTGGACCAACACAATCCATTTTCAAAATCCTTTTTCAGGGCATTGGCGATTATGCCCAGAACTTTATCAGCATGTCATTCCGTCTTGAGCCGTATAGTGCCGAGAAGGGTAAATGGATTGGCAGCTGGACACTATTCTATTTTGGCTGGTGGATTGCCTGGGCACCGCTAGTAGGAAGCTTTGTTGCAAGGATTTCAAAAGGAAGGACCATCAAAGAATTTGTGATGGGGACTGTGTTTATTCCTGTTGTTGGAGGATTTTTGTGGTTTGCTGTAATGGGAGGTTCAGCGCTTGATCTCATCCAGAATCAAGGCAAAACAGCCATTGCAGAAGCGGTCTCCTCTGATGTGACATCTGCCTTATTCGAGTTTTTTGAGTATTTCCCGCTGAGTACGTTTTTAAGTGTCTTGGCAATGGTGCTTGTCATTATCTTCTTTATTACTTCTGCGGATTCTGCGATTTTTGTGCTTGGTATGATCAGTGAAAACGGGAATTTAAATCCTGCTGCTTTTACGAAGATCATTTGGGGTGTCGTCATTGCTGCGGTATCTGCTGTTCTGATTACGACAGGGGGATTACAGGGGTTGCAGTCAGCTCTTGTAGCAACCTCCTTGCCGCTTGCTATTTTAATATTGTTTATGTGTTACTCCACTTATAAAGGTCTTGAAAGTGAATTGAGCCAAGCATCCAATAAAGAATACAAACAAGTACAAACTACCAGAACCCTTGAGAAAAAAGCACAGTAAAGGTGGGGAGGTTTCCTCACCCTTACTAAAGATTTTTCGAAGCCGCAACGATAGAGTAGGTATAAATACAGTTAATCCCTACAGGGACTTCCTTCGTACGGTTACCACGAAAATGAAAATCAATAATCATATGAATCTCATTAACACATGTTTAATCCGAATGTTCTGTAGGTAACAATTTGATGTATGATATCATCCTGTAGGGCCGCAGGCTTCAGGTCGATACCCAGCAGCGGCTGATCAGGCTAACTAAGGCGAATATGGCAGTTGCAGACCGGAAGATGTCCGGGAGAGCCGCAAATTTTCTGCTGGTGATGATTTGATACATTAGTACGACCTTTTGTGGCTTACCGGGTGACAGGGGATAAACTCTCAGCCAGGTGTAAGACTCTGGCCGCCATCAGACTGTCAAAGAAAATTGCTAAATTAAAGTGCCTGGCCGTATCTGTATAACAGAGTTAGAGACTTTTGTCCCAGGCACTTTTTATTATTCTGTTAACATCAACTCAAACAAGGAAAAAAACCTCGATTGGATTACATGAATCTCATTTGCCTATATCAACTACCATAGACTCCACTAATTCTTCCCTGATCTTCGTAATATGCTCCTCCATCAGCTCTTTCGCTCTATTCGCATTCCCAGAAGCAATTGCCAGATAAATTTCCTTATGTTCATCCAATGTATCTTCGTACCGGGAGGGATCTTTGAAGCGATGCTTTTGAGTAGCCCTAATGGTATCCTCCATATGGCTGCTAAGGGTATGAATCATTTTGATGAATATCGAGTTATAGGTGGCCTCGACAATTCCGGTGTGGAAATCAATATCCGCTTTTAGCCCCAGTTCGGGATTCTGTTTGGACAGAGCCATATTCATTAGTGCTGTACGCAGCTTTTCAAGGTCTGTTGAAGTGGCTCTCTTGGCAGCAAGGAAGGCTGATTCTACTTCAAGTGCGCGCCTGAGTTCAAGCATTTCATAGACCATGGGATTTTCTTCTTTGACAGCTTTCATGATCTCTTCTTTTCTCGACTGGAGGTCAAAGACTTTAACGAAGCTGCCGCCGCCTTGACGGATTTCAATAAGCCCGTTCTGTTCCATGAATCTTAAGGCTTCTCTTATGCTTGTCCGGCTGACATTCAATTGGCTTGCCAATTCTCTTTCTGAAGGCAGCCTATCACCGGGCTTAAGATTTCCGTTCAAATACCGTTCTGTGATTTTATCTACTAAAACTAGATAGGTCTTTTTCCTCGCCATAAACCGTAACCTCTTTCCAAAATCGTCCTTATAAACTGTCCTAAATGTAACAGAGGTAAAATCTATTAATCAAGATGAAAAAATTTAAATGAATTATTGAATTTTTCTGATAAGTTAGTATAATTGATTTAACTTGTTGGACCAATTTTGCTTTTGGTTCGACCAAATTTTTCCTATAGAGAAAGAAGGAGTAGTGGATGGAAACAGCTAGTGTGAGCCTCATACATGCTTTAAAGGAGGTTCTTTCTGAACAGCAGGTAACGGAAAATCAGACAGTCAGGGAATTGCATGGCAGGGATGAATCATACCATAGGGAGAGTCTTCCTGATCTCGTTGTCTTTCCAGAAACAGCACAGCAAGTCAGTGAAATTGTACAGCTCGCAAACAAATATGAAGTGCCCGTGGTACCCTTTGGGCTGGGATCCAGTCTGGAGGGCCATGTCATACCATACGAGCAGGGCATCACGATTGATTTTTCACTTATGAATAAGATTTTTGAGGTACGTGAAAATGATTTCCTTGTCAGGGTACAGCCCGGTGTTACACGCACCCAGCTGAACAAGGAATTGAAAAAGTATGGTCTGTTTTTTTCTGTGGATCCGGGAGCCGATGCGACACTTGGCGGAATGGCGGCAACGAATGCCAGTGGAACGACTTCGGTCAAATATGGGGTCATGCGTGATCAAGTGCGGGATCTTGAAGTTGTTCTCGCGGATGGTTCGATCATCCATACTGGAAATTTAGCTGCCAAATCCGCATCAGGATACCATTTGAATGGTTTATTCGTCGGATCGGAGGGGACGCTCGGCTGCTTTACGGAATTGACGTTAAGAGTTTATGGAATCCCTGAGCATGTGATGGCGGCAAGGGCTTCTTTTCCTTCATTGAACGATGCGGTAGAAGCGGTAGTATCGATTTTACAGGCGGGTGTACCGATTGCCAGGGTAGAGCTTGTCGATGAACCTTCCATGAAACAGGTGAACCTGTTTAGTGAAACGAACTATAACGAAAGTCCAACCCTCTTTCTGGAGTTTCACGGGAATGAGGCGGGCTTGAAGCAGGATGTAGCATTCACAAGAGAAATCGTTGAAGACCATCATTGTCTGGATATTCAATTTGAAACAGATAATGCAGCGAGGAACCGGTTATGGGAGGCGCGGCACAACCTTGCTTATGCCTATATCCACGGCCATCCTGGAAAGAAAATGATGGTAACGGATGTCTGCCTTCCGATTTCAAAGCTGTCCGGCGCTATAAGCCATGCAAGGGAAGCGCTCAATTTCCTTGGCCTTGATGGAGGTATACTTGGACATGTCGGGGATGGAAACTATCATGTTCTCTTGATGATTGATATGAATAACCCTGAAGAGGTTGACAAGGCTGAAAAGCTCAATGAACGAATTGTCCTCTATGCCCTTGAGCATGGCGGAACATGCACAGGTGAGCATGGAGTAGGAGTCGGCAAGCAAAAATATCAGCAAATAGAACATGGGCAGGCATTAAAGGTTATGGAAAAAATCAAACTTGCCCTTGATCCAGACAATCTGTTTAATCCAAATAAAGTCTTGAAGACAAAGGAAAGAGCGTGATTAGATGAAAGCATTAGAAGCAGTCAGTACAATCGCAGGAAAATATTTTGCTGTTTGGGTTATTTTAATATCTGTCATTGCTTTTATGGTTCCGGACCCATTTTTGGGACTTGGAAGCTATATCACCATCCTGCTTGGAGTTGTCATGTTTGGAATGGGGCTCACATTGAAGGCGGTCGATTTTAAGATTGTCTTTACCAAACCACTTCCAGTGCTAATTGGAGTTTGTGCACAGTTCATCATCATGCCTCTGGTTGCTTTCGTCATTGCAAAACTTTTGAATTTGCCGGCAGAATTGGCAGCCGGCCTGGTATTGCTCGGCTGTGTACCAGGGGGAACAGCTTCTAACGTTATGGTGTATCTGGCAAAAGGGAATGTGCCATTGTCGATTGCCATGACTTCTGTTTCAACCCTGTTGGCACCGATCATGACCCCATTGCTGCTCCTTTTGCTGGCGGGCCAGTGGATGCCGGTTGATGCTGTAGCCATGTTCAAGTCCATTGTCCAAGTAATCATTGTTCCAATCATTTTAGGGCTGGCAATAAAGAAATTCTTCCCTGTTGCAGTGGAAAAAAGCTTAGCAGTTTTACCGCTTATTTCGGTAACGGCGATTATCACGATTGTGGCTACCGTTGTTTCTGGCAATGCTTCAACCATGGCCACTTCAGGGTTCTTGATTTTTACCGCTGTCATGCTTCACAATGGATTCGGACTCTTGCTTGGCTATTTTACAGGAAAAGCGCTTGGCCAGGATGAAGTAAATCGAAGAGCGATTGCAATAGAAGTTGGAATGCAGAACTCAGGCCTTGGCGTTGCGCTTGCGACCGCTCACTTTGCGCCATTGGCTGCACTTCCAAGCGTGCTGGCAGCTGCCTGGCATAATATTTCCGGGCCAATCATTGCTACTTACTGGTCTAAAAAACCTGCCGACAGCATTGAAGAGGGGCCGGCAGTCCGTCCAGTCGGAATCAAGCTATAGAGTGGATTTAAGATGCCTTGCTTCGTTAATGGTTAATGATCGGGGATGCAGGCACCTTTTAAAACACGTAGAGTAGATGTGACCTTCTTTCTTTATGTTTGGTTTATCCCTGCATATGAAAGGAGGTTTTTTATATCGATGAGCAATAAGTAGGAAGAAAAGTCGTTAATCACGGCATTTTTCATGAAAAAGAAAATTGTAAATCTGCTTAAGTCGTATCTTTATAACATTTTCATACGCAGGTTTTGGAAAACAATAAGGTGAGGGAACTTGATTCCTTGCCTTACCTTAGCCTTAGATAAAAATAAAGACTTGCGGTTAAATCTTGATGGTTAACAGAAAAATGGGTGAATGTCCAGTGTTTATTTGAAAATTTTGAAAACTTAAATTAAAATGGAAGATGTTACAAATATTGTTAGGAGGGTGATTGTACTGCATATGAAGCTATTTGCCGCAGGTTTGTCTTCTTTCCTTTTGTTGGGCCTTGGCAGCTCAGCGAGTGCGGATTATGTAAAATCCCAGGCAAGCGAATCGCTGATTCCCGGAGCCCACTCAGTCACGGAAACGTATTTTGACGGAAAAGATGAAAACTGGCTGACGACAAAGAATCCTTCGCAGTTCCAGAAAGCCACCGTTTTTGGCAATATAGGGCTTGCTCCGATCTACTGGGGCGATCCTGCTGCCGGGACAGGCTGGCACCAGATGTATAAGCCAGCTCCCATCAAAGGAACCCAAGTGAATGGGATGTTCGAAGATGCCCAATTTGTCATCCGTGTTCCTGAACACTGGAATGGAAAACTGGTGGTTTCCGGGATCCCGGCGACCAGGAATGAAACATCAACCGACCTCTTATTCAGCGACTATGTTCTCGAACAGGGCTATGCTTTTGCCGCAATTGACAAGGGGACACAGGGAGAGCTTAACCCGGAAGATCCGTTTGCGAAGGTGAAAAATGCCCTGGTTGCTGATGATGACAGTGTTGCAGAATGGAACATGCGATTCCGCCAGGTAACGAAATCGGCCCAGGCCTATCTTGCCGAGCATTATCATGCCCAGCTTATCAAAAGCACCGATTCTTCCAACCCGGCAAGCGGCCTCGTCACTACCAATCACCCAGTCCCTACATACGCAATGGGGATATCGAACGGCGGGTATGTGGTCAGGTATGCACTGGAAAATGACGATCCGGAAGAGACAGGAGAGCCGCGATTGTTTGACGGTGGGGTGGATTGGGAAGGGGTTCTCTGGACTGAAAAGCAGCCCAATTTGATCAGTTCCCTGACGGCTGTGGTAAATAATGCGGCACAAGCGATTTATGGAAGCGGGAAAGAACAGGAAAAAGCACGGGTAGAACTGTACAAGGCTGGTCTTCCTAAGGGATCGGAAAAGCTCTGGGCCTATCACGATCAGATCTATTGGTTTGTCACCTTGAATATTTACCGTGACCATTTCGATCCTGAAGCTCCAGGACGGATCCAGTGGCCTAACTATCTGAATTTTATCAATGGAGTAAGGGACCGATCATATGATAATATTTTTGAAGATTACAAGTACGTTGCCCGCGGAAGAGAAGTGAAAGATAACATAAAGGAGATTTCGAACACTGGTGATATTGACGTGCCGCTTGTCAGCATCACCGGCTCGCTTGATTCGCTGATTTTCCCGGAAATCCATGCAGAAGGTTATGCGAAGCTGGTAAAGAAGGCAGGCAAAACTGACCTGCACCGAATGTATATCATTGAAAATGGCAATCATGTCGACAGCCTGGTCTGGAACCTGGCCACGGATAAAGAAAAAGAGCTTCAACCTTTATTGCCATATGCGCATCAAGCCTTTGAACTCATGGTCGACTGGGTGGAAAACCACGAAATCCCTCCAGAAAGCAAGAATGTGCCATTGCCAGGAAACCCTGTGAAAGTCATCGACATAAAGACCGGAACTGAACGCGACCCTCGATAAGCAGAAAGAAGCTGCTTTCCTGGCAGCTTCTCTTAACTGAGAAAGATGCAGATAAACATGCTCATGAAGGAAGCACTTAACGTTGGAGAAAAGGACACCAAAATATCATTCCTAGTTCTGGAACATTTGTAGTCTTAAAATCTGAAATGAAGGTGGAATACTATGTCGACTTCAAAGCAAATCATCGTCCCGCATTTATGGTATGACAAGGAGGCAAAAGCAGCAGCTGAGTTTTACTCTTCCATTTTTCCACACTCGAAGGTCCATGATGTAACAACAATCCCTGATACGCCCTCTGGAGATTCTGATAGCGTCACATTTGAGCTTTGGGGCCAGAGGTTCATGGCAATCAGCGCAGGACCCCATTTTAAAATAAATCCGTCAATATCTTTCATGGTCAATTTCGACCCATCAAAAATAAAAGACGCCAGGGAAAAACTAAATGAGGTTTGGCGCAAGTTGTCCGAAGGCGGCACAGTGTTGATGCAGCTTGATAAGTATCCTTTCAGTGAGTGGTATGGCTGGATTCAGGACAAGTTTGGTGTGTCCTGGCAACTAATCCTCACCGATCCGGAAGGTGAAGAACGACCTGCGATCATCCCGACCCTTTTGTTTGTTGGTGAAAGATGCGGTAAGGCAGAAGAAGCATTTCGATATTATTTATCAGTATTCAAGAACTCAAAAGAAGGATTTGTCGCCCGCTATCCAAAAGGCATGGAACCTGACAAAGAAGGAACGATCATGTTCTCTGACTTCATGCTTGAAAATCAGTGGTTTGTCGCAATGGATAGCGCCCATGAGCATAAATTCAGTTTTAACGAGGCAATCTCCTTTATGGTGTATTGCGACAACCAGGAGGAGATTGATTATTACTGGGAAAAACTCTCTACAGTTCCTGAAGCAGAACAATGTGGATGGCTAAAAGACAAGTTTGGTGTATCCTGGCAGGTTGTGCCAATCGAAATGGAAGAAATGATGAGCAAGAGCACACCCGAGCAACTTGAACGCGTAACGAAAGCATTTCTTAAAATGAAGAAACTTGATCTAGCGGAATTGAAGAAAGCATACAAGGGAGATTGAGAAAGTCATTCGACGTCAGTAGCTAGATAGGATTTAATATTTATTCGATAAGCTCTTTAGCATTAGGCTGAATATCCGAAACGAGTACTATATCTATTAAACAAGGCAGGGAAATGATTCCTGCCTTATTTATATGAACACTGGAAAAATTCTTAAAGGATAGATTTGCCAATTAGGCCGGTTGGTTTCCACTTCTGGGGAGCCGAGCGAACCGCGAGGGATGGAAGCCCGGTTGTAATGAAATGCAAGCTAATGATATGTGACCTTTCAAAGCTTAAGGATCAAAGAAAGATTACACAAGAGATGGATGTGTGACCTTTGCAGCCTCAAAGTATAGGGGAAGAACAGGCAAAGCAATTGGTGCGACCCAAATGGAGCGCCAGATTGAGTTGAAATGGGATGCAAGAGAGGTATGCGACCCATTTGGAGGCTCAAGGAGAGTTGAAATGGGATGCAAGAGAGGGATGCGACCCAAATGGAGGATCAGGTTGAGTTGAGATGGGATGCAAGAGAGGGATACGACCCATTTGGAGGATCAGGTTGAGCTGAAATGGGACGCAAGAGAGGGATGCGACCCAAATGGAGGATCAGGTTGAGTTGAAATGGGATGCAAGAGAGGGATGCGACCCAAATGGAGGATCTGGTTGAGTTGAAATGGGATGCAAGAACGTGATGCGATCCAAATGTAGCATCAAGGAGAGTTGAAATGGGATGCAAGAGAGGGATGCGCCCCATTTGGAGGCTCAAGGAGAGTTGAAATGGGATGCAAGACAGTGATGCGACCCAGATGGAGCATCAAGGAGAGCTAAAATGGGACGCAAGACAGGGATTCGACCCATTTGGAGGTTCAAGGAGAGTTGAAATGGGATGCAAGACAGTGATGCGACCCAAATGGAGCATCAGGTTGAGCTGAAATGGGATGCAAGAGAGGGATGCGCCCCATTTGGAGCATCAAGGAGAGTTGAAATGGGATGCAAGAGAGGTATGCGACCCATTTGGAGGCTCAAGGAGAGCTGAAATGGGATGCAAGAGGGGTATTCGACCCATTTGGAGGCTCAAGGAGAGTTGAAATGGGATGCAAGAGGGGTATTCGACCCATTTGGAGGCTCAAGAAGAGTTGAAATGGGACGCAAGAGAGGGATGCGACCCAAATGGAGGATCAGGTTGAGCTGAAATGGGATGCAAGAGAGGTATGCGACCCAAATGGAGGCTCAAGGAGAGCTGAAATGGGATGCAAGAGGAGTATGCGACCCAAATGGAGGCTCAAGGAGAGCTGAAATGGGATGCAAGAGGGGTATTCGACCCAAATGGAGGATCTGGTTGAGTTGAAATGGGATGCAAGAACGTGATGCGATCCAAATGTAGCATCAAGGAGAGTTGAAATGGGATGCAAGAGAGGGATGCGCCCCATTTGGAGGCTCAAGGAGAGTTGAAATGGGATGCAAGACAGTGATGCGACCCAAATGGAGCATCAAGGAGAGCTAAAATGGGACGCAAGACAGGGATTCGACCCATTTGGAGGTTCAAGGAGAGTTGAAATGGGATGCAAGACAGTGATGCGACCCAAATGGAGCATCAGGTTGAGCTGAAATGGGATGCAAGAGAGGGATGCGCCCCATTTGGAGCATCAAGGAGAGTTGAAATGGGATGCAAGAGAGGTATGCGACCCATTTGGAGGCTCAAGGAGAGTTGAAATGGGATGCAAGAACGTGATGCGATCCAAATGGAGGATCAAGTTGAGTTGAAATGGGACGCAAGAGAGGGATGCGACCCATTTGGAGGCTCAAGAAGAGTTGAAATGGGACGCAAGAGAGGGATGCGACCCAAATGGAGGATCAGGTTGAGCTGAAATGGGATGCAAGAGAGGGATTCGACCCAAATGGAGGCTCAAGGAGAGCTGAAATGGGATGCAAGAGGAGTATGCGACCCAAATGGAGGCTCAAGGAGAGCTGAAATGGGATGCAAGAGGGGTATGCGACCCAAATGGAGCATCAAGGAGAGTTGAAATGGGATGCAAGAGGGGGATGCGACCCAAATGGAGGATCTGGTTGAGTTGAAATAGTACGCCAAAAAAAGCGATGAAGCCCATTTGGGAGTTGTGGAAGGTTTAAGCAGGATGCTTAAAGTTGAGAGAACGGTCATAGGAGATAAAAAAAATGTGCTTTTTCCAAAAAATGTAAGAAAGCACGGTTATTTTCATATTCACTTAAAAAAATACTAGCGGCCTCCCTTATTTATGGATAGGTTCTCCTCTCGATTTATATTTGTCAGGTCATAAGCCTTTATCGCAAGCTCGATGTTCAGGCGGTTCTCTTAATGCATGAAATCTTCACCAAGCAACTCTTTCAATTTCTCAAACCGCTGGTAAATGGTTTGCCGGTGTATGTAGAGTTGTTTGGCAGCCAGTTGCTTGGAATTGATGTTTCCGAGATACACTCGCAACGTGTTTAACAGATCTGTTGGGTGTTGCTGGTCATACAGGATGACAGGGGAGATGGATAAAATTCTCAAAAATATTCAAGTTCCAGCGTTTCAGGAAGGATGACCTGGCGAATATTCCGCAAAGTCAGCCGGAATCTTTGGGGTTTCCACTTCAAACTCGTTTCTGATTTTAAAATCTGTTGTTTCCAGTCGGTCGACTACCTCGCCAGCTTCAGTATAGGTTTCAGATTTCAGTATAATGCCTGTATTTTCGTCCATCCAGAGCGTAAAGGTTTTAGCATGCAGTTTCTCCTGGTAATAGGGAGAGAATGTGCCATCGATCACGACAGCATTCCGGCTAAGCATCTTCTCCGTTCCGCGTACCTTCCAAAGGCTGTAATCCTCCAGGAACCCGAGGGCGATTTCTTTTGCATGTAGCGAATTTTCCGCCATCCCAAGGTTTAAATCGGTCTCCGGGTAATGGTATTCTTTGCTGCCATCGCTATTTTTCACGATAGCTTTTTCCGTTTCCAGGAATTCTCCCTTATCCCTGATGTCCTGTTTTATTTTTTCAAATATCTTGTCATTCGTGTAGAGAATGGTTGTCTCCCCATTTGCATAGGATTGTTCTTCGGTTGTTTGTTTTTTCAGATCAGTTGTTTTTACATGGTATTGGACTTTTTTGTCCTTCCATTTCAATTGATATTTGACCGTATAGTCATACCCGACGTCGTTGGATGTAAAATGGAAGCTGCCCTTCACTGTATCGAAAAAGTGATAACTGTTCAGCATCCGTTCCTGGACTTCTTGTTGATTCGTGATGTTCAATGGATAGATGGTCTCTTTTACTTTGGCTGCGTTTACTTTGGCGACGGACGGTTCGACTTGCTTTTTTTCAGCTGGTCTGGAGGGATCATCCGTTTCGCTCATTTCTGTGGAAACAAGGATTCCAGCAATTCCGATGGAGCAGACAAGCGCCGCCCCTGCAATCACCTTTCGCATAGAACTTCCTCCTTAGTATGTACTGTATAGGATTCTCGCACCATCTGCCCCTGTGCCTCCCAATGCATTAGAGGTGACTACAAGGGCAAGTATACCTGTCTTTGCCTTGCTTGTTTTTCCTACATAATTCCATCCGCCCGGCGCGGTCCGCTGGTTTAAGTATGCCCTCATGGTTACATCATTGGTTCCTGAACCGTACCAAATGATCCGATAATCGGCTTTTTCATTGCTGAATTTTGTGTCCCATATATAGACCGAGACCTTTCCGTATAATCCGCTGCAACTCGGAAATTTCCAATCATACTCATATATTTTGCCGTCCACCGGAGCATATGGCATATACCTGTGATCTCCCCGGTAGGAATTGGAGGAAGTCTTATACTCCCATGGACCAGCATAGGGATTGTCAGGTGAATTGTAAGCATTGTTGTCATTATCGATATAATCCGCTCCTCCATTTACACATCCTGCATACGCTTTGGGTGCGTACAATCCAGGTGCAGCTATGATGGCTATGAGCATCATGAGTAGAAAGAACCTTCTCTTCATATCCAGCCTCCTATTCGCTAGTAATAATTTCCAATCACTAGCGTACCAAAGGATTTTTCCATCATCAACCAATTCTTTATATTTGTCGGAATTTTCATGCGAAAAGTTTCATGGAGAATGAAAAAACAAACCTCGTTCTCTAAAATGATTGTTGTTTTCTGAATCATATTAGAAGAATTTAATAGATCGTACCAATTCTCCTAGCGTATTCATGGGTTCCTTTAAGACCTGGAGAGGCTAAAGGTTATTTAAAAAGGGGAAAACCTTCTGTTTAAATAGTTTCCTGTACTGCCAGCAAATAATTTATCTTGAGCAGAGATGTCCAGTAAGAGAAAACAGGCGGATTTAAACAAGCGGGAATTTTTTGAAAATAGTTGACTTTTCCTCCATTCATGGCATAAGATAATGAATACATTAATTCCGACAAATATTATAAGAATTATAGGTTAAGTGGGTGATAGTGTGTTTTTACAGATTCAGAATGTCAATAAAGAATTTACGAATCAAAAGACAGTCAGTCTGGTTCTCTCGAATATTAATCTTGATATTGAAGAAGGTGAGTTTGTTTCCATCCTTGGTCCCTCAGGATGCGGAAAATCTACTTTGCTTTCGATTGTCGCCGGGTTGGCAAAACCTTCATGCGGGGAGGTTTTACTCAATGGAACACCAATCACTAAACCAGGGAAAGAAAGAGGAATGGTCTTTCAACAAGCTGCTTTGTTCCCGTGGATGACCGTTGAGGAGAATGTGATGTTCCCGCTCCGCAAAGAAATGAGAAAGGCTGATGCGAAGGAAATTGCCCATCGGTTTTTGAAAATGGTGCAGCTGAGCAATTACACGAAGCATTCACCACATGAATTATCAGGCGGGATGCAGCAGCGTGTTGCTCTCGCCAGGGCGCTTTCGATGAATCCCAAGGTTCTGCTGATGGATGAACCATTCGGGGCGCTTGATGAGCAGACGCGCTCCAGGCTTCACGTCGAGCTTGAGAAAATATGGCTTGAAACAAAAAAAACGGTCCTGTTCGTGACCCACAGCATCAACGAGTCAATCAAGCTATCAGATCGAATCATTGTCATGGGAACAAGACCTGGGGTTGTACTTGAGGAAATCCATGTCCGGATTCCAAGGCCGCGAGCTCCGTACCCGCAGGATGCTGCGAAATTGGAAAAAAGAATCATGGGATTACTGCAAACGGAAATAGACAAGGTCGAGGGAGAGGAACTGGCATATGCTTCAAACAATTAAAAGACTGATCTTTTTTTTGTTGCTGATAGTCATGTGGCAGGGCGCAGTAACAATCTTCAGTGTTTCTCCATCTCTCATGCCGGCGCCGACGGATGTTTATGAAGCGGTCGTCCAGGGGTTTGCTGATAAAACGTTGATCCATGACATCCTGGCAAGCTTCAGGAGGCTGGCGATTGGACTGAGCCTTGCGATTGTCATCGGGGGTGGCCTTGGGGTCTTGCTGGCAAAAAATAAAACGGCAGACGAAACACTTGGGACATTGGTACTTGCACTGCAAAGTGTTCCTAGTATTGTATGGCTGCCCATCGCCATCATGTGGTTTGGGCTGGATGAAAGTGCGGTGATTTTCATCGTCATCCTTGGCGCGACCCTTGTGATGACCATCAATATGAGGATTGGCATCAAGAATGTACCACCTCTTTATATAAAGGCTGCACAGACAATGGGCTCCACAGGGATGGACCTGTTTTTCAAAGTCATAATCCCGGCATCCATTCCATATGCGGTGACAGGGGCCAGGCTAGGCTGGGCATTTGCATGGCGAGCCCTAATGGCGGGGGAGATCCTAAGCACCGGACCAGGACTGGGATACACACTGAAGTACGCATCAGATTTTGGGAATATGAGCATGGTGATCGGAATCATGATCATCATTGGATTGATTGGGACGATCGTCGATATGATTCTCTTCCAGCGGATCGAGCAAAGCGTCATCCGCCGCTGGGGACTGGAAAACTAAGGAGGATACGGGATGAATACGAAGACAAAAATGCTTGGCCTTTCATTATTACTGGGTGTGGGATTGCTTGCTGGCTGCGGAACGATCGACAAGGGCAGCGGTTCAGGATCCAGTGAAGCAGGAAAAAAGGTTGTAATCGGCTATTTCCCTAATATCGATCACGCTCCGGCAATGGTCGCGAAAGAAAAAGGCTACTACGGAAAGGAATTAGGGAAGGAAGTCAAAGTCGAGTACAAGACGTTCCCTGATGGCGGGGCTTTCATGACCGCGCTTAAGACTGGTGACATTGATGCCGGGCTGGTTGGTCCGGGGCCTGTCATGAATAACTTTACCAATGGCGCCGATGTGAAAATCATTGCCGGTGCTTCCTCTGGCGGCACCGCGATTGTTGCTAGCAAGAAAAGCGGGATCGATTCGGTTGAGGATTTCAACGGAAAAACATTCATCACGCCTGGCGTAGGCTGCACGCACGATGTCCAAATGGAAACATTCCTAAAAGAATTGGGAATTACATCAGCGAGGATTGGCGGAACGATGAAGCATGTGACCGGGAACCCAGCTCAGTACGCGAGTATGTTCGAATCAGGGAAAGTCGATCTTGCTGCTGTCCCTGAACCATGGGCGACTCAATTGGTGAAAAAGGCCGGCGCGAAAGTGATCGTTGACAGTAGCCAGATTTCTTACGGAAAAACATTGCCGAACACGATTTTAGTGACTAGCAGCAAGAAAATGGATGCTGAAAAGGAGATCATTGCTAAAATTGTCAAAGCTCAGCAGCAAGCGATCGAATTCATCGCTGAAAATCCGGAGGAAGCAAAAGAAATCACCATTAAGGACATTAAGGACATCACAAAGCAGGAACTTGAGAAAGACATAGTCGACAATGCATGGAAGAACCTCCGATTCACTGAGGAAGTCAACAAGGAGGTCATCCAGCAGTTTGCTGAATCCTCTTTTGATCTTCATTTTCTTAAGGAAAAGCCGGATTTTGATGCTTTGATCGACCCTCAATTTATTAAGAGATAATTACCCGGCAGGTACCATATCATCCCGTTTCGTGAAACAACCAAATAAGTGATCGGCTGTCAGCCCAAATCCCAGATGATTTGGGCTCTTTTGATTACTTGAGCAATCATAACAAGCTTTGAAATTATGAAGAGCAGTGCCTGTTTCAAGACCAATGAACCGGTTTTTTAAAATTTTCTTACTGCTGTCGGTTTTTATTGTTGGTCCATGTTTACGATTCCTTTTAACTATGGTGATCCGGAAAAATGAGGTTGTCATCTGGGTTACGGAAATGATGACTGATAGGCTGGGCAAAAAAATGCCATATTGCTTTTAAAAAGGATTTCTCCCGATCCAGGCGAATTACATATTAAAATGGAATGAGAGGGGTAATAGATGATGACATCGGATGTATTAAGCAGGTTTGATGGCCTTGGGTTGGCTGAATTGGTCAAGAGGAAGGAAATTCATCCTCGCGAACTGATTAAGGCGTCCATTCAGCGAATTGAAGAAATCAATCCCCGGTTGAACGCTGTGATCCACACCATATATGAAAAGGCAATGGAAACAGCGGATTGTGTTGATGGAACAGGGACATTCGCCGGTGTGCCCATGCTCCTGAAAGATATCGGGCAGGAAATCGAAGGAGAACCGATGACGGCTGGATCGAGGGCAATGAGGAATTATCGAGCTGGATCTGATTCGGAATATGTAAAGAGAATCCGGAAAACCGGGAGCTTAATCCTCGGGCAGACGAATGTTCCGGAATTTGCCTTGATGGGAATCACTGAGCCAATATTACATGGCCCGACCAGGAATCCGTGGAATACTGGACATACTCCCGGTGGTTCAAGCGGAGGTTCAGCGGCTGCGGTTGCCGCTGGAATGGTACCTATTGCGGGTGCGAATGACGGCGGTGGCTCAATCAGGATCCCAGCGGCCTATTGCGGTTTGTTTGGTTTGAAGCCGACAAGGGGCAGGGTTCCAGCTGGCCCAAGATTCGGACGCCACTGGCAAGGCGCTTCGGTTGACCATGTACTCACCAGGACTGTTCGCGATAGCGCTGCCATGCTTGATGCAATTGCAGGATATGAGAAAGGTGGCGCTTTTCATACCCCGCATTTCCCCGGTTCCTTCCTTGAAGAAATGAGGAAACCTTTAGGAAAGTCGGCCCGCATTGCTTTTACAACCTCATCCCCGCTTGGAACCGAAGTCCATCCAGAATGCAGGAAGGCAGTTCTGAAGACCGCGCGGTTCCTGGAAAAGGAAGGCTGCGAGGTTGAAGAGGTGGAAGCACCGGTTAATGGAAGGAAAATTGCCAACAGCTATATGACATTATACTTTGGCGAGGTAGCAGCCTCGCTAGAATCACTGGAAGAAGTGCTGGGAAGAAAGGCGAAGTTCGGCGACGTGGAACCAGCCACCTGGGTACTGGGTCTCCTGGGTAAGGCCACTTCAGCCGGTGAGTTTGTAATGAGCCTCAGGGAATGGGACAAAGCGGCCTTCCAGATGGAAGCTTTTCACGAGACATACGATTTTTATCTTTCACCAGCAACAGCTTTTCCTCCCGCAAAAATAGGCGAACTGGAGCCTGGCGGGCTGGAAAAGTGGCTGATTGAGCTTGCCGGGAAAGCAAATGCTGGAGCTTTATTGAAAAAAGCAGAATCGTCGGCCAGCTGGCTGAAAAGAGCCTGGAAAGGACTCCGTTTACACAGCTTGCCAATTTGACTGGACAGCCAGCCATGTCCGTACCACTCCACCTCACAGAGGAGGGGCTGCCGTGCGGCGTTCAGTTCATGGCAGGGCGAGGGCGGGAAGATCTTTTGTTAAGATTGGCTGGCAAACTCGAACAGAGTGAGTCATGGGTTGAACTGAAGGTTAAACCTTAGCTTTTCCACAGTTAACACCAAAACCATCATGGACTTGGATTGCCGAATTGAAGGAGGAAGTGGGGGATTATTGCCTTTCAATCTTATGCTTTTGGAAACTCTGAAGCTATCAGAAGCCAGTAATGTGGGTGAACACTGAAAGCCTTCAAATCATCCATTTTAAAAAATGAGATTGAATCAATTATGAGATTGACCCAATGAACTAGGAGGAAAAAGCCATAGCTGTTGGGTTATGGGGGATACCCAGGGAATCGTCCAGCAGCGGTCATGCTCCCGCACCGCAAGGACAACTTCCTTTTTCCTGTCCAATCCGTAAAAAACTCATCCTTCCAGCATTCAGCGGCTTCGCCGGAGATTTTTGCATGGTCGTTTTGCGTTACCAGGACAAACTCTTCTTCCGGTTCAAGAATGATCATGTACCATACCTACCATTTATAATACAAAGATATCATGTTGAAATTTATAAAAAACTGAATAGTCAGACTAGTAGAATAAATTTAAAGATGCTATTATTAAATCAAATCGGTAAGGAGTGATCATGATGATCAGCAAGGTTGGACAAATTATGCTGTATGTGGAGAACCAGGACGGAGCGGTGAAGTTCTGGACAGAAAAGCTGGGTTTCAGTGTGATTTCCGAAGGAGAAAACGGCGAAATGAAATGGATAGAAGTTGCTCCGGCAAAGGATTCTGCAACAAGTATCGTACTGCACAACAAGGAGATTGTGGCTAGAATGTCGCCGGGCTTAAATCTTGATACCCCTTCGTTAATGTTCTTCACGGAAAATCTTGATCATTTACATAAAGAACTGACTGACAAGGATATCACTGTCGGAGAAATTGTCGAAATGCCGTCAGGCCGCGTTTTCAACTTTGCCGATGAAGAAGAAAATTACTTCGCTGTCATGGAAAAGAAGTGAAGCAATCCGCTCTTGAGTGCATTCCCACCTTTTACATTTTAGGATTGGATACAGAGAAAAGGATCGAATAGTGAAAAGCCACTTTTAGCACTTGGTTTTCCCTATTCAATTTCATGGAGGGTTTTCCATGTGTTTCCTTAAGGAGCATTCATTCCTGCAGGAAACCATTAAGAGCATGCGGCCGAAACCTTTCATTGACCTGGTTGGCTTGAATGCTCGGAACCTTAGGTTTCGGGCATTTTTGTTGCCGAAAATGCCTGCCTTGATCATTAAGGTAGATAATTGTTATCTCCATTTAATCCTTATAAAATCCCACTGACATATTTGCCTGTTAGCATAAGACTGGAAGTCAATAGCAGAAGGGATGGATACAATGAAGAAATGGACAGCTGGCATTGCGATTGCTGGGGCAGTAGTCCTCAACCCATTAATCGGGCACGCAGCGCTAGGGGACCAGACCTTGAAGCCGCAAATGCAGCATAGCGATGTTCAGGAACTTCAAGAGGCATTAAAGGAAAAAGGTTATTTTACATACAGCCAAACGACTGAATATTATGGACCTTACACAACGGAGGCAGTGAAGGATTTCCAGCAGGATGCCGGTGTTGAAGGGGATGGGGTCACAGGAAGAGAAACATATAAGGCATTGGGTATCTTCAGCAAGGAAGCCATTGTCAAAACAGCGAAGAAATATGAAGGAACTCCATATGTATGGGGAGGGGAATCTCCTGATGGATTCGATTGCAGCGGTTATTTGAACTATATCTTCAGGGAAGGTGCAGGAGTCGGCCTGGAACGTACGGTTGCCGGAATGTATGGCGACGGAAAGAAAGTTGGTTCGCCAGCTGTTGGCGACATTGTTTTCTTCAACCTTGAAGGAAATGGGCCGAGCCATGCAGGAGTGTACGTGGGAAACAATGAGTTCATGCACAGTTCTTCTACCAAAGGGGTAACCACCTCGACATTGGAAAACTCTTATTGGTCTGACAGATACATAGGTGCCAAGCGATACCGATAATAGGAAAGAGCCGGTTTGACAATTGTCAGGCTGGCTTTTTCATTGCTGGCAGCATGCATGAAAAAGAGGAATTCCAACCTGGAAAGCGAATTCTTTTTATGTGGCAAAAAGTAAGAGGAGGAATGGATATGTCTGAGCGTTACCCGGTTTTAGAAGGAGCCGAACCGTTTTTTTTCGAGGGAAATCGCGTTGGGATCCTGGTATCACATGGCTTCACGGGGTCTACCCAGAGCATGCGGCCATTGGGCGAGGCATACGCCAAAGCAGGCTACACGGTATGCGGGCCGCGCCTTAAAGGGCATGGAACCCATTATGAAGACATGGAGCAAACTACTTTCCGGGATTGGATTGCTTCCGTGGAAGAAGGGTATCATTGGTTAAAAGAACGTTGCGATACCATTTTTGTGACAGGCCTTTCAATGGGCGGCACCCTGACATTGTATATGGCTGAGAATTATCCAGATATCCGTTCGATTATCTTGATTAATGCAGCAATCGAAATTCCGTCAATGGAGCAAGTGCGCCAGCTTGAAGGTACAAGATTCTTAGATGCCATTGGCTCGGATATTAAAAAGCAGGGGGTCAAGGAATTGGCATACGAGAAAACACCTGTTCAGTCCGTCAAAGAGATCCTGGAATTTATGGGGGAAGTAAAAGCGAACCTTTCGAAAGTGACATGCCCGGCGCTTATATTCGTTTCCAATGAGGACCATGTTGTTCCGCCTGATAATGCCCAGATCATTTATGACAGCATTCGTTCCGAAAGAAAAGCAATCCATCACCTGGAAAACAGTTACCATGTGGCGACTCTTGACAATGATCAACAGGTCATTATCGAAAAGACACTTGAATTTATTAAAGAGACCCTATGAGGAAGACATTTTGTCTTCCTTTTTAGATCATTCATGGATGGTGTATTTTTGGTACTGTACTGGACGATTGACAGGATCCTGGATAAATTGGAAGGCAAAGGCCCTCTGCCAAGCCAAAGACAACTTTTACTAGCAACAGAAAAATCGCCCAGAAGGCTCTGAGCGATTAGGAGTGATTTCATTTCGAGGTACTTGTTTTCCCAAAGAATTTCAACAAATCCGTCAGGACTTCGCTGTAAGTAGAGAGGCGTGCTTGGATGCGCCCCGGATAAGCCTCTTCGATGAAGGATAGAGTATCGTTTTCTGTGTGCCAGATTCCTCCGTATTGTTCAGTCTGATTGTATCCATCAAGTTCACCGATTTCCCAGTTCGTAGATTCGAAGTAGGCAAAAGGAATTCCCAGTTCATCGAATGGTGCATGGTCGCTCCATCCTCCAGTTGTTCCAGCTGGATAATCAGGGTTCAATCCAGGGTTGGTGCCGATATCGAGCTTTTTCTTATCCGCGATTTTCAGGGCCTGATCACGTATGAAACCTTCTTCACCCGCGCTACCATGGACATACATTTTGTCACCTACTGCTAGGCTGTCGAGGTTAACCATGCCTGCCGTATCTTTAATTTCGCCTTCAGACATCTGATCGGCGTAATAGGTAGAGCCGTTCAGGCCCCCTTCCTCTGCGCCAAAGGCTACAAAGACAATGGAGTAAGGAGTTGAAACCTTTTTCAGGACTTCCGCTACTTCGAGCAAGACCCCGATCCCCGAAGCGTTGTCGTCCGCCCCTTTACCAATCGCAACTGAATCATAATGAGCCCCGACAATGATTTGTTTGCTTGATTTACCAGGCTTGTAAGCAACCACATTGGCTGATGAGATTTCCTTGCCTTTTCTCGTAAAAGTAAATGGCTGCACACTTGGCTCATAACCTATCCGTTCGAATTGCTGTCCTATATATTCCCTTGCCTTTGCTTCTCCATTCATTCCCATTACCCGGCTTCCGATTTCTTCAGACAAATACTTTGTATGTTCGTAGGCCATCGCTCCTGGTTTATGTACGAGTTGCGGTGAATCAGCGAAAGCACCGGCAGCAGCTGAAATGACGAAAATCATAGCCGCGGCAACTGATAAAAACATTTTCTTCATGACATCTTCTCCTTTATATAAAAATACAATACTATGAATAATTATAAAGAAAGACTCAAAGAGTTACAAATTTTTTTACTCAGTATTAAAATCCGGGATCGTTCATAAATTCAATAATGACAGAAGAAAATACAGGAGAGGTGACCAGATATTGGATTTTGACATGCAAAAAGCGAATATGCTGGCAGAAAACCTTAAGCTTTTTATCAGATTTGTAGATCAAAACTATGAAAGCAAGAATAGCCTGAGGGCGAATCTGGATAGATTGTATCAAGTGAAGCTTCTTGTAGAGGAATATCAGCTGCCGCTGCTTGCAGCGGAACTTCAGAGGATTAATATGCATACCTGGGACGGAGCGTACACATATTTACTGGTTGGCAGGATAAAGAAGGGATTGTGTGTAATAGAAGAATATGTGAACCATCATAAGGATGATTTATTTTTATTTAGCGCCAGGCTCTATACATTGGAAAACTTGAGTGGCACTTTCGGGGAAGAGCGAAATGACCCCACACAGAAAAAGGAAACTGTGCGGTAACGGTCTTCTTTTTAGGATGAATGAGGCTTAGTCAGTGCAATGACAGTAAAATGGATACCAGCCTGATTCATGTCTTCATCATCTGATGGATCATCATCCGATAAACTATATTCCAATGTCACGGCTATTTTGTTTTTTCCTGTAAACTCCTCACTCAGGGGGAGAATATTGGCCATTGCCCTCAGACTTTGGATATGGTTATCCCCATTCAAATATTCCATTCCAAAACCTGAAATAAATGCTTCTGCATGGACGACCTCTTGTGTACATGTCACGGTTTTTACCTCTTTTCGTTCATGAAGCCATCCCTTGGCAGGTGTGAAATTGCAGACACCCCTCCTGAATTCAAGCTTTTGGCCATTGGCTAAAGGTACTTCCCAATTTGATAGATAGTTCATTTGAATGTCCTCCTTCACTTTTTGGTGAGTAATGGACAGTCTAAGTTGACTGCAACGTGATGCTGGCGTACTGACCATTTGTCAAACGGTGGAACAGCTTCTGTGTCATTCTTCCCCCTGCCTGGTTCGGCCATTATTAATCCCAGTTGCGTTTGGGAGTAGTGGATTAGTTTCATCCTAGTATCCATTCACATGTGCTGGAGATTCGGCATCCAGTTCGCTCCCCAGTTCAGCTGCAATTTTCCTTTTCAACACTTGTAAGTGGTTAAACATCATCTTGTTCATCAAAAGGCTTAAAAAGATGGGGTGAACCGGCAAGGGTGCCGTGAAAATCTTCCAGAACATCCTCCTCCTATTATCCAGGGTATTTTGCGAGCCATCCTTCCTTTATTTAGGATTTGTTGAAAAAAGCAATTTATTCTCGCTTGCTTTAAAACCTTGATTTTATATTGGGTTGTGCACGGATAAGAATGCGGAGATACAAACAAGACAGATGCGTTAAAATAGATAATACAAAAATGAAATCATATATGGATAGTAGAAAAGAATTGAATCCTAAAGCTAGTATGCAGAAATATGGACATAAAGGAATGATTGCCGGCAGGAACTATGTGGATGACCGGGATCCAGGGGTTGGATGAACAAAAACCCTCCAAGGAAGCATCGGGACTTTTTCGAATAAAATGAATTGGCAAGAAAGCAAAAGATCCAATAAGGGAACAAGATAGGTTTCAAGGGCTTAAAGAGTGGGATCCATGCAGGGGAGTTGAAAACGGCTCCTCTTTTTTTATTGGATGAAAAATAAAGGGAATCGGCCGGATTTTCCATAGTTAACGAAGAATGGTGATTTTGAGGACAAATGACAGCGAGCGAAAAAGGTGGAAGATTGACCGGTTATTCACTAATGTTTTATTCTTGTGGAACTGGTAGCCTTGAAGATGGCCTGTTTTTACAGAATAATGGACAGGAGGGATAAAGGGATGAAAAAAATTCTCTCTTTAGTGATCGCGCTTTCTCTTTTTGCCGGGTCATACACTGTATTGGCTGATGTACAGCTAAAAGCAAAAACGAAAGTGACCGATCACGAAGATTTAACCCAGAAGCAACACAATATTGACTTAAAGGAATCCTCCGTGACAGATTCGCGCTTTATTACTGAAGAAGAAAAGAATTTACTCGCAAGACTGGTCCATGCGGAAGCAAAAGGAGAACCTTTTGAAGGGAAGGTAGCTGTAGCTGCTGTAGTCTTGAATCGGGTTGAGCATAAGCATTTCCCTGATAGCATCAGGGAGGTCATATATGAACGGAATGCGTTCGAACCTGTCTCGAATGGGTCCATCAACAAACCAGCAGACGGCGATGCCGTCCAAGCCGTTGAAAAAGCGGTAACGGATGGAGAGGCCTACGATCAGTTGCTATATTTTTATAATCCTGACACGGCAACCAGTGACTGGATATTTAGTCGAGATGTTATGAAAAAGATTGGCAATCATTCTTTCGCGATTTAAAATGCAGTGCTGCCGGAAGGTAGTAAAGTGAATCGTTAACGGCTCAGTATTAGAGTAATTTACCGATTTACATCGGGGGCAAGACAGAGGATTCTGAGGAAATACAGGCAGGGAGAACCAGAATTGACTTCCTCAAGGACCAAAGCTGCACAGTGGGATAAACCCCATGTGTGGCTTTTTTGTATTTGGAAGAGTGAACTTCGAGTTATTAAAATCATTTTTAAAATAATTTCGCATACATAGCTTGACGAAAACCAATTAAGTTTGTAATATACTCATAGGGGTAAGGGTATTAATCCGATTTCATCATTACTGACTGACAGAACAGGGAGAGAGTAAATGAAGTGACTAAAATTTTTTAGTGAAAATGAAAGCGGTACCAAAAAGAAAGTCACACAGCTTTTATACTTTAGCAGCAAAAGAGACAACATACAGTTTCCGGGTAATAAAAATCCTTTTTGAAATCATAATAACACTGAGAGGGTGGAAAAAATGAACAAAGTCAGCAAGCTGAACTTTTTAAAGGACAGATGCCCAATTTGCGGAGAGTCGCTAATCCTGAAAAAAGATTCATGGACAAAGGCTGCATACGCAAAGGAGTGTCCGAATGAACATTATTGCAAGGAATACCATCCTTTGGCTGAAACTGTGATCCACAAAAATACAAAATGTTAAATAGGGGTGAGGTTCATTGATAAGGAAAATTCTGCCTGATTGGCTTCTGAATTACGATAAATCAGATTTAAGAGGGGACTTATCCGCAGGTTTGATTGTTGCCATCATGTTAATCCCGCAGGGGATGGCTTATGCGATGCTGGCTGGTCTCCCGCCGGTAATCGGTCTGTATGCCTCTACTATCCCGCTTATCATCTATGCATTGATGGGTTCCTCCCGTCAACTAGCAGTTGGCCCTGTTGCGATGGTTTCCCTGCTTGTTTTGACAGGTGTGTCAATGCTGGCTGAGCCTGGGACCGATGAATACATTGCTCTTGCCCTGCTCCTGGCATTGATGGTCGGGGTGTTTCAGCTGGCAATGGGATTGCTGAAGCTCGGTTTTCTAGTGAACTTTTTATCGCATGCGGTGATCACTGCTTTTACATCAGCAGCAGCCATCATCATCGGCCTATCGCAATTAAAGCAGCTTCTGGGAATCAAGCTTGAGAATACAGAAAATGTTTTCCTCTTGCTTGGTGAGGCCTTCACCAAAATCGGCCAGACGAACCTCTTCACTTTTGGAATTGGAATCGCAAGTATTTTGCTGCTCGTCCTGGTCAAGAAAAAGTGGCCAAAGCTTCCTGGGCCGCTGTTTGTCGTGTTGCTTGGCAGTCTGGCAGTATATTTCTTCGATCTTGAGGAAAAAGGGGTAAGCATCGTAGGGGAGGTTCCAAAAGGAATCCCGAATATCTCCCTTCCTGCTTTTGAATTGGATGCCTTGATTGGACTGCTTCCCATCGCCCTTACAATTACATTCGTTGGCTTCATGGAATCAGTGGCTGTCGCAAAGGCGATTGCAGCCAAGGAAAATTATAAAATCGATGCCAACAAGGAGTTAAGAGGTCTTGGAATGGCCAATATAGCAGGATCCTTTTTCTCCGCTTACCCTGTAACCGGAGGATTCTCAAGGTCTGCCGTCAACTATCAATCAGGAGCCCGGACAGGACTAGCATCCATTATCACTGCGGTTCTCATCCTGGTAACCTTGCTGTTCTTTACAGACTTGTTCTACTACCTGCCTAACTCCGCCCTTGCCGCAATCATCATGGTAGCGGTGTACGGCCTGATTGACTTCAAGGAAGCGGCGCATTTGTTCAAAGTGAAAAAAGCTGATGGATTCACGTTTGTCATTACTTTTATCGCCACACTAACAACAACCATCGAGAAAGGCATCATTATTGGCGTTGTTTTTTCTCTTCTAGTATTTATTTGGAGAAGTGCTTACCCTCATGTGGCCCAGCTTGGTTACATCGAACGGGAAGATGTCTTCCGCAACATCAAGCGATATCCTGAGGCAAGGACGCTCGAAGATACCATCATTTTCAGGATCGACGCCTCCCTGTATTTTGCGAATATGACTTTCTTTGAGGATAAGCTTAGAAATGAAGTGGCCGAAAACCCTGATACAAAGCGGATCATCCTTGATTTTTCCGGCGTGAACGCGATGGATGCTGTCGCGATCGATGCCCTTGAAAAAGTGATGAAGGAATATGAGGATAGTGGTATCAAGGTCATGATTGCTGGCATGAAAGGGCCAGTCATGGACTTGATACGGAAGGCAGGCTGGGAGGAAAAGTATGGAGAGGCAATCCGATTTCTTTCCATCAATCAGGCACTCGATAGCCTCAAGGAGGGAATGCCATGGCAGAAGCAAAGCTTGGAGCCAATAATGAAAGGCTAGTAAAAGAAATAATAACCACCGATCCTAATTACTTCAAGAAGCTTTCAGAGGGGCAGACTCCTGATTATTTTGTTATTAGCTGCAGCGATTCCAGGGTCAGTCCATCTGTCATTTCTGACTTGCCGCTAGGGACCATTTTTGTTCATCGGAACATCGCAAACCAGGTGCATCATGAAGATGACAGCCTGACAGCGAGCCTGTATTATGCATTGAAATACCTTAAAGTCAAAGAAATTGTCATCGAGGGCCACACCGGATGCGGGGGAATCAAGGCAGCACGGGATGGCCTTGAGGATAAAGAACTGAAGAGTTGGCTTGATATCATCAATTCAAATCTCCCACAAGAAGATGCCGGCATTTCTTATCCGGAATTGTCAAAAGCCAATGTTTTGAAACAGGTGGAAAATCTAAAGAACCATCCTGTATATAAAGAATATGGACATGGTGTTGAAATAAGAGGCTGTCTGTTTGATATCGAGACAGGAAAACTGGAAAGAATCATCTAAACACTTAAGGAGGAATGGACATGAAGAGTGAAAAAGTATTAGATGCAAAAGGGCTTGCTTGCCCAATGCCGATTGTAAGGACAAAGAAAGCGATGGACCAGCTTGAATCAGGGCAAATCCTGGAAATCCACACAACCGACAAGGGGTCTACAAAGGACATTCCTGCCTGGGCCGATGCAGCCAATCATGAAATCCTTAAGACCGAACAAGATGGTGAAGTGTTTAAGTTCTGGGTGAAAAAAGCATAGAATGAAACAAGCAGGAAACCCGCTATGAAATTAGCGGGTTTTTCCTATGGGTGCAATCAATAACGAACGGAATTTTCCCGGTATGCTTCTTTTATTTTGGCTATGTTAAAGACCAGTGTTGATTTTTGAATACTTGCTGGAGTGGAAATCAACAATCAAATTATACATAGCCTTAAAAAAACTCTTTACATTGTCGTTACGTCAACCTGTAAAGTGTAAGTATCAGGAGGTGAACACATGGAATATACGATTCAGAAACTCGCGCAAATGGCTGGTGTCACAAGCCGGACTTTACGGTATTACGATGAAATTGGGATCCTCAAGCCGGCAAGGATGAATTCATCCGGATACCGCATATACGGAGAGGCAGAAGTGGACCAGCTCCAGCAAATCCTTTTTTACAGACAATTGGATGTCGACCTGGAGACCATTAAGAAAATCCTGTCTTCCCCCGCTTTTAACGAGGTGGAAGCGTTGGAGGGACACAGACAGAACCTATTGGCAAAAAGAGAGCAATTAGACCGATTGATCGCCAATGTCGAAAAGACCTTGGCGTATAAAGAAGGGAGAATAAAGATGGAGAATCATGAAAAATTTGAAGCGTTCAAAGAAAAGTTGATTGATGAGAATGAAAGGAAGTATGGGGAAGAAATCCGGGCAAAGTATGGGGATGAACAGATTGAGGAATCAAACAAACAGCTGAGGGGAATGTCTGCGGCCAAGCTGGCCGAAGCAGACAAACTGGAACAGGAAATCCTCGATAACTTGAATGATGCTTTCGCCACCAGAGACCCAGCAGGCGAGCTTGCCCAAAAAACAGCTGATCTTCATCGCCAATGGCTGACCATTTTTTGGGGAAAATATACAAAAGAAGCGCATGCTGGCATCGCCCAAATGTATGTGGACGATGAAAGGTTCGCCAAGTATTATGGCAGGAAACATCCAGCTGCTGCGAAATTTTTAAGAGATGCGATTCTTATTTATACCGAGCAAGAAAAGTGAGAGGATGAGGCCGTACTGATGGCCAAATGTCCACCTTGACTTTTTTACATCACAATCCCCTCAATGAATTCATCTCTCTTGTACAGATGTATTGAGCAGAAGCACTTCTCTGATTGGAGCGGGAGGTGTGAGACTCCGGGAGGATCAGCATGCAGGCGGGACCTCGCGGGCGCTTTATCGCTCGGGAGGCTCACCGCACGCCCCGCGGAAAGCGAGCATCCCGGAGCGATAATCAATCGGCAAATTTAATCAAGCCTATCCATTAAGAATTTTTTTCAGTGAACGCTTCAGATATCTAAGGTTTTTCACTTCATTTCTTCCTTGCGCGGAAATTATTCTGGAGCACCGGCCAGTTTTGTGGAAATGGGATGCCAAGAACCCAGTAGCTGACTCCTCTAAGTCCATATTGCTTGACCATATCATATTTTGCCTGGACGCTCCTCGCATCCTCGTACCAGACGATATGCTGCTGTCCCCTGCTGTCAGTGTAGCGGAAGACCGGCGCCTGGTACGTTTCATTATAATCGATTGCCACTCTGTGCTCGGCAGCAAGGTTGACGGCGGCCTTCTGGCTGACGGTTGTTGCTAAGGTCCCTTGAACCCAGGGGATTTTCCAGTCCCGCCCGTATAGGGGAATCCCCATCAGGATTTTTTCGCGAGGGATAGCGGTGACTGCATAATCAAGCACCTTCCTGACCTCGCTGATCGGCGCGATAGCCCATGGCCTTCCGCCTGCCCAGCCCCATTCGTACGTCATCAACACAATGAAATCCACGATTCTACCCTGTGCTTCATAATCATGTGCTTCATAAAGCAGCCCTTGCTGATCAGCCCTTGTTTTCGGGGCAAGCGCGGTCGATACAGTATAGCCTTCAGGATGCAGCTTCGCTACTGCTTTCCGCAAAAAGGAATTGTAATTCTCCCGGTCTTCCGGATAGACGTATTCAAAATCGATGTTCAAGCCTGCATAGCCCTTTGCTTTCATTGTCTGGACTATGTTTGTCAGCAATCGGTCCTGAACCCCGGGATTCCGTAAGATGGCTGCAGCCCGGTCTGAATTGAATGAACCATCGGCCTCATTCGTAATTGTCATTAACGGGGAGCTTCTAGTTGGTCCTGCTGCCTCAAGCACTAATGTATCCCTCAAACTCGAAAGGGAGCCATCCTCCCTGACACTATAAGAAAATGGAGAGATATAAGTGAACAGCGCTCCCCTTTTCAAGATTTCCTGCCGGCCACGTTCGTCCATTCGCGTTGTGTAAGCATTCACTTCAATGACTGGTTTGGCGGGTGCCGGGATCCGTAAAGTCTGTCCTGGGAAAATCAAGGAAGGATTGCTGATGCTGTTTGAGCCAGCAATTTGATTGACATGGACACCATACCTTGAAGCAATCGACCACAATGATTCTCCACGCTTGACAGTATGGGGAAAATAAGGGAGTTGCAGCATTTGCCCGATATAAATCAGAGATGGATTCGTGATGTTATTGTAGTTTGCAAGATCTTGTACCGATACACCGAATCGGGAGGCAATTCCCCACATGCTATCTCCGCTCTGGACAACATAATCCCTGTTTATTTGTGGAATCACGAGCGATTGTCCTACGACCAGCCTGTTTGGGTCGTCAAGCTCATTGAGTGACACGATTTGATTTACTTCCGAACCATAAGCTTCAGAAATGCCCCAAAGGGTGTCTCCTTGTCTGACTGTATGGATCTGCATATCTTCATTCCTCCAGTTTTTTCGTCCTTATAAAATGGTATGAAAGCCAAAGTTGTCCTACTAATTTTTCTGGAAAATTCGTATACTGCAGCCGATATAAGTATATAAATAGAAAAACTCAGTAAAGGGGAACAGTGAATGGAATCTTATGCCACGTTTTTACGGCTCGTGGAAATGGCTGAAAAGATGGATTGCAAGGTGATCCTCGATCCCAAGAAGAAAATCTGCTTCAATCCAGACATGTCGATCACCGTCCCGCTTTCGACAACACTTGAAAATATCTATGCATTCGCTCATGAAATCGGGCACTTGATTGATTTTGCCAACGGGGAACTGGAATATGAAAAATGGCTCAATGATTGGTCATACCGGATCACGAAAGAGATGAGCGCGTGGGTGCACGCCTATAAATTGCTTGAAGGATTGGATGTACCGTTAGATGGCTGGAAAGAACATGTTGAGATGAAATTGATCAGTTATTTTAAGTATGAAAAAGTAATAGCTTAAAACTATAATGGAAAAAGGTTATTATTCTTGGCGTGTGAACTGGCACACGTCTTTTTATGGTCTGTAATCCAAATCAAATGGTTGTTTGCCATGGGAATGGAATTTACCGGTTCGTATTGTGATGAACAAGCGTATTTTGATAAGCTCTTTATGGGATATGGTGTAGGAGGGGAAATAAATGCTGGTATCAGACTGTTTATATGGAGACTTCATAGTCGAAAAAGTTTTAGAAGAATTGATACTGTCAAAACCAGTTCAAAGACTGAAGGGGATCCATCAGGCTGGAGCAAGTTATTTAGTGAATGAAAAATGGAATGTGACACGATATTGCCATTCCATCGGTGTCATGCTGTTAATCAGGCGGCTGGGCGGGTCACTCGAGGAACAAATTGCCGCGTTATTGCACGATGTATCCCATACAGCATTTTCCCATGTCGTTGACTTTGTATTTGAAAATGATCATGAAGACTATCATGAATCAATCTATCATTTTGTCATCAAGAATTCGGAAATTCCATCGATTTTAGCGAAGCATGATTACCACTATGAAGATCTATTGCTGGATGTTTCCAAGTGGAATTTGCTTGAGCAGCCCGCACCTGATTTATGTGCGGATCGAGTGGATTATACTCTCCGGGACATGTATGAGTATGGATATATTTCCCTGGAAGAAGCCAGTCATTTTTTGGGGCAGCTGATCGTTGGCAACGGCAAGATCTGTCTCAACAATATTGCCATCGCCGAATGGTTCGTGGAAACGTATTACAAAGAAGTAATCGATTTTTTCATGCACCCCTTGAATATCTACGCAAATGTTACCCTTGCAAGGTTACTGAAAAAATCAATAGAAAGTAAAGTTATTGATGAGATCGATTTTCTTGGTACTGATCAAACAATAATCCAAAAAATAAAGGCTTCCGGCGATACAGAGTTGCTGTCACTTCTGGCAGGTTTGAATCATGGCATTCAAGTAAAAGAGGATAGTGAAAGTTACGATTTACATAAAAGAAACAAAATCCGTTTGCTCGATCCATCCGTCTTATATAATAATGAATTCGTTCCGGCATCCTTCCTTTCGGAAAAAGTGAGGCACCTGGGCAATGCAGCATACGATAAAGCAGTAAAAGGAATGTTTGTAAAAGTCATTTCAGGGTGAATTACAGAAATCCTATGATCTTTGAAAGAATATCGAAGTCGGCTTGTTTTTTTAAAAAAAAGCTGAAGAGGGAAGACATGCAGACATGGATTCATCCCATACACGTCAGACGCCCGCAACCAAGAGGCCAACAGTTCACAGGAACTTGAAAATACCCATATAGACTAACGTGCAAATTTGGACACAAACATCCTTGATTTAGCTTTTATGGAATTATGAGATAAACAAAAAGAAAACTCGCCATCAGCGAGTTTTCCTATTATAACGGTATAGAGGAAGGAATACAGATACTGCAGGAAATTACCTTCTCATTTTTTCAATCGCGTCCGCTACGAATTGGACGGATGTTCCGACAATGACCTGGATGCTGTTTGGACCGACAATTTTGATACCCGGTACGCCTGTGGCTTTGATCTTTGCCTGATCGACGGCAGCCATGTCTTTAACTTCGACCCGAAGGCGTGTGACACAGTTGTCAACGGAAACGACATTGGCGTCGCCGCCGAGGCCGTCATATATTTTAGCAGCCATCACGGTGAATTTGTCTTCCTTTGTATCTGCTACAGGGTCAGCAAGGATTGTTTCTGACTCATCGGAATCATCTTCCCGGCCAGGAGTCAGGATGTTGAACTTGGTGATCAGGAAGCGGAACAGGAAGTAATACAGGACTGCGAATACCAGCCCTTGGACGAGCAGCATGTAAGGTGCGTTTGCCAATGGCAGGCGCGAGCTCAGGACGAAGTCAACGAAACCGGCGCTGAAACCGAAACCGGCTGTCCAGTTAAAGGCAGCTGCTACTGCCAGGGAAACCCCTGTTAATGCAGCATGGACAACATAAAGGACAGGTGCAACAAACATGAATGAGAATTCAAGCGGTTCTGTAACTCCAGTGAAGAAAGATGCGAAACCAGCTGCAAGCATAAGGGATGCTACTTGTTTTTTCTTTTTCGTCTTGGCTGTATGATACATAGCCAATGCGGCTGCAGGCAAACCGAACATCATGACAGGGAAGAATCCTGCCTGGTACATGCCTGTCACGCCTTTTGTTCCTTTTCCAGACCAGAAATTGCCAATATCATTGATGCCAGCAACGTCAAACCAGAAAACAGAGTTCAAAGCGTGATGCAATCCTGTAGGGATCAATAAACGGTTGAAGAACCCGTAAAGCCCGGCACCGGCAAAATCCAATTTACTGATGGCAGTTCCGAACGAAACCAGTCCAGTGAAGATGACTGGCCATATAAAGAAAAGCATGGCGGAAACCACTAGCATGGAAACGGCCGACATGATCGGAACGAGGCGTTTTCCGCTGAAGAACGCAAGCGCATCAGGCAATTTTACATGGCTGAAGCGGTTGTACATCGCTGCTGCCACCAAACCGGAAAGGATACCGATGAACTGATTGCCGATTTTTCCGAATGCTGCATTCACTTCTTCCGGAGCGATGCCTTGCAGCATTGCCACAGAGTTCGTTGAAAGCAAAGTGGTGATGACAAGGTAGGAGACCAAGCCGCTTAGGGCAGCAGAGCCATCTTTATCCTTGGACATCCCAAGCGCGACACCGACGGCAAACAGGATGGCCATGTTATCGATGATGGATGATCCAGCCTTGATCAAAAACGCAGCTATCGGGCTTTCTGCGCCCCAGCCTGTAGGGTCAATCCAGTAACCAATTCCCATAAGGATTGCTGCAGCAGGCAAAACAGCAACCGGAAGCATCAACGACCGGCCAATTCTTTGCAGATATTTCATCATTGTCAAATTCCCCCTAAATAATTCTCTCTAATGCTTTAAATCCGAAACATTCCCGCTTCTTAAGCAAAAAAATGAATAATAGCAAAAAAGTTGAACAAGGATGCTGGATTTAGTAAGAGCTTTCAGTTCTTCCCTCCTTTCGTCATTGGAGAATGCAATCGTTTCCAAAATCATATCAGATATCAGTGGAAATTAATAGCAGGATTTGTCCAAATTCATTTCTTTTTCATAATTGCATTTCCTTGTTTTATGATACGGGCATAGCAAAAAAATCATTCCGTTTTTAAGGATGGCATACGAGCAGATCAAAAAAGCATCTTGACAACAATAACTGTAAGAATTATTATTACAGTATTGAAGGGTTTTACATCACTGATTTTGAGAAAATATCTTGAAGTAAAGATGAAATTCAAAGCAGGAACTCTAAAAGACAGCAAAAAGGAGGGGGATTTATGGATGAAAAACAACTCGTAGGCGAAAAGGCAGCAGAATATGTCCAGGATGGAATGATTGTCGGGCTTGGCACAGGCTCTACCGTTTATTACACACTAAAAAAGCTGGGACAATCGGTCAGAGAAGGTTTATCAGTCAAAGGGATTCCAACCTCCAAAAGAACGGCAGAGCTTGCTAGGAAGTTTGGGATTCCGCTTACAGATTTCCGTGATATCCATGGGATCGATCTTGCAATTGATGGAACAGACCAGGTGGATGATCGGCTAAACCTGATAAAGGGCGGTGGAGGAGCACTGCTAAGAGAGAAAATAATTGCGAATGCGGCGGCCAAGTTCATTGTCATCGCGGATTCATCTAAACTCGCAAAGAAGTTAGGCAGTTATCCCCTTTCAGTAGAAATTGTGCCATTCGGTCATGAAATGACAATGAAAAAAATCCAGAACCTCGGTGCTGTTCCCAAAGTACGGATGGCGGAAGAAAAGCCGTTCATTACCGATAATGGGAATCTGATTGTTGATTGCGACTTCCGGGAAATTGAGTTTCCTGCCGAACTGGAAGCTCATTTGAATAGCATACCGGGAGTTGTGGAAAATGGCTTGTTTGTTGGAATGGCTAGCCAACTGATTACAATAGAAAATAACAAAATCATTGTTAACTCCAGGGAGTGTTAATATTTATGGTAACGATTTTTACAACCCCAAGCTGTACATCGTGCAGGAAGGCAAAAGCTTGGCTAGAGGAACACCATATTGAATACACAGAAAGAAACATCACATCAAACCCATTGACAATTGATGAAATCAAATCAATCCTGCGGATGACTGAAAATGGAACGGAAGAGATCATATCAACGAAATCCAAGACATTCCGCGCATTGGATATGGATCTTGAATCCTTGCCATTGAAGGATTTATATAAACTGATCCGGAACAATCCCAAAATGCTCCACCGCCCGATTCTGCTAGACGAAAAGCGGCTGCAGGTAGGGTATAACGAAGAAGAAATCCGCAGCTTCCTTCCCCGTAGCCTTCGGATCTTCGCAGGCTTGGAATGGAAAATTGCCAATTAAGCTTCATACTTGACAATGAAAACTGTAACATTTATCATTACAGTAATGCATCAAGAATGATTGAGTCGGTTTTATTCGAGAAGTTAGGAGTATGGACATGAACAGTGATTTTACACTTGCGATACACAGTTTAACCCTTCTTGCGCTGCAGCCCGACCGGATGTCGACCAGTGACGCTGTTGCAGAAAGTGCGGGTGTCCACCCTGTACGGATCCGTAAAGTACTGAGTCTGTTGAGAAAGAACGGGATCATTAAGTCCAAGGAAGGGAACGGCGGCGGCTTTCTCTTTGCTCTTGATCTGGATGAAGTGACCCTGTGGGATCTGTACAAACTCACATCTGAAGGCTCCCTCCAGCCGAAATGCCCGGATTCCAACGAAGACTGCATTGTCGGGGCCAACATGAGAGAAGTTTTATTCTTCATTTTTCTTGGCGCCGAAGAGCATTTGGGGGAATACCTGAAAAAGTATTCCATTAAAGAAATTGTTGATTTGATAAAGGCAAAGCCCGTCGATTGAACTTGGGTTTTGCCACGGAACAAATGTAACGAAATATATTACAGTTTCAAAAAAACTGTCAGGCAGGTGAACAAGATGCTCGATGAAAAACCAATCCTGAAAAGGGGCGATTGGGTCAAAACGAAATTGAAAGAAGGAGAATTGATCCTCGGCTATATCGAATCCTTGGACATCATTAACGGGCTCGTGAACATAAATGTTGTAACAAGCGATATTGATGAAGTTGTCGGGCAAACAGTGGTAATCGGCCTTAAATATGTGGAAGGAATCCCAGCCGCCAAGGTGAAAAATAAAGAACAAATTCGCTTCCTGATCGACCTTGCACTGATGACAGGAGACGAGGAATGGTTCCTGGAACTCTCCTCTAAGCTGAAATCTATGGAGGAGCTCGTTAGTGGAGCGAAATAATGGATAAGAGGCATTTCCTTTTGGAGATGTCTTTTTTTATGTGTGCCAGGGCAATGCTCTGTATTTTGATCTCTGCTAAATCCCTCCTAAGGTCGTATCCTTTCAATCGTTTTGCCTGATTTAATGGAAAATTCTAAAGGAATCCAGTCTGCATAAGAAGAATATTTATATAATGCTTATAGTAAAAACTAGCTGGGAGGACAATCAAATGGATATTTTCACTCCCAAAAATGGATTGGCACCATTCATGTACGGGATACTTGTCATCGCAACGACCTTTCTGATGGGCTCTTCTTTTACGGTTGGAAAAATGGGTTTGGTATATGTATCCCCGCTTTTATTGGTTGGCTTAAGGTTTACTTTGGCTGGACTGATCATGGCATTGGCTGTGAAGAACAAACCACATCCGGCATCGTTAAGGAACTGGGCAAAAATATTCGCGATTGGCATGTTCCAGACTGCTGGTGTTATGGCCTGTATTTTCCTCAGCCTAAGGACCATTACAGCCGGGGAATCCTCGATCCTGACCTTTACCAATCCGCTGCTCGTGGTGATCCTTGGCACCATTTTCCTTGGAATCCGTTATATGCTTATGCAATGGATGGGAGCGGTAATCGGAATCCTTGGGGTATTCGTTACGCTTGGCTTCCATATGCAATTCAGTTCAGGTACATTACTAGGGTTGGGAGCGGCTGTGTCATGGTCGATTGCGACCATTCTGATCAAGCAATGGGGCCACCAGCTCAATGTCTGGGTGCTGACAGCCTATCAGATGCTGTTCGGAGGCACGGCATTATTACTGATGGGAGTAACGCTTGAAACCCCGCGCCTGGAGATCAACGGGGCATCAATCGCCATTATTCTGTGGCTCGCCATCATGGCCTCCATTGTTCAATTCACGATCTGGTTTTATCTCATCAATCAAGGCGATCCAGGCAAGACAAGCGCATTCCTGTTCCTGGCACCTTTTTTCGGTGTGCTGACAGGCTGGCTGCTGCTTGGCGAAGTCGTGGAATGGTATGTATATGCCGGTGGAGCATTGATTTTCACAGGGATATTCCTTGTGAACTGGACCTTTAGTAAAAAAGAGAATAAAGAAGTTGCAGAACAAATTTCCTAAAAGGATATTACGGAAACTGATAGGCAGGTATTCTAATGATGAAGTGAAGGAGGAAAAGAAAAAAGAATAGTGGTACATATCTTATTCCATAAGATAAGCCAGAATTAAAAGGGGATTGGAATTGAATGCATGGAGAAATGGCCAGGGTAGTCGGTCTTGACATTCTGGCCAGCAGATGTTGAAAAATGGAGGTTGGGTTGTTGTTCCTATTTGACTTAGCGGAAAAAGCCAAAAGCTTTTTCGCAGGAATCTTTTTTTCTTTTTCTTTTGTAATTTGTCTTTTCGCTTCAATCTCTTTCTTTATGGAAAAGAATTTTTTATACGGGTTGATTCTGTTGTTCTTATCGCCATTCAGTTTACTGTTGGCCGGTACCTTTTTCGCAGATTTGAAAGTGAAAAAAGAAGACGAAGCCTAAAAGGGAGACCGCACGGATTTGGCCAGTGCGGTTTTATCGCTATGTGATGCCCTTTTGTGGTTCAACCTTCGTCCATTCTGCAAATTCAGGATATTACCGTCTATGAATGGCTGGTAATGTTCCGTTGGCAATGTCCTTTTATCCTTGGTATTGATTGTCTTTTGGAAATTCGTCAAGCATTCTTGATTTTTTGTGCAGTACGTAAACGCCAGAACGAAGATGGATTGATTGAAGCAGACATGGGATGGACAGATGTCCCTTCAGCTTGTATCAAATCATCGGAGGAATAAGGCAGTATCCTATTATGAAAGTTTCCAAATAGCAAACGCTGCATTTTAATATAAGGAAAAAGGAATTCACCGATCAGATAACGAAATAGTCGATGATGGACAGGAATGTCTCTGGATTTGAAAAGGGAAATATCTCCTTCAAACTTTTGAGTAGGTATGTCAGTATTGGAATCCTTTTCAATGGAAGCTATGGCGTAGATTAAGTTTGAATATGTATATGTTTCATGTCTAACGATGCTATCTGGAGTCTGTGTATACTTTATGGCAATGGCGGCAGGAATGACGGTTGCAATCAGCGGTATAGTTTTATTCAGGAGCCCGCCTTATACAGGCAATCCAGGAGGAATCGAAGCTTATATCCTGAACATGTATACAGTACCAAATTTCAAGGGGAGAGGGCTTGCAAGGCGGCTTATGCATTGAAGACAGCCGCAAGATGGGAGCAAAAAGAATCTGGCTGCATGCCTCAGAGGATGGACGCCCCCTTTATGAGAAAATGGGCTTCCCGGCAAAAACGAATGAGATGAAAATGTAACTTTAATCGATGGGGGAAGGTGAATTATGACCGTTTATGCCAAAGCAATAGGTGTGATCGTTGGGCTAATGGTAATAATCGGCGGATTGTGGATTGGCCTTTTAGGGCTTTTTGCCAACATGTCGGGATCGGCTTTAAATTCATCTGCGGCAGGGTCAAACAGCAACCATTTGCTGTTTATATTCGTCATATTATTTGGAATCGGCCTATTGACTGTAATCGGGGTATTCATGTTGGATCATAAGATATGGCACGTCATTTATCCACCCTTTTGTTTTTTGACAGGGATGGTCCTTACAATGTTCGCGCTATACTCTATCGGGTCACTGGGAATACGTGCCGGAATGTACAGTTTGTTGACAGGTCTGCTCTATTTGCTGCTCGGTTATTTAGCGAAAGGCTATGTTAAAGACCAGCGTTGATTATTGATACCTGTCGGTTGGAGCGGAAGGCTCACAGCCTCTCGTGGGCTAACTGGGCAGGGGGAGACCAAGGAGGCTCTCCGGCACGTCCGCGGAAAGCGGCCGACTAAAACCGCCGCGTCCTGCGGCAAATTCGGCACTAGGACTTCTTGTCGGTCGAAGTGCATGGAGTGGAAATCAACAATCAAATTTAACATAGCCTAGGGAAAAAGAAAATTTAAAGGAATCAAAACAAAAAAGGAAGAGATAAATGAAAAAAATCATGTTTTTACTTATCACAGCTGCCGCATTTTTGTTGGTTTCATGCCAGGAGAAACCGCAGCCGGATGATCGGCTGAAGGAGTACATAGGACTTTGGAATAAGCAAAACTTTGAAAAAATGTACGATGATTATTTAGCTACCACTTCAACGGAGACATACATGGAGGAAGACTTCACCGATCGCTATAAGAACCTTTACGATGATCTTGGAGTGAAAAATGTTAAGGTTTCCTACAAAGAACCAAAAGATGAAAAAGAGTGGGATGATAAAAAGAAAGTGAAGCTGCCAATCAGGATCCAGATGGATACGGTTGCCGGCAAAATCGACTATGAAAAGAAAGTTACCTTGACGAGGGAGGAAAGAGAGGAGACTGAAGACTGGTTTGTCGAGTGGAACCCCTCATTCATTTTGCCGAATCTTCAACAGGGGGATAAGGTCCGACTGGTCAATGATCCGGCGATACGCGGCGAAATCTATGACCGCAATGACTTGCCTCTGGCCATCAATGGAGAGTCATATGAAGTAGGGGTTGTACCACAGGAATTCAACCCTGATGATTTAGGTAAGCTGAGTCAGCTCCTTGAATTGACCCCGGAATACATCGAGAAACAAATGAATCAGCCCTGGGTGAAGCCAGATTTGTTCGTTCCATTGAAGAAAGTACCTTTGACCCAGCAAAAGAAGGCACAGGAGATGGTCAGTATTCCTGGGGTGCGTGCACCGAAAACGGAGGCAAGGGAATATCCATTCGCTGAAGCAACTGCCCATCTGATCGGCCACACAGGCACGATTACCGCGGAAAAGTTGGAGAAACTCAAAGACAAAGGGTATACAAAAGCTGATCGAATCGGAATTAGGGGCGTGGAGCAGCTTTACGAGGAAAAGCTCCGTGGAAAGAATGGAATCGGCATATACATCGCTAAAGGGAATGGCGATGTCGTAACAGCCGCTGAAATCCCCAAAAAAGACGGGGAAACCATAAAATTGACGATAGATGCCGAAATGCAGAAAACACTGTACGGCCAGATGAAGGGGGAAGCAGGTGCGGCGAGTATCATCAATCCAGCGACTGGGGAAGTGCTAAGCTTGCTAAGCAGTCCTTCTTTTGACCCAAATGAATTTGAATTAGGCATTTCGTCAAAAAACTATAAGCAGTTAGACGACAACCCTAAAAAGCCGCTGTTAAATCGCTTTACTATTGCATACGCGCCAGGTTCGACAATGAAAGCAATCACCTCATCGGTTTTATTGAAGAATGGTTTCGATCCTGAAAAGGTCTACCGAATATCGGGGAAGCAGTGGCAGAAGGATGCTTCATGGGGGAATTACAAGGTTACAAGAGTCAATGAGCATGATGAAACTGTTGATCTTGAAAGTGCCATAAAGCTATCTGACAACATTTATTTTGCACAGGCCGCATTGGAGCTTGGGGCAGATAAATTCATCAGCGGACTTAAGGAATTCGGCTTTGGAGAAGAACTTCCTTTTAACTACCCGCTTACTCCATCACAGGTCTCGAACGACGGAAAAATCAAATCGGACATCCAGCTGGCAGACTCTTCATTCGGGCAGGGAGAAGTGTTAATGAGTGTCCTGCATCTTGCCAGTTCCTATAGCGTTATCGTGAATGAGGGAACCATGATGGAGCCCGTCCTATTGTTTGGCGAGAAGGAAAAAGAATGGAAAACAGATTTGCTTTCGAAAGAAGATGCCCAGCTGCTGAAAAAGAATCTAAGGAAAGTCGTCACAGAGGGAACGGCCAAAAAAGCGGCTGTAGAAGGAATGGAGATTGCAGGCAAGACAGGTACAGCAGAAATAAAATCAAAGCAAGGCACAACCGGAACGGAGAATGGCTCATTCGTTTCATATGACCAGAAAGATCCTGCCATGGTCGTGGCAATGCTTGTAGAAAACGTCCACAACAGAGGCGGGAGCAACATCCCGGTTGAAATGACAAGGAAATTCTATGAGAATTGGTGAGGATTTTACACGTCTAATCTGATTTGCACGCTAAAAAGGCAGCTGATCCTGCGTATTTTTTTCAACAAGCGGACGAGGGCATATTCGAGAAGTCATTATGATTGATGATTAATTGGCAATTGACAAGTAAGGAAAGCTTTTATAAAAGGGAATGATCAGAAAGCAGTTGTGGTTGCAGGTCAGGAAGAGCAATGGTAAGGTGATTCGCAGAGTTGGAGCCCTGCGACCGCGCAGAGGGAAAATTATAAGGGCTTCAGCAGCTTTTTGGGTATGTTCCCGTCGGAGCTGCCACGGCCCCCGGATTTGAACAATTTCAAGAGGCTGCCTTTTGTTTGACAGGCAGTCTTTTTTTATCTCTGCTTTTATAGACAATGGCTTCGAGTTTTCAATCCTTTTATAGTGAAAAATATTAAAATGAGTAAAAAGAGATTGAGACGATCAGGAGACAAGATCTGACTTTTCTGCCAAATGATCATGGATACGGCAAAGTTGTCGGGGGGAATTGAGGATTTTCTGAATTCCATCGTGCGTGGGGATCCCGAGCTGGCACAATTGGTTGAAACCATTTTTTTAGAAAAGCTCCCTCATTACATCCGATAGGAGTGAATACATAGATGAAGAAGTTTCAATAAAATCAATCGTCGCATATACGAAGATCCAGCAAATGGCATTGAAGGATTTCAAGTTCGGAAAGGATCCAAATCAAAACTTGAAGCTTGGTTATTACAGCTTAGTTAAAAAACGGGATGAATAAGAAGGAGGAAATAGCTTGATGATGTCTGCCAGCGAAAAAAGCGGGGGGTACCACTTGGCGGCTGATTGTGAAAATTGCTTCGGATTGTGCTGTGCTGCCTTGCCATATGCAAAATCAGCTGATTTTGCTTTTAATAAAGATAGAGGTATCCCATGCAGGCACCTGCAGGCTGATAATCGTTGCGGAATTCACCATGATCTCAGGAACAAAGGGTTTCGCGGCTGTACCGTGTATGAATGTTTCGGTGCCGGCCAGAGGGTGTCCAGGAATATCTACCAAGGGAAAGACTGGAGGGATAATCCGCAGCTGGCGAGGGAAATGTTCGATGTTTTCCATGTCATGCAGCAAATCCATGAAATGCTCTATTACCTGGCAGAGGCTATGTCACTTGAAGCTACACAAGATCTGACGCCCGCTTTGGGGCATATGTACAAGAAGACACTGAAGGTATTGCCTGCCTTGCTCCAAAGGCCCTCTTAGCACTCGATCTGCCAATCCATCGGGCAAAGGTGAATGAGCTGCTTCTTAAAACAAGTGAATTGGTCCGTTTGGGATATACGCCAAAAACAAAGCTGAAGAAAAGTGGATACCTGATAGGAGCAAAATTGAGAGGAGCCGATCTTCGCGGAGCAAACCTTAGGGGCGCATTCTTGATTGCTGCCGACTTGAGCAAGGCTGATTTAAGATGTTCGGATTTTATCGGAGCGGATATGAGGGACACGAACCTTCGCGGTGCGAACCTTACCGGAAGCATCTTCTTGACACAGGCCCAGATCAACTCAGCCAATGGAAACATGCAGACAAAAATACCAGCGCACCTGAAAGTCCCGGATCATTGGAAAGGATAACATAGTCAGGAGGAAGGCTTGCATGCTATTTCATTAGCATTTCTGGACTCCGTTCATAGAGGAAACGGAAAAATTCTATGTGGAACAGGGGTTCCGTGTATCGCTGCGGGCTGGCAAATATGATGGGGAATTCCAGACATTCAACCCATTACTAACATGGAATGATTTTCGAGAAAAGGAAATTTTGTTTAGGATTATCGAAGTAAGAAAAGGGGCAGTAAATATTACATTCGGGCACGGAAAGAAACCGGTCTATGACCACATCGGGTATCTAGTGGCAAAAGAACAACACGATTTAATTTGTGAGAATGCCAGAAAAGCGGGATGGAAAGTAAGTGTCGGAGAGAGGAGAACTTTTCTTTCTACTCCATACAAATTTCGGGTAGAGCTCCAGACACGATGCAATCGATGATGCCAGTGAAGGAACAATTCTCGCTGGGCGGAAGATAATCGTGGACAGGGAAGGTTTGGTAGAAGAGTTATCACAGGTATTCGGCTGCAAAATCCAGAACATTTCGGCTTCAATAGGTCCCATGGCCACGATAAAGGAAGCAATCTTTACAGGCTTTAAAGCAAGAGATGCGGTAGACCCATATGGGGTGAGAGTTATAGTCACGCTAACCTGATGGTAAGATTTTCGAGTTTGCCGGCGGACTCGATCTTGTTGGTTATTTTTGATGAGGCGGAAGCTAATTTCCAGGTCTGGATTTACAAAAAATGGGCAAACGGGAGATTAACGTCTATAATTGGGAGATTATTGAGTTCGATTGAGAGAATATCGGTGTGAATTAGGAGATTCCAGCTTCTTTTTGGGAGAATAATGAGTTTCAGTGGGAGATTCTTATTCGATGCCAGGGAGTTTGCCGGCGGACTTGATCTTGTTGGTTATTTTTGATGAGGCGGAAGCTAATTTCTAGGTCTGGATTTACAAAAAATGGGCAAACGGGAGATTAACGGCTATAATTGGGAGATTATAGAGATGGATTGGGAGAATATCGGTGTGAATTAGGAGATTCCAGCTTCTTTTTGGGAGAATAATGAGTTTCAGTGGGATATTCTTATTCGATGCCAGGGAGTTTGCCGGCGGACTCGATCTTGTTGGTTATTTTTAATGAGGCGGAAGCTAATTTCCAGGTCTGGATTTACAAAAAATGGGCAAACGGGAGATTAACGTCTATAATTGGGAGATTATTGAGTTCGATTGG